>NZ_JBIWKH010000024.1:36194-105736 GCF_044765585.1 Streptomyces sp. NPDC102441
AACTCCCGCCCCGCCCCCCCCCCCCCCGGCCGGGCGGGGGGCCCCCCCCCCCCCCCCCCCCACCCCCCCCCCCCCCCCCCCCCCCCACCACCCCCCCCCCCCCCCCCCCCCCGCGGCTCTTCGTCGCCTCCCCAGGCTCTTCGTCAGGCTCTTCATTCCTGCCCGGGGCTTCTCAGGGGCGGCGAGGCCTCAGGGGGTCAGGGGCGGGCGGCCCGTGCCCTCGCCGTCGTCGGGGTGTGGCGGCGCTGACGTGCCGTCCTCGCGGACGATCTCGCCCGGGACCACCTTTCCGTCCGGCCGGTGGATCCGGGCCTGCTGGAAGGCGTCGGAGAGGCCTCCCGGCGCCGCCGCCCGCATCCTGCGCTCCAGGGAGCGTTCCGCGTAGCGTCCGAGCACGGAGCGGACCGGGGGCAGCAGGAGCAGGAGTCCCGCCGCGTCGGAGATCACGCCGGGGATCATCAGGAGCAGGCCGCCCAGCATCAGGAAGCCGTTGCCCTTGCTGCCGGCCGGGGCCGCGGCCGGCTCGGCGGGGGCGCCGGGCTGCCCCGGCATCTGCTGGAGCGTCTCGGTGAGGTTACGGAAGGCCCGCCGGCCTGCCCGCTTGATCACCGCGGCGCCGAGCACGGCACCGGCGACCAGGATCAGCAGCACGGTGAAGCCGTTCGCCGCACCGGCCACCACGGTCAGCAGCCAGATCTCCAGCACCAGCCAGGCGGCGATGCCCAGCGGCAGGAGGGTACGGGCGCGTGAGCGCCGTGGACGGTTCGGAGGCGGTGTGCCGGTCGTCATGCCCCCAGTGTGCCTGTACGGGCGTCCGGGCGGCGTAAGGGGGTGATCATGGGACCTCGGCAGGGGCGGTCAGGTGGCCTTGCGGCCCAGCACCCTGTTGGCCCGGCCGGTGACGCCCCAGGCGGTGACCCGCCACAGGGCCTCGACGAGGATGTCGCGGCTCATCTTGGAGTCGCCGATCTCCCTCTCCATGAAGGTGATCGGCACCTCGACGACGTGATAGCCCGCCTCGACGGCTCGCCGGGCCAGGTCGACCTGGAAGCAGTAGCCCTGCGAGGCGACCTGGTCGAGACCGAGGCCGTCCAGGGTTCCGGTGCGGAAGGCGCGGTAACCACCGGTGACGTCGCGCACCGAGAGGCCCAGCAGCATCCGGGAGTAGAGGCTGCCGCCGCGCGAGATCATCTCGCGGTGCCTGGGCCAGTTGACCACCCGGCCGCCCGGGACCCAGCGCGAGCCGAGGACCAGATCGGCGCCCTTCAGCGCGGTGAGCAGGCGGGGCAGCTCCTCGGGCTGGTGCGAGCCGTCCGCGTCCATCTCGACCAGGACGCCGTAGCCGTGCTCGGTGCCCCAGCGGAACCCGGCCAGATAGGCGGCGCCGAGCCCTTCCTTGCCCTTGCGGTGCAGGACGTGCACCTGGCTGTCGCCGGCCGCGAGCTCGTCGGCGACCTTGCCGGTGCCGTCGGGGCTGTTGTCGTCGGCGACGAGGATGTCCGCATCCGGGACGGCGGCACGTACCCGGGCGACGATCAGCTTGACGTTCTCGGCCTCGTTGTAGGTCGGAATGATCACCAAGACTGTGCCGAGCGGGCCGAACTGCCTCTGACCGCCGTCGTTCACTACTGCCCCTTAAAGTCCGTACGCAGGTGCACACCATATCCAGCACGACACGGCCCGGCTCCGACGCGGTCACAGGGTGGCGCGTGGCGCATGGACAGAAGCAGGTAACTGGGGACAGAAGGGCAGCACTGCGGATCGGGGCCCGGTGTCCTTCGGGCCGACCTGGGACCCGCTGGCTGCGGGTCGACCGAGAGCCGTTGTCTACTGAACCTCCGGGCCCCACCCGGGTCACACCTGCCGTCCGGACGAAACCTTCCCTCGCCCCCGAGGCGCGGGCGCTGAACCTGGCTGTCAGTGGTGGTGCGCCGGTGCGGCACACCACCCCATGACCCAGCGGCGTTCGACGACTGCGTGGAGGTTTGACCGGTCGGACGTCCAGTGGTGGACCCGGCCGAACCTACCGGCCCGTGGGCGCTTTCTGTCAACAGTCGCTCTACCTGCTGCTTCTCCCGAAAACGCCTGGTCAGCGCCGAGGACCCGCAGGTCGTGGCAGAGTCCGGGCGACTTCGATCGGCGGTACGAAATGTCCCGACGTCACTCGTTCGGTCGCGCGTAGACAGTTTGTCCGAAAACCACCGTCCGGAGACAGACCGGAAGCTCCGCGCCGGGCGTGAGATCGGGCAGTCCGGGGGTGCCGGAGCGGGGATCGGTGGACCACCGCGCCACCCGGTCGTCCGGGGCCTGGACCAGCAGTTCTCCGGTACGCCAGACCGCGTAGTCGGCCGGGGCTCCGGGGACGAGCACACCGCCGTCGTCGCGCCCGACTGCCCGCCAGCCGCCCCGGGTGTGGGCGGTGAACCCGGCGCGTACGGAGACACGGTGCCCGGGTGTGCGGTGATGGGCGGCGGCCCGCACGGTTCCCCAGGGGTCCAGGGGGGTGACCGGGCTGTCCGAGCCGAAGGCGAGTGGCACGCCCGCGCGCAGCAGGGCCGCGTAAGGGTTGAGGGTCGCTGCGCGCTCCGCGCCCAGGCGGCGGGCGTACATTCCGTCGGGACCGCCCCAGGCGGCGTCGAAGGCGGGCTGGACGGAGGCGGTGAGGCCCAGTTCCGCGAAGGCGGCCACGGTCTCCGGGGTGAGCATCTCGACGTGTTCCACGCGGTGCCTGGCGGCCCTGATCCGGGCGAGCCCGAGGGTCTCGGCGGCGGCCCGGACGCCGGCCACCACGGCGGACACCGCCGCGTCGCCGATGGCGTGGAATCCGGCCTGGAGGCCCGCCTCGGTACAGGCGGCCACATGTACGGCGATCCGCGCGGCGTCGAGCCGGCCCGTGCCCGTGTGCGGGGCGTCGGCGTACGGCTCGTGCAGGAGAGCCGTGTGCGAGCCCAGCGAGCCGTCGACGAAGAGGTCACCGGCCGCGCCGATGGCGCCGAGCTCACGGATCCGGCGGGCGCCCTTCTCGTCCTCGACGGGCTCGGCCCAGTATCCGAAGACCCGGGGGCCCGGCTGCTCGGTGGCGAGCTTCAGCAGCCCGGTGAAGTCCTCCTCGTCCGAGATCTCGGGGCCCGCGCACTCGTGCACGGTGCCGATACCGAGCGACGCGGCGTGCTCCAGGGCCGCACGCTGGGCCCGGGCCCGCTGCGCCGGTGTGACGGCGTCGTGGGCGGCCGCACGCACCGCGTGGTGGGCGTCACCTGTCAGCGGGGCGTCGGGGTGGTATCCGGTCAGTCCGGTGACGCCCGGGACCAGGTCGAGGAGCGCGGTGGTCACGACGGCGGAGTGGACGTCCACACGGGGCAGATAGACGGCCCTGCCGCCGGCCGCCTCGTCGAGCTCGCCACGCGACGGGGGCCGCTGCTCGGGCCAGCGGGCGGCGTCCCACCCATGCCCGAGGATCACCCCGGTTCCCTCGTGACCGTTCGCGAAAGCACGCACCAGCCCGAGGGCTTCGGCAAGCGTGCGAGCACCGGAGAGGTCCAGCCCCGTGAGGGCGAGTCCGGTGGACGTGGTGTGGACGTGGGAGTCGGTGAAGGCCGGGGTGACCAGGGCCCCTTCCAGGTCGATCACCTCGTCGACGCCGCTCGCGAAGGCGTCGGCCGCCCCCTCCGAACCCACCCAGGCGACATGGCCGCGTTCGACGACCATCGCGGTGGCGAACGGATCGGCGGGGCTGTGGACGTCTCCACCGCGCAGCAGCACGGTGCGATGTTCGCTCTGGGGGGCGGTGCTCTCGGTCATGGGACCAGTCTCGCGCCTGCCGGGACCCGCTTCTCCCCCGCCCCCTCCGCAACGCCGGGCGGACCCCTCAGACGCGCGGCGGACGCGCCTCGTAGGGCGTGGAGAGGACGACGGTCGTACGGGTGGAGACGCCGGCCAGCGTACGGATGCGGGTGAGCAGGTGCTCCAGCTCCAGAGGGCTGGAGACGCGCACCTTGAGGATGTAGTTCTCGTCGCCCGCGACGCTGTGGCAGGCCTCGAGCTCCGGCACACCGGCGAGCCGTTCGGCGATGTCGTCGGGTGCGCTCGGGTCGAAGGGTTTCACCGAGATGAACGCGGTGAGGGGCAGGCCGACAGCCTCGGGGTCGACGACCGCGGCGTAGCCCCGGATCACCCCGCGCTGCTCCAGCCGGCGGACGCGCTGATGAACGGCCGAGGTGGACAGGCCGGTGGCCTTGCCCAGGTCGGTGTAGCTCATCCGCCCGTCCTTGACGAGCAACTCCACAATCTGACGGTCCAGCTCCTCCATGCGGATCAACCTATGCCCCCGGTCCCTCCAGGCACAGCCGTGGAAGGCCCGGAAGGGCACGTTCACGAGGCATGTGATGAATGCCACAGGTTTACGGATGGGTAGCCGGGGGCCTCGCGGTTACGGCCGACTTCCGACGGGAAGTGCTTGCTGTGGCCGAGGCCGTGGCGCCTTGCCGGCCCACCGAGGGGGGAAAGAACCATGCAGAGCCTCAAGCTCACCGGACGTACCGGACCGCAGCCCGACGAGGACGCCGTGGACGCCGCATACGCGGCTCCCGACGAGGACGCCGTTCCCGACGTGTACGACACACTCGAGATGTACCGCGTGATCTGCCCGGACTGTGCCCAGCCGATCGCCCTGCTGGCGGACGAGGACGTGCTTCCCGAGCACGCGCTGTGCCCCACCCCGTGGAACCCGTTCGTCCTCACCGTCTGCCCGGGTACGAACCGTGACGCCTCCCGGGCGCGCCCCGCCGACGAGTCGCTCGAGGCCCAGGAGCAGGAGACGGCGCTGCTGTTGACGCTCCCCCAGGGGCTCGACTGGCGGATGCAGCCCTTCTCGCACGCCGCTGGTCCTGGCTCGCGCCCCCTGCGGTCCGGCCCTCAGGCGCGGCGTCACGCCGCCTGACGCCTCCGCGCCCCCGGGGCGCGTCCCTGCGCGCACCACGACGGCCGGGCCGGCGTGGTGCGGACAGTTGCCGGCCGCCGGCCGCGGCGGCACCCGAGGAACGGGCGCGCGAATCGGCAGGGCAGTGACCCGGGGCCCGTAGCCGCGTTGGCTCTGTATGACCACGCCGCATTCAACGGCCGCCCCCGGACGCCGCCGTCTCGCCGCACCGACGTCCGGAGAATCGGTTCCTCTGCCCGCGCCGCCGTCCGGGGAGCCGGCGGGACCGTCCGCGCCGCACTCCACCGACCCGCCCGTCTACCGGGCCATGCTGCGTCATTGGGAGAGTATGGGCCGGACCCTGCCGGGCCGTCATGACCAGGAGTGGAACCGGATCATGACGACACCTGTCTGGTCGGACCGGCCCGTCCGGGTCAGTGCGTCTCGGGACCCGCGAGATGCCGCGCGATGACCATGCGCTGGATCTGGTTGGTGCCCTCGACGATCTGAAGCACCTTGGCCTCGCGCATCAGCCGCTCGACGGGGAAGTCGAGGGTGTAGCCGTACCCCCCGAGTACCTGGACCGCGTCGGTGGTCACCCCCATGGCCGCGTCCGTGCAGAACAACTTCGCCATCGCGGCCTGCCGCGAGAACGGCAGGCCGGCGTCGCGGCGCCGTGCCGCCTCCAGGTAGAGCGCCCGGCCTGCCTCGATCCGCGTGGCCATGTCGGCCAGCATGAAGCGCAGCCCCTGGAAGTCCGCGATGGGGCGGCCGAACTGACGCCGGTCGGTGGCGTATCCGACCGCCTCGTCCAGGGCCGCCTGGGCGACGCCGATGGCGCAGGCGGCGATTCCCAGCCGCCCCGAGTCGAGCGCGGACAGCGCGATGGCGAAGCCCTGCCCCTCGTCACCGATGCGGCGGTCGCCGGAGATCCGTACACCGTCGAAGTGCAGCTGGGCGGTGGGCGAGCCCTTCATGCCCATCTTCTTCTCGGGCAGGGCTGCTTCGAGGCCCTCGGCGTCACCGGGCACGAGGAAGGCGGTGATACCGCGGGGGCCGTCCTCCCCGGTGCGGGCCAGCACCGTGTAGAAGTCGGCGATGCCTCCGTGCGTGATCCAGGCCTTGGTCCCGGTGAGGACCCAGCCCTCGCCGTCCCGCACCGCCTTCGTACGGAGCGAGGCGGCGTCGGATCCCGAGGACGGCTCGGAGAGGCAGTAGGCGCCGAGCAGGCCGCCCGAGAGCATCGCCGGGAGGTGGGCGGCCTGTTGCGCCTCGGTGCCGTATCCGGCCAGCGCGTGGCAGGCCAGGGAGTGGACGCTCACGCCGAGGCCCACGGTGAGCCGGGCGGCCGCCAGCTCTTCGAGTACCTGGAGGTAGACCTCGTACGGCTGGTCGCCGCCGCCGTGCGCGGAGCCGTACGGCAGTCCCAGCAGACCGGCTTCGGAGAGCAGCGTGAAGACCGGGCGCGGGAAGAGGCCCGCTTCCTCCTCCTCGGCCGCCCGGGGAGTGATTTCCTTCGACACGATGTCGCGTACGAGCTCGACGAGCTGCCGGGACTCCTCGGTGGGCAGACGGCGTTCCACCGGCTGCGGGGCACGGTCGGACATGACGGCGCTCTCCTCCCTGTCGGGCGTGACGGCGGTCGCGCGCGGGGTGTGCGCCGCACCGCCGGGTGGTCCCGGGCGATGCCCGGAAATCTACGGCTCCGCAGCCGATCCTGCCTTCCCGGATCACGGGAGATGCTGGCCAGCGGCTGTGGCGCGTTGAGTATGCCCGATCGGAGCGCACGCGTCACCGGGCAGCCGGAGCCACGGTCAGCGAAATTGGTCCGAACCATTGACCCAACTGGTCTAGTCCTTCTACGGTCTCCCCCGATGCCTCATCGCGTCCATGCCAATTCCGGCTGGTGCAGGGGCAGGCACCCCACACACCCAAGCCCTCCCCCACGAGGAGCCACAATGACCGGACTTCACCGTCCTCGCGCCCGTCTCCGGGCGCTCGCCGCCACCCTGTGTACCGCCGCGCTCGGCGCCGCTCTGCTCGGCGTCGCCGGTACGTCCTCCGCGGGTGCCGCCGCTGCCGCTGCCGAGGCCTCCGCGCCGGAAGCCGCCGAAGCCGCGCCCACCGCGGCCGGCGACAAGGTGGTCGGTTACTTCACCAACTGGGGCGTCTACGACCGCAATTACCACGTGAAGAACATCGAGACGTCGGGCTCGGCCGACAAGCTGACACACATCAACTACGCCTTCGGCAACGTCCAGGGCGGCAAGTGCACCATCGGCGACAGCTACGCCGACTACGAGAAGGCCTACACGGCGGACCAGTCGGTGGACGGCGTCGCGGACACCTGGGACCAGGAACTGCGCGGCAACTTCAACCAGTTGCGCAAGCTGAAGAAGCTGCACCCCGACCTGAAGGTCATCTGGTCCTTCGGTGGCTGGAGCTGGTCCGGCGGCTTCGGTGAGGCCGCGCAGAACCCCGCCGCATTCGCCGAGTCCTGCTACAACCTGGTCGAGGACCCGCGCTGGGCCGATGTCTTCGACGGCATCGACATCGACTGGGAGTACCCGAACGCCTGCGGGCTGACCTGCGACACCAGTGGCCGCGACGCGTACGGCGAGCTCCTGTCGGCGCTGCGGTCGAAGTTCGGCGGCGACAGCCTGATCACCTCGGCGATCACCGCTGACGGGTCCGACGGCGGCAAGATCGACGCCGTGGACTACGCGGGGGCGGCGCAGTACCTGGACTGGTACAACCCGATGACGTACGACTTCTTCGGCGCGTTCGCGGCCCAGGGGCCGACGGCTCCGCACTCACCGCTGACCTCCTACCCGGGCATCCCGACGGAGGGCTTCAACAGCGACGCGGCGATCTCCAAGCTCAAGGGCCTGGGCATCCCCGCGGAGAAGCTCCTGCTGGGCATCGGCTTCTACGGCCGTGGCTGGACCGGCGTCACCCAGGAGGAGCCTGGTGGCACGGCGACAGGGGCGGCCCCGGGGACGTACGAGGCCGGGATCGAGGACTACAAGGTCCTGAAGGACAGCTGCCCGGCCACCAGCACGGTCGCCGGCACGGCGTACGCCCTCTGCGGCACCAACTGGTGGAGCTACGACACCCCGTCCACCATCGCCACGAAGATGGACTACAAGAACGAGCAGGGCCTGGGAGGCACCTTCTTCTGGGAGCTCAGCGGCGACACGACTGACGGTGAGCTGATCCGGGCCATCAACTAGCCCCTGCGGGGTACACGCCCCTCAGGGCGGGTCAGGGGTGGGGTGCCGGGCGGGCGCCTCACCCCATCGGTCGTGAGGGGCCGTCGCAGGTCATCTCACATCAGCCCCGCCTGAGTGACGAACATGGCGAGGACGACGACGAGCGTCCAGCCCAGAATGTGCTCCAGTATCTTCGGCCCGTCCTTCGGGCCGCCGGTGCGGGCGCGGGTGTGGGTGCGGTTCTCGGCTGCGGTCGCGGTCATGGCATCTCGCTCGGTCGGTCGGCAGTGGGCGTCGCCCGTGACCCGACCACAGTGCCAGCGGAGACGGGCGGCGCGGTAGAGATCCCGGTCACAGCGGCGAGGCCCCGTCCCCGCGGACAGCCGCCCCTCTCCCCTCTGCCGCACGGGGAGAGCGGGATCGCGGCCGTGCGGCGGGCGGCGCCCGCTGTGGGGGACACCACAGCGCCGCGTGGCGGCCGGGACGAACGCCGCCACGACCGACGCCGGTCATCGTGCCGATGCCCTGCCGGGGGCGGGGCACCCACGCCTCGGCGGTAGACGGCCTGGCGGCCCGAGCGCAGCCGTCAGGCCGTCCGTGTGCGCGGGGTGCGCGGGGACGCCACGCCTCCGCCCGACGAGAGCAGGAGCCCACGGACCGCCGGACGCTCCCAGGCCCGTACTCCTATTCGGCCATCGACGGTGCCCCGGTCCACCAGCGCCGTTCCGCACCGGCCGGGGCACGGTGCGCGGGCCGGCTCCCGGAAGGGCCCCACACCGATATCACCGTGAATTGTCAACGTTTTTGCCGGAAGGTGGGGCGGCAGCCAACCGGTGAAGCCGAGGGGAGAGTGCTGGAACGCCGTTCTTCGGCAACGTCCCGTTAAACGGGCGGCCCGACAGAACCCGCAGCATCGGAGCTCGGGTTCTGTCGCTACGCAAGTTCCGCTTGAGGAAGATCTTTAAAGATTTTCGGCCAACCGGTTCCATGGATCTGGCCGTTTGGGGCATCGTTTGAGCCGAGCTGGTTCGCATTGATTGCCATGTTCGACAGGTGAGGGCAATCTGACCGGGGCACATGCGTCGCGCCATAGAGGGGATGGCCATGGAGGAGCGAGCGCGAGAGACGACTCACGGGGGCTCGGCCTCATTCAGTACGCATGGGCGGGCCGAAGGCGTCCGGTACCTCCCGCCGCCCTGTCCGGAGTGCCGCACAGTCCTTCCTTCCGGAGGCTGAGGCTGTCCTCGCGGCGCATGGAGCCGCGGATCTCGCCGCGCACACCTCCGGAAAAACCGTAGGGACAGGCGTGCCCTCCGGCCCGCTGTTCCGGCCGGAGGGGCGAGGCCTTTTCCCGCACCGCAGTGATCAACGAACCGAGGCCGGCCCTCGGCCCGGAACACTCCCGCGTCCCGGAGATTTTCTTCCACCTTCCGGGCGCACGTTCTGCACGTGACCATCCGAGCGGAAGTTGACCGAGACTCAATGAACACGTCGGCGAAGTCCGAGTCCCCCGCACCTTCTGCCGTCCCCTCGAAACGCTATTTCAGAAAGCTCAGGCGGCAGTGCAGTACCCGGCTGGCAGACCTGGAGATACCCGGCGGTGGCCGGAACGTGCTCACCCTCAGGGACCGGTTGTCCGAGAAGCGCGGCAGGCCCATCCATCTCGTACCGATGGCCATCCCCCAGAACTCGGTGAACGGCATGTGGCTGGCCACCGGCGCGGCTGATTTCGTCGTCTACGCCGCTTCCGCGAGCCGACCCCATCAAGAGCACATCATCGCTCACGAACTCGGCCACATCATGTGTGACCATCAGTCCTTGTCCAGCATGGACGACGACATCCTCACAAAACTCTTCCCCGACATATCACCGATGATTGTCAGGCGGGTTCTGCAGCGGAACAAGTACTCCGACCGGAACGAGCAAGAGGCCGAGATGATCGCCTCGCTCTATTGCGCCCACATCAGCCCACAGGCCGAAATCCCCCCGCCCCTCAGCACCCACGGCGATGTCATCGGCCGGCTCCGGATGGCAGTGTCCGGCGACTACCATCCCGAACGCGCCCCCATGGGGCTCTGATGGACCCTCTGTTCCTCTGGCTCTCCTGGTCGTGCGCCATCGCCAACCTGATTGCCTTCTGCTACAAAGCTCCCGCGTTACGGATGAACGGGCGGAGCGCCGCCCTCTTCGCCCTGTGCACCTATTTCTTCTTCAACGGGTTGTCCTACTGGGTCGATCTCGAGGTCTTCCGGGAACGGATCATCGCGTTCTGCGACTACCCCAACATCACGATCATCATCGTCCAGGTGTCAGTGGTCACGCTGACCGCGGCCCAGCAGATCTCGGTCGTGTACCTGACCCTGCCGCCCGAGGAGGCGAAGCGGGTGGCGAAGCGTCAGATGATCGGCTTCGCCCTCGCGCTCGCCGTGCTCGTCGCCCTGTTCGTGGCGATACTTCCCGGCAAGGTGTCGTCGGCACAGGAGACGGTGTATCTGAACATCCAGGACGCGGACTACGCCCTCTACATGTCCTACTACCTGGCGATCTGTGCTGTCGGGAGGTATCAGACGGTCGTGTTCGCCGTCCGCTACGCCCGTGCCATCCAGGAGTTCTGGCTGCGGCTGGGCATGCGGTTCGTGGCCGGCGGGTCCGCGCTCATCCTGGTCTACTGCGCCGTCCGTTACTGGCAGATCCTCGCTCTGCACACACCCCTCGTCACCACGGCGCCCTGGAAGTTCCTCTTCTGGCTCATCGCCGACATCGGGACCCTGCTCCAGGTACTCGGCTGGACCATCCCCTCCTGGGGGCCCGGCCTGAGCACACCTTGGTTCAGGCACTACCGCGCCTACCTCGGGCTCGCACCTCTGTGGCGCGCCGTGACACAGGCGGCCCCCGAGGTCACGCTGGAGCCGACCCGCCACCGCCTGCTGGACTGGATGCCGCCCCGCGATCTCGAATACCGCCTGTACCGGAGGGTGATCGAGATCCGGGACGGGCAGCTGCTGCTCTCCTGCCTGGCGGATCCCATCGCCGTCCACCGGCTCGAACAGGCACGCCGGTCGGAACACGAGGCGGTCTTCGAGGCCGCCCTGCTCAAATCAGCGGTGTGCGGGGCCGCCGGACGCTCGGCGGATGAGGAGCTGATGCCCAGCCGTCGTACGTCGGACATCAGCCTGCCGCAGGAGATCCACCAGCTCACGCGGGTCTCCAGGGCGTACCGCCGGCTCGACAGCGAGAAACCCCGGAAGAGGAGGCCCCAAGCTCAGCGTGGCTTCTCCTCCTGACCCTGCTCCAGGTCGACAAGTCCTTCGAGTTTGCGCAGTTGGTCGATCATGTTGGACACCGCGCGCCGGCTGGACTCGGAGAGCCCGGTCGAGCGCAGCGCGATGTTCTGCGCGTCGGAGTCCTTCAGGGCGTCGAGCAGGGCGAGTTGCTCGTCGACCTTCGCCGACTCCTCGTCACTGAGGAAGTAGGCGGCGTTCACCCCGCAGTAGTGCGCGAGTGCCTCGAGGTGGCGCATCGTCGGGTTCGTCTTGCGGCCCGTTCGCAGCTGCCAGACGTACGTGGCACTGATCGTCTTCTCGCCGGCGGCGATGTTGATCGCCGTCGCGACGTCCTCGTTCGAGGGGGCTTTCTGACCCGCGGGCGCCGTCATGCGCAGCAGGCGCTCCAGTTTCTCGGCAAGGCGCCCCCCTTGCTCTCCCGGGCTCTGTTCAGGCTCATCGCTCATGATCGGCCAGCCTCCCTCCGCATGAGGTCCTCCTTAGTTGTCAACTCTAACCAGAGCCAGCAGGTGCCTGCCATACCTGACCGCACAAGATTCAACCAGTTTTGGCGAAGTATCGTCGGAAGAGCGCGTAGGACATAGCGTACTGCGCCCCGGTGCCGATGATCATCGACAGCCAGACTCCCTCCACTCCGAGCGCAGGCCAGGAGCTCAGATAGAAGGCGAGGGGAATCTGTACCACTGCTCCCAGGAGCGTCACCCAGAACAGTGCCTGCGAGCGGCCACCGCCGGTGAAGACTCCGCCCAGGCCCACCACCCCGGCCAGGAGAAGCAGGTAGGGGAAGAGGTACAGGAAGAGCACTCCACCTGAGTCCACGACTCCTGGAGCATCGCTGAAGAGCCCCATGAGGAAACGCCCGCCGAGAGCGAGCAGGAGCCCCGCTCCGGCGCCGACGAGCGTGGCGAGCACGGCGCTCTGCCGCCCGATCATGAATTCCGCGGGTTCACCTGCTCCGCGGGTGCGTGCGGTGAGGATGCTGCCCGCCTGGCGTACGGCGTAGAAGGCCATGGTGACGAAGAACAGCACCTTGAAACCGATGCCGTAGGCAGCCAGCGGGTCCTCGCCGAACCGGGCCACGATGCCGACCAGGGTCATGCTGATCCCCATGCGCAGGACGAAGTCCCCGGAAGCCGGCAGACCGATGTCCAGCAGCCGTCGCAGAGCGCGCGGCCATCGGAGGGCCGTCGGTTCCGCCTCACCGATGTCCGTGAGCCGTTTCCGGCGCAGGATCGCCAGGCTGACGCACAGGGCGATCGCACGGCCGAGGAGCATGCCGAGTGCGGCACCCTGCACGCCCATGTGCGGCAGCGGCCCCACGCCGTAGATCAGAAGGGGATCGAGGACGAGGATGAGGGCGTTGGCCAGGATCGCCGTCCGCATCGGGGTTCTGGTGTCGCCGGTGCCCTTGAAGATGCCGTCGACGACGTTCTGCGCGAAGAAGACCGCGATCCCGGGAAAGGAGATGGCGAAGAACTGCGTGGTGAGCCGGAGCACGTCGCCCTCACCGCCGACGAGCAGTCGTGCGATGGGCTCGCGGAGAAGGAAGCCGCCCACGGCGACGACCGGGGTGATGACGAGCCACAGCACCCGCCCCGCGCGCATGATCACCGGGACTTCGGCGCGCCGGTTCCCCCCGATCGCGTCGGCGATCATCACGGTGGCCCCGACATTGGCCATGAGGATGACGCCGAGGAGCACGTTCTCCAGGGTCGTGGCGACCGCCACCGCGCCTACGGCGGCCCCACCGAGCCGGGACACCCAGATCGTGTCGATGACTCCCGCGACGACGCCGGAGAGCAGCTCCAGGTAGACCGGGATGCCGAGACCCAGCAGTGACCAGCGGGTCGCCGCCGGAGTGAGGACGGAGGACTTCCCGGAGGCGGTCCGGGTGTCAGGTGTGGTGGACAACGGCCACGACCTTTCCTGTGGCGCGGTTGGCTTCCATGTGGCGGTGCGCCGCCACGAGTTCCTCCAGGGGGAAGATCCGGTCGATCAGGACCCGGCAGTCGCCGGACTCGACCCGGCGGACGATGCCGTCGAGCGCGCCCTGCGCCCAGTCGCCCTGGTTGATCTCGCTGCTGGAGTAGGTGGTCAGCGTGGCCCCGGAGGGGATGTCCTCGAGTGGCTGGAATCCGGGGATGGTCCAGGTGTCTGAGAGGATCCCCGAATTGCACACGCGGCCTCCGGGGGCCAGGGCCTTCAGCGAGTCGAGGACGGCCGTGCCGCCGACGAGGTCGACGATGCGGTCGGCGCCGTCCCTCCATACCGAGCGGACCGCGTCACCGATGCCGTCCCCGGTGTCGAGAAGCACATGGTCGGCGCCGTGTTCCCGCAGGAGTGCCTCTTTGCCGGGATCGCGGGTCGTGGCCGCGATCTCCGTCCCGCCCCCCGCCGCCAGGGCGATTGCCGCCATCCCCACGGAGGAGGTGGCGGCACGGATCAGCAGGCGGTGTCCGGGCCTCAGGTCCAGTGTGTCGAGAGTCCCCCGCGCGGTCAGCCAGGACTCGGGGAGTGCGGCCAGGGTGGTCCAGGGCAGCTCGGTCCTCACCGGGATCAGCTGTGCGGTGGGAAGCAGTGCGAACTCGGCGTAGCTGCCGTCGAACTGCCGGCCCATCCCCCCCATGGCCGCCGCCACGACAGTGCCGGCGGGCAACCGGGGATCGAGCGACTGCTCGACGGTGCCCACGCATTCGATGCCCAGGATCCTGGGGAGGGCGACCCCCGGAGACGATCCGCGACGGGTGAAGAGCTCGGAGCGGTTCAGGCCGAACGCCCGCACGCTGACGAGGGTCCAGCCCTCACGGGCCTCGGGCCTCGGGGCCTCACGGAGGTACAGGGCCTCCGGCCCGCCCGGGCGCTCCAGCGTCATCGCGCGCATGTCCACGTCACCTTCCACAGGGGACAGCCACCGTCCCGTGCCGGGATACTACCTCGATTAGAGTGCGTCGAGAAGAGATAGTCTGGAAACAGACGCTGGCAGGAGGGCCGTGCTGACACTTTCCATCCTCGGGTTCCTGGCCGAACGGCCCATGCACGCCTACGAACTCCGGCAACGGCTGTCCGACCTCATCGGGCACAACCGGCCGGTGAGCGACGGAGCCCTGTACCCCGCGCTCACCCGGCTCAGACAGGCCGGACACGTCGAGCGGCAGGCCGAGCCGGGCAGCGGGGCGCCGGCCCGCCAGATGCTCCACATCACCGACAGCGGCAGGGCGGAGCTTCTGCGGCAGCTCGCCGAGCCCCGGACCACCGAGATCACCGACGGCGGCTCGTTCTTCACCCTGCTGGCGTTCCTCAGCCACCTGCCCGACACGGAGCAGCAACGGGCCGTGCTCCGGCGCCGGCTGGACTTCCTCACCGAACCGGCCAGTTTCTTCAGCCACTCGGGTGTCCCCGCCCGGATCAAGGACGTGGACGACCGCTATCGCAAGGGCATGCTGATCATGGCCAGGGCCGCGCGGCAGGCGGAGCGCTCCTGGCTGGAGCAGACCCTCCGGGAGCTGTCCGACGATGACGCCGCGGCCCGTGCCCCGGAGGCATGAGACCCGGACCCCGGTCTCCGCCTCCGGGGCGGGCCCCTCCTGCGCGACCGGCCGGGCCGGAGCTCAGGCTCTCAGCCCCGCCTCCACTGCCTCAGGATCCCGGCGGCGAGGACCACGGCGGTCAGTACGCCGGTCCCGATCACCTGGGGCCGGGAGGAGTCGTCGACGGCCAGGAGGACCAGCACGCCGCCCATCACGACCAGTGAGAGAATCGTCAGCCCGGGGAACCCCCACATCCTCAGCTTGAGCCGCTCCGGCGCCTCGCGCTCCAGTTCGACGCGCAGCCGCAGCTGCGACACCGCCACGGCTATCCATACGACCAGGGCGATCGCCCCGACCGCGTTGAGCATCCACAGGAACACGCTGTCGGGCCACCAGATGTTCAGCAGGACGGACACGAAGCCGAACGCCACCGACACCAGCACGGCCCGGCGGGGCACCCCGGACGCCGAGAGGGTGGCAAGCGCCTTCGGCGCCTCGCCACGTTCGGCGAGCGAGTGCACCATGCGTGAGGCGGCGTAGAGGTTCGCGTTGAGCGCGGACAGCAGCGCCGCGAGGAGGACGACGTTCATCACCTGGGCCGCGGCCGGCAGCCCGATGTGCTCCAGGACCGCGACGAACGGGCTCTCCCCGACCTTGCTGTCGTTCCACGGCAGCACCAGGACAACCACCGCGACCGACCCCACGTAGAAGACCAGGAGCCGCCACACCACGCTGCGCATCGCGCTGCTCAGACCACGCACCGGGTCCTCGGACTCGGCCGCGGCGAGCGTGACGATCTCCATACCGCCGAACGCGAAGACCACGGCCAGCAGTCCGGACAGGACGCCGTCCCATCCCATGGGAAGGAAGCCGCCGTGCGCCGTCAGGTTGTCCAGCCCGATGGCGCCCTCGCCGGGCAGCGCTCCGGTCACGGCCAGGGCTCCCAGGACGAGGAAGGCGACGATCGCCACGACCTTGAGGACCGCGAACCAGAACTCGAACTCCCCGAACAGCCTGACCGCGGCGAGATTGGTTACGGTCAGTCCGGCCATGAAGACCAGCACCCAGGCCCATGTCGGCACTCCGGGCACCCATGCGTGGACGATGACGGCGGCGCCGGTGGCCTCGATGGCCAGCACGACCGATATCAGGGCCCAGTAGAGCCAGCCGACCGTGAATCCGGCCCAGCTGCCCAGCGCCCGCTCGGCATGTGCGGAGAAGGATCCCGAAGCGGGGAGGGCTACCGACATCTCCCCCATCATGCGCATCACCAGGACCGCGAGCAGCCCGGCGGCGAGGAAGCTGATGAGGATGCCCGGACCGGCGAGTGCGATACCGGCGCCGGACCCCACGAAAAGGCCCGCGCCGATCGCTCCGCCGAGGCCGATCATGGTCAGATGCCTGGTGCCCAGGGCCGACGGCCGCCCGGTGGACGAGGCCTGCGCGGTGGTGGCGGGCGGTCTGTTCTTCGTCGGACTCGACATGGCTGTGTCCCTGCGATCAGTTGGCGTAGACGGGCTTGAGGAGCTGGTCCGCCGACTGCAGCGTCGACAGCACGTCGTCCCGCCGCTCGCCGCGGGCGAGCACGAGGACGAAGCAGGAGACGGGGTTCTCCGGGTACTTGATCACCACGTGGTCGCCCGGGGCGGCCATCCACCGCAGCGCCACGACCCCTGACAGGGCTTCGGCTTCCCCGACGCCTTCGAAGCCCGCGAGTTCGCCGGTGCGGTCGGCGAGCACGGGGGTGAACCCGGCCGGCGTCGGGCGTTCCTTCGCGGTGAAGTCCACGGGTTCACCGAGCACCGCACGCAGGTACTCCCGCGGCCCCCACACGCCGGTGGACTCCCGAATCGACTCCTGGACGAAGGCGTTGGTGCCGCCCAGCCGTCCGTTGACCTCGATGATCGTGGGACCGGAGGAGGTGAGCCGAAGCTCCACATGGGCGCCGCCCACCGTCGCGCCCAGCGCCTTGAGCGCGTCGGTGGCCGTGGCGACCAGCGCCTTCTGGTCCGCCTCCGGCAGCAGGGAAGGCGTGGCGTAGGCACCTTCGATGAAGTGGGGCTCGACGAAGGGGTAGGGCTTGTCGTGGATCGCCAGCAGCCGGTACTCCCCTCCCCCGTAGACGAAGTCCAGGGCGAACTCGTCGCCCTTCGCGTACTCCTGGATCAACACGCCGTCGGCCTCGGGGTAGGCGTACACCCTCGCCACGTTCGGCACCGAGTACCCGTCCTTGCCGAAGGTGTCGTACGCGTAGATGCCGCTGATGTTGTCGAAGGCAGCCTTCAGTTCGGTCTCGTCGCCGACCTTGGTCACGCCCTGGCTGGCCGCGCTGGCCTGTGGTTTGAGCACCAGCGGGAATCCCAGCTCCTCGGCCGCCGCCAGGGCCTCGGCGTACGTCGTCGCGACGCGTGTGGCCGGGGTGGGCACCCCGGCCTCCTTCAGCTGACGGCCCGTCTCGAACTTGTCCCGCATCGCGCGCACGGCCTCCCGCGAGTTGCCGGGCAGGCCCAGCTCGGCGGCGACGCGCGCGGCCACGTGGAGCGCCCCCTCCTGGAAGGTGGCCACCGCGTCGATCCGGCCGCCTTCCGCGAGATGCCCGCGCACGGCGGCGAGGACGGCGTCCTCGTCGAACTCGTCGACAGGCAGATGGAGGTCGTAGACCTCACCGTCCGCCGGCGGTACGGCGTTGGCGAGCACGACCCGGAGCCCCAGTTCGCGCGGGGCGCGCAGGAGGTCGGGGTTGGCCGACGACGCGATGAGCAGCAGCGTCCGGGACTCGGACATGGTTTCCTCCGATGGTTGTTGACACACGTGCGCTCCGGTCAGGAGCGGAGTTCGTGGACGCGCAGCGCCCCGGGCAGCAGATCGAGGGCGCGGCGGCACGCCGCGCCGTCCTCTCCCGCCGCGAGCCCCAGCACCAGTGGTTCACCCGCACCGGCCCCCGCGGGTGGACGGGCGGACTCCCCCGGGCGGGCGAGGACTTCGGTTTCCCAGATGCCCGGGGGAAGGGCCGCCACCTCGACCTCGACGCCCTCCAGGGCTACGGCCGCCGGAGGGTAGAGGAGCCGTGCGCCGGCGGCGCACCGGCGGCGCGGCACGAGGTCCGGGTCGCCGCCGGCGGCGAGGGCCATGCGGGCACGGACCAGGTCCGTACCCGTGGCCAGCCATCCGGCCCGCAGCACGAGCGCCCCTTCCCGCAGTTCGGCGATCCGTACGCCCTGGAGGTCTCCGTCCTTCAGGCGCAGGGCCGTGGCGGTGACCCCTCGGCCGGGCCCGGTGCCGCAGTGCATGGCGCGGACGAGGCCGACGGCATCCGGCCGGTGGAGCAGCGGGTCGGCCGCTTCCACGACGTAGCCGCGGAACGGGTCGCGCCCGGCGGCGTGTTCGGGGCGTGCGACGAACACGGGGTCCACCTGTCCGTCGCACACCACCGAGACGACCAGGGCCAGGGGGCGCTCGTCCGCCTCCGGCCACTCCTCCCCGCCGGCCGGAAGCAGTGCGGGCCATCGCTCGCTCATGGCGAGCCGACGCCCTGCGTCCGGCGGCGGTCCTCGAGCGTCCGTACCGACACCGTGGCCGCGACCACTGAGGCCCTCATCGCGCCGAGGGCCTCCCGGGCCAGCTCCAGCGGCGTGCCCGCGCCGGCACCCTCCCTGGCAGCCTCCGCGGCCACGGCGATCATCTGGGCCCCTTCGACGGCGGCGACGATGGCCGAGTCCAGGGCGTCGCCGCTGTCGGTCACTTCATGGAGTTCGGCCAGCAGGTCGCCGAGCAGCTGTGACGTCGCCGTCATGCCAGTGGCCGCCGGCTCGGGTGCCGGTCCGGCAGCTCCCGCCCGGGCTTCGTCAGGAGGAGGTCCCCGATGTAGAGATGGTCGAGTTCCGTGTTGAGGAAGGTCCTGACCGCGTCCTGGGGCGTCTCGACGATGGGCTCGCCGGCGTCGTTGTACGAGGTGTTGAGCACCAGCGGCACTCCGGTCAGCTCACCGAAGCGAGAGATCAACTCGTGGTAGCGGGCGTTCACATCGGCCTCGACCGTCTGGACGCGCGCGGTCCCGTCCACGTGGGTGATGGCCGGCACCGTCTCACGGCGCTGCTCCAGGACGTCGGGCACGAGCAGCATGAACGGGCTGTCGCCGCCCCGCATGTCGAACCACTGGGCTGCCTCCTCATGGAGCACCGAGGGGGCGAAGGGGCGGAATACCTCACGGTGCTTGACGACCTGGTTGAGGTAGTCGCGGGAGTCCGGGTGACGGGGGTCGGCGAGCATGCTCCGGTGGCCGAGAGCCCGGGGGCCGATCTCGGATCCGCCCTGGAACCAGCCGATCAGCCGGTGCTCGGCCAGGAGACCCGCGACCTCGGCGACGGTCGCCGTGCGCGATTCGAGACGGTCGCCCACTTCCTGCACGGCCTGCTCGATCTCCTGGGCCGTGTAGGTGCGGCCGGTCGAACCGGAGCGCAGCGTGTGCCGTTCGGTGCCGCCCCCGACTGCGTAGTACCCGTAGTAGGCGGCGCCGATGGCGTTGCCCGCGTCCCCGGCCGGCGGGAGGATGTAGACCTCGTCGAAGGGCCCCTCGGCCGCGATGCGCTGATTGGCGACGGAGTTGAGGGCGACCCCTCCGGTGAGGCAGAGCTTGCTGCGGCCGGTCACCTCGTAGGCGTGCCGGGCGAGTTGCAGCATGGCCTCCTCTGTCTCCTGCTGGATCTTGTACGCCACGTCCTTCGCGAACTGCGACGTCCAGGAGTCCTTCGCGGACGCGTCGTAACCGTCCCCGTCGGAGGCGAGCCAGCTCTCCCAGGCCCGCTCGAGGTCCTCGACGCGCGCGGAGACGTTGCCGCCCTTGACCGTCAGCAGGGTGCCCCATTCCGGACGGGGCCGTCCGTAGGGCGCCAGGCCCATGGTCTTGCCCGCCTCGGTGTAGCCGCCGCAGCCGAAGTCACCGAACGTCGGGTGGCCCCAGCGGGTGACGAAGCCCAGCTTGGCGGAGAAGAAGCTGTAGAAGAGGCCGAGTCCGACCTCGCTCCAGTCCTCCGGGAAGGTCTCGGCGTGCACGGCGCGCAGGCCGGTGCCCTCGCCGTCGAAGATGGTGTGCTTCTCGATCCGGCCGGTGCCGGGCACCTTGCTGCCGACTCCGTCGACCACGAGGACGGCGGCGTCCTCGAAGGGCGAGGCCAGGTAGCCGGCGTAGGCGTGGCTCAGGTGGTGCGACGGCATGGGCAGGCTGTGGATCTTGCTCTTGTCCCGGATGGGCAGCTCACGCAGGATGCGGTCCTCGGCGCCGTCGCTCAGCGGGCGGTTGCCGACGACGATGTCGACGTCGTCGAGGCCGATGCCCTCGGCGTCCAGGCAGTAGGTGATGGACTTCATCGGGAGGACCTTCGAGAGTTTCTCGAAGTGGCCGTGGATGATGAAGCCTTCCGAGTGCTTGAAGCGGTCCAGCCGCTCCTCTTCCACTGCGACGACGACACGCCCGTCCTTGACCAGGCAGGCGGCGCGGTCATGGCTCAGGTTGATGCCCAGTACGTACATGTCACGGTCTCCGTATCGTTGGTCGTCCGTCAGACGAAGTGGCGGCCGGCGTCGACGACGAGGGTCTGTCCGGTGACGGCGGTCCCGGACGCCAGCAGGAACGCGGCGGTGTCGGCGATCTCCTGGGGGTCGACCAGGCGCCGCAACGCGGTGGTGCCGATGATGCTGTCGAGGGCTTGGGCGGGCAGGGACGACGTCATCGCGGAGTCGACCGGCCCGGGGGCGAGTGTGTTGACTCGGACGCCGTGGCGGCCGAGGTCGCGTGCGGCGCTGCGGGTGAGACCGAGGAGTCCGGCCTTGCCCGCCGCGTAGGCGGGTCCGAACGCGCCGCCGGTCAGCGCGGCGACACTGGAGATGTTCAGCACCGCGCCCGAGCGGGCCTTCAGCGCCGGGAGGAACAGCTGGATCAGCCGGAACGGTGCGGTGAGGTTGAGCCGGAGGCTCTGCTCCCACTCGTCCGGGGTGATCTCGTCGAACGCCTGCGGACGGGCGCCACCGGCGTTGTTCACCAGGCCGTCCAGATGCTCCCAGCGCTCGGCCACCGTGGCCGCGAGACGCTCCGGGCCGTCCGGAAGGGTGAGGTCGGCGGCCACCGCGAAGACATCGCGTCCGGCCTCCTTGCCGGCGAGGAGCAGCGGCTCGACACCGGCGGAACCGGTGCGGTACTGAAGGGCCAGGTCGGCGCCCAGATCGAAGAACCGGTGTGCCATCGCGCGGCCGAGGTCACCGGATGCCCCGGTGATCAGCACACGTTTTCCCTGAAGGGTCATTCCTGCTCTCCGTCTACGGCGCGGCGTAGCCGCGCACTTCGTTGAGGAACTGTCCGATGTATCCGTCGTGCGGGAGGTACGGGTCCTTCCACCAGCCCGGGACACGGCCGTGGACGACGGTCCGGATCGTGGGGTCGCCCAGAGCGGCGTCCACGAGCCCGGCATCCTCGGTGAGCAGCGTCAGGGCCAGGGACCCGGCGAGAGGCGCGATGCCGTCGCCCGGCCGCCAGGGAGCGACCCAGACGCAGGGGAAGGGGAACTCCGAGCTCAGGGCGGGGTGGTCGGGCCGGTCCACCGCCACCACGGCGGGACGCAGTGCGGCACCGTCACCGTCCACGGCAGGCGTGGACTCCGTGCCGTAGTGACGCTGTGCCAGGTCCGGCTGCCCCTCGGCCGCGCTCTCGACGGCCGCCCGCAGGGCGCGCGCCTCGGAGGACGGGCGTACGGGAAGCACCGCGTCGGGGTGGGTCACGGGCAGCACGGGGAGGCCGGCCAGCCGCTCCGCCAGGGCCTCTGCCAAGGCGTGGTGGTCGCCGGAGGTGAGGACGGCGGTCGTGTTGGTGCAGCGGACCCCGCCGTCGTCGGCGATCTCCGCGACCAGGTGGTCCAGGACCGCGTCGTCCACCGGGCCGTCCACCAGGATCTTGGTGCGGCCGGGGCCGCGGACCAGGACGCGGTCGTTGCCCCGCAGCCGGGCGACGGTGCTCTCACCGCCGTAGACGAGCCCGAGATCGGCCGCTTCGGTCAGCGAGTCGGCCGCCGCGTGGGGGCCCGCCAGCATGCTGATCCTGTCGGGATCGAGTCCGGCGTCCAGCAGGGCGTGCACCAGGCGCTGCGGGGTGAAGGGGTCCCGCGCCCCCGGCCGCACAGCGACGCTGTAACCGAGGGCCAGCGCCTGGAGCCAGGCGGTGTGGGTACCGGGATGGTTACTGGGGGCCACGACGCCGAGAACCGCGCCGCGCCGCGACCAGCGGGCCCGGCCGTGCCCCTCGGCACCCGCGGGGCACTGGCGCGCCACCACGTCCCCGAGGACCGCCGCGTCCTGTTCCAGTCGCCCGAGCGTTCCCCGCGCGGCCCGCACGGGCACGCCCGAGGCGAGTGCCTGGAGGTCGGCGTACTCCTCGGGGCCCAGCCCGGCGAGCGTGTCCTTGGCGAATCGGCGTCCTGCTTCGGCCAGGACCGCCGACGATTCCTCCGCCGAGGGCGTGCCCGCCGTCGCCCGCATCCGCTTCACGGTGAGCCGGGTCAGGAGCGCGGGTGCTTCGTGGACCGTCGCGAGCGACGCACCGGTCACGGCCCGCAGGACGCGCGTTTCTCGGGACGAGCTCTCTGTTCCTTGGCGGAGCAGGGGAATTGGATGCACTTGGGGTCGTCTCCTCCGGTGGTCGTCGTGCGTTCCGGGCTCGGCGGCGGCGCCGGTCAGACCGGCCAGCCGTCGAAGACCACTGCGCGCACCGGAGCCGCTTCGACGCCCTCGATCTTCAGGGGGAGCGCCACGAGGTGACCGACCGGGCCGTCGAGCTGGTCGAGATTCTGGATGTTCTCCAGGATGGGGATGCCGGCACCGAGCAGGCGCCGGTGCACCTGGCCGCTGCGGTCGTCGGGGCGCTCGGTGATGCAGTCCATCCCGACCAGGACGGCACCGTTGTCGACCGCCCAGTCCGCACCCGAGACGGTCAGGTAGGGGGGCTTGTCCCAGTAGTCGTCGCGGCCGAGGTAGCGGTTGGGGTGGTCGGTGCGGATCAGCAGACGGTCGCCCGGCTGCCACACGTCGCGCAGCGCCTTCTCCAGGTCCTCGCCGGTCACCGGGTCGAGGTCGCGCTTGTGCGACAGGTCGGCGACACAGACGCGGCCGACGAACGTGTCCAGAGGCACTTCGCCGATCTTCTCGCGGTCCTCGAAGAAGTGGTAACCGGACTCCACGTGCGAGCCGTTGTGCGGAAAGATCTGCAGGTCGGAGAAGGTTCGCCCGCCTGCGGCCGGGTCGGTCCGCGGGGTCATCGCCCGGCGGACCGAGAACTTCGGGTACCACGCCGCGTCGTACGAGGGCATTCCCTCGTACCACCCCTGGCTGATGTCGATCATCTTCACGGCACGCCTCCACGGTTCGAGTCGATCGCTCGGTTCTGCTCGGCGCTTTCGCACCGGGCAGAGCGATTGGAGCATCATTAATCTGAGTTGACAACCCTCATTGACAATCCAGGATTACGTGGAGAGGATCGGCCCGATCGACAGAGCCCCCGCGCACCACTGCCCCAGGGAAGGCACTCATGATCGTCGTAATGAGCCCCCAGGCGACCCACGAGCAGACAGAGCTCGCGGGCGCCTTACTCAGGGAGAACGGACTGACGTCCGTCCCAGCGAAGGCCGCCGGCGCCACTCTCCTGGTGTCCGAAGGAACCGGGTCACCCGAACTGTCCGCATCCGTCGAACGCTCGGCGGGCGTGGAGCGCGTGGTGGTCGTGCCCGGAGCACAGCGGCTCACCAGCCGCACCTACCACCCGGAGGACACACGGGTCACGATCGGCGGGCCGGACGGGCCCACGCTCGGCGGGACCGGATTCCTGGTCATGGCCGGGCCCTGTGCCGTGGAGTCATCACAACAGATGTCAACTGTGGTGGATGTAGTCGCCGCAGCCGGCGCGGGGGTACTCCGCGGAGGCGCCTTCAAGCCCCGGACCTCCCCCTACAGCTTCCAGGGGCTGGGAGTCTCGGGCCTGGCCCTGCTGGCGGAGCAGCGCGTGCGGACCGGACTGCCGGTGGTCACCGAGGTCGTCTCTCCGGCCGATGTGGAACGTGTCGCCGAGGAGAGCGACATGCTCCAGATCGGCACGCGCAACATGCAGAACTTCGCCCTGCTGCGCGAGGCGGGCGCGGCCGGGCGGCCGGTACTCCTCAAGCGCGGCATGGCCGCCACGATCGAGGAGTGGCTGCTCGCCGCCGAGTACCTGATGCAGATGGGCAACGCCGACGTGGTGCTGTGCGAGCGCGGCATCCGCTCCTTCGAACGCAGCACCCGCTTCACGCTGGACCTCAGCGCGGTGGCCGAGGCCAAACGGCTCACGCATCTGCCGGTGATCGTCGACCCGAGCCACAGCACCGGGCAGCCGCATCTCGTCGGACCGATGTCCCTCGCTGCCGCGGCCTGCGGTGCCGACGGACTGCTGATCGACGTCCACACCAACGCGCGCGGGGCCCTGTGCGACGGAGCGCAGGCCTTGGACGCGGCCCAGTTCACCGACCTCATGGAACGCCTCCGGCCGGTGGTGGAGGCGGTCGGACGCACGCTCGCACGGCCCCGTTCCCGCTCCCTCGCCCAGGTCTGACATCGCCGGAGGCGCATCACCATGTCCAGCACAGCGAACGATCCGTTCCACAGCGGCGTACCGGCGGAGGATTTCGTCCGGTCCGCCATGGAGTGGCACTTCTCCCCCACCACCGGCTCACCGTTCTGGGTCGAACGGGCCGCCCGGCTCCCCTTCGACCCACGCAAGGACGTCCGTACCTGGGAGGACCTGGACCTCTTCCCCGATGTCAGCGAGGAGTGGCGGGACGTCTCCGTCGACGAGCTCGTGCCGGCCGGCGTCGACCGCTCCGTGGAGGACTTCCAGGTCTTCGACTCCGGGGGCACCACGGGACGTCCCAAGCGCATCGTCGAATCCCGCTCCCGGCGCCAGGGCGTCGAATGGGTGAGCGAGGTCCTCCAGGACCACGGCATCCCGGGCGAGGGCGGCGGCCACTGGCTGCACATCGGCCCGACCGGACCGCACATCGTCGGCCGATCGGTCGGACTCCTCGCCCGCAGGCGCCAGACCTTCTGCCACTACATCGACTTCGACCCCCGCTGGGTCAAGCAGGCGGCCAAGCACGGCCGGTCCGAGGACGTCGTCCGCTATGTGGGGCACGTGCTGGAGCAGGCACGGGACATCCTGAGCACCCAGCCGGTGTCCGTGCTCTTCGCCACCCCTCCGGTTCTCGAGGCCATCGCCGCCCGCGACGACCTCCTGGACCTGGTGCAGCAGCGCGTCCGTGGCATCATCTGGGCCGGCACCAGTATCGGCCCCGAGACCCTGCGCACCCTGGAGAACGAGCTGTTCCCCGACGCGGCCGTCGTCGGCCTGTACGGGAACACGATGATGGGCATCGCCCCGCAGCGCCCCCGGACACCCGCCGCTGCCGACGCCGACGAACAGTGCGTCTTCATCCCGTACGAGCCGTACAGCCGGGTGCGTCTGGTGGACCCGGAACACCCCACCACCCAGGTCGCCTACGGCGAACGCGGACAGGCGCGGATCAGCCTCCTCTCCCGCGATCTGTTCCTGCCCTGGACCCTGGAGCGCGACTACGCCTTGCGGATCCGGCCGAACGCGGCCTACCCGCAGGACGGTGTGGCCGACGTACGGCCGCTTCCCTCGGCCGGCGCGACGTCCGTCGTCGAAGGGGTGTACTGACATGGCCAGCAGCGCTTCCGTCCTGTACCTGGCGGCTCTGCCCGAAGCCGACCGGTCGGCACTCGACCTCGCCTCCAGGGAGGACCTGCTCGACATCTGCCGGCGCGCCGTCGACGCCGCGCGCCTTCGGGGGCGTCCCGTGCTGACCAGCTGGGCGATGCCGGTACCGCACACCGACGCCCTCGAGGTCTGGCGCCGCTCCCGGCGCGTGGCGGATCGCGCGATGCTCTGGCGTTCCGCTTGGGACAGCACCTTCCTCGTCGCCGCAGGGACGGCGCACGACCTCTCCGAGGACGGCGAGGACCGCATCGGCGCCGTGCGCGCCGCCTGGGCCGACCTGGCCGAGGGCGCTGTGACAGGTGGCGGCCCCACCGGTGAACTCCCCACCGGACAGGGCCCGTTGCTGGTGGGAGGCGTGGCATTCTCCCCTGCGACCGGCACGGCGCGCCCTCCGTTCCCCGACGCCCTGATGTGGGTACCGGCCGTCCAGATACGCGGAACCGCCGCCGCCGCCACCGGTTGGGGCACGCCCCTGGGTGAGCTGCGGCTCAACGCCGTCGTGGACCGGGACAGCGATCCGGTGCGGGTCTCGCGGAATCTGCTGGACCTGGCCGAGCGGTGCCTGTCGCCGCTGCCCGGCGCACCGGACGGCGGCCCGACGGACCCGCCCCTCGTGCACGAGCCGGTCGAGCTGCCGTCAGCCGCCGACTGGAAGAGCCTGGTGGGCCGCGCGGTGCGCCGGATGCGCGAAGGCGCCTTCGAGAAGGTGGTGCTCGCCCGCGAGGTGCGGTACGTCGCCGACAGCGACTTCGACGTTCCCGCGGCGATGGACCGGCTCAGCAGGGCCTATCCGGAGGCGACCCTGTTCGCGGTGCGCGAAGGCGGCTTCGAGTTCGTGGGAGCCACGCCCGAGTACCTGGTACGCCTGACCGACGGCACCGTCCACACACTCGGGCTGGCCGGGACCACACCGCGCGGCGCCACCCCCGAGGAGGACGCCGTCTACGAGAAGGACCTCACAGGCAGCGCGAAGATCCTTCACGAGCACGACATCGTGGTGCGGATGCTCCGGGAGGCGCTGACGGGATCGTGCGCGGACCTCACCGTGGCGCCCTCACCCACGGTGCTCAAGCTGGCCAACGTCCAGCACCTGTCCACCCCGGTCGAGGGGAAGCTGGCGGAAGACGCCCCCGGAATACTGGAGTTCGCCGAACGGCTCCACCCCACACCGGCACTCGGCGGGCACCCGCGGGCGGCCTCCCTGGACTGGCTCGCCAAGAACGAGGGCCTCGCCCGTGGCTGGTACGCGGGAGGCGTCGGCTGGAGCGACATCTCGGGCCAGGGCGAATTCGCGGTGGCCATCCGCTCCGCCCTGGTCCACGGCAACGTCGCCTCGCTGTACGCGGGTTGCGGGCTCGTGGCCGACTCCGACCCGGAGGAGGAGTACCAGGAGACCTGCGCGAAACTCCGGCCGATGCTCCACGCACTCGGAATCGAATGACCTCGGGCACCCGCCTGCCACCGCCACAGCGCACGAGACCAGGAGAACGCTGTCCATGCTTGCTGCCGTCTACCACGGGCAAAAAGACATCCGGGTCCAGCAGTGGCCGGACCCTGCGCCGCCGGAGGCTCACGAGATCCAGCTGGAGATCGTACGGGCCAGCATCTGCGGCACGGACGTGGACGAGTACGTCTCGGGTCCCCACCTGGTACCGATGACGGCGCCCCACCCCGCCAGCGGCCACGTCGGCCCGCTGGCGCTCGGGCACGAGATGGTCGGGCGGGTGGCGTCGGTGGGGGCCGAGGTCTCCGGCTTCCGGATCGGGGACGTCGTGGTGCCGGGTTCCGGGGTCTCCTGCGGGACGTGCCGGCTGTGCCTCGCCGGGCGGACCAACCTGTGCGACAGCTACTACACCGTGGGGCTGCACGTGGACGGCGGGCTCGCCGAGCGCGTGAACGTCCCGGCGCGGATCAGCCGGCACGTCGGGGACCTCCCGGCGGACATCGCCATCATGGCCCAGCCGCTGGCCGTGGCCCTGCACGCCGTCCGGGGTACGGGGGCCGGTCCCGGCACGAGCCTGGCGGTGATCGGACTGGGCGGGATCGGCTCGCTGGTCGTCGCCGCCTGCACCGCCCGGGGCGTGGACACGATAGGGGTCGACGTCTCGGCCGCACGCCTCGAGGTCGCCGGACGCATGGGGGCCACGACACTGATCGACGCGTCCCAGGAGGACGCCGCCGCGGCGATCCGCCGCGCCACAGGAGGCG
Organism: Streptomyces sp. NPDC102441; assembly: GCF_044765585.1. NCBI lineage: Bacteria > Bacillati > Actinomycetota > Actinomycetes > Kitasatosporales > Streptomycetaceae > Streptomyces > Streptomyces sp. NPDC102441. Next base: position 64,154 of record NZ_JBIWKH010000024.1, read on the forward strand.
AGGGGGCGGGCGTCGTGGTCGAGACGTCCGGGACACCGCGGGGGCTCGAAGCGGCCGTGCGGGCGGTGAGCCGGGGCGGGCACATCCGGCTGGTCGGGCTGCACCGCGATCCCTCGCCGCTGGATCTGACGCGGCTGGTGCTCGACGAGATCCGGATCTCGACGTCCAAGGTCCACATCTGCGACCAGGACCTCCCCGACGCACTCTCACTGCTCGGAGACCACCCGCGCATCGCGTCCGAGGCCGTGGACGCGGTCATCGGCCTGGAGGACATCGTGCCGTCGGGATTCCACCGCATGGCCGCGGGGGAGGCCGCGGGCAAGATCGTGGTGCGGTCCGGCGCGTAGCAGCCGGGGCCCGGCGGCACCGTCGTGGGCCGGGCCGCGTCTCAGGAACGGGGCTTCCTGGTGGGCAGGACACCGCCCCGTTGGTCGCGTCCGCCACCTGCCGCCCGGGCGGCGGCCAGGGACCGCTTGCCCGCCGTTCGAACCGTCAGGACCGCGAACCGTGAGGTCATCGTGCCTTTGCTGCCCTGCCGCCAGGCCACCTCGGTGAAGTGGCCTGGCGGCAGCGGCCTCGTGGACGGCAAGTGCTCGCGGTGCCGTCCGGTATCGGGCAGGCGTCAGCGGGCCCAGCCCGACCCCGGCCGAGGCCCGGCCGCACTTGGGCAACGACACGTCGTCGATCACCCACACCTGTGGCGTGATCGCCTCGGACGGTCTCCGGGCGATCCGTCGCCGCACCGGCGACGGATCCCGCGGCGACTGGTTCACGAACTGCCGCAGGGCCTGCATGGGGCCTGCATGTTCCCGTCCGGCAGCCGCTCGGCCATCGGCTGGACCGACGCACGCCGATCGGCGCGTGTTTCCGGCCAGCCACGGCATCCGATTAAGTCAGTCGATTGATTTAAACGGAGAGCTGATGTCTAGTGCTCGGGAAGACGGACCCGAGGAAGCAGCGATGACATGGTGAACAGAACCGAGCCTCGCACCGGCCGCGGTGTCGGCACACGCGAGGCCATCATGACGGCGGCCGAGCGCCTCTACGCCGAGCACGGCCTGTCGAACGTCTCCAACCGGCAGATCGGCGAGGCGGCCGGCCAGGGCAACACCACGGCCGTCAGCTACCACTTCGGCAGCAAGACGACGCTCGTACGGGCGATCATGACCCGCCACGGCACAGACGTCGACGCGATCCGCGCGCACTACGTGGAGGCCGCCGGCGACAGCACCGACCTGCGGGACTGGGTGCGCTGCCTGCTGCGCCCGGTGACCGATCACCATGCCGCCCTCGGCGTCCCCTCCTGGCACGCCCGGTTCGCCGTACAGGTGATGACCGACCCGCTGATGCGGACGCTGGTGGAGGACGAGTCCCTCACCCGTGACAGCCTGCGCCGCACCCTCGGAGGGCTGGGCAGGTGCCTGTACGACGTCGTGCCCCCCGAGGTCCGCCCGGCTCGCGCCGGGATGGCCCGCCACCTGATCACCCACACCTGCGCGGAGCAGGAGCGCGCCCTGGCCGCCGGCCGGGCCGAGCCCGGCTCCTCGTGGAAGCACACGGGCGACGCGCTCGAGGACGCGCTGGTGGGGCTGCTCGCCGCACCCACCACCCGCCGCTGAAAGACCGCCCGGAACCGACCGATCCCCAGAGGGAGACACCATGAAGATCACCGTGGACGACGAGAAGTGCTGCGGTGCGGGCCAGTGTGTGCTGATCGCACCGGAGGTGTTCGACCAGCGTGACGAGGACGGCATCGTCGTCCTCCTCGACGCCATGCCCGCCGCCGACCGGCACGAGGCGGTCCGCGAGTCCGCCGACGTCTGCCCTGCCGCCGCCATCCGCCTGCACGAGAACGCGTGAACACGCCCTCGGACGTGCTCGTCGTCGGGGCCGGCGCCGCGGGTCTCGCCGTGGTGGAGAGCCTGCGCCGCAAGGGCTACCGCGAGCGGATCACATTGCTCGGTGAGGAGACCGGCGCACCGTACGACCGCCCGCCCCTGTCCAAGCAGGTACTCGCCGGGACATGGGAGGCCGAGCGCACACAACTGCGCACCCGTGAGGTCCTGGACGCCCTGGACGCCGAGTTCGTCCTCGGCGAGCGCGCGTCGTCCCTCGACGCCGCCACCCGCACCGTGCGCACCGCGGACGGAGCGGAGCTGGGAGCGGAAGCCGTCGTGCTGGCCACCGGGCTGCACGCGCGCAGACTGCCGGAGCTGTCAGGCGTGGCGGGCGTGCATGTGCTGCGAACCCTGGGCGACGCCGTGCGACTGCGCGGGGAACTGCTCGAGGCCCGACGGGTCGTGGTCGTCGGCGACGGGGTGCTCGGCTCCGAGATCGCGGCGACGGCCCGTCTCATGGGCGCCGACGTAACACTCACCGGTCCGCAGGCGGCGCCGATGCGGGCGCAGTTGGGCCACGACATCGCCGCACTGCTCGCCGCGCTGCACACCGCGCACGGGGTTCGGCTGCGCCCGGACACCCTGGTGGCGACGCTGGAAACGGCCGGCGGACGCGTCACCGGTGTCCGCACGGCCGAGGGGGAGACCATCCCCGCCGATCTCGTCGTCGCGGCGGTCGGCAGCACCCCTGCCACCGACTGGCTGGCCGGCAGCGGGCTGGCCCTGGAGGACGGCGTGGTGTGCGACTCCCGGTGCCGCGCCGCCGACGGCGTCTACGCCACGGGAGACGTGGCCCGCTTCCACCACGAGGCACTCGGCCGGTCGCTGCGACTGGAGAACCGCACGAACGCCACCGAGCAGGCGATGGCGGTCGCGGCGAACATCCTGGGCGCGGACCGCCCCTACAGCCCCGTCCCCTACTTCTGGACCGACCAGCTCGGCGTGAAGATCCAGGTGTACGGGCTGCCCACGCCCACCGCCACCACGCACGTCGTCGAAGGCGACACGGAGCAGGGCCGGTTCGTCGCCCGGTACCTCGACGGCGAGGGCCGCCCGGTCGCCGTCCTCGGCTGGAACATGCCCAAACAGGCCCGCCTGCACCGCCCGTACCTCCTCGACCGTTACACCCCCCGCCCCGTTGCCGCTCCACGGTGACCGGCGGTCACCGCCCGGCATCCCGCACTCCTCGCCCACCCTGATCCCGCCCGCTTCCGTCGCCCACTGCCGACCGATCCGCGCACGCCTCCCGTCCCCACCACGGCGTAGGCGGCCCACCCCACCGGAGACGACCATGACCAGCACGCCCTCCACCTCCGAGGCAAGCTCCCTCGACATCCCCGGCTTCCCCCCGCCGCGCTCCTCGGAGTGCCCCTTCGCCCCCTCGCCCGGCATGCGGGCGCTGTCCGGGTACGGCCCGCTCACCCAGGTCCGCTCCTGGGGCGACAGCACCCCCTGGGCCGTGACCGGGCACGCCGAGCAGAAGGCGCTGCTGTCCGACGCGCGCCTGAGCGTGGAGTTCTCCCGGCCCGGCTTTCCCAGCCCCGTGGACCCGGCCCACGCCCATGCCGGCAGCGCGGACCTGAGCTTCGTCGGCATGGACGACCCCGAGCACGCCCGGCTGCGCCGCATGGTCAGCGGCGCCTTCACCATCAAGCGGGTCGAGGCGATGCGCCCCCGCGTGCAGAAGATGGCCGACGACTTCATCGACGCCATGCTCGACGGCCCCGAGCCGGCAGACCTCGTCCGGGACCTCGCCCTGCCCCTCCCCTCCCTGGTCATCTCCGAAATGCTCGGAGTGCCCTACGAGGACCACGAGTTCTTCCAGACGAACAGCAAGTCCATCGTCTCCGCCACCGCCTCACCCCAGGAACGCGGGACGGCCCACACCAACCTCGCCACCTATCTCGACGAGCTCGTCGGCCGCAAGCGCACGGAGCCCGGCGACGATCTCCTCTCCGGCCTCTGTACACAGATCGAAAACGGCGAACTCACCCGCCGCCAGGCCGCCGCGATGGGCGTGCTCCTCCTCCTCGGCGGGCACGAGACCACCGCGAACATGATCAGCCTGGGCACACTTCTGCTCCTGCAGCACCCCGAGCAACTCGCCGTGATCCGCGATACGGACGATCCCGCCGTCGTCCGCGACGCGGTCGAAGAGCTCCTGCGCTACCTCTCCATCGTCCATCTCGGCCGCCGCCGGACCGCCCTGGAGGACATCGAGATCGCCGGTCGCACCATCCGCGCGGGAGAGGGCGTCATCCTCCTCGGCGAACTCGCCAACCGTGACCCGGCGGTCTTCCCCGACCCCGACCGCCTCGACATCACCCGCGACGCCCGTCACCACCAGGCATTCGGGGCCGGCAGCCATCACTGCGTGGGCCAGCCCCTGGCCCGCATGGAGCTCCAGGTCATCTATCCCACTCTCTTCCGGCGCATCCCCACGCTGCGAACGGTCGACGGTCTCGACACCGTTCCGTTCAAGTACGACGCCGTCATCTACGGTCTGCACGCCCTGCCCGTCACCTGGTAGCCGCCGCGCGGGGGTGTTCCGGTCCAGCGGTGTACGGCGAGAGAGCTACTTGCTGATGGCGAAGCGCATCAGGGCGTGCTCGTCACCCTGCTTGACCTTCCCGGTCGTGTTGATCACTTCGAGTTTCCAGGAGTTGCCGGCCCGCACGGCCTTCGCGACGGCGCAGCCGTTGTCCTGGGTCAGCAGGCTGGGCCAGATGTCCGCCACCTGCTGGACGGTGCCGCCGGTCGCGTCGTACACCTTGAAGCTGATGTTGCGGGCCTTCTGGAAGGAGCTGCCCTTCTTGAAAGCGGCGGCGATGAACACGATCGACGTGATGTTGGCGGGGACCCGTCCGAACTCGACCGTGACGGTCTCGTCGTCGCCTTCGCCGCGCCCGGTCTGGTTGTCGCCGCTGTGTACCAGGGAGCCGTTGCCCATCGGGTCCAGCGAGTCCAGACCAGCCAGACGCACGGGGTCACCGCCCTGTACGGCGATGGCGATCAGGTCCAGGTCGGTGCCGGTCTTACGGCGGAGCACGCCCATGACGCCTCCGCTGCTACCGGCGGTGGGGTCCCAGGACACGCCGATGGACAGGTGCGTGACTCCGTCCAGGTCGGCCGGCCCGTCTTCTTTGGTGAGCGTAATCATGCGTGGATCATCCTCTGGTGAAGGAACTACAGTACGGAGAGTCTGCCTGGCGCCCGGGCAGCTCGGTTCGCCGGGTCCCGCATCTTCACACCGCCGGATCCCCGCCGTCGAGGCGGCTCCGCGCCGTACGGAGATGACGCGGTCCAGGCCTCGCGGGTGGCTCAGCCTCGAGGAGCTTCTGTGCGACCGTGGGCGATCGTCGAGGACCAGGTGAAGGCAGCTGCCTCTGCGGGCCGCGTCGAAGTTGCGTTTCCCCTGTGCAAAGTGGCTTCCTGCGCCGGTCATTGCGGGGGCTGGGGCGGTGACGGGCGGCAGGCCGATGACTCGAGCCCCTGACCGTGCCCCCTCACGTACCTGCCCCAGGCGCTCATCCCCTTCACAGGTGCCCGGTGAAACGGTTCCGTCGGCGCGAGCGTCTGTGGGACATCCCGTGGGCGATTCCGTCGGCTGCCCGCCGACTGTCAGCACGACACCGGCGAACCGGCAGACATGCGCGGCCCGAAGTCTTCCTGCCTGTTTCGCACCGCCTCAGGAGACCTTGGCGATCGCACGCTTGTCGTTCAGCGGATGGATCTCCAGCGAGACCCCGTTGATCTCTACGCCACCGTTCACGGTCGTGGTCAAGGGGTTGTCGAACGGGCCGACGGCTACCGTCACCCCTCCCTCACCAAAACCCGTGATCATGAACTCCTTCGCGCCGGAGCTGCTTTTGACGCTGATCACGTCGCCAATCCTGACCTCGACCTCGCAGGTGCCGTCACCGCAGGCAGCAAGGTCGGTGCCGTCCGCCGCCTTCGGGAGGGACGAGCTTTTGGCGGGTGGTGGTGGCGAGGTGGGGGCCTTGGACGGCGGGGCAACGGATCGGGTCTGCGCGGGTGACTTCTCTGGAGCGGCGCTGTCCGAATCATCGTCGCCGTCACCTCCGCATCCCGTGAGCAGCAGGGCGACGGCGGAGGCCAGTACGACAAGGGTGGTGTGACGCAAGGATGTGGTCATCGAGCGCATGGGCTCCACCTCGGTTCGGCGGGCGCGAGCGCGGCCCACGGCGACAGGAAACATTGTGGCGTTCCATCCGTACATACGGTGCAACAACGAGGCTGCAGCAGGAAATCTTGACAATCAGCTCGAGCGAGTCTGCGTTCGTGATCACTGTGGAGCGGGCCGCCTCTCTCAGCGAGTTCCCCTGCTCGCGGGCCTGGATGGCCCCGGCGCTCCGGGCCCGGAGCGACCGGTGCTCGCCGCACGCCCACCACGACCCCCGCGCCGCGGCTCACCGGATGACCAGCGGCCGGAACGCCGTCCGCACGTCGGACTTGGACGCGTCGACGTACCTGGCCGACGGCGGCCCGGAGTCGGAGTCACCGCGGGTGAAGTACGTGATGACCGCTGGGCAGCTGGTACCACCGATCTGGATCTTGCGGTTGACGACGAGCTTGCCGGTGCGCAACTCGTAGACCTTCACAGGGATCGCGATCTTCGAGAAGGTCACGTACGTGGTGGATCCCGAGGTCTTGCCCTTGTACGGACACGTCCGGACGGACGTGCCGAAGGTCTGCTCGCCCATGCAGACCACCAGGACCGCGACGGTGGGGTCGTCGGTCTTCCAGGAGCCTGGAAGTTTGTCCGAGTGGTCGCTGTACTCGTCGCCGCCGTAGAACAGCGCACGGTTGGTTCCCTTGCCGAATGGCTTGGCGCCGCTGTACTTCGCCGGGCTCGAACAGTACTCGGGCTGCGAGCCGGGCCCTTGCGTGACCAGGAGGCTGCGGACGTCGGCCAGCTCGATGCTCTGAGTGGCCTGCCTGGATCCCTTCCGCGCCCTGTCCGCGAGGCCGTCGCCAGGGTACTGGTCGAGCAGCTGCTCGTAGCGCGTCTGGGCCTTCTCCCAGCTGCTGTCCGCCAGGTGGTCATCACCGCATCCGACGAGCGCGGCGGGCGCGGTCCGCTTGACCGCGACCACGGCCCGGTCCAGCACGTCATGGCTGCGCTTCCGGTCGCGGAGCCAGTCGGTGACGGCGACGGTGTCGCAGGCGTCCTCGGCGGGCAGACTGCCGAGGAACCCGTTCAGTGTCGCTTCGACCGTCTGCTCGTTGCCGTGTTCCGTGAGGACCGAGGCGAGCGTGTCGAAGCCCTCCTCCATCGCATCGGTGTCCCCGGTCAGCGCAGTGGCCAGCTCGGCCCCGGCCGCCTGCAGCCGGTTGCACGTCCGTACGGTCTCGTCACCGCGGGCGGTCAGCGGGGCATCGGCGATCCGGTGCCCCAACCAGAACCTGCCCTGGGCGCTGAACACCTGTGCGCAGTCGCCACGTTCACGAGCCTCGGTGACGCTGCGCCCGATCCTGGAGGCGTCGAATCGCAGGAGCCCCACGGCCAGCAGCACCGGCAGCGTGACAGCGAGCGCGACCAGGCGTCGGCTGCGCACCGCGACCCGTTCGGCGCCTCTGCGCGCCAGGAACCACCCGTGGGCGATGACGGCCGCCCACCACAGGAGCACGGCGACCTCGTACGACCGCCGGCTGGTCGAGGCCAGCATGGAGACGAGCACGAAGGTGACGAGTGCGGCGACGGCGGCGAGCCTACGCCGCCGCATCATCAGGTAGCCGACGCCGAGCATGGAAGCGTTACCGAGTGCGACGGCCAGCGGGTCGTGTGCCCTGACCTCGGGAGACACGGGCTCAGGCCCGGTGGGCACGGCGTACGTCGGGTCACTCATCCTGATCTCCCCTGGTCGCGAAAACGGTTCTCGGTACCCGCATCATCGGGCTCTGCCGCCGGGACCCCTCCCGGCGGCGGCTTCGGGCCCACAACACTGAAGCACCGTCCCGGTTTTGACGTCCGCCTGGCTGACACAGACCGCCCGAACGAGGCCGGACGCCTCTGCGTCAACGTCGCCCCCCGGCAGCCCGGCACCAGCCTGTGAGCTGCCACCGGTCCGCTACTCTGCTCCTCGCATCGGGGTGAGGGCGGAGAGGGAGGCCGTGCAGCCACTGCAGCCAGATGATCCGGGCCAAGTGGGCGGCTACCGGCTGCTGGCCCGGCTCGGCACAGGCGGGATGGGCACTGTCTACCTCGGGCGCTCGCCGGGAGGCCGGCAGGTCGCGGTCAAATTGGTGCAGGAGCGGTTCAGCCGCGATGCCCACTACCGTGCCCGCTTCCGTCGGGAGGTGACCGCCGCCCAGACGGTGACCGGTGCGTTCACCGCCGCACTGCTGGACGCCGCTCCGGACGCCGAGGTGCCTTGGCTCGTCATGGAGTACCTACCCGGGCAGTCGCTGCGGCAGGCCGTCGGGTCCTACGGCGGACTCCCGCCGACCGCCCTGCGTCTCCTGGCCGCCGCCCTGGCCGAGGCGCTCGCCGACATCCACCGGGCGGGTCTCGCTCACCGGGACCTGAAGCCGGGCAACATCATGCTGACCGCCCGCGGCCCCCGGGTGATCGACTTCGGGATCGCACGGCCGGAGGACGCCACGGCGATCACCCTCCCCGGGGCGCTCCTCGGCACGCCGGGCTTCATGTCGCCGGAACAGGCGTCCGGCGGCTTCGCCGGACCGGCCGGCGACGTCTTCGCGCTCGGTGCGGTGCTGGTGTTCACAGCGACGGGACAGGAGCCATTCACCGCCGAAGACAGGGCGGCGACGCTGGAACGCGTGCGGGTGGCGCGTACGGATCTCGGCGGAATCACGGACCGCGGGCTGCGCGCCCTGGTCACGGCCTGCTTGCGCCGCGAGCCGGAGCGCCGCCCCTCCGCCGCCGCCGTGCTGCACCGGCTCGGCGAGCCCGCAGCCTCGGTGCACGGCACCGGCTGGCTGCCGGCGCCACTGGCGGAGGCGATCGACCGCTGCGTGACGCGGCCCGATCTCCCGCCCGACCCAGCTGCCGCGATGGCCGACCTGGCGGTGCGGGCGGCACCGCCCAGCGAGACGACCGCCGAGCCGACCGCGGTGACGGCCGGGGCTTGCGCGGGCTCCGGGAACGTGGGCTCCCGGAGCCCGAGCCGCCGCAGTCTGCTCCTGGCCGCGGCCGGCATGCCCGTGGCCGCCAGTGCCGCGGTGGCGCTGGCGGAGACGGTCCTGTCGGCGAGCGACGACGGGCAGGCGCCATCACGTTCGTCGTCGTCGCGCTCGCCGTCGCAGTCCCGCGCAACCACGGCCCGGCCCGCGTCAGCCACCCGTCAATGGAAGACGAGGGTCGTCGACGACGACCGGCACCACCCCGACCTCTACAACGCGGGCGACGTGGTCGTCGCCGCGAGCAGCGGGCAGAACGACGTCCGCGCCTTCGATCCGCGGACCGGGCGGATCCTTTGGTCACGGGCCGCCGACACGTCCGGCGACGACTTCGTCACGGCCGGGACCAATGCGGTGTATCTGTTCGACGCCCGGGACGGGGACAGCACACAGGACTTCGTTCTTCGCGCCGTCCACCCGGCCTCCGGTGCCACCTCCTGGACATCGCGTGTGCCGTTCTTCCCGTGGGGGACGACGACCACCGGGTCGTTGCTGTACGTCGCCCACGGCAACGAGATCAGGGCACTGGAGGCCGGAGACGGGCGGCGGCGCTGGACCGCGCAGGCGACCGCCAACGCGTCCTTCACCGCCGGTGCCGGGCTGGTGGTGGCGGGTGGCGACGACCTGACCGGGATGAACGCGGGTAGCGGCCGGATCCGGTGGAGGCGCGAGTTGGCGCAGTCCGCTGTGTCCGCCGTCATCAGCGACGGCATGGTCTTCGCAGGCGACAACGCCGGGACCGTGTACGCGGTCCGCGCGGACGACGGGACGGTTGCGTGGCAGAAGGCGTTCGACTACCGCAGTTCCGTACGGCACGCGGGGAACGGCCTCCTCTACGTGGGTGAGGTGGACGGCCGGGTACGCGCGTTCCGGGCCAGTACGGGCAAGCCGGTATGGTCAAGTCGGCTGGGCGGGGAGAGCACGTCGTACGGCACGTCGGGCACGCTCGGCATATCCGATGGCACGCTCTGGGTGCAGGGCCCCGACCAGGCGGTGTACGCCCTGGACACGGCCGACGGGCGCGTCCGGTGGACATATGGTGCCCAGGCGACCATCGGCTCGGCATCCGCCTCCGGGTCCGGTGCGCTGGCCGCCGGCGGGCTCGTACTCCTGGGCACCTTGGACGGACACGTCGAGGCCGTCAGCCCGCCCGGTCGGCTCACCGGAGGTACACGTGGAGCAGCTTGAGCAGAGCGATCCGGGCAGCCTCGGGCGCTACCGGATCCTGGCGCGTATCGCGGTCGGCGGCATGGCGGTGGTCTACCTCGGACGGTCCCGGGGCGGCCGGGCGGTGGCGGTCAAGGTGCCGCATGCCGAATACGTCCGTGCGCCCGGATTTCGGACCCTCTTCCGACGCGAAGTGGCGGCCGCCACGGCGGTCGGCGGCACCTACAGTCCGCCGGTCCTGGATGCGGATCCCGACGCCGAGACGCCCTGGATGTCGACCGAGTTCCTGGCGTCGGTGACGCTGCGCGACGCGGTGGAGAGGTACGGTCCGCTGCCCACCGCCTCCGTGCGGCAGCTGGCCGCCGGACTCGCGGAGGCACTCGCCGCGATCCATCGTGCGGGGATCGTTCACTTGGACGTCAAACCGGCGAACGTGCTGCTGACCGCCGACGGGCCGCGGCTGATCGACTTCGGCATCGCCGCACGTACGCGCTCCAACGGCCCGGCCGGCTCCCGGGGCTTCATGTCCCCGGAGCAGATGGACGGTGACGCCGGCCCGCCGAGCGACGTCTACTCGCTGGGCGCCACGCTGGACTACGCGTGCGGTCCGCAGCACACCGACGAGAAGCTGCGCGCACTGATAGCGGACTGCCGGCGGGCCAGCGACGCCGCCCGGCCGACCGCCGCCGAACTGGCCAGGCGTTCGGCCTCGTTGACGCCGTACGCGGAGCATTCGGACGCCGCCCGGCTGCCGCAGCCCGTGATGGCGGCGATCGACAGGCAGGCGAGCGCCGCCGCCAACCCGCCGATGCGCCCGTCCGCGCCGCCGGGGCGGCGCACGCTGCTCATCGGCGGGGCCATCGTCCTGTCCGTGGCCGGGGGCGCGGGCGCCGTGCTCACCGGAACCGGGGAGGAGTCTCCGTCCGAGCCGGAGGCGGAGGACTCCCGCAAGTCCCGGAACGCCGGACCCGCGGCCACGGCCCCCACGTCTCCGTCCCCCGTACCCTCGCCTCCGGCGAAACCCGTCACACTCGAATTCGTGATCACTGGCGGCGGGCCGCTCAGCTCGCTCACCTACTGGGTGAACGGCCGGCCCACCACGCTGAAGAACGTTCCCTTGTCCTGGCGCCGGACCGTCGAGGTGCCGCGCCCGAGGGGAAGTGTCGACTGGCGACTTCGTCTCACCTTTCCCTCGGGCAAGGTGAGAATCCGCGTCTTGCGGGACGGAGCGGAGACCACGGACGGCAGCTACCCCACACCAGCCACTCTCGACTTCCCCAACCTCTATCCCTACGACGTGGACATGGGCGGATCCATCGCGATCCCGGGCCCCCTCCCGGACGCCGGCGTCTAGGATCGGCCTCACCGACTACGAAGAGGGCATCATGGCGAGTTCGGCGAGCAGGGTCAGCCTTCTGCCGAAGCACATTGGCAGCCTCAGCCACACCATTCCTCCGGCCCTCCCGGGCACGCTCTTCGCGCTCGGTTCGAACGGGGGCATGAGCGTGGCGCCGGACGCGGACTTCACGCTGCTGTTCGGACGCAACAAGCCCGATGTCCACATCTGCGTCGGCGCGGGCGACACGCGCGTCAGCCGACGGCAGGGACTGATCACCCGGGAATCCTCCTGCTGGATGCTGCACAACACCGGCAGACTACCCATCCGTTTTCCCGGACCGCGGCTGGTACTCGGCGGAGACCAGGCGCAACTGCCGGCCGGGTACACGCCCTTGTTCGTCGTCTCCGCTCGACAGGAGCACCTCCTGGAGGTCCGGATCACCTCGTCGGCACCGTCGCCCGGCCCGGCAATCGCGCAGGGGCCACACGAGGAGGAGACACACGGCGAGGTACGGCAGCTGAGCCCGGAAGAGAAGCTGGTGCTCGTCTGCCTCGCTCAGCGCTACCTGCGGCTCGATCCCCAGCCGCAGCCCCTGACATGGGCCCAGGTCAGCTTCGAACTGGGCGAGTTGAGGCCGATGGAGCGGTGGAGCCCGAAGCGGGCCGCCCACATCGTCGCAGGCGCGCGCAAACGACTCAGCAAGGAGGATGGCGTTCCCGGACTCCTGGAGGAAGAGGTCCCTCAGCCGGTCGGAAACGCGCTCAACCACAACCTCATCACCGATCTGCTGGTCACCACGACGATCGTCAAGTCAGACCTGCGCCTGTTGGGCGAATGACACGTCGCCCTGCTCCGTCGGGGTGAGGGATGTATACGCTGGTTCGGCAACCTCTCCCGGGCCCGCGCCGCCGCCCGTACCTGTCCTGCTTGCCGCGGTGCTCCGCGAAATCGTAGGCCGTGATCAGTCGCCGAGCTCAGGGCACACCAGGGCGTCGCCTCCAGCAGCGCTCGTCGTGCACCCAGCGCACGTGACCGAGTCCTGCGTCCGCCTCACGCTTCGTCGTCAGTCCACTTACTGACGGCCTCAAACCATGTTCATGAAGGCCACGAACAGCGCGAGGGCAATGGCCACACCTTGGACAGCCTTTCCCCAACCAGGCATCGGCTCACCGGCCTTGGATGCCGAACGCCCGGCGAAGAAGGCAACCAGCAACGCGACGATGACTACAGGACCGAGCAGTACGGACAGCCAATCAACTTGCACCGGCGTCATAGCGGGCCTCCTTGTTGGACCTCGGTGACTGGCGGCTCATCATATGTGGGTGCCGCCGGGACCCCTCCCGGACTGCCATGGCTCGCGCGAGTGCCTGTTGTTGCGGCAGGCAACGGGGTACGGGTGGTGGGCACGAAGGGGGGCTCAACTGCCCTGCCGAGGCCCTGCCGGCCGAAGGGGTATGGCGACGCCCGCAAGCATCATCGCCACCGAGCACTTCACCCGGCTCACGCCAGGGCCCGTCGCAGACCACCCGCACCAGCTCACCACCTGACAGCGCCGGCCGCCGCGTCCCTCCTCCCTGGCCCGGCCGGCTCCCTCCCCCGATCGGAGAACCATGACAACGGAATCCATCCCCGACGAGCCGCCCAACACAACGATGAGCGACGAGGCTTACGGTGCCCTGCGCGCCTCGGCCGCCCTGTGGGTCGGCACGTCCGTACTGATCACCAACACGCTCGGGCAGGTCCTGATCCAGCACGTCGACTACCGCGACACCTGCCTCCTGCCGGGAGGCGCCGTCGACGAGGGCGAGTCCCCCGCCCACGCCGCCACGCGCGAGCTCATGGAGGAACTCGGGGTCACCGCCCACGTCGACCGGGGCCTGGCCGTCGACTGGGTTTCCACCGGCGCCGTCAACACGCCCGCGGTCATGAGGTTTCCCGGCGAGATCCTGCATGTCTTCGACGGCGGCACCTGGGACGACGACCGGATCGCCGAGATCCGCCTGCCTCCGAGCGAGATCACCGCCGTCGAGTTCGTCGAACCCGCCCGGCTGCCCGAGCTGCTCGCCCCGGCCGACGCCCGCCGCGCCCTGTCCGCGCTCCGCGCCCGGATCAACGCCGCCGGCGCAGTGCTCCTGGAGAACGGCCTTCCGATCGCCCCCACCGTCCTCGACCGCCTCGCCGTCCTGCAGACCACCCGCCCCAAGTACCACTACCCCTGGCACGAGGGACCGGCCCCGCAAGAGCTCACCGTGGCCCAGGTGTGGGCATGGCTGTTCGCCCCGGACGGGCGCGTCCTCATCCTCCTCGACCCCGACACAGGAAGCGCCCTCCTGCCCGGTGGCAAGCCCGAGGAGCAGGATCAGGGCGACCCCGTGTCCACCCTGCGCCGCGAAGCCGAGGAGGAGGCAGCAGCCCGATTCGGAAGCCCCTTGCTCCTCGGACACGTCACCGACCCTCCAGGACGGCGCGCATACCTTCGCCACGCCGCGACACTCACCGGCGTCGGCCCCGCACGGCCCGACCCGGCCACAGGCCACACCTACACCCGCATCCTGGCGACCCCCGAGCAAGCCTCGGAGCTCTTCGACTGGGGGCCACCGGCTGCCGCCCATCTCGCCGCCGTCCACCGGGCACGCCGGCAGCTGGGCATCCCCAGAGCCGCCCTCCAGCCCGTCACCGAACTCACCGACGGCATCAGGCTCCACCCCGGCTGTACCGGCTCTTCGCAGACGGCGGGGTAGATCCATGGGAGGGCGCCACTCAGCACGTGGCACCCTCCCGCACAACCATGCAGGTCGCAGGCTTGACGTGACAGACGGCCAGCGGCCGCGTCAAGGCTCGTGCTGACTTGGGGCTGAGTTCCGTTGGCGTCCGTTCCGGGCCGATCGGGTCCGGCGTGCTAACGCCTTTTCACGAACCGGGCCCGCTCGCCCGGCGTCAGCCGTTCGGTCGCGTACCGCACGGTGATCCGCGGCAGCTCGGCCAGATGCTGGTCGAGGAAGTCCACCATCAGCCGCTCATCCCTGCGGCCGATCTCCCGCAGCATCCACCCCAACGCCTTGTGGATCAGCGGCTGAGGATCCCGGCGCAGTGTGAGAACAAGACGGAACGTCGGCTCGAAGCGGCCCGCACGGATCAGCGCCAGCGTGGCCAGCACCGCGATCCTGCGGTCCCACAGCCAAGCCGACCCGGCCAGCTCGTCCAGCACATCCAACGGTCCGTCCAGGAGCCAGGGACCCAGCACGACATGCGCGGAACCGTCCACCAGATCCCAGTTGTCCACGCAGTCGGTGCGCGCCAGATAGAAATCGACCAGTGCCTTCCGGTCGGCGCCCCGAGAGATCTGCACCTGCTCGGCCAGGATCAGCAGACCGCCGAACCGCTCGTCGTGCACCCGGCTGTGCAGGAGAACATCGACATCTTCCAGGGACAACTCCCGGTACCTCCGGGCCAGTTTGCGTATCACCGGAACACGTACGCCGAGCAGCTCGTCGTCGTCTGCGGGGCTGAGAACCCTCACCTGCTGGGCGCGGACATTCGGCTCCGCCAGATCCCGCAGCTCGGAACGCAATTCCTTCAAGGAGGCATCCGTCATAATGACGGACGCTAGCGCAGCGCAGTACCACCCGCACCCTTGGCGCCGGCGACGGCGTAGCAGGTCAACTCCCCTGCTGGCTCCGTCTACACGGTTGACCGTGGCCTCTTTCGAACAGATCGACAGAACACATGGCGGCCTGAGCACCGAAGCTTGACGAGTTAAAGCCCTGGGGTGTCTGTCCAGCGAGGATTGTGGTGCATCGATCCGCGGCCCAGGTACCTGACTACGCCCCTCCCGCGCGAGCCACCCGCCCTCCCCGGCGCGCGATGACTCCGAAGCCGACGATGAGCAGCAGCCCGGCTGCCGCAGCGTAGGCGAGGTGGTGACCGGAGAGGGACAGTGTGCCGTGGCGCGCTGATCCAGTGGTGGCCTGAGCGGTTGCGGCCAGGACGGCGGGCCCGATTGCGCTGCCGATCTGCAACGCGGTGGTCGTGATCGCAGAGGCGGTGCCGTGGGCATGGGTCGGGACGTTGCGCAGGCCGATGGCCGTGAGAGCGGGGAAGGCCAGGCCCTGGCCGATGCCGGTGACGATCAGGCCGACCATGACCGGGCCCGCGTAGGGACTGTGCGTTCCGGTTGTGCACCACAGCAGTACGCCACCGGCAGTGAGGAGGAGGCCCACGGCCAGGAGCGAGCGCGGGCCGCGGGTTTTCATCAGACGGCCGGAAAGGAGCGCGGCTGCCGCCACGGCGAGGCTGACCGGGAGAACAGCGAGACCTGACGTGGCCGGGGACATGCCGCGCAACTGCTGGAGGTAGAGCGGCAGCAGAAAAAGCGATCCGGTGACGCAGAAGTAGAAGGCGACAGCCACCACCGCGGTGGTCCGTACGCCGCGCTCGCGCAGCAGGTTCCGGTCCAGCAGGACTGACTCCCCCGTGCGGGTGCGGCCGCGGCGCCACCACAGATATCCGCAGGCCGCGGCGGCCACGATCATCGCCACCGCGGGCAGGCCGCCTCCCGGCCGGGTCGCCGTGTCTGCGCTCAGGACGGTCATGACGAGGGCTGCGACCAGCGCGCCGGCTCCTGTCATGTCCAGGTGCCCGGTCCGGTGTTCCTGGGTTCCCGGCGGTAGCAGGCGCAGCGCGGCCAGAGCCGTGGTCAGGGCTGCGCCGGCCTGCAGGGCGAACACCCAACGCCAACCCAGCGCGCTGGTGATCATCCCCCCGAGGACCAGACCAGTCCCGTAGCAGCTCGCCTGTGCGGCGGAGAACACGCCCAACGCCCGCGAGCGCATCGGCCCGCTGGAATACACCGACATCAGCAGCGCGGTAGCGGCCGGCATGGTGACCGCCGCACCAACTCCCTGCAGAACGCGTCCCGCCACAACCATCCAGAAGGCCGACGCCATCAAGGCCAGCACAGCGCCCGCCACGACCACCGCCAGACCCCAGACCAGCACACGCCGGCGTCGCAGCCGGTCTGCCAGGGCTCCCCCGCACAACAGCAGGCCGGCGAAGGCGAGCGCGTACCCGGTCACGGCCCAGGACAGGTTCTGTGCCGATGTGGCGAACCGCGCGCCCACAGAGGGCAGAGCGCTGTTGAGTACGGCGACACCACCGGCATCCAGTCCGGCAGCCGCGCTCAGCACAGCCAGCGGCGTGTACCGGCTCAGCCGTGGCCCTACGGGCACGCCCCGGCCCGGCCGCGTCGCTCGTACCGGAGCAGCGGGCGCAGGCGAGCAGGACAGGGCCGACGAAAGCCCTTCGTCAGAAGGTGTGGACATGAAAGGGCTCCAAGAGAGCGTGCGGAGGTCGCAACGCAGGTCGAGCCCATCCTCGTTGGTGGTGCCGATCGCGTCGCGGTCACTGTCTGCGGCCAGTCTTTGTCGCACCACTCACGCGCCACGAGACACCGCTGCGGGCAAGCCCCGCCGGGGGTAGCCCTCGCAGGACCACCCCCAGCACGTGAAGAAGACAGATGGCGTACCGATAATCGACGCATGGCATCGCCCGCACCCCTGCCAGACCTGGCTCACTATCTGCGCTCACGCCGAGCGCGCCTGACCCCCGAAGCAGCCGGACTTCCCCGCAGTGACACACGACGGCTGAAGGGACTACGCCGTGCTGAGGTCGCCGCGCTGGCCGGCATCAGTCCCGAGTACTACACCCGTCTCGAACAAGGCCGCCAGCGTCACCCGTCGCCCGGAGTCCTGGATGCTATCGCCACCGCCTTGCAACTCGACATCGACGCCCGCCACCACCTGCACCATCTCACCGGCGCCCCGGCGCAGCAGACGGGCCCGGCCACCGCCCAAACCCCGCGGGTTCCGGACGGCACCCTGCGATTGCTCGACTCGCTGACTCTCTGGCCCGCGCACGTCGTGACCCCCATGCGCGACATCTTGGCCTGGAACGATCCGGAAACGTGGCTGCTTTTCGATTACGCCGAGCTACCGGTCCAGCACCGGAACTTCGCCTGGTTCACCTTCTGCGACCCCCGCGCCCCGCGCCTCCTCGCTGACTGGGAGAAAGTGGCCCGCAGCAACGTGCATCGCTTGCGCCACGCGCTGGCCGCCGATCCTCACAGCCGACGCGGCCATCGGATCGTCGCCGAACTGACCGCGTGTAGTGGCGACTTCGCCGCGATCTGGGAAGAACACGAGGTACGTGGACCGACCACCGGGGTCCATGGCTTCCGCCACCCGCAAGCGGGCCGGCTCGACCTTGGCTACACCGCCTACGTCGTCCCTGGCGCCCAGCCCCTCGAGCTCGTCGTGCTCACCGCGGAAGAAGACTCGCCCACGCACAGGGCGCTGAAGCAGGCCGCGGCCGAGCGCTGAGCACCGCGATGCGCCATCAGCCTCCGTCACTCCCCTCGCTCCCCGCGCGAAGATCCGGTCCAGCTGGGGACGGAGGATCGCGATCGCCAACTCCATGGTGCGCCGGCACCAGCATGCCGGCACCACTGCCCGTCCCGGTGCGACGTGATCGTCGGAAGCCGGCCGAAACACGCCGCCGGCGCCGCTCTCGGGCATCAACCGGCGCCGTAAGGGCATCGCTCCGACCTGGGCCGCGCTCAAGAACATCCGGGCAGCGAGTCCCGACGGCGCCCCGATCTACGTGATCCTGGGCAACCTGTCCGCCCACAAGATCGTGCGCGTTCCACGCTGGGCGGTCCGGAACAAGGTCGAGCTGTGCTTCACACCGACGAACGTGTCCTGGGCGAACCCGACCGAGGAGCGCTTCGGGCCACTACGGCAGTTCACCCTCGCTAACTCCCACCACCCCAACCACACCGTGCAGACACGGGAGTTGCACCGGTATCTGCGCTGGCGCAACCAGAATGCCCGGCACCCCGACGTCCTTGCCGCACAACGACGCGAACGCGCCCGCGTCCGCAGCGAGAAGGGCATCCGCTGGGGCGGACGTCTCCTCACCGTCCCAGCGCAGCAGTCGTCTCACACCGTCTTGATGCCGCCGCCCTCGACGACGTAATCGGCGCCGGTGACGCTTGCCGCGCGGCCCGAGGCGAGAAACGCGACGACGGCCGCGACCTCATCGGCCTCGACCATACGGCCAGTGGTCATGCCCATCGCCGCGGGCACCCCGGCCACGAAGTCGCGGTGCCCGATACCGTTCGCCTCTGCGAGGCGGGCACCGAAGCCGTCGGCGTCCTCCCACATACCGGTACGCGTCGGACCGGGAGAGACAGTGTTCACACGTACACCCTGGGGCCCGAACTCCTCGGACAGCGCCTTGCCGAACGCGTTGAGACCGGCCTTCGCGACGCCGTACTCGATGGGGCCCGTGCCCGGCAGGCGTGCGCTCATCGACGAGATGTTCACCACCGAACCGCGGCGCACCAAGAGGCTCGGCAGCAGTCGACGGGTAACCCGGACCGTGCCGAACAGGTTGACCTCGAAGCTCTGCGCCCACAGGGCGTCGTCGGTCGCGAGGAACCCGTTGAGGGTGAACGTGTCGCCGCCGCCCAGGTTGTTGACCAGGATGTCCACCCCACCGAGTTTCGCGAGCGCCTGTGCCCCCAACTCCTCGGCACCTCCCGACGTGCTCAGGTCGACCGCGACCGGGTGCGTGCCGGCCTTCTTCAGCTCGGCCGTGATCGTACGGGCCGCACCCACCACGCGGACCCCCTCGGCGACGAGCTGCCGTGTGATCGCGAGGCCCACGCCTCGGCTGGCCCCGGTGACGACCGCGGTCTTCCCGGCGAGATCGAGCTCCATGTCGGACTCCTTGAATATATTTGAATTACAGGTACAAAATTAGGCCAAAAAGAGAGAGCCGCTGACCGGCGGTGCCGGACTACAGCGACGCCATCGCCGCGTCCACGACCCGCCTCAACTGCGTCGCGTCCTCGGCGGTCTTAGCCAACACCCGCATGCCGATCACCGTCGCGAGCAGCCAGGCGGCCATCGCCGCCGCGTCGCGGCCACCAGCGATCTCGCCGGCCCGCTGACCTTCCTCAACGGTCGCCCGGAACGCACTCTCCGTACGCGCGAACATCTTGCGCACCGTCTCAGCCGCCCCGGCGTCCGAGGTAGCCAACTCGGCGGCAGTGTTGACCGCCATGCAGCCGCGCCGATCCGGGTCACCCAAGTCGAGCTCGACCAACGCCTCCAGCGCACCCCTCAGTCGATCCTTCGCCGAACCGGGATGATCGAGAAGCGACTCCAGCCACGCGGCCTGCGAGTCGCGATAGCGCATGAGCGCCCGCTCGAACAAGGCATGCTTGCTGCCGAAGGTGTTGTACAGGCTGCCCTTACCGATGCCGACCTCGTCCACGAGGTCCTGCGGCGTCGTCGCCGCGTACCCCTTGCGCCAGAACACGCCCATCGCGCGCTCCACCGCCACATCCGGATCGAACTGCTTCGGCCTGCCCATGGCGCTACCGTAGCACCATTTTTGACCTTGAGGTCAAAAGCACGTTGCTTCTCGACGCCCACCGCCGACGACCTCGCCGAGGCGGTCGAAGAGGCTTTCCCTCAGCACCCGGGCGCTGAGATCATCCTCAGCTTCCCCGCCCTCGGCGTCCAGCTCGGCACCCGGGTGCTTGCCGAGATCGGAGACGACAAGACCCGCTTCGCCGACGCCCGCGGCCTGAAAGCGTTACGTGGGCGCCTCGCCCATCACCAGGGCCTCCGGCAAGAAGTCGAGCATCACCCGGCGATGGGTCAAGAACGACCGGCTCAACGCCGCCGACTACCTCTGGGCCTTCGTCTCCATCACGGCCTCGGCCGGCGCCAAGGCCCACTACCGGCGCCGACGCGATGACCACGGCGACTGGCACGCGGCAGCACAACGCAACCTCTGCAACCGCATGCTCGGCCAGCTCTACTACTGCCTCCAGCACCACGAGTCGTTCGAACGCCCGCGCTAGAACCGTAGGACAAGCTTAGGAGTTCGCGACGCGGTTCTGTGCTGCCGCATGGCTGGGGCGGGTGACTGCAGCAAGTGACGCCTGTGCGCCGGGCATGCTCGGTTTCTGAGAGGGCGTGGATGTCGGCAGGGCTCATGCTGGGCCGAAAATCAGCGCAGCCGTCCGGCTCGCCGGCCTTCTGCTTCGAACTCGGTTCGGTTCTGGATGACCTCCCCTTGGTGCTCCCGGACCCAGTGGACGATGCCGTCCACGGCGTCGCTGAGCGACCGGCCCAGCGGTGTGAGGGCGTACTCGACGCGGGGTGGGACTTCCGCGTACGCCGTCCTCGTCACCAGCCCGTCATTGGTCAGGAGCCGCAAGGTCTGGCTGAGCATCCTCTGTGAGATGCCTGCCACTTGTTCGTACAGGGTGGTGAAGCGTAGCGGCCCGGACACGAGCGCGGTGATCACCAGGACGGTCCATTTGTCTCCCACTCGGGCAAGCACGTCCCGCACGAGTTCGATGGTCTCGATGCATTCCGGGGCGACTCCCCTGGCAACGAGATCAGAACGGAGGGGTGCGGCCATACGATTCTTCCTCCCGCGTACGCAAGTGACGTCAAAGTGCGTGACTCCGCGCCGGACTAATCCGCGGGATCATGCCGTTTCCTACTGATCGTAACTCGCAGACAGGAGCGCACAGTCATGACCGAAAACCAAGACAGCGCAGTAGAGCAGACCCATGGCACACCGTCCGAGTCGGTCCCCAGCGGTGTCCGGCACGATACGTTCACGGTGACACTGCGCCTCTCCGCGTCCCCCGCCGAGGTGTTCCGTGCGTTCGCCGACTCCGACCTCCGGCGGCGGTGGTTCAAGCTCCCCGGCAGCGGAGCAACGTACGAACACGACTTCCGCGTGGGCGGTGGTGAGACCGCGTACAGCACTTTCACAACCCTCGATACGCCCCCGCAACAGCTCAAGTTCTGGTCACGGTATATCGACATCACCCCAGATGTCCGAATCGTGTACGTCTACGAGTCTCACGTCGACGGAGTGCTGCGCTGGACCTCCCTCGCGACCGTCGAGCTGCACGCCGAGCCGGGTGGGGCCGAGCTCGCCTGGACGGAGCAAGTCGCGTTCGTCGCACCGACAGGCGACGGAAGCGACGACCTACTGCATGTTCGCGGCGGGACACGTCTGCGGTTGAACGGCCTTGTAGCGGCTCTCGAATCACCCCACACGCCGAGGAAGACAACCTCGCTCACATGACATGCGGCGCACAGGCCAACGCCAGCGAGGTTCCTCCCTGAAGGTGCGTAACTGACTTCGAAGTGCGTAAGGAGGTGCCGGGGCCAGCCCTGGCACCCTCAGTTCATACTGATAGTAAGTTTTGGCGTGCTCACGCGCCCCTTCCCCCTCACCACGACATGGAGATGCACATGACCAGAATTGGGATCATCCTTGGCAGCACCCGCCCCGGCCGCGTTGGACCTCAGGTCGCGCAGTGGATCGAGAAGACGGCCAGGGCACGCGAGGACGCCGACTTCGAACTCGTCGACCTCGCCGACTACGACCTGCCCCTGTTCGACGAGCCACGATCCCCGCTGATGGGCGAATACGAGCACGCCCACACCCGCGCCTGGAGCGCCCGGGTCGCTGAGCTCGACGGGTACGTATTCGTCACCCCCGAGTACAACCGGTCGATCCCATCGGCGCTCAAAAACGCCATAGATTTCCTCTACAGGGAGTGGAACAACAAAGCCGCCGGCTTCGTCGCGTACGGCAGCAACGTCAGTGGCGCCCGCGCCGTCGAACACCTGCGACTCATCGCCGGAGCGCTGCAACTGGCAACCGTGCGTACCCAGGTCAACCTGTCACTCGCGACCGACTTCGAGAAATTCACGACGTTCGAGCCTGCCGCACGCCACGACAATGCGCTCCAGCAGATGCTCACCGAAGTGATCGCCTGGACCAACGCGCTCGCACCGCTTCGCCAAGCCTGAACCCTGAGGCCCGTTCAACGGGTCATATCTGTGGGAGAGGGGTCTGATGCAGGGTTGGGTGTCAGGGTCAGTCACGCGGCTTGGAGGGCCGGTGTGGTCATGACGGTTTCGTACTCGACGGGGGTCAGCCGGCCGGATGAGGCTTGTCTTCGGCGTCGGGGCAACCGCATTGTCGAGAGCTGCAACGGCGAGGCGGGACATCATCCGGGCGTCGATGGAGTAACCCACGATCGATCCTCCTGCTGAAGGCGTCCTTGACCGCGCACAGATACGACTTTCCGTCAGCCGTGGCGTGTTCGGCGGTGTCGGTGACCCACAGCCGGTTCGGGCCGGCCTTCTCGAAGTCGATCGGCGATCGTGGTCCGCGGCGGGAATGTCTGCGTCGGGTGTTGTAGCGATGGAGTCATCGGAAGGCGTCGGGGCTGGCGCTCGTCGGGCGACCCTTTCCGGCCCTGGAGTGTCTCGCTTTGAAGTACTCGGTGAGTGCGCTGTCCGCGCTGGACCCGCGATTGCGCTCATGCTTCGCCGGACTCCTGCTGAATGGCATGCTTCGGCGACTGCCCTGCTGGTGCACTGGGCCCCGTGGTCGGTGTGCATGATCGATCTGGCGAGGCTGCCGCGGGTGCGGATCGCCGCGGCCAGGGCGTCGGTGTGACGAGGTCCGTGCGCACGTGGTCGGCGATCGCCCAGTTGGCCAGACGGCGCGAGGCGAGGTCGATGACGGTCGCCAGGTAGCAGACCTTCCCGATCAGGCCAGGCCGCCGGTTGCCCGCAGATTTTGACCGGTGATCCACCGGCCGTCCTGGCCGACAAGAAGGGCGACGACGTCGGCGACATCGGCGGGCTGTCCGAGTCGGCCGAGGGGTGTCATGCCGGCGACGGCCTGGAGGGCTTGCGGGGGATTGGCTGCATGCAACATCTCGGTGTCCGTGGCTCCGGGAGAGACAGTGTTGACCGTGATGCGGCGTGCCCCGAGTTCCCGCGCTGCAATCGCGGTCAGCTGCTCGACGGCGCCCTTGCTGGCGGCGTAGGGGCCGATGCCTGGAGCAGGCCGCACCGTGTTCATCGTGGAGATGTTGACGATCCGGCCGCCGTCGCGCATCCGTTGGGCCGCGTGACGCATGGTCATGAAGACCGATCGGGCGTTCACCGCCATCACGTTGTCGAACACCGCGGTGCTGGTCTCCGCGAGCGGGACTGGAGCATGAGACATCGCGGCGTTGTTCACCAAGATGTCCAGGCCGCCAAGATGCGTCTCAGCGGTCTCCATGAGCTGCTCTGCTCCACCTGGCTCGGCCAGGTCCAGGCGCACGGCGTGATTCAGACTCCCTAGATAGTCTCTATGCACGTCGTTGGGAGGGGCAGTGCTGGAAGGTATGGCAGCCGTCGTCACGGGTGGTTCCCGCGGCATCGGTCGGGCGATTGTCCAACGTCTGTGCCGTGATGGAGCCAACGTGGTCTTCAGTCGCCCCCCTTTCACGGCTCTGCTGGAGCGGACGGCCCGCGAACGCGAGCGGATCACAGCGCAGATCAACGATCTCCTGCAGGCCCGGGAGACTCTCGAAGGGATGGTGACCACGGCCCGAGCCCACCGGGATTGGACCTCCTACGTCGCTTCACCCACCGGCTTCGGCAACAAATCGCCAGATCGTGGTCACCAAGCGTTGAAGGCGAAGGTAGGTACTGAGGAACGCCCCGAGGTAGAGCCCGGCAAGCCGGCTCAGCCCTGTCCCCTCCTGCGTGCCTGCCCAGGCGGCGCTTGGCCGCCTGGGCCGCGGCCCTCACGCCGGGGCATTGGCGAATGCCGCGCGGATCTGTGTGCAGAAGGACCTGGTCAAAGAAGGCTGTGAGGCCCTCCTCGCTTCCGGGAAACATCTTCGGCAGAGAAGACCGTGCCCATGAGGTCCGCCGGACGGTACACCTGAGCTTGACGGAGCTCGTGCACGTGCAGCGTCACCGTGGCAGGGGAAACCGCCTCGACACAGGCGACGTTCCAGCGCCGGGGTTGAGGTCGGGGGCGTAGGGCGGCAGGTAGTGGATGGTCAGCCAGTCGCGGGATTCGGCGAACTCCCGCAGACCTGCGGCTTTGCGGACGTTGAGCTTGTCCCAGATGAGGACGATGGGGCCATCGAGTTGTTGGTGGGCGGCGATCAGCAGGTCCCGGTAGTCGCGCCAGGAGAAACTTTTGCGCCCGTCACGGTTGCCGTCGTCCCGTCGCGGCGGTAGATCAGCTTCGATCGGTGGCCGGGTTCGTAGCAGGTCAGCGCGGCAATGGAGAGTCGGCGGCGGGGACGGCCGCGGACCCGGACCACCGGGGTGCGGCCGCGTGGTGACCAGGTCCTGGCGTGCGGCGGCGTCATGGAGAAGCCGGCTTCGTCCGCGAAGACCAGCCACGCTCCACGGGCCGCCGCTAGCCTTCCGCGCGGGGCCACACCCGCTGGTCCTCCCAGCCATGCGCGGCCGGCCCCTTGGCCAGCTCCGCCTCCAGCTGAGCGAACTGCCGATCGCTGAGCCTCGGCAGGGACGCCGGCCCCTGCGACCGCAGGGATCGTGGGCCGCCCTCGGCCCCCGCGTGCCGCCGTCGCTGGACCGAACGGACACCGGCCCGCAGATCTCTGGCGATCGCGGTACCGCCCTCACCCTGGGTGAACCGCTCGGGAGCCTGGAGCCGTAACTCCTCGCGGAACTACTGCCGTTCGGCGGTCAGCCCGCCCCCTTGTGGATCCGCATGACTCGGGTGATACCGCAGCCACCGGCCAGCCGTCACCCCCTACGACACCACGCGGCCAATCTCAGTAGGTCAGCCGCGCACGCTCGGCCGGCTCGCCCTGATGGCGGCGACAACGCCGCCGTCGACGAGGAGGTCGGTGCCGCTGATGAACGTGGCGGTCGGGCCGAGGAGGAACGCGGCCGCCTCGGCAATGTCACCCGGCGTGCCCAGCCGCTTGGCGGCTGACGCGTCGATCATGGCGCGCATCTGGGCGCCGTTGCCGCTCTCGAGTTCCTCACGACCCATGGGGGTGGAGATGACGCCGGGGCTGATGGAGTTGATCCGGGCGCCGCGCACTCCCCATTGCACGCTGGCCCCTTGGACGCGGAGCTGATTGGCGCGCTTGGCCAGACTGTAGGCACCGGCACTGGTCTCCGGGGCGACGAAGGGCAGCTTGAGCAACTCGTCGGCAGGGGCGTGGGCCAGGGCCTGTTCCTGCGCGGCGTCGAGAGGCGCGATCATGTAGCCGCCCATGCTGGCGATGACCACTCCCGCCCCTCCCGGAGCGACGACCCGGCCGAACTCCTCCAGGACCAGGGCCACGCCCACCAGGTCCACTTCCAGGATCGCGGCAACAGGCGCCTGGACCGGGGAGAGGCCCGCCGTGTGCGCGACTTCGACGACACTGCCGAGAGCCGCCGCCTCGTCGGCGAGGGCGGTCACCGACGCACGGGAGGAAACATCGACGGGGCGCGTGACCACGTCATGACCTTCGCCCCGCAGCGTTTCGGCGGCGGCGCTCAGCAGCTCTTCGTTGAAGTCGGCGAGCAACACCTTCCTGCCCGCTCCCTGCCGCCGGGCAATGCTCTGCCCCATTCCACCGACACCGATGACGACCACGACGTTGGCGCTCATGAGAAGACCCTCCATATACGTTACGACCCGTTTCGTAACTGAAGCGTACACCAGGGCTTAGGATGAAGAAATGGGAGAGGTACGTCGGCCGGGCCGACCACGCGACACGACCGCGGACCGGGCCATCCTCGAAGCCACCCGGGATCTGGTCATCGAGAAGGGCTATGCCCGGCTGTCGATGGAAGGCGTCGCCGCGCGCACCGGAGTGGGCAAGCCGACCGTGTATCGGCGCTGGCCCTCCAAGGGCGCTCTTGTCGCCGACGCACTCCGTCACAACATCCTGACTACCGCTCCGGGGCACTCTGCGGAGCCGCCGGACACCGGTGATATCGAGAACGACCTGAGGATCTGGCACCGCGAGTACGCCCGGGTTACCGCGGACCCGCGCAATGTCCCACTGCTTCTGGCGCTGACCGCCGCGGCGGCTGAGAACCCGGACGATGCCGAGGTGCTGTACCGGCAACTCGCCGGCCCTCAGCACCAGGCGCTCACCGAACGGCTGCGTTCCGCGGTGGACGCGGGAGACCTCCGGGCCGACACCGATCTGGAAGCCGTCGCAGACGCCTTGATCGGCGCTCTGCTGTACCAGCTCCTGACGGGAAACGCCGCAGCCGCCGGACAGCGAGCGGCCGCTCTCCTCGACATCCTGCTTGCCGGCCTGCACACCCCACCGACGTCGCGCCAGACATGAGGTCAGGACGGCAGAATCGGCCTGTTCCGACCTCAGGATTCAACACCTTGCAACAACAGAGTTCCCGTCAGAACACGGCGAGAACTCGTGAACGAACGAGGCTAGGGCTCTTCGTTCGGTTCAGGTGGGGGGAGCCGGATCGCTAGAGGGGCGTGGTTCGCGCTCGTCACTGCCGCGTCGGGGATGGGCCGGTTTCCTGGGACGATCAGTCGGCTTTCGTAGGCGAGGGTCACAAGGTGGGCTCTGCTGGAGATTCCGAGTTTGTGCATGATCCGGTGGACGTGCGTCTTGACAGTGAAAGGGCTCAGGCCGAGTGCGTGGGCGATGGCGGTGTTGTCCGGCTGGGTGGCGACGAGAGCGAGAATCTCGCGTTCACGCCGCGAGAGCGGCGCAAGTGCCACGGAGGGGGCGGGCGCCGGGGGCGGGGAGGGCGCGGGAGAGATGACCATTCCGCCGCGGCAGACGACGTCGAGCGCGGTGAGGAATTCGTCGGCTTCGAGGTAGAGGCCGAGCACGCCGGTCACTCCTGCCCCTGCGAGGAGCACGAGTTCGGCCGGAGGGATGTTTCCGAGAACGACGATCCGGACTTGGCCGGATGCCTGGCGCAGTGCCGCGGCCGGTGTGGCCCCGCCGAGTTCGCGGGTCTCGATCAGCAGGATGTCGCAGGTCGTGGTGGACAGGACGGTCAGGGCCTCGGCCAGGGTCTCCGTCTGGGCCCGGAGGCTGAAGGCGGGGGATGCGGCGATCACGTGGGCGTAGGCGTCACGGACGAGGGCGGGGCCGACTGCGAGGAGTACCCGATACATCGGCGTCCTTCGGGCAGGTGTCAGGCCCGCGGCGCCGTGGCGGCCGCGGGCCTGTGGGATGAGTTGGCTGTCAGCGGCTGTCGTCCGCGGAGCCGGCGAAGCTGAGTTCACGGTCCGTGGTCGCGGCGGCCGGAGTGTGCCGGGCGAGCTTTTCGCCTTCGATGTCCACATTGGGCAGGATGCGGTCGATCCAGGCAGGCAGGGACCATGCGCGCTTGCCGAGCAGTGCGAGGGCGGCGGGCACGAGCGTCATGCGGACGATGAACGCGTCGAAGGCGACGGCGATCGCGAGACCGAACCCCAGTGACTTGATCATGGCGTCGTGGGAGCCGACGAAGCCGGCGAACACGCTGATCATGATGAGGGCCGCGGCGGTGACGACCGTCGCGCTGTGCTTGAAGCCCGTCTCGATCGCGGTGCGGGCGTCGTCGCCGTGGATGTATGCCTCGCGCATGCGGGTCACCAGGAACACCTGGTAGTCCATGGCCAGGCCGAAGACGATGCCGACCAGGATGACGGGCATCAGGCTCATGATGGGGCCGGTCTGTTCCAGGCCGATCAGATCCTTCAGCCAGCCCCATTGGAAGACCGCGACGAGTGCGCCCAGGGAGGCAAGCACGGAGAGCAGGAAGCCGAGGGCCGCCTTGATGGGGACCAGAATGGAGCGGAAGACCAGGATCAGGACGAGGATGGCCAGGCCGACGACGAGGGCCAGGTAGGGCACGATCGCCGCGCTGAACTTGTCGGAGATGTCGATGTTGAGGGCTGTGGTGCCTGTCACCAGGGAACGGGCCCCGGTGTCCGAGTGCAGGTCATCGGCCACCTCGCGAATGTCGGCGACGAGATTCTTGGTCTCGTCGCTGCCCGGTGCGCTCTTGGGGGTGACGGTGATGATGGCCGTGTCTCCGGCCTCGTTGAAGACGGCCGGGGTAACGGCGGCAACGTCCGGCAGGGCTGCCAGGGACTTGCTCGCACCCTCGGCGCTGCGGCGGGCGACGCCCGGGTCCTTGTCGTCGACGGTCACAGTGAGGGGGCCGTTGAAGCCGGGTCCGAAGGACTGCGACAACATGTCGTAGGCCTTGCGCTGAGTGGACGAGCTGGTCTTGGAGCCGTCGTCCGGCAGCCCGAGTTCGAGCTGGGTGGCGGGCAGTGCGACCACGCCGAGGGCGACCACGGCAAGCAGCAGCATCCTTGTCGGCTTGCGCACGACGTACGAGATCCAGCGTTGTCCCAGTCCCGGCTTGCGCTTCTCGGTGTCGGGGGCGGTCTTCTCGCGCGCCTTGCCACGGACGCGTTCACCGGCGAAGCCAAGAAGCGCGGGGATCAGGGTGATGGCGACGAGGACGGCGATGACGACAGCGCCCGAGGCGGCGAGGCCCATCGCGGTCAGGATGGGCAGGTTGACCACGGCGAGGCCGGCCAGGGCGATGACGACGGTCAATCCGGCGAAGACCACGGCGGATCCGGCGGTGCCGTTGGCGCGGGCGGCGGCCTCGCGGGCGTCGTAGCCGTCCGCACGTTCGGAGCGGTAGCGGGAGACGATGAACAGGGCGTAGTCGATGCCGACGGCGATGCCCAGCATCGTGGCTAGGGCAGAGGCGTTGCTGTTGAGGTCGAGCGGGCCGCTGAGCGCGGTGATGGCGAACATGCTCACACCGACTCCGACCAGCGCGGTGAGCAGAGGAAGGCCGGCAGCGATCAGGGAGCCGAAGGTGATGAGGAGAATGACGGCGGCCAGGGCGAAGCCGATGGCCTCAGCGGTGTGGCTCTCTTCGGGGGCGGCGAGCGCGTTGCCGGACGCTTCCACCGTCAGCCCTTGGTCACGGCCCGATTCCAGGGCCTTGTCCAGGCCGGCGTGGTCGCCGTCGGTGAGGTCGGCGTCCTTGGCGGTGTAGGTGACCTGGGCATAGGCGGTGGTGTCGTCCGCGCTCAGTGCCTTGGAGGCGAAGGGGTCGCTGACCTTTCCGACCTGGGAGGAGGAGCCCTTCACGTCGGCCAGGGCCGCTTCGAGGGCGGCCTTGTTCTCCGGGTCGCTGATCTTCTCGCCGTCGGGGGCACGCAGTACGACGCGGGCGGTGGCTCCGTCGGCGTTGGCAGCCGGGAACTTCTCCCCCAGAAGGTCGAAAGCCCTCTGGGCCTCTGTGCCGGGCAGAGTGATGCTTGAGCTGGTGGGGCCCGAGCTGTTGGCGGCGCCGACGCCCACGGCGCCCAGGACGAGCGCCCAGAGAAGAACGACCAGCCAGCGCCGCTTGAACGCGACCCCGCCGATCTTGTGCAGAAAGGTTGCCATGAGGGAGGTGCTCCGGATCGAAGGTGTTTGTGGCGTGCGGTGCCCTGAGCCCGGCGGTGACGCAAGTGCGGGACCCTTAAGGGCATGCGGAAGTAGACGAGCGGCGCTCAGGCCGTTGTCAGGGTGTGAGTGATCGCCGGCACACACAGGGGCGGCACGGCAGGAGCGGAATTCGGGGCCGGCCTCAGGTCACGCGGTGGCCGGCTGTGCCACGAGGGCCGGCAGGAGAACCAAGTCGACGACGCTTTCCATCAGTTCCTGTGTGGCCGGGGTCCCATGGAGGATGGTCTGTGCAAGCCACGGACCGAGCAGTACCTGGTCCGCCAGACCGATGACCGGGTTCCCGGCCGCGATCTCCCCTCTGTCCACCGCACGGTCGAGCAGTTGGGACAGGTCACGCAGGATCGGATGGATCAAGATCTCACGGACGACCTCCATGAGGCTCCTGTCCTGGACGATGGCGGCCGGAACCGATGTGAAGGTGTCCCTGACCGGGTCGTCGACCACCAGATACTGAGCCGCGCCCATCAAGTCACCGCGCAGACTGCCCGTGTCGATCTGCGACAGGTCACGCTTGCCCTCATCGGTGAGGGCCTTCCACGCCGACATCACCAGCCGCGGCTTGCTCTCCCACTGCCGATAGAGAGTGGCCGTGCTGCATTTCGCCCGCTGCGCGACCGAGGCCATGGTCACGCGGTCGTAGCCGACCTCGCCGACCAGCTCGGCCGTCACCTGCAGCAGCTCACGCTCTCGCTCCGGAGTGAGTTTACGGCGGCGCGATGCGGTCGGTGCCTCGGTCATGACTGCTCCTGATCGGTTCTGGCTGACGACAGAACTGTAGCCACCCCGCAAAGCGAAAAGCAAGTTTTCGAAACTAAGGTTTTCGCTGAGTGTTCGTCACAACGCTCAGCGGTGACCGCGCCCCGGACCGGCGGCGGCAGCACACAAGCGGAGAAGCCCTACCGCTTGCGTGGCGTAAAATACGCAGCATGCCCCCGACCTCAGGCGACACTTCGGCGAGCCCCGCGCGGCCCGCACGTCCACTGCGGCCGGACGCCGAGCGAAACCGCCGGATCATCCTGCAAGCAGCAGTCGAGGTATTCACCGAGCGCGGTCTCGAAGCAGGCCTTGACGACATCGCTCGCCACGCAGGCGTCGGAGTGGGCACGGTCTACCGGCGCTTCCCCAAGAAGGAAGCCCTTATCGAGGCACTTTTCTGCGAACGCATGGAAGCGCTCGTACCCCTCGCCGAACGGTGTCTCACCGAGCAGGACTCGTGGACGGGGCTCTTCTCGTTCTTCGAACGGCTGGGCGAGACCCTGATGAACGACCGAGGCCTGCGGCAGGTGCTCATGTCCGCCGCTTACGGTGGGGACGGTGTCGCCTACGCCCGGAATCGACTCGGCCCCGTCGTGCGCGCCCTGTTCGAGCGGGCACTCGCGGACGGGAAACTTCGGGACGACGTCGAGGCCACGGACTGGCCGTGCATCGAGTTCATGCTCAACGCCGTCGTCGAGTACTCCCGAAGCGTACGACCCGAGCTCTGGCGTCGCTACCTGACCATTCTGTTCGACGGACTGCGGCCGCAGCGCGATACCACGACGCCGCTGCAAGAGCCTCCTTTGACCACCGCAGAGATGGAAGAGGCCGCGAGGCTGCCGCTGCCGCAGCGGCTATGACCGCCTGACACGGCCGGCACCGTGCGTCCGTACGCGTCGAGTCACGCGTCCAGTTGTACGCGAACGAGCGTGTCGAGTCGCTGCCATGCGGCCCGGAAGCGACGGCGATCGAAGCCCCCGGCGGCGCTCCAACCCGCCACGAGCGTGCGGGAGGGCACCACCGCATACACAGCTCAAACAGGTCACCAACTCGCCAACGCTTCGGCGGGTGGATGGTCACGCCAGCCCCTCACCAGCACATCCGGAGACGTCTCTCCGTTTCAGTGTTACGGTCAGACACAAGCGGAGGTGGCCCTCCGCCTGACTGAAAGGTGATGAGCGATGATCGGCGACCTACAGGGAAAAGTGGCCTTCATCACCGGTTCTGCCGGCGGGATCGGGCTCGGAATGGCTCGTGCGTTCGCCGAGGCCGGGATGAAGATCGCTATGGCTGACGTGGACGCGGAGGCTCTGGAGCAGGCCGCTTCGGACCTTGAGGCTTCCGGAGCAACGGTTCTCGCTGTGCCGCTGGACGTGACCGACCCGGCGGGCTGGGCCGCGGCGGCCGAGAAGGTCCAAGCGGCACTGGGCCCGGTGCAGTTGCTGTGCAACAACGCCGGCGTCAGCACTCTTGGTCTGAAGTTCGGGCAGATCACGCCGGAGCTGTGGACCAAGGTCGTCGACACCAATGTCAACGGCGCGTTCAACGGCATCCGTTGTTTCCTGGAGCCGATGGTGGCCGCCGGGGGTGGCCATATCGTCAACACGGCATCCATGGGCGGACTGTTCGGCGGTATCCCGGATCTGACGGCCTACACGGCGACCAAATTCGCCCTCGTCGGGCTGTCCGAGTCGTTGCGGGCCGAGCTGGCCGTCGATGGCCTGGTCGGCGTCAGCGTCGTGTGCCCCGGAGGGGTCCGGTCCCGGCTGTGGCGGACTTCCCTGCGCGCTCGCGGCGTGGCGGACGCCGATGCGGTACCGAGCAGCGCCGGCGGCCAGTCGGCGTCGCCCGACGGCATGGATCCGTACGAGGTCGGCCTGCGCACCGTCGACGCCGTGCACAACAACGAGCTCTATGTGATCACCCATCCGGAATTCCGGGCGGCGATCGTGTACCGCCATGACCAGCTCATGGCCGCGTGCGACCACGGCGAAGCCGTAGGCGCGGAGCTCCACCCGAATCCTGACGAGAACGGGACCGCCCGGCTGGACGGCACTCTCCTTGTGGAGACTCTCACGGGCGGGAACCCGAAGCCCCCGGCGCTGTGACCTGGGCGGGTCGCCATCGTGGACGCGGCCTCCACGAGACGGGAAACAGCCGGGAGTTGTCACCGTCGTCCCTTGGCAGGCCTGCCGAGGGTGCCCTGGGAATGCCTCGGCGACGAATCGGCTGGTGCATCAGACCCCGCGTACGGCCGCAGAGCAAGTCCTCAACTGCGCAGGGGATCAGCCCGCCCATTCCACCGGCGACAGCGAAATACCGTCGGACCGTCAGGATGATCCGTCCATGGGCCCCCGCGATTTTCGTAATGCACATTCAAAGGAGAAAGTGAATGCGAACTTGTCATCGGCGCATCAGGAACAAGCTCGAAGCGGGAGAGCGGGCGTTCGGCGTCACTGTCCAGATGCCCTCCGCCGAAGTGGTCGAGATCGCGGGATACACCGGCCATGACTTCGCGTGGATCGATGCCGAACACGGGACGATGGATCTCGGCGACATCAACACGCTGGTGCGAGCAGCCGACGCATCGGGTATCGACTCGATCGTCCGGGTACCGGACCACAACCCGTCCTTCATCCAGCGTGTTCTCGATGCCGGGGCCACCGGCATCATGGCACCCCACCTGCGGACCGCCGAGGATGCCGCGGCGATCGTGGCGGCCTCGAAGTTCGAACCGCAGGGCACCCGTGGTGCGTGCCCGGCCACGCGTGCGGTCGGTCACCTCGCCGATGACTGGACCTTCGAATACCGTCGCGCCAACAGCGACACGCTCGTGTTCGGCCTCATCGAAGATGTCGAGGGCGTCGAGAACGTGCAGGCGATCGCCAGTGTTCCCGGCTTGGACGGTCTCGTTTTCGGCCCGTTCGACCTGGCGATGGCGCTCGGACTCGAAGGCGACGTATCCCATCCCGACATCGACAAGATGCAATCCAAAGTGGTGCAAGCGACACGGGACGCCGGGATCGAGTACGTCTCCATCGCCGGCTTCGGATCCGGTGGACTGGAGCGAATGGTGGCGAGTGGATCACGGATCATCAACGTCACCGGGGACCGCGGACTGCTCTACACCGTTTTCAAATCATCACTGACCAGTACCAAGGATGGGCTCGACGCGATCACGAAGGGAGCCAAGTGATGGGCAAGCCAACCGCGGAAGAAGTCATCAGCTACTTCGACACGCTCTCGAACTGGGGGCGCTGGGGCGACGACGACCGGCTCGGAACGCTGAACCACATCACGCCGAGCATTCGCAAGGGCGCGGCAGCGCTGGTGGAGACCGGGAACGTCGTCTCCCTGTCCCGTGACATCGATCCCCGCAATGCCGATCCGCTCAAGAGCGGGCTCAGCGTCGTTCAGCGTTATATGGCGCTCGGCGAGGCCAAGCATCACATGGGCGATACCGTCCGGTTCGACGGCAACTCCGAATACGTCGGCATCGTCGGCCACGGCTCCCACACCCACCTCGACGGACTGGCCCACTACACGTGGGACGGGAAGAACTACAACGGGTACGACGCCGATGAGACGGACTCGATCGGCGGGGCCCAGAAGCTGTCGATCCACCACGCCAGCGACGGGATCATCACGCGCGGTGTACTCCTCGACATCGCCGCGCTGCACGGCGTGCAGTCACTCGAACCCGGCCACGCGATCATGCCGGACGAGCTGACGGCCGCCGAGGAACGCCAGGGAGTGACGGTCCGCGCCGGCGACGCGTTGATCTTCCACACCGGGCACGTCGCGCGTGCGCTCCAGGACAGGAGCCGCGAGATAGGAAGCCCCCAGGCGGGCCTGCACGCCGCTTGTCTCCCCTACCTGCGCGAGCGGGACATCGCCGTCCTCGGCAGCGACTGCATCCAGGACGTCCAGCCGTCCGGCTTCGACACGTTCGACCTCTTCAGGCCGATCCACGTCGTCTCACTCGTGGCCATGGGCCTCTGGCTGATCGACAACATGGAACTCACCGAACTCGCCGGCACGTGCGCCGCTGAGAACCGCTGGGAGTTCCTGTTCACGATGCTCCCGTGGCGCTTCGTCGGCGTCACGGCCAGCGCCACGAACCCGGTCGCCGTTCTCTGACGAGGCATCCTCCGCGGCCCGGGCAGAATCGTCCGAGACCACCCGGGCCGCGGCCAGGCTCAGCTGTGGCCCGCGCCCCTGCACCGTAGGGCGGATGAAACCTCCTGCGTTTTCCAGGCCCCCGCTGCCCTGCGTCTTGTGGGCGCGGTCGCGAGATGCCGCTCGAAGTCGGCGGGCAGCGCGGTACGCGTCGTCCGCCGCCGAGCCGTCTGGCGATGGCCGGCCCCATACCGCCGACGCGGATGACGACACGGGTGTTGCGTGGAACGGCGTAATCATTCGAGGGAACTCCAGTTGCCCTCGATGCGGGTCCGGGCAAGGCTGATACGCCACCCACCTCTCATCTTTCTTCAATCACTAGATTGAACCGGATCCAAGGTGGAAACCATATCGCCGGACCCGTCCATGACATTTTGCATCACCGTTCAAAGCGATTGACTTAACGATTACGCGATTTACGGGAGTTCCGACATGAGCCACATCGAATCCGACCCCGACAACGGAACCGAGGCCACCTCCGGTGCCGGACTCGCCGAAGCCGACCCGCCCGTTTCTTGGAGGGCCGTTGCACAGGCCATGGTGTTTCCGCTCTTCTTTGTCCTGATGTTCAGCCTGTGCTACATCAGCGCCTTCCATCACCCGACGCCGCACAACGCGGTCGTCACCCTGGTCGGACCGCAGGCACAGACGGAGGCCACAGCCAAGAGCATCGAGGCTTCCTCCGGTGACATGTTCGACATCCGGACGAGTGAAAGCCTGGCCGGGCCGCTCAAGGCCCTTGAGGAGCGCGACCAGATCGGGGCGATCCAGCTCGGCAGGACCCTGACCGTGCACACCGCCTCGGCGGGTGGCCAGGCCACCTCCACCGTGGTGCAGCGCCTCGGACAACAGCTGGGGGACGCGAGCGGGCTCAAGGTCACCGTCAACGATCACGTCCCGCTGCCGGAGGGCGACTCCACCGGCACCGCGGCCTTCTACTTCCTCATCATCTGCACGCTCGGCGGATACCTGACGATCACGGTACTGAGCCAGGTGGCGCCGACCATGTCTGTACCGAAACAGCTGATCCCTCTCGCCGTGCTGTCGGCTCTCACCCCCTGCATCGTGCTGGCCATCGGCGGCTGGGTGATCGGCGCGTACTCAGGCACCGCGGCCGGAATCGCCGCGACGATCGCGATCGGTGCCGTCTATGCCTTCACCATCGGAGTGGTGGCCATCCTCTTCAATCTGCTCTTCAAACAGGCGGCGATCTTCTTCGTCATGACCGTGGCCGTCTTCCTCAACTTCCCCAGCTCCGGCGGAGCCATCGCCGCCCCCATGCTCCCGGCGTTCTGGTCCTTCCTCAACACATTCTGGCTCGGTGCAGGGGCCATGGATTCCGTCCACGCCGTCCTCTACTTCAATGGTGCGGGTGTCGGCCGCGGACTTCTCATCATCGGCTGCTGGCTGCTCGTCGCCATGGCGGGCATCCTCCTTTTCAAGGGGCGCGCCCGCAGGATCGCGTCGACCAAGCCCCCCACCGTCGCCGTATCCGTGGTCTGACGCCCGCTCCCGGCCGTGAGGCAACTCCCCGCCCCATTCCGGTAGGTGATCTTTCAAGATCCATGGGACCGGGACAGCCGGCGAGGGGGGCTGCACACGGCGGAGCACCCGTCACGGGCGGCGCAGACGTTCTGGGCGGGACTGCACGGTTCGATCGCCCTGAATGCGCGCTGATGGTGGACGAGGGTTCGGGGCCCTGACCGAGGAGCTGG
The DNA here is from genome assembly GCF_044765585.1 of Streptomyces sp. NPDC102441. Lineage (NCBI taxonomy): Bacteria > Bacillati > Actinomycetota > Actinomycetes > Kitasatosporales > Streptomycetaceae > Streptomyces > Streptomyces sp. NPDC102441. The sequence goes on from NZ_JBIWKH010000024.1 coordinate 100,760, forward strand.
CCGTGGGGCTGGTCGATTCCCTGGTCCCACAGTCGACGACAGACGGCCCCCACCCTCCGGCAGCCGACGGAAGCAGCGCGGAGAATCCGCTCGATCCTCACGGGTGGCACCCCCGAAGAGTGACGCCCTCCCACAGCACCCGTTCCGTCCAGGAATGTTGATGGGCTACGAGCGGACACCTTCATGGCTTCGCGGGCCCCGGCCGGCTGAGAACCAGAGAGTTGACGCCACCCACCAGCGGCCACCGCTGCCGCGCCGCGTGCTACCCCTTGTTCCACAGCGCGGCAACGACCTCTGCGGCCTCGCGTCCTTGGGCGAAACCGGCGTGGCCCGCGGGGCTCCTGCCGGCGGGGGACAGCGGGTGGTGCCGCAGGCGGCAAGAGTGGCCTCGTCAGGGGTGATGACGTCGATGAGGCCGCCGCGCTCGGCGATCGAGGCCGCGTCGGCGTCGAGCACCGGGTCGGGCATGGGAGCGATGACGAGAGTGCGGGCGTGGCCTGCCGCAAGGTCGAGGTTGGTGGAGGAACGGATGCCGCCGTCGATGTAGCGGGTATCGCCGACGGTCACAGCGGGCCAGACGCCGGGGATGGCGCAACTCGCGGACACGGTCCACCACGGGCTGGGGACACCTCTTCATGCTGGTGCACACCCCCGTCGGCGGCCATCGCCAGACGGCGGGTCTGCCTGGTCCGGGTGCCGCCACCTGGCGGGGCGGGCGGTAGCGTGATCACCGGCAGGTGAGCGACGTGGCCGCGTTCAACCACCCGCGCCGGCCGGCCGCGGAAGGACCTGCCCGAGAGGTTCGGCTCATGGAAGGGCGTCCACCACCGCCCGCGTAAATGGGCCGCTGACGGCACCTGGGAGAAGGCCTTCGCCGCCTAGGCCAGGGCGCCGACGGCTGCCCGGCCACTCCCCCGCACGGCGACGACCCCGCCGGGATCAGGCGTGGGTCGCCTCCGCCCACCCGGCGCGCAAGGCATCACGGTCGAGGGCGCGGCCGGCGAAGTAGACGGCGGCGATGCGACGGGTGCGGGTGATGTCCTGCAGCGGATCGGCGTCCAGAACCAGCAGGTCGGCGCGCTTGCCGCGCTCCAGGGTGCCGCGGTCGTCAAGACCGAGCATCCGCGCGGGGCCCTGTGTGGCAGCCTGAATGGCTTGCTGGACCGGCATCCCGGCCCGCACCATGGCTTCCAGTTCACGGTGCTCGGAGAAGCCGAAGAACTGGGTGAACACGCCCGTGTCGGCCGACAGCAAGACCCGCGCGCCGCCGTCGAGCAGAGTGCGCAGCCCGGCCTCCAGGACCGCGTAGGACTCCTTCATCGCGGAGACCATCTCGGCGGGGACGGACTCGATCACGGTGCGCATGACCGTACGGGCCGCCGCGGGGACGGTCTCGGCCAACGACGGGTCATCGAGCCAGGCGACGCCCTCCGGTACACCCCTCTGGATGCCCATCGAGGTGAAGGTGAATACGTCGTGCTCCTTGAGGAGGGCGATCAGTTCGGCGTCGGGGCCCGGCTCCCGGACCATGTGTGCGACACCGTCGACGCCTGCCCTCACGACACCCTTGGCGTCTTCGAGATCGAAGATGTGCGCGATGGCCGAGTGCCCCAACCGGTGCGCCTCGTCGATGATGGCCGCGTAGACGCTCGGCCCGAGCTTGACCTTGGAACCCGAGCGGTCGTCCACCCAGAACTTGATCACGTCGGGATTCTTCACCGACAGTTCCCGCACCACGGCCCGTGCCTCGTCGGGGGTGGTGACCTCGCGGATCACGTCCGGGGCGAAGAACGCTCCGCCGTTGTCCGATCCGGGGGTCGGTGCGGCCAGGCCGTTGCCGGCCGTCAGCAGCAGGGGAAGGCCCGGTTCGTCCAGCACGCCGGCGCGCTGTTCGTCACGGAGGGCGATCTCGGTGTCATCGCGGTCGGTACCCAGCGACTGGACGACCCCGACCCCGTAGTAGGCCAGCCTCCGCAGGTGATCCAGCACGTTGGCACGCGAGTAGTTCGCCTTCCCGGTGTCCGCTCCCACGAGGTAGCCGACGTGGGCATGGGGGTTGATGATCGTCGGCATGACGGTCTTGCCGCTCAGGTCGATCCGCTGCGCGTCGGCGGGAACGGAAACTGCCGCGGCGGGGCCGATGTCGGCGATCAGCCCGTCACGGACGAGGATGTGTGCCTCGTCGATGACGGTGGCGCCGTCGCCGATCAGCACGCGGGCGCCCTCGAAGAGCGTCGTGGGAGAAACCGCAGGGGTCTGGGAAAGTGGCATGGCGTTGTCTTTCATGGATGGGCCCTCGTCGGCCCGTCGCGTTCAGCGGCCGGGCCCGGCGCGGGCCGGTGGGATACGGGGTTGAGTAAGAGGCGGACGATCGGTGCAGGGGTACGCGGAGCCCGGCACGGTCACGGCGCGGGGTGGCCGGCCAGGCCGGTCAGAGCGACCACCGCGGCGACGAGCCCTTCCGCGTCGGTGGGCTCGCGAGCGGCCTCCCCCGCGACGCCTATCTCGCCGATTTCGCCGACGACGGCCCCGCCCAGCAGCAGGTTGAAGACCAGGCGCCCCGGGAGTGCCGAAGGCCGGCCCGCGCGCTCCGTCGCACGGCTCAGGGCGGCCGAGACTGCGAGGTATCGGCGTCCCATCAACTGGGCATGCACAGCGGCGACAACGCCGGGGATTGCGGGGGCGTCGAGGTAGAGACGTAGACCGGCCCGGCCACGACTGCCCCGCAGCACCTGAAGGTAGTCGGACAGCAACCGCAGCAGTTCGTCGTGGAGGGAACCGAGGTCGGCGTCGAGGACCTCCGGACTCGTGCCCAGAATGGTGTCCTTCAACAGTGCCTCGCGGTCTCCCCAGCGGCGGTAGAGTGCGGGTCGTCCCACGCCTGCGCGTCGGGCCACGGCCTCGAAGTTGAAGCCGCTCCAGCCCTGCTCGGCATAGAGGTCGATGGCGGTCTCCAGTACCCGGCCGCGCAGGCCCTCGTCCAGGGGTCTGCCGCTGCGTCGGTTTCCGGGAGCGGGCGTCTCATCCATGTGCAGCACCCTGCCACGCGCACCTGGAGCCCGTGGATGCCGGGCGGTGGAATCAGTCCAGCAGGCCGTACTTCCTGGCTTCCCCGCGCGCCTGCTCGATGCCGAGAAAGGCGTCGAAGGCCGGCACGAAGCTCATCGACTTCTCGATGCTCGTGGTGGAGGCTTCGCCGGCCAGCACTTCGAGCGCCGCACGCATGCCGTCGATCGCCGCAAGGTGCGAGAGCGCGTAGTAAAGGACCACGTCCGCGCCCTGGGCCGCGTGGTCGGCAGCGCTGTGCTGGGGGAAGTCCACGGCGAAGATGGGCACCCGCGCATCCGCGCGCAGCCGGGCATGGCTTTCGGCGTCCAGCACACCGGCGACGAACACCCCGTCGGCACCTGCCTCCTGATAGGCAAGCACCCGGTCCACGGTAGCGCTGGGCCCCTCGGTCTGAAAGGCGTCACTGCGCCCGATGATCATGAAGTCTTCGGAGTCGCGGCTGTCGACGGCGGCCTTGATCTTGTCGCACGCCTGCCCCACGCTCAGCAGTTCCGGGCTGGCGGTGATGTGCTTACCGAAGACGTGGTCCTCGATGTGCACCGCCGACGCCCCGGCCCGCTCCAGGACCTTCACCGACCGGGCGACGTGCAGCGGATTCCCCCAGCCGCCCTCTCCGTCCACAATCACCGGCACACCGACGACGGGCGCGAGACGGCGTACCTGATCCGCCATGTCTTCCAGCCCGATGTAGCCGATGTCCGCCACTCCGTACTTGGTGGCTCCGGTGGCGTAGCTGCCGATGTAGGCAGCCTTGAAGCCCAGATCACGGACCAGCAGGGCGGAGATTCCGTCATAGATGGAGGGAGCGATCACGGGGGAGTTCTCTTCGATCAACTGCTTGAGCGTGCGCGTCATTGCGACATCCTTCCGATCACCGCATCCCGCGGCCGGGCCCCGGTGCGGGGGCACCTACATTGCCGCAGCGGATGCAGCGGATGTGGCCAATAATGAACGACCACCGTTCGTAATGTCTAGCCTTGAACACGCACTGGAACCTACGGAGCCGCGACAGCCCCCTCCGGTCGCCGACCCTGCCGCCGCAGTGGACGGCCTCCTCGACAGTGCCACCCCGAGGGGGGAGACGCACATGGAGCAGTTCAGCTGACTGGTGGCGCCAACTCGGGCTCGGCGTGCCGTACGCAGATCGCGACGGCTTCCACGAAGCCACCGAGCAGCTCATGGACATGAACAGGCCCCGCGCGGAGCGGGACGCGGGCGCGCACTGGCTCATCGACTACATCACCAAGCTCGCAGCCCATCGCCGCCGGCGACCTCGTCGTCGTGGCGATGCCCGCCGCCAACCGTGACCCGAGGATCTTCACCGACCCCGACATCCCGGACTTCGACCGCAAGATGACCCGCCACCTGGCCTTCGGCTACGGCGTACACCAGTGTCGGCACCAACTACGCGGTGAAGAAGCTCATGGTCACCCGCTGACACCCATCGCGCCGACGGCGCCCAGAGGCGGTTCGGGCCGCCCGAGCAGCGGCACACTCCGCATTTCTGCCGCACGACGATGCCGACAGATCACGACTGGGGGCAGCACCGGCGCGAAGTACTGACCAGGAAGCGGATGCCGACCTTGAGGGCCCCGCCCCCTCTCATTGAACGATTCAAGGAGGGGAAGTCGCCCCGGGGGCTGCTCTCGACCAGGAATTTCTCGACGCTTACCTAGGGGTTTCAGGTCCTCACTCCCGATCCATTGACGAGCCGCTCCGGTCGCGCTTAACTTCCTGAGAACTCCTTTGAAACCTTTCACAGCGGCGGTGGGTTCGCTTCCGTATGACTGAGGAGCCTCAGACGCGCCGGCCCTCCCCGTTATCTTTTTCGCGGTCCTGCAATGGGGCCGCTGGCCTCCGGGCCCGGTATGACTGTGTCCCCCTGTCGAACGAATGACCTGGGGGGTG
>NZ_JBIWKH010000025.1:0-88152 GCF_044765585.1 Streptomyces sp. NPDC102441
CGCAGTCGTTCGGCGAAGACGGGGGAGGTGTCCAGGAGTTCCAGTGCCATCCCGGGCCACTGCGAACCCTGACCCGGGAAAACGAACACCCGCTTCCCGAAGTGATCCGCGACTCCCTCGACCGCCCCCGGTGCGGAGCGTCCGTCGGCGGTCGCGGTCAGCGAGGCGGCAAGTTCGGCCCGGTCCCGTCCGACCACCACGGCGCGGTGGTCGAAGACGGTCCGCGAGACGGCCAGTGAGTGGCCGATGTCGGCGAGCGGGATGCCGTCCGCCAGCAGGGGCAGCAGCCGGGCGGCCTGCTCACGCAGCGCCGGTTCGCTCTTCGCGGAGAAGACCAGCGGCAGCGGCAGGGGCTCCGCCGCCCCAACGGCCGGCACGGCCGCGTCGACGGTCCCGGTGATCACATCGGCATCAGGCGCCTGCTCCAGGATCACATGCGCGTTCGTCCCGCTGATCCCGAAGGAGGACACGCCCGCGCGGCGCGGCCGGTCGGTCTCCGGCCACGGCTGCTGCTCGGTCAGCAGCTCCACGGCTCCGGCCGACCAGTCCACGTGCGGCGATGGGGCGTCGACGTGGAGGGTGCGCGGCAGGACGCCGTGACGCATCGCCATGACCATCTTGATCACACCGGCGACACCGGCCGCGGACTGGGTGTGTCCGATGTTGGACTTCACCGAGCCGAGCCAGAGGGGGCGGTCGGTGGGGCGGTTCTGTCCGTAGGTGGCCAGCAGCGCCTGTGCTTCGATCGGGTCGCCCAGCCGGGTGCCCGTCCCGTGTGCCTCCACCGCGTCCACAGCGTCTGCCGTCAGACCCGCACTCGCCAGGGCGGCCTTGATCGCCTTCTGTTGAGCCGAACCGCTCGGCGCGGTGAGCCCGTTGCTGGCGCCGTCCTGGTTGATGGCGGAGCCCCGTACCACGGCCAGCACCTGGTGACCCTTGCGGCGGGCCTCCGAGAGCCGCTCCACCAGCAGGACGCCGACACCCTCCGACCAGCCGGTGCCATCGGCCGCCTCGGAGAACGACTTGCAGCGGCCATCCGCCGACAGGGCACGCTGGCGGGTGAGTTCGACGAAGATGCCCGGCGTCGACATGATGGTCACACCACCGGCCACGGCCATCGTGCACTCGCCCAGCCGGATCGACTGGCAGGCCATGTGCAGGGCCACCAGCGACGCGGAGCAGGCCGTGTCCACGGTCACCGCGGGGCCTTCCAGCCCGAAGGTGTAGGCGACCCGGCCGGAGGCGACGCTGGGCGTGCTGCCGGTCATGAGGTAGCCCTCGGTGGCCTGGGTGCCCTCGTCGAGACGGGGGCCGTAATCGTGGAAGGTGGCGCCGACGAACACACCGGTCCGGCTCCCCGCGAGGGATTTCGGGTCGATGCCGGCCCGCTCGAAGACCTCCCAGGACGCCTCCAGGAACAGGCGCTGCTGCGGGTCCATGGCCAGCGCCTCGCGGGGGTTGATACCGAAGAACTCGGCGTCGAAACCGGTGGCGTCGAGGAATCCGCCCTCCCGGACGTAGTGCTTGCCGGGCGCGTTGCCCTCCGGGTCGTAGAGGCCCTCCACATCCCAGCCCCGGTCGGTGGGGAACGCGCCGATGACGTCGCTGCCGTCGGCAAGGGTCTGCCACAGCTGCTCGGGGGCATCGATACCACCGGGGAAGCGGCAGCTCATGGACACGATCACGATGGGGTCGTCCTCGGCGGACTCCCCGGCGATGTCCGTGACCTCGGCCGGCAAGGCCTCGTCCAGGGCCTCCTCCGGGGCCGGAACCCCGAGCGCCTCGCCGCACAGATGGCGGATGACGGCGTCCGGCGTCGGGTGGTCGTAGACCACCGTGGTCGGCAGCTGGAGTCCGGTGGCTTCCGCGAGGCGATCGCGGAGCTCGACGACCATCAGGGAGTCGAAGCCGAGGTCCCTGAAGCTACGGGACGTGTCGATGCCCGCCGGGGAGCCGTGCTCCAGCACGAGGGCCACGTCGGTGCGGACCAGCTCCGTCACCGCGGCGACGGCCTCCTCGTCCGACAGGCCGGCGAACCGTCCGGCAGGTGCGGATGCCGGGGAGATCTGCTGGGAATCCGCAGCAGGGCTCCCGGCCACCGGCACGGGGGCCGGGACGGCAGGGCGCTCGAGCGCGGGCACGAACCCGCGCAGTACGGCCGGTACATCCGCCGCGTCCCGCAGCGCGGTGCGGTCCGGGCGGGCGGCGACCACGAGGGAGGCCGGCACGTGGGGAGCCAGGTCGAGCAGGGCGAGCCCCTCCTCCATGGACAGCGGAAGCAGGCCGTCCGTACCGGACGCGGAACCTTCCCAGGGGCCCCACGCCACGGCCTGGGCCGCTGCGCCCGCCGCCCGGCGCCGCTGTGCCAGCGCATGTGCGAAGGCGCTTACCGCCGCGCCCTCGCCGTCCGCTTCGCCCAGTACCCCGTCGGTCGAGGTGAGCAGCACAAACGCGGACAGGGCGCGGTCGCCGGTCAGTTCGTCGAGGTGGACGGCCGCCGCGATTCGGGCGCGCAGACCGACGCCGTCGCCGTCCGCGACCGCCCCTTCCGCGTCGACTCGGTGCACGACCGCGGTGAGGGGATGGGCCGTGGGGACGGAGGCGAGGAGATCCGACACCGCGTGCCGGTCGGTGAGGTCACAGCCGGTTACGGTGACGTCCGCGCCGAGGGCCCGGACGGAAGCGGCGGCGTCCTCGCTCCAGGTGTCGGCCGTGCCGGCCGGCACGGCCAGCACGAGGTGGCGTACCCGGTGCGCGGCGACGAGATGCCGGGCCAGAGCAGCCACCCGGTGGTCGGCCGCGCCCGTGACCAGGACGCTGCCGCCGGTCTCCCAGACGGGTACGGGCTCTGCCGGGGGAACGGCGCGTACGAGCCGCGGCACCAGGATCCGCCCCGTGCGCAGGGCGAGTTCGGGCTGGTCGCAGGCGAGGGCGAGGGGAAGTTTCTGGAGCGATTCGGTGGCAGGGCCCAGGTCCAGCAGGCCGAGTCGCCCCGGGTGCTCGCGCTGGAGCGAGCGCAGCAGGCCCCGGACGGCGCCCGACACCGGGCCGGGCGCGCCGTCGCCGGGGCCTGTCGCGACGGCGGTCCGCGTGACGAGGACGAGACGTGTCGAGGCGGAGCGCCCGTCCGTGAGCCACCCGCGTACGGCGTCCCCGACGCGTGCGACGGCGGAGGCCGTGGCGTCGGCCAGGCCGGCCCCCGCGGTGTCGTCGGCCGTGTCCGGGCAGGTCAGCAGGACGGTCGCGGGGGCCTCGGAACCGGAGTCAGGGCATTCGAGAAGGCTCCGCAGATCCGCGCAGAGTTCAACTCCGCTGGTCGCGGTGGTCAGCGAGGCGGCCAGCCCGAAGGTGTCGGCCCCGGCCAGTACCACCCGGCCCTGATGGGTCCGGCGGTGTCCGGCGGCGACCGGCTGCCACTCCAGCCGGTACAGCGCGTCCTGCGCCGCCGCCCGGGCGGTACGCATCTGCTGGTCGGTCACGGGACGCAGCGCGAGCGAGGAGAAAGCGGCGACCGGCTTGCCGGCGCCGTCGCTGAAGTCCAGAGAGAAGGTCCGGGGTCCTGCCGGCGTGATGCGCACGCGCAGGGAGGCGGCGCCCACAGCGCGCACCTCGAACTGCGCCCAAGAGGCGGGCTGTTCCCCGTCCCGTGCGACCAGGCTCAGCGCCCGGTCCAGCAGGGACGGGTGCAGTGCGTAGCGGGCCGCGTCCTCGCGCTCCTCCGGCGCGAGCTCGATCTCGGCGTAGAGATCCTCGCCGCTGCTCCACGCCGCGCGTACTCCCTCGGGGGCCTCGCGGACCTCCGCACCGGGCGGCGGCCACGGCATCGAGTCCCGCTCGGCCGGTACTTCGGCGTCGGCGAGGGCGCCGACGGCGTGGCGGGTCCAGGAAGCGCCGGGCGCGCCGTCCTCGGGGGAGGCGTGCACGGTGATCCGGTACAGTCCGTCGTCGTCCCGTGCGGCCACGTCGACCTGGATGTGTACGCCGCCGTCCTGCGGCAGGGCCAGAGGCGCCTCGACCGTCAGATGGGCCACCTTCCGCGCCCCGGCCGCGGCTCCGGCCTGGAGGGCGAGTTCGGTGAAGGCGGAGGGCGAGAGCAGGCCGTTGGCGGACCACTGCGGCGCCGCCGCCGTCAGCCGGCCGGTGAGCATCTGGCCGCCGGTGCCGGCGTGGTCGACGACGGCACCGAGCAGCGGGTGACGCAGCTCGCCGAGGCCTGCCGCACCCACGTCGGCGCGTGTGCGGGCGGCGGGGCGCAGCCAGTGGCGCTCGCGCTGGAAGGCGTACGTGGGCAGCGGGGCACGGCGGACAGGGGTGACCGGGGCGACGATCCGCTCCAAGGCGGGGCCTGCAACGCCGACGGCGTGCAGCTCCGCGACGGCGGCGAGCAGAGTGCGCGGCTCGGGCCGGTTGCGGCGCGCGGCCGGAACCAGGATCGCGCCCTTACCCGTCAGGCACTCGCGGCCCATGGCGGTGAGGACAGCGTCCGGGCCGATCTCCAGGTAGGCGGTCACGCCCTGCTGTTCGAGAGTGCGCATTCCGTCGAGGAAGCGGACCGCCTCCCGGGCGTGCCGCGCCCAGTAGCCCGGGGTGGCGATCTCGTCGGCGCCCACGAGGCCGCCCGTCAGGTTGGAGACGACGGCGATGTGTGGTGCCCGGTAGTCCAGACCCCGCGCGACCTCGCGGAACTCCGCCAGCATCGGTTCCATCAGCGGGGAGTGGAAGGCGTGGCTGACCTGGAGGCGCTTGACCTTGCGTCCCTGAGCGCGCCAGTGCTCGCTCGCGGCCAGCACCGCCTGCGTCTCACCGGCCAGGACCGTCGACAGGGGGCCGTTGGTGGCGGCGACCGCGACCTGCGGCGCCACGCCGAGGGCGGACCGTACCTCTGCCTCGGATGCCTGTACCGAGACCATGGCACCGCCTTCGGGCAGCGCCTGCATCAGCCGGCCGCGAGCTGCGACCAGGCGGGCCGCGTCGGCGAGTGGGAACACGCCCGCCACATGGGCGGCGGCGAGCTCGCCGATGGAGTGGCCGAGGACGACGTCGGGGGCCAGGCCCCAGTGCTCCAGCAGCCGGAAGAGCGCGACCTCGAAGGCGAACAGCGAGGTCTGCGTGTAGACGGTGCGGTCCAGCAGGGCGGCGTCCGCGCCCCCGGCGGTGAGGACGAGGCCGCGCACGGACCGGTCGAGCAGCGGATCGAGGTGTGCGCACACCTCGTCGAAGGCGGCGGCGAACACGGGCTGGCTCTCGTACAGTTCACGGCCCATACCGGCCCGCTGGCTGCCCTGGCCGGTGAAGAGGAACGCCAGCTTGCCGTGCTGCTTCGCGGCGCCTCGGACCAGCTGGGCGGCGGGCCGTCCCTCCGCCAGTTCGGTCAGGGCGGCATCGAGCCCCTCCCGGTCCGCGGCGAGGATCACGGCCCGGTGCTCGAAGTGCGTCCGGGTCAGGGCGAGCGAGTGTGCGAGGTCCGGAAGGGACGGGCCGGGGTGGCCGTCGAGGTGCTCTGACAGCAGGCGGGCCTGGTCACGCAGGGCGGCCTCGGTGTGTCCGGAAACCGGCACGGGAAGCAGCGCGGAAGTGCGGGAATCCTTCGCCTCCGGCTGCGCCTGAGGCTGTGTCCGGGGCCAGCTCGACAGGACGACATGGCAGTTGGTGCCGCCCATGCCGAAGGAACTGACGCCCGCGAAGACGGCCGTACCGGTGCCGTCGTCCAGCGGAAGCGGGGTGTCGTTGACCGCGAGGTTGAGTTCACCCAGGGGAATCCTCGGGTTGGGGGTGGTGAAGTTGAGGCTGCGGACGAGTTCGCCCTCCCGCAGGCACAGCACGGTCTTGATCAGGCCGGCGATCCCGGCGGCACCCTCCAGGTGCCCGATGTTGGTCTTGACCGAGCCCACCCGCAGGGGAGCCCCCACGGGGCGGGATGCACCGAGAACGGCTCCCAGGGCGGCGGCCTCGACGGGGTCGCCGACCGGGGTGCCGGTGCCGTGGAGCTCGACAAAGCGCACGGTGGCAGGGTCGACGTGCGCGTGGCTGTACGCTTGCCGCAGCACGTCCTGCTGGGCCTCGCCGCGCGGCGCGGTGAGGGTGATGCCGCCACCGTCGTTGTTGACCGCGCCACCGAGGATCACCGCATGGACGTGGTCCCCGTCGGCGAGGGCCTGGAGCAGCGGCTTGAGGACGACGACGCCGCCGCCTTCCCCTCGTGCGTAGCCGTTGGCCCGTGCGTCGAAGGTGTAGGCACGGCCGTCGGGAGAGAGCGCGCCGAACGCCTCGCCGAGCGCGAAGCCCTCCGGGATGAGGTTGAGGCTCACACCGCCCGCGAGGGCTATGCCCGCCTGGCCGCGCAGCAGGCTGTCGCACGCTGTCTGTACGGCGACGAGCGAGGAGGACTGGGCCGTGTCGACGACCATGCTGGGACCGCGCAGCCCGAGTGCGTACGAGACGCGGTTGGCGATGATCCCACGGCTGAGCCCCGTGATGCTGGTGTGGTTGACGGCTTCTTCGCCCCGCTCGTGGGCCAGCTTCGCGTAGTCGTCCCAGATCGCGCCGAAGAAGACACCCGTACGGCTGTCCGCCAGCGTGGCGGGGACGATTCCGGCGTTCTCCAGTGCCTCCCAGGCGAGTTCGAGTGCGAGCCGCTGCTGCGGGTCGATGCCCGCCGCCTCGCGTGGGGAGATGCCGAAGAACTCCGGGTCGAAGCGGTCGACCTGGTCCAGATACCCGGCCGGCACACGACGGTCCGCGGCGAGCTCCGCACGGTCCGCGGGCGGCGGGGAGAGCACGTCGCGGCCCTCGCGCAGCAATTGCCAGAACGCTTCCGGAGTCTCTGCGCCGGGAAATCGGCAGGACATTCCGATGACGGCTATGCCATCGACGGGAACCTCCTGCTGATATGCCGTTCCATCCCCCGATTTTATGGGCATGTTCTTCCTTCCGGACATCGTTTGTGCCATTGGATCTGGAATTACTTCGGACCTTCGATTCGGATGCGCCGGAGAAGCGCGGGGCGTCGCTGGGGAACCCCCCGGACGGATTCCGGGGGATTTGAGGGAGGGCTGGGTCACAGGCTCATTCCGCGCAGGGCGTGGCAGCGGGGAATTCAGGCACGCACGGCTCTAGGGGTACGTGTAGAAGCCGCGGCCGGTCTTCTTGCCGAGCAATCCGCATTCGACCATGCGCAGCAGCAGCGGAGGCGGCGCGAAGAGAGGCTCCTTCGTCTCCTCGTACATCGCCTCGGCGATCGCCGCAGTCGTGTCGAGCCCGATGAGGTCGGCGAGCTTGAGTGGTCCCAGAGGGTGCGAACAGCCCAGCTCCATGCCGCTGTCGACCACTTCCGGGGTCGCCACCCCGGTGTCGACCATGCGGATCGCCGAAAGCAGGTACGGGAAGAGCAACGCGTTGACGACGAAGCCGGCCCGGTCGGGCGTGTGGATCACCTTCTTGCCGAGGGAACCGGTGACGAACGCCTCGGCGCGGGTGCTCGTGGCCGGGTCGGTGAGCACCGAATCGATCAGCTCGACCAGCGGCAGCACCGGCACCGGATTGAAGAAGTGGATCCCGATGACCTGCCCGGGGCGTTCCGTCGCTCGGGCCAGCCGGGCGATGGACAGCGACGACGTGTTGGTGGCGAAGATCGCCTCGGGGTCCTCGACGACCTTGTCGAGGGTCGTGAACACCTCGTGCTTGGTCGTCTCGTCCTCACGGACGGACTCGACGACCAGCTGCCGGTCCGAGAGGGCACCGAGATCCGTGGTGAACGTGATCCGCGCGAGGGCCGCGTCCTGCTCCGCCTCAGTGATCTTCCCCTTGGCCAGGCCACGCCCGAGGGAAGCGGTGATCCGGCGTACTCCGGCCGTGGCCGAATCCTGCGACCGGACCGCGATCCGCACGTCGTGGCCTGCCTTGGCGCACAGTTCGGCTATGCCGGAGCCCATCGTTCCGGCGCCCACGACGCCGATCCGGCCGAATTCCGCCCGGCCGGCGCCGGCCTGGGCGAACGTGGCCTCGGCGGTCATGCCGTCACCGCCCAGCGCAGCAGGGTCGTACCCATCGCCATACCTCCGCCGAACCCGGCCATCAGGACCAGATCGCCATCCTTGATCGCACCGGAGCGGTTGGCGTCGTCCAGCGCGACCGGGACGGACGCGCTGCCCACGTTGCCGTAGCGCTCCAGCGTCCGGTGCGTGTGTGCGCCCGTCAGGCCGGTGGAGGCAACCAGATCGCCCAGCATCACGCCGTTGGCCTGGTGCGGGACGAAGTGTTCGACATCGTTCATCCGGAAGCCGGCCCGTTCCACGATTCCGCGCAGCGCCCCGGGGACGTTCTCCGCGACGAAGTCCCGTACGCCGCGCCCGTTCATCTTGAAGTGATGGCCGCCCTCGTCCACCGTCTCGTGGGACGCGGGCCGCCGGCTGCCCCCCGCCTCGACCCGGATCAGCGCGTGCGCGTCGCCCCGCGTGGTCAGCTCGGTGTCGAGGATCCCGTACGGCTCGGGAACCGCGCCCACGACGGCCGCCCCCGCGCCGTCCGCGAAGAGCACGGCGGTGCGGCGGTCGGTGAGGTCGAGGATGCGTGAGTAGGTGTCCGCGGCCACCACGAGGGCGAGGCTGCCGGGCCGCAGTTCGACCAGGCCGCGCGCCATCTCGAGGGCGAAGACGAATCCGCTGCACACGACGTTCACATCGAAGCAGGCGGCTCCGTAGGCCTCCAACTGGTGTTGCACGAGAGCCGAGGTGGGCGGCTGCGGGTAGTCGCCGGTCGAGGTCGACACGATGATGTAGTCGATCCGCTCGGCCGGGATCCCGGTCTGCTCAAGGGCCGCGCGCGCGGCCTTCGTGGCCAGGTCGGACGTGGCCTCGTCCGGTGCCGCGTAACGCCGGGAGGTGATCTGGGTCTTGCGCTCGATCCACTCGGCCGTGACGCCTGCCAGGCGCGCGACCTCTTCGTTGCTGACGATGTCCTTGGGCAGGTATGAGCCGGTGCCCAGGATGCCGACGGCGGTTTTCGCCATGTCCGGTACCTCTTTCGCTTCTTGGCCGCTCAGGCGGCGTACGCCGGTATTCGGGCGTTGTCGACGGCACGGAACGGGTTGAGCCGCTGGGCACCGATGCGGCCGCGCAGCTCGGGGTCGGTGACGCCCAGTCCGGTCTCCGGAGCGAGGGAGAGGACCCCCACCTTGCCGGTGTGCCGGTTGGTCTGGACGAGGCGCGCGGCCTCGCCCACCTCGTCGAGCGGATACACGGCGGAGAGGACCGGCACGAGCCTGCCGAGCTGGAACAGCCGGTTGCACTCCCACTGCTCCTGCAGGTTCGCCGCATGGCTGCCGATGATTCGCTTGAGATTCATCCACAGGTAGCGGTTGTCGAACTGGTGCTGGTAGCCCGTACTGGATCCGCAGGTCACGACGGAGCCGCCGCGGCGGACCACGAACACCGAGATGCCGAAGGTGGCCTGGCCGATGAAGTCGAAGACCACGTGCGGGTCCTCGCCCACCTCCTTGCGGATGATGCGGCCCAGGCGCTTGCCCAGCTCGACCGTCCGCTCGGGGGTCAGCGGGCCGTTTCCGTCCAGGCCGATCTCCGAGCGGTTGATGACGACATCGCATCCGAGGCCGCGGAGCAACTGGGCCTTGGCCTCCGAGCTGACGACGCCGATCGGGATGCCACCGGCGTTCTTGACGAGCTGGACCGCGAAGCCGCCGAGGCCACCGGTGGCGCCCCAGATGAGGACGATGTCGCCCTGCTTGATGCGGGCGCCGCGTTCGCCGACCAGCATCCGGTAGGAGGTCGCGGCTGTCAGCATGGTGCTGGCCGACTCCTCCCAGGTCAGGTGGGTCGGCTTGGCCAGCAGCTGGCTCGCTCGCAGGACCGTGTAGTGCGCCAGCCCGCCGAAGTTGGTCTCGTAGCCCCAGATACGCTGCTCGCTGCCGAGCATGCCGTCGCCATGCGTGGCCGGCTGCTGGTCGTCGACCTGCACACAGCTGGCGACGACGTGGTCGCCGGTCTTCCAGCGGCGTACGCCGGCGCCGACCCGCACGATCACACCGGAGGCGTCGGATCCGAGCACGTGGTACGGCTGGTCGTGGCGGGAGGCCCACCCGCCCTGGCGGCCGAACCGCTCCAGGAAGCCGAAGGTGGACACCGGCTCGCCGGTCGCAGACCAGACGGTGTTGTAGTTGACGGAGCTGGCCATCACCGCGACCAGGACCTCGTCCGGAGCGAGTTCCGGCATCGGGACGTGCCCGATCCTCAGGGATGTGCGCACGTCCTTGTCCTCGACGCCGCGGAGGAGGTCGGCGTCCTCGATCCTCGTATGGACGGCGACATAAGTGCTGGGTACCTTTTCGCGTTCCAACTGATCCGCAGTGGCTCCGCTCAGCACTGCTTCGGCCAAAGAGTCCATGCCAGTCCTTTTGTGATCAGGTTCGCCGTCAGGTATGCAGGGGCCCGGCAGACATTGCTCAGGGCCGCAAGGTTCCGACGCGTCGATTGGCGGAATCCTGACGAATGAAGGAGGCGCCCTTTTCTGTCTGCCGGGCGCGGTGTCCGTATCTCGCGGGAATTACGCTACGGAGTGGGGCGAGCCGTAACCAACCCTTACCTGCCCCTACTTCACCCCTAGTCGGCCGGAAGTCGTCGCCTCGGCCGAGCACCGGGCGAGCGGAAGAAACGCGTGCGGCCGGCCGGAGAACTCCGGCCGGCCGCACGCGGGCGGTGTCAGGCGCGCAGGGCTCCCAGGGCGCGGTCGAGCCGCCGGCCCCCGTCGTCGCCGAGTGCGCCGGCCTCGGCGCGAGCGGCCGCGACCAGTTCGCCGGTGGGCAGGGCGGGCACCTCGTAGGGGGACGGCTCCGTGGTGCACACCACCCACGCGAGGGAGCCCGCCATGCCGGTGCGGCACCAGGCCGTCAGCGATTCGAGTGCGGCCAGGGGGCCTGTGGCCCGTTGGATGTCCGTGACGTCCTCACTGCCCCCGATGCCAGCATCTGCCCACTGCCGGCAGATCACCCAGTACGCTTCCGCCGGCTGCTGTCCCGTTCCGCGCTGCTCCTGCGGGGTGGTGATGCGTTGCTTCATGGCTTCCTCTCCTTGCGAAACGGAATCGGTCGATCTGGACATCGGGTCGGTGTGGATGACGGGAAGGGCGGAGGCCTCGGCTCCGGGGAGCACCGGCCAGCCGTACGTCGCGGCGTGCTCCCGCAGCACGGCGTCTCCTCCCACCACCCGTGGATGGTCCACGAGGCGAAGCAGGTCGAGATCGCTCTCGTGATCCCCGTACGCGAAGCAGTCGGCCGCGCTCAGGCCGAGGCCGGTGATCGCCACGGCCGCTCCGGCAGCCTTCTGCGGCCCGATCATGGGCTGCAGCACCTCGCCCGTGAGCACGCCGTCCGCGTCCGCGGTCAGTTCGGTGCAGAGCACTTGCTGCGCCCCGACCTCCCGGGCGATCGGGTCAAGCACTCCCGCGAAGGATCCGGAGACCAGGACGACGGCGTCACCGGCCGCACGGTGGTCTTCCAACGCCTGACGGACGGCCGGGACAAAGGCTCGCGGTTTCCTCCGGTACTCCCCCCACCAGGCTTTTCCGGCCTCTGTCAGGTGAGCGCGGGAGACGCCCGCGAAGCGGCGGTAGTACTCCCGGTTGATCTCCGACCGGGGGATGCCGGACGCGGCCATGGCCTGCAGCCGGTTGCTGGCGGCACGGAACGCGCAGCCGTCGTCACCGTGCGTCTCGTGCCAGTGACGCAGGAATTCGACCATGGTCTTGGCGCTGATGAGGGTCTCGTCGACGTCGAAGAACGCGGCGTGGCGGAACGTGCCGCGCACTCCCTGGGCGATTGTGTCCAGCATGGGATACCTCTCAGTAAAATACCTTCTGGGTGGTATGTTTTTTGCACATGGGTGTGCCGCAGGAACAGGTGGGCCGTGAACTGGGGGCGGCATGGTGGTCCGTGAACTGGGGGCGGCACACCCCCGGTACGGGACGACGTGGCGTGGCCTATCCGGCGGCGGCGCCCACCACGGCCTCCGCGTACGCGGCCGCGGACGGATCGAACCGCAGCATCGCGTGCCCGGCGGCGGTCCGTACGTCACGCCGGCCGCGGTGCACAGGATCGTCCGCGCACGGCGCGTCCGGACCGCCGGCCGCGGCCAGCCTGTCCGTGGCCGCCACGCACATCTCGACGGCCGCCGCGGAGTCCCGCCTGTTCTCGGCCACCGCAAGTGGGTCGACGTCGGCCGTGTCGGCGCGTCCGGCCACCGCGCCGAGCAGAAGCCGGGCGGCCCGTAGTTCTGCCGAAGCGCGGCCGAGCGCGGTGGCGGCCGCCGGGTGCCGCGCGAACGGGAGCCCGTCGGGCCCGGAGGAGGTCGCGGCCCTCAGCGTCCAGGCGGCCAGCACCCCGTGTGCAGCCCCGACCACGGGCGCGGCGAACATCAGGGCCGCGACGAAGGGAAACGGCACGCTGTGGCAGCGAGCCCCGCCCGAGGCGCCGTCGCAGGTCAGCAGCCGGTCCCGCAGTACCGTCCTGTACTCCGGCACGAAGGCCTCGTCGAGGAGCACGGTGTTGCTGCCCGTGCCTCGCATGCCCGGCGGATCCCAGGTGTCGACCACCGTGCACCCGTCGGCGGGCACCAGGAACAGCCGGGCCTCCCGGCCCCGTGCTCCCGGCGTCCAGGCGGTGGTGAGCACCCAGTCGGCGAAGGACACTCCGCTGACCGTCGGCCAGTCACCCGACAGCAGGTACCCGCCTGGCACCGGCCGGGCCTCGTGCACCGGCTGCGCCACGCCGGCCGCGATCAGCGTGTCCGGCGAGCCGTCCCACAGTTCCCTCCGGGCCGGCTCGGGCAGGTAGGAGGCAAGTCGGCCATGGGCGGCGAAGAGCATGCCGCACCAGGCCGCCGACGCGCAGGACTGGCCCAGTTCCACCACCGCGTCGACCAGGCCGACGAATCCGCCCGCCGCACCGCCGTGCTCCGTGGGTACGAAGTGACGACTGAAGCCGGCCCGGGTCAATTCCCGCACCACGGGGCGCGCGAGTCCGCGCTGCTCGTCCGCCACTGCCGCGTACCGCTGCGCCAAGTCGGCCATCTGCCCCACGGCAGCCCCGAGCCCGGGCCGGACGGCCTCCGCACCGCGGCTCACGCGGGGCCCCGGGACCAGCGCATGCGGGCCGACGCCACGGTCCGGCCGAACTGCACTGCTTCGACCTCCGACTCCCGGCCATCGGCGGCCGTACTCACCGCCGGGCGCCGCGCCACGATCGTGACGGGGGCGGTCAGCTCGCAGTAGGCCGCGAACGTGGTGTGTGCCTCCGCCAGAGCCCAGGGCCCGGGCCCCGCCATCGCCCGCGCCGCCTGTCGGAACGCCTCCAGCAGCAGCATCCCCGGGACGTGGTCGCTGGGGTGGTCGAAGTGGACCGGGTGTGACCGGTCGACGTGCAACTGCCAGGTGCCGACCGCGCTTCCCGCCGGGACGCCGCCCGGGTCCTCGGCGAGGAGCACGTCCGCGACCCGTTCCCGCCCCACCTGTCCGGGCCGCAGAAGGCGCCCCGGTTCACCGGGCTGCGTCCAGGATTCGTGAAGATCGAGGTTCGGCTCCCGCAGCCTCACGTACACAGAGGGGTGGACGGCCCGCCACGACACCTGGCCCACAGCGCAGAGCTGGTCGTGGGCTGTCAGCCGAGCCTCCATCCGCATGCCGGCCCGTAGTGAAGTGCGCTGCACCGTCTGCGTGATGACGACCTCGAGCGTGAGCGGGGCGTCAGCCGTACCGGTGGCTCCGGGTACCGGGACGTCGAGATCGAGCCCGACGAATATGAAGGGGTGGTCCAGTGGCACGGCGTAGAAGCGGTGCGAGACGTAGATGGCGGCCTGCCGCAGCGCCTCGACGAACAGTGTCGGGTCGCTCTCACCTGCCGGGTCCGGGTGGTAGAGCTCGTGACCCGCAGGGCGTCGAACGGACAGGAAGACTCGATCCGCGCCCACTTGGACCGCATCGGTCAGTAGAACTTCGTCCATGGAGGTCTTGTGTACGAGCTCCTGTGGAGCGATCCGCGATAGGGTGCCGTTTCGTTCAGTATGCGTCTTGATGGTTATTGCCGACACGTCAACACTCATGGTCTATCCCCCGATGGACACAACGAGAAAGATGCTCGGATACGCGTCGTCGCAGGAAAGTACTCACGCCCCCCGACTGGCAAAAAAATATACCTTCGGGTAGGTATATTGCAAGGGGCTTAGGGCACACCCCGGCTACCCGGCCGCCGTATCCAGCTCCCATCCCAGCACAATCAGGCGCCGGAAGACTGGACTCTGCAGATGAACCACATGCCGCTCGCCCGTACGACGGGGGACAGCCGCGCACCGAAGCAGGACCGCGCGGTCCGCACGCGGCTCCAAGTGCTGTACACGGCCGCCGAGATGTTCGCGGAGCTCGGCTACGCCGGCACGTCGGTCACCGGTATCGCCGAGCGGGTCGGCATGACCAAGGGGGCCGTCTACTTCCACTACAAGAACAAGGAAGCCATGGCCACGGAGGTGGTCGAGGCGACGTACCAGCAGTGGGTGGCACTGGAGACGGAGGTCCACGAAGCGGACCTCGATCCCCACGACACCATCTACGCCCTTCTCGACCGCACGGCCGAATCGTTTCACGGCAACCCCATCGTGCAGGCCGGCTCCCGCCTCCAGGCGGAACGCTCCCTGATCGGCGCACCGCTGCCCGAGCCCTATGTGGGCTGGGCCGTGCGCCTGACCGAGCTCTTCACCCAGGCGCACACGGCGGGCCAGCTCAAGCAGGACCTGTCGCCGGACGCCGCGGCGCGGGTGGTCGTCGCGTGCATGTTCGGCATGCAGCACGTTTCGGATGTCCTGACCCGCCGAGAGGACGTGATGGACCGCTGGCGGGAAGTCCGGGGGACGGTGCTGCGGGCGATCCTGCCGACGCGTTGACACCGGCGGTGACGATCCGTTGTGAGCCCAATGGTGCAGGGCGCCGGAGCCGGCCCGTGCACCTGGCCGTACGCGCCTTCGAGGACGGTGGCCTCGGTCACGGCCGCTCCCGGTTCCGTCGTCGGCCGGTCGGCAGGGGCGTGGGCTCGACGCCGGGGATCACGGTGCTGGTGAGCGTGCCGATGCCCTCGACGGTCAGACTGACGGTGTCGCCCGGCTGCAAAGGGGCCGGGGTCTGCTTCCCGCGCAGACCCCAGAGCTCGGCGAGGCAGCCGCCGTTGCCGCACGTTCCCGATCCGAGGACGTCGCCCGGTACGACGCGCGTGCCGCGCGAGGCGTAGGCGGTCATCTCCTCGAACGTCCAGCTCATGTTGGACAGGAGGTCCTCGCCGACGGTCTCCCGGTTGATCCGGGCAGTGAGCGCGAGGCGCAGGAATCCCTCGGGGTCGCGGTAGGGCTCCAGCTCGTCCGCGGTGACCAGGTAGGGGCCGAGGGTCGTCGCGGTGTCCTTGCCCTTGCAGGGGCCGAGCCCGACCTTCATCTCGGCCGCCTGGAGGTCGCGTGCGGACCAGTCGTTGAAGACGGTGTAGCCGACTATGTGGTCGCGGGCGCGTTCCGGGGTGAGATCACGGCCTTCGCGGCCGATGACGGCGCCCACCTCGAGTTCGAAGTCCAGGGCGGTCGATCCGGGTGGCACGGGCACGCCCTGGTCAGGGCCGTAGACCGCATGGGGGTTGGTGAAGTAGAAGGTCGGCGCCTCGTACCACTGCTCAGGTACCCCTGCGACGCCGTCGACCTCGCGGCGCACGCCTTCGACGTGTTCCTCGAAAGTGACGAAGTCACGTATGGAGGACGGCTGGAGAGGCGGGAGCAGACGCACCTGGGAGACGTGGGGCCCAGGTGGCACATCAAGTGCGGCGGCTCCTGCGGCGAGCAGACCCGGCAACCCGTCGGTCTCCGTCAGGAGCGTGGTGAGGGAGGAGACGCCTGGCAGGGGAAAGAGCATGCCGTCCTCCTCCACGACGGCAACGCGGTGGCGGTGCTGATGTTCGTAAGCGGCAAGACGCATGGGCATGGCTCCAGGACGGGAGTGGGGCGAATCAGACGGGTGGTGCGACGAACACGCCGCGGTCGGGGTCGTTGAAGGACTCCTTGGCGACGATCTCGTTCATCGCGTTGGCTGTGCCCCACTGGTCGGTGACTTCGGGCTGGGAGAAGTCGTAGACGTGCGGGTGCCAGGTGTCCTCGTCGAGCTCCTCCAGCTCGGTCGTGTACTCGACGGTGTTGCCGTGCGGGTCGAGGAAGTACGTGAAGGTGTTGTCGCCCGCCATGTGCCTTCCGGGCCCCCAGATCTTGCGGAAGCCGGCCCGCATGACCCGGCCGGAGCCGCGCATGTACTCGTCGATGCCGCGCATCTCGAAGGAGACGTGGTGCAGGGCGGTGTGGGGGCCCTGGGCGATGGCCATGGAGTGGTGCTGGTTGCTGATCCGCATGAAGTGCATGACCTCGCCCATGTGCGGGGAGGAGAGCGTGTCGGAGAGGGCGAAGCCGAGGTGGCGCTCGTACCACTCGCGTGTGCGGTTCAGGTCGGGGGAGTTGAGGACGACGTGGGAGAGCTTGACCGGGATGGCCTCCTTCTCCTCGATCTTCCTGTGCTGGCGGACCTCGACGTCGGCGGAGACCTCGATGGTGCGGCCGTCGACGTCGAAGAAGCGGAAGCCGTAGCCGCCGCCCGGGGTGTCCACGCTGCCGGGCTGCGAGATCAGCTGCACGCCGCCGGCGAGGAGCCGTTCGGCGAGGGTGTCCACGTCGGCCGGGTTCGCGGCGCCGTAGGAGACGAGGTCGAGCCGCTTCTCCTCGGCCTTGCGCAGCCGTACGACGTACTGCTCGGGGGAGCCCTCGGCGGCCAGGAAGGAGATTCCGGAGTCCTCGGTGACCTTGGTGAGGCCCCAGACACCGGCGTAGAAGTCGAGCTGCTTGTCGTAGTCGGGCACGGCCAGGTCGACGTGACGCAGATGGGTGAGCAGGCGTGCGCTCATGGTGGGTTCCTCCTCAGGCGAGGGTGAGGTTGAGCAGGGTTGAGGCGTTCCGGCCGCGTACGGCGTCGAGATCGGCCTCGGACAGTCGGGATGCGTGCAAAGCGGCGACCGGGTCTTCGGTCCCCATGTCGAAGGGGAAGTCCGAGCCGAGCAGCACACGGTCCGCCCCGGCGGCCCGGATCAGCTCCCGCAGGACGTGCGGGTCGTGGACGAGCGAGTCGAAGTAGAGCTGTTTGAGGTAGCTGCTCGGCAGGTGGGCGCAGCCGGCGCGCGCGTCGGAGCGGGCGGACCAGGCGTGGTCGGAGCGGCCGATGTGGGTGGGCAGGTAGCCTCCGCCGTGGGCGGCGATCAGCTTCAGGCCGGGGTGGCGGTCGAGCACACCGGAGAAGATGAGGTGGGAGAGCGCCACGGCGTTCTCGGTGGGCTGGCCGACCGTGTTGGACAGGTACCACCGGTCCAGACGCTCGTCGAGCGTGCATCCGAAGGGGTGCAGGAAGAGCACCGCTCCGCTTTCCTCCGCGCGGGACCAGAGGGGCTCGTACGCGGGGTCGGACAGTTCGCGGCCCGGTGCGTGGCTGGAGATCTCCGCGCCCAGAAGCCCGTGCCCCAGCGCGTCGTCAAGGGCTTCGACAGCCATGTCCGGGTGTTGGAGTGGTACGAGTCCGAGCCCGCGCAGCCTCTTCGGGGCTGCCGCGCAGTGTGCCGCGGTGGCCTCGTTGGCCAGCCGGTACACCTTCTCGGCTGTCTTCTCGTCCGCCCAGTAGTGGTAGTGCGAGGGGGACGGGCTGACCAGCTGTATGTCGACGCCCTGCTGGTCCATCGCCGCGAGGCGCACAGCGACGTCAGTCAGTTTCGGGATGCGCTCACCCACCATGGGCCCGCTGATCGCGAGAGCCTCGGCGCCGTTACGTCGGGCGTCCAGAGCTTTTGCCACATCGTGGCCGGGCAGGCCGGCTACGAGTGCCTCGATCTCGGGAAGCAGGACGTGCGCGTGTACGTCTACGGTCAGGCAGGTCACGGCAGCTCCCGGAGCATGGTCATGGTGCGGCCCATCAGGCCGGGCACGTCGGCGTCACGTACGCCGTCGAGCTGCCACTGCCCGATCTGTACGGAGGCTTCCACGACCGGCCGGACCCTTGCGATCCGTCGCTCGTAGTAGGCCTGGAACAGGGCGTCGTCCCAGGTGTCGGAGCCGGTCAGCATCTGCGCCAGCACCCAGGCGTCCTCCAGGGACAGGGCGGCGCCCTGCGCGAGGGTGGGCGGGCAGCAGTGGGCGGCGTCGCCGACGAGGACCACGCGGCCGCGGTGCCAGGATCCCTCGACCAGCATGCGGTCGAACCAGGTGTAGTTGACCTGCGCGGGGTCGGTGATGTGCGCGGTGATCTCCGGCCAGTTGCCGCCGTAGGCGGAGGCCAGGCGGCGCATCTCGTCGGCGTACGACTCGGGCGGGATGGTGGCGCGGTCGCGGTTGGCCTCGACGACGTACGCGTAGAGGGTGGCGTCGCTGGTGGGGCAGTAACCGGCGATGAAAGCAGGGCCCCCATAGGCGAGGTCGGTGCGGGACACCCCGGCCGGGCGGGGGGCGGCGACGCGCCAGATGGCCATGCCGGTCGGCTCGGGCTTCGCCGTGATGCCGATGGCGGCCCGGGTCGTGGAGCCGAGGCCGTCGGCAGCGATCACCAGGTCGTAGCGGCCTTCGGAGCCGTCGCTGAAGCGGACGGAGACGCCGTCGGCGTCCTGCTCCAGAACTGCGGCGGTGATTCCCAGACGGACGGAGGCGCCGCTGGCGCGTACGGCCTCGATCAGGATGCGCTGGAGCTGGGGCCGCTGCATGCCGACGGCGGCGGGGAGGTCGTCGCCACCGCTGCGGATGTCGTTCTGCGCGTGGAGGACGGTCCCGTCGGGGGCGGTGATGCCGACCGACCCGAAGCCGAAGCCGGAGGCCTCGACCTGCTCCCACACGCCCAGCTCGCGCAGCACGCGCAGGGCGTTGCCTTGCAGGGTGATGCCTGAGCCGGCGGTGGCGTTCCAGTCGCCCTTGGCCTCGATCAGGTTCACGTCGATACCGGCGCGACGCAGCAGGAGGGTCACGGCGTTCCCGGCCGCGCCGCCACCGATCACCAGGACCGTACGAGCTTCATTCATGGGAGAACTCCCTTGTTCCCTGGCTGGGATTACTTGACGGCGATCGGGTTGATGGGGGAGCCGACTGCGCCGGTGATGGGAAGGGGCGCGGCAGTGAGCCAGAACTCGTACGCGCCGTCGGCCGCACAGTCCTCGGCAAGGGCGTCCAGGTCCCACATCTCCCCGATGAGCAGGCCGATGTTGGGTATGGCGACCTGGTGCAGCGGCTGGAAGGCGACGTCGAACTCGTTGGGCCGCACCTCGAAGCCCCAGGTATCGGTCGCGATCGCCGCGATCTCACTGCCGTGCAGCCAGCCGGCGGTGGTGAAGGAGAGGCCAGGGGCCGGACCGCCCGCGTAGTCGCCCCATCCGTCGCGGCGGGCGCGGGCCAACTGGCCGGTACGCACCAGGACGATGTCGCCGCGGCCGACGCTCACGCCCTGGGCCTCAGCGGTCGCTGTCAGGTGTTCCTCGGTGATGGCGAAGCCGTCGGGCAGTTCGCCGTTCTCGCCGATCCTGCGGCCGACGTCCAGGAGCACACCGCGTCCGGCGACATGCGGGGCCATGTGCTCGATGCCGGTGACCAGGTCGCCTTCGGAGGTGACGGTCTTCGCCGCGTCCCGGCCGTTCCACGCCTTGCCGTGGTCGAAGATGTGGCCGAGCCCGTCCCACTGGGTCGAGCACTGCAACGGCATCGCGATGACGTCGTCGGCACCACCGAGGCCGTGCGGGAAGCCCTGCAGGCCGAGTGCCGCGTCGGTGCCGGTGTCGAGCATGGTGTGCACCGGGTTGGTGCGGCGGCGCCAGCCCTTCTGGGGGCCGTTCATGTCGAAGCTCTGCGCCAGCGAGAAGCTGACGCCCCGGCGGATGAGTGCGGCGGCCTCCCGCCGCTTCGCCTCGTCCAGGAAGTTGAGGGTGCCGAGCACGTCGTCCTCGCCCCAACGTCCCCAGTTGGAGTACGCCTTCACGGCCTCGGCGATCGAGCCCTCGGGATCGGTGCGGTCGAGGCTCATGACGTCTCCGCGACACAGCGGGTGCGCTGAGCGCCGAGCCCTGTGACGGAGCCGTCCATGACGTCGCCGTCGCGCAGCAGCCGCCCCCAGTGCATACCGTTGCCGGCGGGGGAGCCGGTCAGTACCAGGTCGCCGGGCAGGAGCTGGGCTGTCTGCGAGGCGTGGGAGACCATGCGCGCGACGTCGAAGATCATGTCCTTGGTGGACTCGTCCTGCATGGTCTCGCCGTTGAGCTTCAGCGTGAGACGCAGGTCGTCGGTGGCCGCGACCGACTCGGCCGGCACGATCCAGGGGCCGAGCGGGGTGAACCCCGGGGCGTTCTTGCTGCGCAGCCAGTCGGTGCCGATCTGCGGCATGTCCCGGCGGAACACCGTGGCACGGTCGGTCAGGTCGTTGGCGATCGTGTAGCCGGCGACGTGGCCGAGAGCCTCGTCCACGGGCACCCGGTGGGCCGGACGGCCGATCACCGCCACCAGCTCCAGCTCCCAGTCAGGCTTCTCGGCCCACGCGGGGAGCACGACATCGTCGTACGGACCGGTGATCGAGCTCGGAAGGCCGATGAACACGTACGGCAGGTCCTCGTCCACCCGACGGTCCATGAGCTCCGCCGCCTCGGCGCGTCGCTCCTCGTCGGACCGGTCGTCGCCCGGGGCCCGGTGCGCGACATGCAGGTCGATGACGTGCTGCCGGTAGTTGGCACCCGACTGGAACACCTGCCGAGGCTCGACGGGGGCGTGCACACGGAAGCCCGACAGCGGCCCGCGCTCCGCACCGCCGTCCGCGGCCAGCGCGGTGAGCCGCGGGGAAGCCGTCTCCCAGTCCTCCAGGAGGCCGCGGACGGAGAGCGTCTCGTCACTGAAGGCGCTGCGCAGGTCGATCACTTGGGCGTCCGCCGTGACGAGCGCAGGGAACGCCGGCCCGTCCGCCGCCGAGAGCGTGGCGAGCGCGAACGGTCCGGCGAAGAGCGTGGATGCGGATGCAGGTTTCACGAACATGTCCTCCTGATTGCGGTGTGACTAATCTGGACCTCTCACACGTGATCAGGGAAATCGATTCTCTGGATGGCTGCCATCCATCACATCGATCCTCGCTGGTCGGCGCCTCACCGCAAGGAAAAGTCCTGTGAACCTGGCCCGCCTGGACCTCAACCTCGTCGTCGCCCTCCGGGCTCTGCTCGAGGAACGCAACGTCACCCGCGCCGGCGAACGCGTCGGGCTCAGCCAGCCCGCGATGAGCGCCGCCCTGGCCCGGCTGCGCCGCCATTTCGACGACGACCTGCTCGCTCGCGTAGGCAGCCACTACGAACTCACCGCGCTGGGCCAGGTCCTCCTTCACCGCACCTCCGCCGCCTACGAAGTGATGGAACGCCTCTTCGCCAGCCAGGCTCACTTCGACCCGGCCGGCGAAAGGCGCGAGTTCAAGCTTGTGGCATCCGACTACGCGGTCGCTGTGTTCGGCACCGAACTTGCCCGAGTCGTGCACGACGAAGCGCCGGGCATCCGGCTCCGCTTCACCCAGACCCCCTCCACGGTGGTCGAGGACACGGCCACGCTGCTGAGTACCACTGACGGGCTGCTCATGCCGCACGGCGTCATCAGCGACTTCCCGGCCACCGACCTCTATGAGGACCGCTGGGTCTTCCTCGTCGCCGATGACCACCCGAGCGTCGGTGACCAGCTCACCAGGAGCGATCTGGGACAGCTCCCGTGGGTCACCTACCAACGGACGTACGACGCCCCGGCCGTCCGTCAGCTCGGCATGCTCGGCATCGAACCCCGGGTGGAAGTATCCGTCGACAGTTTCCAGCTGCTTCCACTGCTCGTGGAGGGCACCCGGCGCATCACTCTGATGCAGGCCCGCCTCGCCCGCCTCCTCGCCCCTCTCGCTGCCGTTCGGGTGGTGGAGCCCCCTTACGAAGCGGTCCCCCTGCGTGAGGCACTGTGGTGGCACCCCGTGCACACGCACGACGCAGCGCACATCTGGTTGCGTGAGACGGCCGCCCGGGTGGGCCGGAGCCTGGCTGACACGCCCACGGCGGCCTCGTGAGGACTCGGGGCTCAACGCCTCCTGCGTGCACCCTCAGTGCGTGTCGAGGACGTGCCGCGGGAGCGGCCAGCCGGTGTAACCCTCGGCCAGATAGGCGCGACCGGCGTTCGACTCGACGACCGTGCGCAGCTCACCGAGCTGGCGCATGCGGTCGAAGTCGCTCGCTCCGGGGGGCACGTGAAGCATGCTGGTCATCCACCAGGAGAAGTGCTGTGCCTTCCAGACGCGCTGCCGTGCCGTTTCCGGGAAGGCGTCGAACAGGGCCTCACTCCGGTCGAGCAGCAGTGAGCGCAGCGCCTCGGTGAGCAGGACGACATCGGCGACGGCGAGGTTCATGCCCTTGGCGCCGGTGGGCGGCACGGTGTGGGCCGCGTCGCCGACAAGCACGACCCTTCCTCGGCGCATCTCGCGTGCGACGAAGCTGCGAAAGCGCAGTACGTCCCGCTGGAAGATGGGCCCCTGCAGGAGAGTCGTGCCGTGGACGCGGGACTGCAGGGTCTCCCACAGCTGCTCCTCGGTGTACGCCTCGGGGTCGGTCGCGGGGTCGCACTGGAAGTACATGCGCTGCACACCGGCACTGCGCCGGCTGATGAGCGCGAAGCCGTTCGGTGAGTTGCTGTAGATCAGTTCCTCGGCGCTGGGTGGTGCCTCGCACAGGATGCCGAACCAGGCGAACGGGTACTCCCGGAAGTCGCCGCCGTGCGTGCCCGTGACGGCCTGGCGGGCCACGCCGCGGGAGCCGTCCGCGCCGACCACGACGTCGGCCTCGATCTCGACCGTGTTCCCTTCGGCATCCTCGGCCACCACACGCGGCCGGTCCGTATCGGGGCCCTCCACGTGTGTGGCGGTCACTCCGAAGCGGAGGTCCTGGCCGGCGGTGAGGCGTGCCGCGACAAGGTCCTTCAGCACCTCGTGCTGGGGATAGAGCCACACCGCCCGGCCGACGGCCCCGGTGAAGTCGATCCGGTGGCCCTCCCCGTCGAAGCGCAGCTCTATACCCTCGTGCTTCTGCCCGGCCGTGAGGACCCGGTCGGACGCTCCCGTCGTGCTGAGGATCTCGACGGTGCCCTGCTCCAGGATGCCGGCCCGGATGGTGGTCTCGATCTCCGCGCGGCTGCGGGAATCGATGACGATCGACTCGATGCCGTGCCGGCCGAGCAGATGGGACAGCAGCAGGCCGGCGGGTCCTGCACCGATGATGGCGACGCGGGTGCGTTGGGGCATGTCGTCTCCTCGACAACTGGTGTGTGTGGCAGGGAGTCTGATGCCGGGCGGGCTCGGCTACCACCGGCATCGCCATTGAACGGGAACCGGATTTCCCGCGTCTCCCTCCCGGCTGGAGAGGGCAGCGCTCGACGGGGGACTACGGGCGGTGCGTGCCGAGCGCCGCGGAGATTCCCGAAGCCGCGACGCGCAGCTCCTCCACCGCAGGGGGAGCCGATGCCTCGTAGGGCAGTACGGCCGACAGTGCGGCGATCACCTGCCCGCGCCCTTCGCGTACCGGTACGGCGATGCCCGTGGACACGGTCTCGACGGTCCCCGGTGAAACGACCGCTCCGTCCCGGCGGATACCGGCCAGGATCCGGCGCAGCCGAGACGGATCGGTCACGGTCTCCGGGGACACCGCTTCGAGCGGGCCGGCGAGGACGCGTTCCTGCAACTCCTCGGTTCCGTAGGCGAGCAGGACGAGTCCTGCCGACGAAGCGTGCAGGGGGAGTCGTCCGGCGACCCGGGTGATGTTCGCGCCCGCGTGCGGATGGGACAGGCGCTCGACGAAGAGCGTCTCGTCGTTCTCCAGCACCGCGAGTTGTGTGTGTTCTCTGATGTGGGCCTGTACACGCTCCATGAACGGCAGCGCCGCCTGCCGCAGTCGCAGGGCGTGAGAACCGCGCATCGCCAGCTCCCACAGACGCATGCCCAAACGCACCCGCTGCTCCTCGTCCCGCTCCAGCAGCCCGCAGTCCACCAGGTCTGCCACGATCCGGTGCGCCGTGGACGAAGGCAGCCTCGCCCGGCGCCCGATCTCCGTAGCCGTCTGCACCGTCCGGTCTGTGTCAAACGTCTCCAGGACGCGCACGAGCCGCTCCGTGACCGAGTCTCCGGACCGTGAGTTGGCCATCACCCATCCTTGCTCTTGATCCCGGCCTGTGCGTCGCTCTTGATCCCGGCCTGTGCGTCGAAGCGCCGTCGAGCCGCTTCGATCTCGTCCAGGTACCGGCGGGTCCACGCGCACATGCCGTTGACCGTGTCGCGCAGGGCAGCGCCCGGCTCGGTGAGGCGGTAGTCGACGCGTGGCGGCACCTCGGCGTACACGGTTCTGTGCACCAGCCCGTCCCGTTCGAGCCCGCGCAGCGTCTGGGCGAGCATCTTGTGGCTGATGCCTTCCACCTCGTTCAGCAGCTCGGTGAACCGGAGGGTCTGCTGTCCCAGCACGTTGATGATCAGCAGCGCCCACTTGTTGGCCACACCGGAGAAGATCTCGCGGGCCAGGGAGTCGGCGCGCGTCACGTCCCCGTCCTCGGGTCCGCGCCTGGCCTGCTCGGTAACCATGAGGTGCCCCTCTCACCGCAAAGTGCGTTCTTCCGCACCAGAGCTTACGCACCTACGGTTCCCAAGTAACCACTGGAGACCATTGCCCGGCGCGCCAGCCCGTGGCTGAGAACACATGGAACCGCTCATGAGCATCCTGAAGACGTACGCCCGCTTGTGGACCGACGACCTGGACCAAGCGCTGCCGCTCCTTGCGGAACTCACCGGCGCGCAGCCGGAACTGCGGCTGGCGTTCCAGTCCGTGGAACTGGCCGCCATCGGCGACTTTCTCGTCATCGCAGGGCCGGCCGACGAGCGTGCGAAGTACGCGCATGCCTCCGCCACCGTGGTTGTCGAGGACCTCGACGCCCTGGCGACGACCCTGAAGGCCGCTGACGCCACCGTCACCACTCCCATGACGAGCGGCCCGACGGGGCGGTTCCTCTACGCCCGCCACGCCGACGGGTCGGAGGTCGAGTACGTCGAGTGGGTCCCGGAGCTGGTCCGGCGGCTCATCCACCAGTGACGATGCCGGGCTTGGACACCCAGCCGCGTTCACCGATCAGCGGCCAGCACCGCCGCGAGGCCCTCTTGCAGATCCTTGACGAAATACCCGGGAACCTCCAGCGACGGGAAATGCCCCCCGATTTCGGGTGTCGCCCACCGGACGATCTGTCGGTACCGCTCCTGGGTCCAGGGGCGCGGACACATGTTCTCGCTGTCGCGGGGATACATGGTGATCGCCGACGGGACGTCGACCCGGAGTCCGGGGTCCAGCGAGTTGGGAGTCTCGTAGTAGATGCGGGCCGACGACGCGCCGGTCCGCGTCAGCCAGTAGAGGGTGACGTCGTCGAGAACGCGGTCCATGGAAATCGTCTCGAACGGGCTGTCTTCGGTGTCCGACCACTCGGCGAACTTGTCCAGGATCCAGGCGAGAAGACCGACAGGTGAGTCGACGAGCGAGTAGCCGATGGTCTGCGGCCGGGTCGCCTGCTGCTTCGCGTACGCCCGGTGGTGGCGCCAGAAATCGCGGGATTCCTCGGTCCACTTGCACTCGGCGGCCGTGAGCCCGTCCGTTGTCAACCCGGGCGGCGCCTCCGCGAACAACGTGTGGATGCCCAGGACGTGCTCCGGGAACCTGCCGCCGAGAACCGTGGTGACACTGCCTCCCCAGTCGCCGCCATGGGCTACGAACCTGCTGTAGCCGAGCCTTGCCATCAGTTCCACCCATGCGGCCGCGATCTTCTCGATTCCCCACCCGGTGGTGGCCGGCTTGTCGCTGTAACCGAAGCCTGGCAGCGACGGGACCACGACGTGGAACGCCGGAGCGCCTGCGTCTTTCGGATCTGCCAGCTCGTCCACCACATCGATGAACTCGGCAATGCTGCCTGGCCAGCCGTGCGTCAAGATCAGCGGAGTGGCATCCGCGCGCGCGGACCGGCGGTGCAGGAAGTGGATTCCCAGATCATCGATGGTCGTGCGGAACTGGCCGATCCGGTTGAGGCGCTCCTCGAACGACCGCCAGTCGTACCCGGTGCGCCAGTAGTCCACGACATCGACGAGGTCGGCGAGAGGGACGCCCTGTCCCCATCGGCTGGGGCCGGGCGCGGCACGGTCGACCGTCTCGGCCTCCGGTAGCCGCGCCGCGGCCAGTCGCGCCCGCAGATCGTCGAGGTCGGCGTCGGTCGCGTGGGCTTCAAATGCTTGCACGTCGCTGGTGAGACGGGGCATGAGACCTCCTGGCCGTCGTGGAACCGGCTGCGACCCAACGCGAACCGGCTAAGACGGTTCTAGCAGTTCTCCGAGCCATGCTGCAACCCGCTAAGGTGGTTCCATGCCTGCTGGATTCCCTGACTTCCGCCTCGGTACCGTGCTGGCGACCAGCTTCACCGGGACTCTGTCGGAGCGTCGTGGCGACGCTGTGGAGCGCATTCCCACACCACACCGACTCGTCGACTGGCTGGCGGTGAACGGCCTTGCAGTGGCGTCCTGCACCACTGCCCAGCTCGACCTGGCCCGGGAGCTGAGGGAGGCGATTCACGCCGCCGCGACCGCGGCCGCGATCCAGGACGCTCTCCCTGCGTCTGCTGTCCGAGTCATCAATGACTGCAGCGCTCAGGGCCGGGCCGCGGCCATCCTGACGCCCGAGGGTGAGCGGCGATGGCTGCTCGGCTCGGCTTCCAGCGTGGAAGACGCCCTCAGCGTGATCGCCGCCGACGCGGTCAGCATCATCGCGGGCGAACGAGACGGAAAACTGGCCCTGTGCGCATCACCGACCTGTCGAGCCGCCTTCTTCGACACCAGCCAGAGTCGCACCCGCAAATGGTGTGACATGAACACGTGTGGGAATCGCCAGAAGAAGGCGCGCTTCAATGCCAACCAGCGCAAAGACCCCGGATCGGCGGAGTGATCGGCACCGGTGAACCCATTCATCGCGACCACTTCGACCCCAGCTGATAGGTCCGTCAGTGCCGCGGTGTGATCCGGCTACCTGGCCGACTCGATCAGACCGCTGAGCTCGTCCACGAAGGCCGCGCCCGCCTCCGGACCGCTGCTCCGGCCGAAGAGCACCTCCTCCGAGTAGCGGGTCAGGCTGTCCTCGACTGCGCTCGCGCCGTTCGGGAAGAGCGGCAGCGGGGCGCCGGCCAGGCTCTTCTCCATGCGTTCGATGTAGCGCAGGGCGGCGGTGTCGTCGGGAGCGAGGGTGGAAGCGATGCTCTCGCGGGTGCGGGCGGCGGCCGGGATGCCGCGCTCCGCGCCGAGCACCTTGGCGCACTGTTTGTCGCCGACCAGGAAGTTGACGAGGAGCGCGGCCTCCGCAGGATGCCTGGTCTGGGACGAGACCGACCAGTACATGCCGGGCTTCACGAACTGGTGGCGGCGTGGACTGCCGGGACGCGAGGGCAGGTCCACGAGTTCCAGCTGGTCACCGTCGGCCGCGGCCTTGTACGCGATGAGCTGGTTGCACCAGGACGGCGAGACGGCGACCTTGCCGGTGGCGATCGGCGACTGGTCCAGGGGCAGTACCTGGCTGTCGACGATGACGCCCGCAGTGGGCGCCGCTCCGTTCTCCGACCAGTTCCGTGTCATCTCCCACAGGGCGCCCAGGACCTTCGGGTCCACCGCGACGTTCCCGTCCCGGCCGAAGAGTTCCTGCCGGTGCTGGCGCGCCCACAGGATCGGGATGCCGGGGCCGCCGAGCGGGATCGCACCGTGCACCTTGCCGCCGGAGGCGCGAGTCACCTCGCTGCCGAACTTCTCCAGGTCCTCCCAGGTCCAGGACCGGGTGTCGGGGAGCCGCAGGCCGAGTGCGTCGATCGTGGTGCGGTTGACGAGCATGGCCATGGAGGTGACCGAGGCCGGGACACCGTACAGCCCGCCGTTGTGCCGTCCGGTGTCCAGCGTCTCCTCGGTGAACAGGGAGGCGTCGAAGTGCCCGGAGCGACCGAGGTCGAACAGTCCGCCGCGCTCCGCGTACGAGGCCAGGTAGGCGATGTCGTTCTGGATGACGTCGGGGGAGTTGCCGCCCGCCGCGGATGTGGCGAGCCGGTCCCAGTAGCCGTTCCAGTCGGCGAACTCCGCCTCGACCGTGATCCGCGGGTACTTCTTCTCGAACAGCGCGATGGCCTTGTGGGTGGCCTGATGCCGGGCGTCGCCGCCCCACCAGGTCATGCGCAGGGTGACCGGTCCGTCGGAGAGCCGGTCGGGACCGGTCGGCCCGCCGACGGAGCAGCTCGTCGTGGAGCCGGAGAGCGCGGCCCCGCCGGCCAGCGCGGCCAGCGCGCGGACCGCCGTGCGGCGGGACGGACGGATCGGTGAGGTGTGCTGTGGCATGTCTTCGGGCCTCACTTGATGCCGGTGGTGGCGATACCGCGGATCAGGTAGCGCTGGCCGACGGCGAAGGCGAGCAGCACCGGAAGCAGCGACACCACGTTCATCGCGAACATCGCGCCGTAAGAGGACTGGGACTGGGCGTCGATGAACGAGCGCAGTGCGACCGGGACGGTGTACAGCGCGGGGTCGGTCACGAACACCAGCTGGGTGAAGAAATCGCCCCAGGTCCAGATGAACGTGAAGATCGCGGCCGTGGCCAGGGCGGGCTTCATCAGCGGCAGGATGATCTGCAGGAAGATACGCGCGTGGCCCGCGCCGTCGATCCGCGCGGCCTCGTCCAGCTGGCGTGGCAGATTGCGGATGAACTGCACCATCAGGAAGACGAAGAACCCGTCCACGGCGAGGAACTTCGGCACGATCAGCGGCAGGAAGGTGTTGATCCAGCCGAGCTGCGCGAAGATCACGTACTGCGGGACGATCACGACGTGGATCGGCAGCATGATCGACATCAGCATGACGGCGAAGGTGGTACGGCGGAAGCGGAACGAGAGGCGCGCGAAGGCGTAGGCCGCCATCGAGCAGCTCAGCAGATTGCCGATGATCGCGCCGAGCGTGACGATCGCGGAGTTCAGCAGATAGGTGCTGAACGGGTGGGAGAGCGCGTTCCAGCCGTTGGTGTAGTTCTCGGGACTGAAGGTGTCGAGGAAGATGCCGGTGTCCGTGAAGATCCGGCCTTCGGGCCGCAGCGAGCTGACGGCCATCCACACCACGGGATAGAGCGCGATCACCACCATCGCGACCATGAGCACGTGTTTCCCGGCCCGGGCGAGAGGAGCACGGACGGGCTTCCCGGCCACCGGGCGCGCCGTGTCGGGCGGGGCCGGTGCGGGGGGCAGGGGCGGCTGCGCGGCCGTGTCAGTCGTCATAGAACACCCAGTACTTTGCGGCCCAGAAGTTGACAGCGGTGAAGGCCCCGATGATGACGAGGAGCAGCCAGGCCAGCGAGGAGGCGTAACCCATCAGGAAGGAACCGAAGCCTTCCTGGTACAGGTAGAGCGTGTAGAAGAGCGTCGAGTCGGCGGGCCCGCCTGTGCCACCGGAGACGATGAACGCCTGCGTGAACGACTGGAAGGAGTTGATGATCCCGAGCACCAGGTTGAAGAAGACGATCGGGCTCAGGAGCGGCAGCGTCACCGAGCGGAACTGCCGCCAGGTGCTCGCCCCGTCGATGGACGCGGCCTCGTAGTAATGCCGGGGTATCTGCCGCAGACCGGCCAGGAAGATCACCATCGGGGACCCGAACTGCCAGATGTGCAGCAGGATGATGGTGCTGAGCGCGGTGTCCGGA
Source organism: Streptomyces sp. NPDC102441 (assembly GCF_044765585.1). Classification (NCBI taxonomy): domain Bacteria; kingdom Bacillati; phylum Actinomycetota; class Actinomycetes; order Kitasatosporales; family Streptomycetaceae; genus Streptomyces; species Streptomyces sp. NPDC102441. Next base: position 29,873 of record NZ_JBIWKH010000025.1, read on the forward strand.
TTCGAGATCCAGTTCTGGCCTGTGACGCCGAAGACCGCGAGCAGCCCGTTGAAGAGTCCGTCGTCGCCGAAGATCACGCGCCAGAGGACGGCGATGGCGACGCTGCCGCCGAGCAGGGACGGCAGATAGAGGGCCGAACGGTAGAACGACAGACCGCGCATTCCGCGGTCGAGCAGCATCGCGAGCGCCAGGGCGACCACGAGCTGGAGCGGCACGCCGATCAGGACGTAGGTGAACGTGACCCCGAGGGACTGGTGCAGCCGCCCGTCGTTGATCATCTTCACGATGTTGTCGAAACCGGTGAAGTTGGCGTCCTGGAGCAGGTTGTAGTCGGTGAACGCCAGGTAGAGCGAGACCAGCATGGGTCCGACGGTCAGCCCGATCATCCCCAGGAGCCAGGGCAGGAGGAAGATCGCGGCGGCCTTGTTGTCGCGCTCGGAGGCCCGTCGGCGCTTGCGTAGTTCCTTGCGTTCGTCACTGCGCAGGCGTGGCTTCCCACGCCGTTCGGTAGTCAGATGCTGCAGTTCGGCGAGGCTCATACAGGGGCTCCCTGGGGCGGCCGCATGGGGGCACAGGGGTGCGCGAGCAGGGGGTTGCAACGTTTCAGGGGGTTCATGTCGATGAACCGGGTTCAGTGGGCGAGTCTGCTGAACGTAGGGACCCGCGTGGTGCCGCGTCAAGAGTGGTGCACGGTCCGGCAGTTGTGTGTGCGGTGCCCGGCGTGGCCCTTGAGATGCTGATCGAGCGGCTGCGCCCGCGCAGTGGTGATTCAGCTCTCCTCGGGGAGCCGACCCGGCCGTTACCCCGCTGGATCGGCGCGGCGGAAGGCGCGTGTCGCGGTGGCGGTCTCCTCCGCGACGCCGGTGATCCGCACGGCGCCGTTGACCCGTACCCACACGGTGGCGGTGACGGGCTCGGCGACGCGCTCGGCGATGCCGGTGACCTGGAAGCTGATGCCGCCTCGCGCGACCTGCTCGGGGTGGATCGTCCGCGAGGGCGTCGAGCCTCACGCGGCAGCGGACTCGGCCTGCTCGGCGCCCGCTCTCGCGTCCAGGCCCTCACCGGTCGCCGGCCGCAGCACGGGCAGCTCAGGAAAGCATGCGAGCAGGCGAAGCCTCATGGCCTCACGTCGGCTCGGCACGCCGACTGCCCGGAGCCTGCCGGGAGGCCCGGGGAATCCGGATCGGAGGAGCGTGCCGGGGCTTGGCACTATCGGGCGATGAGGGCCATGACGGTCTTGCCGCCGGATGGCAGGCGGGTGACCGCTGTGGCGTGGGCGAGGCGGTTGACCATAGGCCAGCCGAAGCCTCCGGTGCCGCCGCTCAGGTCGGGGGTGCGCATACGAGGGCCCTGCGGGCAGCGGTCGTGCACGGCCACCTCGATGCCGTCCGGGTGCGTGTTCAGGTTCAGCGTGCAGGTGCCGCCGCCGTGGCGCAGGGCGTTGGTGACCAGCTCCGAGACGACCAGGATCACGCTGTCGGCGGCCTCGGCAGCGATCGGACGTACGAAACGATCGAGGAAGGCCCGGGCGGTCTCGCGTGCGTCGGCGACGGCTGTCGCGGAGCGGGCGGGTGTAACGGTGACGCTCATCGTGTTCATCAGGCCACCTGGTCTCTGCGTCGTCATGCCGGGTTCTACCTGGACGGTGCTCCTGCCCGGCCTACGCCCCGGCAAACCCTGCGGCATCGCTGCCCGAGGCCGGTTTCCTCATTACCGAACACGCGAAAATCTATGTCGGTCAGAGTAGACATTGGGCTCTGGTGTGGTTATGGTTTCTCTCGTAGCCAAGGAAGTCGGCAGGGCCCGGCAGAGACGAACTGCCAGGCAGTAGTACTTGGTTGCAGTGTGCAGGACGGTGCGGTGGCGGAGTTTCGAAGCCAGGGTTGTTGCAGGACGGCGACGGGACTGGCGACCGGACCGGGCGGCCCGCAGTCATCAGGGGCCGCCGTGAGCAGTACCCGTAAGAGTGGCTGGCGGCCGAAGACGGCGCCACGACAGGCCACGAAGCATGACGCAGCACCAGCAGTACGCAGTTGATCACCAGAGGGAAAGAACGGAGGAAACAGGCGCCATCAGGATCGCCCGGGCGGAATGGCAGGGCCCGGGTACCGCAGGACATCGATAGTGAGGTGGTCTCCGGTCAAGCAACCGCGATCCCCGCATCCCCGACAGCACTCCCGTCGGGTCAGCGGACACAGAAGGCCGGCGCAGTCGAAGGGCCGGCAGATGGTGTAGCAGTTCCTTCGGGGCCCTGGTGCCATAAGGCACCAGGGCCCCTCCAGTGCGTTCCACAGAGAGGTGCAATGCCCGCAGACGAGACCGTCGGCCGTCTCGACGACGACGACTACCCCGCCTACACCATGGGCCGGGCCGCCGAGATGCTCAACACCACTCAAGGCTTCCTCCGCGCCATCGGCGAAGCCCGCCTCATCACCCCGCTACGCTCCGCAGGCGGCCACCGCCGCTACTCCCGCTACCAGCTGCGCATCGCGGCCCGGGCCCGGGAACTCGTCGACCGCGGGACCCCGATCGAGGCCGCCTGCCGCATCGTCATCCTTGAGGACCAACTCGAGGAAGCCCAGCGCATCAACGCCGAATACCGCCGCGCCGACGCACCGTCGAATCCATCCGGTTCGGGCTGACGAAGATCTGCAACAGCAGATCCAGGAGCCGAGCAGGCGCACGCGCCTGCTCGGCCCTGACTGCCGGAACGCACCGCGGTTCGGCCACGGCCCGGGCAGGAGCTGCGGGGCTCTGTGTCCCGACTGACCGTCCTGGCACACGACGTGTGCCCCTTATCAGCCGCCCGCCCGGCGAACCGGGGTGTGCCGATCAGGGTGTCAGTGTGACCCGGGGCGCCCAATCGCCGTGCCGTGCCTGATCAGTCCCAAGCCCTGGCCGATGAAGAGCGGGTCAGCGGCGCCGGGCGGCCTCGGCCGCGGTGACCGCGGCGGTCAGCAGCTCGGCGTCGAACAGCGTGGCATCGCCGAGGCGGTGGGCGCCGGCATAGGAGTTCAGCATGGCCTTCGTGGTGCGCAGAGCCGTGGGGGAGCGGCGCAGCAGCGGCTTGGTCCAGCGGTCGACGGTGGCGTCGAGCTGGTCCTCCGGAACGACCTTGTGCAGGATGGCCAGTTCGGCGGCCCGGTTGGCGTCGAACCTGTCGGCGGTGAGCAGCAGCTCCCTTATCCGGGCGGCGCCCGTCTCGTACAGCATCCGGGCGGTGATTCCGCCCCAGGCCGGGGGTACGCCGAGTCCCAGCTCCGGTATCCGGTAGTGACTGGTGTCCGCTCCGACGCGCAGATCGCAGAAGACCGCGAGTCCAAGCCCTGCCCCCACGACGCCGCCGTGCAGCCGCGCGATGGTGACGACCCCGGTGTTCGCCAGCAGGTCGCACATGCGGCGCGCCTTGTTGGCGAGCGCGCGCATGCTCGCGTTGCCGGTCTCCGGGGAGAGCAGGGAGGGGAATTCGGTGCGGTCTCCGCCGAGGCAGAAGTCGGTGCCCGCGCCGGAGAGGACCAGGACGCGGGTAGTGGGATGGTCGTCCAGTGCGCCGAGGACGGCGAGGAGTTCGTCCAGGAGCAGTCCGGATATCGCGTTTCCGGTCTCCGGACTGTTCAACCGGACTTTCACCACCGCGTCGTCGTGCTCGATGTGCAGGGCCTTGAGATCATCGATCATATTTCTTGATTCCTGACGGACGGTTTCTGAAGACTGGGCACGATGAAACGGTTCCTCTCTTCGGTGCGGCCCGGTTCAGGCCGGTGTCACCATGAGGTGGTTGAGCCGGCGGAACGAAACCCGGGGCTCCCAGGCGGGCGGTTCGCTTATCCGCAGCCGGGGCAGCCGCCTGAGCATCGAGGTCAGCAGCAGGCCGCCTTCCAGCCGCGCCAGTGGCGCACCGAGGCAGTAGTGGATTCCGCTGCCGAAACCGAAGTGGGGCGGCTTACGGCGGACGTCGAACTTCTCGGGATCCTCGTACTGTCGCGGATCGTGCTGGGCCGCTCCCACCATCAACTGCACCATCTCGCCCTTGTGGACCAGGGTGCCGCCCAGCGCGATGTCGTGCGGAGCTGTCCTGCTGATCGCGTGTATCGCCGGGTCGTAGCGCAGGGTCTCGTCGACCACGTGCGAGATGTACTCGGGGTGGGTGCGCAGTCGCTCCAGCTGCTCGGGGTGTTCCAGCAGCAGTCGGACCATGCTGGACAGCAGGTGCTCCGTGGTCTCCAGGGCGGCGACGATCACGAAGACCGTCATGGAGTGCGCCTCGGCGTCGGCCTTCTCCCGGTCCGGTTCCAGCGTGTCCCAGGTCGCTATCCACGAGGAGACCGGGTCGTCCCCCGGCCTCGCGCGACGCTCCCGCACCAGTGCGGTGACGTACTCCTGGAGCCCGCGGGCCGCCGCGTCCGCCCGCGTGAGCTGGCTGGGGGACGGGAAGAACTCCTGGCTGAGAGTCTGGTCATTGGTCAGGGACCTGAGCCGGGAATAATCGCCTGACGGCAAACTCAGCCATTCCCCGATCGACCGGACGGGCAGCTCGTCGGCGACCAGGGAATTTAAGTCCGCAGGCCCCTTGAGCAACTCTTTCTCGAAGACGTCGAGCACCTTCTCGACATTCTTCGCTATCGAAATCTCTATTTCCGCCAGCTTTGTTCGGTCGAACATGTTGCCCGCCGAACGCCGCACTTTCGTATGGTGGGGCGGATTGAGCATGGGAAGTGATTTTGCAGTTTGCAGTGAGGCCGGTGTGTTCCAGCGCGCGGCATTGTCCTGCCCGGCCCTCCACCGGGCATCGGGTACCTGCCATGTTCTGCTCCGCATGACCTCGTCGCAGAGCGCGTACGAGGTGACGAGGTGTCCGCCCCAGGGGGAGGGGAAGATATCCCCGAGCTCCCTCAGTTCCGCGTAGAGGGGCCGGGGATTCGACTGGCCCTTCCCGGTACGTAGCCGGGAGAAAAGAGAGGCCACGGTGCGGCGGTCGACGGTTGCGGTCGGCAGGGTGGGTTCCACGAGAATCTTTCTCTCAAAGGATCACGTAAGGTTTCCAGCCCTGACTACCCCTCGGGCGGAACGCCCATGCGACTGCGATCACCCATGTGGTGTGGCGCATGTCACTCTTTCCACCAGGAGAGAAAGCTGCTCCAGAAATTCCCCCTTCGGGCCCGTCGCTGTTGTTCGCCCGCCGGAGTTTCCGCTGCGGAACGGGCATCGGCGGAAAAGCGTGCGGCGGCCGAACTCTCCCTGCGTACCGGGGTGAACCGGGCGGGCAGCGAGGTCAGCGCGCGGTGTAGCGGACCCGGCCGCCACGTCAGCGATTCGACCGGGACGCTCAGCTCGATGTCCGGCAGTTTGTTGAGGAGCTTCTCGATCGTCAGAATCGAGATGAGCAGCGCCGGGTCCTTGGCGGGGCACGCGTGCGGGCCCGCACCCCAGGCCAGATGGGCGCGCTTGCTGAGTGTCTGACGGCTCGTCGAGAGGCTCGGGTCGCTGTTGGCGGCGGCGAAGCTGATGAGGACGGGGTCCCCGGCGTTCAGCTTCGTCCCGGAGAGCTCGACGTCGTGCACCGGATAGTGGCCGGCCCAGTTGGCTATGGGCGGGTTGTTCCAGAGCACGTCGTTGATGGCGTCCTCGACCAGCAGGCTCCCGCCGTACTGGCCGCCCGCGTACTTGTCGTCGGACAGCAGGAGCCGCAGCGCGTTGCCGATGAGGTTCTGGGTGGGCTCGGCGCCGCCTCCGATCAGCGTCATGATCTCGGAGATCAGTTCCTCGTCCGTCAGGCGGCCCGGGTGCTGCATCAGCCAGGAGGTGACGTCGTCACCGGGCTGAGCGCGCTTCAGGGCGATCAGCTCCATCAGCGTCTCGGTCAGCAGCGCGATGGCCTTGTCCGCCTCGATGCCGTCCATCAGGCTGGAGATGCTGAAGACCAGCTGGTCGCCCAGCTCCGCGGGGCAGCCGAAGAGCTCGTTGAAGACCAGCAGCGGCACCAGCTGGGCGTAGTCGGCGACCAGATCAACCCGACCCCGGCCGTTGAACTCGCTGATGAGGTAGTCGGCGACCCGGTCGACGTGCCGGCTCAGCCGGTGCGTGTCGATCCGTGCGAACGTCTCGGTCACGACCTGGCGGTGCCTCATGTGCGCGGCGCCGTCGGAGTAGAGCGAGTTCGGCCGGTACAACATCATGGGGACGATCGCGCTGTCCAGGGGGACCTCGCCCGCGTTGAGCGCGCGCCAGCGCCGCGCGTCCCGGACGAAGGTCTCCGGATTCTGCAGGACGTGCAGCGCCGCCGCATAGTCCGTGACCAGCGAGGCGTGCACACCGGGCGACAGCTCGACGGGCGCGGCGGGGCCGAACGTCCGCAGGTACTCGTAGAAGCCGTGCGGATCGGCGGCGAACTCGGGGCCGTACAGGGGAACACCGCTGCCGTGTGCGGGGCATCCCGGTGGCGGTGCGGGGAAGTCCGAGGGGGATTGCATGGGGGTCGAGCTCCTAGTTGAGGCGTGACTGGAGGTAACGGACGAGCGTGATCAGTGCGTTCGCGGAGGAACGCTGATCGCGGGCGTCGCAGCTGACGAGAGGTGTCTCGGGCAGCAGGTCAAGTGCCTCCCGGATCTCCTCGTCCGCGTGATCGGGGCGATCGCCGAAGCGGTTCACGGCGATGGTGTACGGAATCCCGTAGTGCTCGACCAGGTCCATCACGGGGAAGGACTCGTCGAGGCGCTCCGGGTCCACCAGCACCAGCGCCCCGAGCGCACCGCGCGAGATGTCCTCCCAGACCTGTACGAACCGCTGCTGCCCCGGCGTCCCGAAGAGGTAGAGCACCAGCTCCTCGCTGAGCGTGAGCCGGCCGAAGTCCATCGCGACCGTGGTCGTGGTCTTGTCGGTCGTGCCCTTGAGGTCGTCGATCCCCTCGCCCGCCCGCGTCATGACCTCTTCGGTGCGCAGTGGCGGAATCTCGGACATCGTTGCGATGAACGTGGTCTTGCCCACAGCGAAGTGCCCGACCACCAGGATCTTCGCTGCGGTCTGCACCGATTCCCGGAGATAGACACCGTCATCCAAATCGGGCTTGAAGGCCATGCAGCACCTGCTCCAATATGTTCCGGTCGACGAGTTTCGCGGCGGGTATCGGGGCCCGCGTGACGAGGTGCCCGCCCTGGGTGAGATCGGACAGCAGAATCTTGACGACGCCGACGGGGAACTGGGTGTGCCCGGCGATCTCGGCCACCGACAGGTGTCCCCCCGAGCACAGCTCCAGAAGACGCCGTTTCTCCGGGGCGAGATGCTGTACTGCCGGTGAGTCCTGAGCGGTCGTCACCAGGGTGATCAGCGAGAACGTGTCGTCGTCCAGGAGACTGCGGCCGTTGGTGATGACATAGGCCGGGACTAAGGGGGTGGGGGGCTGTTCCTGTTCAGGCTCGTCCGGTGTCGTCATGCCTTGGTGCCGTCAATCTCGCGAGGGGGCGTGGACAGGGCCTTGCCCAGCTGTCCGACGAGCTGCTGCATGCGGAACGTGATCTCGGCCATGTCGACGTCGGGCGTCGCGGAAACCGCGAGATAGGCGCCCTCGCCGGCGGAGATGAGGAAGACCCAGCCGTGGTCGAACTCCACCAGGGTCTGGCGCCACTGACGGTGCCGGCTTTCCGGTGTGCCGCAGAAGTCGACCACCGTCCGGCTCAGCGACTGGATTCCGCTGATGGCCGCGGCGACGGTGTCGGCCTGGTCCTTACCGACGCCCTTCGAGCGTGCCATGAGAAGACCGTCGGCGGACACGAGAAGGGCGTGCTGCGCCTCGGGCACTTCCAGGGCACTGTCAAGCATCCATGACAGGTCGTAATTCACTGAGTCTCAGGCCCTTCGCTGCTTGCGTTGGTGGAACGGCGGCCGGACTGTGTTCCGCGCTGGAACGCGCCCATGACGGAAGCGGCCTGTTCGCTGGAACGAGCCGGTACGTCCGTCGGGTCGACGGCCGGCACGATGGATATCGCGCCTCTGCGCCGCCGTTTGGGCAGACCTCCCGGGGTGGTCGAGGAGGCCACCGGGCTCTCCTCGGGCGGCATCGAGGGGGGTACGGCCACCGTGGGGGACTCCTTGGGCTCGGGCTCGGGCTCGGGCGCCTGGATGGTGGTGAGGAGATCCTCCGGAAGCAGCACGACTGCTCGCACACCGCCGTAGGGGGAGGTCGAGTCCACGGAGACGGTGAAGCCGTACCTGGCGGCGAGGACGCCGATCACGGTGAACCCGAACTGCGGCGGGTTCCCCAGCCCCGAGACACCGGGGGAGCGCTCGCTCGAAAGGAGCTTCGCGGCCCGCTCCTTCTCCTCCTCGTTCATGCCGACACCGGCGTCGTCGACGATGATGCAGACGCCCTTGGGTACGGGGCGGATGTTGATCTCGATCACCGTTTCCGGCGCGGAGTAACTGGTTGCGTTGTCCAGCAGCTCGGCCAGGGTCAGCGCGACCGGTTCGACGGCGCGGCTGGCGATCGCGAAGTTCGTCTGGGCCCGGATTTCCACACGGGTGAAGTAGCGGATGCGCCCCTTCGCGCTCCTGACCACGTCATAGAGCGATGCGGCGGCGCGCTGCCTGCCGAGCCAGCCGTCGCAGAGCACGGCGATGGACTGGGCGCGTCGGGCGAACTGCGAGTTCATGTGGTCGATATCAAGGAGGTCTTGGAGGATCTGGAGTTCCCCGTACTTCTCCTGCAGCTTCGTGATCGCCAACTGCTGTTCGCCGGCGAGGCCCTGAAGCGTACGCATGGCCGACTTCAGCGCGGTCTTCGTCGCTTCCTCGGCCCGGTCCTTGGCTTCTTCGACGGCCTCCGTGTAGTGATTTTCGAGATTCGCGTAGTGAGTGTTCAGCTCCTCCTTGTCTCTGTGTAGCTCGGATATCCTCTTCCTGCCGTGGGATATCGCGATGACTGCGACAAGAATTCCAGCGATCAGAACCCAAAAAACTGGATCCTGGAGGTATTGCGTCATAAGGCTCTCTTCGGGCGACTTGGCCACCGGATACTGAATGTCCGGCGGGTGCGGTCGAGTACGTCCCCGGTCACAGGTGTCCTGTACCCACAGATATGTGGGGTCGGTCGCGCATGCTCGCCTGGCCGGACAGTTTTGAGGGGCTTGGCTGATGGCATAGGTCTCCCCCGGGGGGTGGCGGATTCTGGGCCGATGCGCTGACTTTCCAGTGATGCCATAGCGGGTTCCTCGCCGCTTGGCAAGCTCGATGATCGTATCACCACGGGGGGATCGGATCGTGGGTCGATCTGTTCCTTTTCAGTCACCTGACGGCTATTCAGCGGCGTTGCTGGTTTGGGGTAATTGGTGAGCGTTGCGGGTCGCGGGGATACGACGTGAGACCGGGGCGTTGCCTCTTTTTCGGGCGAATCATCCCCCTTGATCGTGCCTCGGAGCACTTGCCAGGGGCACGGTCGTGGGGAAACGGTGTGGACCCGGTGCGGATGTGGCGGACCCCGGCATGACGTCTGGCCGGGTCGAGCCGCGTGTGGATGAGCGTGATGGTGTGCGGAGCGCGGTTGAGGCTGCCGGTCACCGCTGCGGTTGATCCGGTGGCGGTCCGTGACCCTGGAAGAGGCCATCCTCGGCCTCGGCTTGCAGCGCTCGAACGCGCTGGGCGGTGGACCTCGGAGCCCGGACCGACGTGCGGTGTCCGGGCAAAGGATTCAGCGGGCCGAGCGTCCGGGCGTTGACCGGTTCAGCTCCGCTCGCGCGGAGAGCGCGAGATCCAGCTGTTCCGCGCGCACAATGGTCGAGGCTCTGGCAGAGGCCATGATGCCGTTGAAGGATATGGAAGCTGTACCGCCCTGGCAGCCGGCCCCGTCGAGATACGTGCGAGCCTGAAACCGCTGGCCATTGAGTCCATTGTGGGTGATGGAGAACGCGGCCCTTCGACCCCGGGCCGCCGACGCAGAACTCCGTGCGTTCCCCGAAGCCCTGGTGGGCGGTGTCATGGGACACGATCTGCGCGTGGGCGTCGCAGTCCTTGATGAGGGCCGAGAGTTCGAGAAGGGCGAAGACGTCGTGGCGGTGGACCGCGCCGTCACCGCCGGCGTCCCGGTTGACCGGCCGAGTGCGGCGCTGATGCCGGCGGCTATGAGGCCGAGCACGATGTTGCGGATGTCGTCAGTCATGAGCGGGCATGTCAGCGGTCCCTTCGGACGCGTGGCCGAGGCGGTCCTGACGATACGGGCGATGCGGCGTTACCCTGCGCGGACGATTCTTCACAGGAGGTACGGATGCGTCATTCCGTCGGCCGGAATGTGTCGTTCCCCATCGTGATCGCTGTCATCGGCTCGCTCGGCGCCGCGGCACCCGCCGCCTCGGCACCACCCGTACCGCCGCCCAAGTCGCCGGTGGCGGTGGGATACGGAGGAGCCGTGTCGAGCGTCGACGCGGATGCCTCGGCGGCAGGTGTCGAGGTGCTCCGCAAGGGAGGCAACGCCGTCGACGCGGCCGTCGCCACCGCCGCCGCGCTCGGCGTCACCGAGCCCTACTCGGCGGGTATCGGAGGCGGCGGGTACTTCGTCCACTACGACGCCGCGACGGGCAGAGTCCAGACCGTCGACGGCCGAGAGACCGCACCCCGCAGCGCGGACTCCTCGCTCTTCCTGGAGGACGGGAAGCCGATCGCCTTCGGTGACGCCGTCACCAGCGGGCTCGGGGTCGGCACCCCCGGCACGCCCGCCACCTGGGAGAAGGCGCTGGACGCCTGGGGCAGCAAGCCCCTGCGGCGGCTGCTCGAACCGGCCGAGCGGCTGGCGCGCGACGGATTCGTCGTGGACGAGACCTTCCGGTCCCAGACCGCCTCCAACCAGGAGCGGTTCGCCGACTTTCCCGCGACCGCCGAACTCTTCCTGCCCGGCGGAGAGTTGCCGGTGACCGGATCGGTCTTCAAGAACCCCGACCTCGCCCGTACGTACAGGACGCTCGGCCGTGAGGGCGTCGACGAGCTGTACAGGGGCGAGCTGGCCCGGGACATCGTGTCGACCGTACGCAAACCGCCCGTGGACCCGGCGGCGAGGCGGGTGGTGCGTCCGGGAGATCTGACGACCGGGGACCTGAAGGGCTACCGCGCACTGCGTCAGGCCCCGACGAAGACCGGTTACCGGGGACTCGACGTGTACGGCATCGCGCCGTCCTCCTCGGGGGGTACGAGCGTGGGTGAGGCCCTCAACATCCTTGAGTCGACGGACCTTTCGAAGGCGAGCGAGACGCAGTACCTGCACCGTCTCATCGAGGCGAGCAGGATCGCGTTCGCCGACCGGGGCCGCTGGGTCGGCGACCCCGCGTTCGAGGACGTCCCGACGAGGGGGCTGCTCAGCCAGCGCTTCGCCGACTCGCGCGAGTGCCTCATCAAGGACGACGCGGTGCTCACCAGCCCGCTCGCCCCGGGCGACCCGCGCGATCCCGCCGCCTGTTCCACCGAGGGCAGGGCCGCCCCGACGACGTACGAGGGCGAGAACACGACGCATCTGACGACCGCCGACAAGTGGGGCAACGTCGTCGCCTACACCCTGACGATCGAGTCGACGGGCGGCAGCGGTATCACCGTGCCCGGGCGGGGCTTCCTGCTCAACAACGAGCTGACCGACTTCTCGTTCGCACCTGCCGATCCCGCGGTGCACGACCCGAACCTGCCGGGCCCGGCCAAGCGTCCGCGTTCGTCGATCTCGCCGACCATCGTGCTGGAACACGGAAAGCCCGTGCTGGCTCTGGGATCGCCGGGCGGTGCCACGATCATCACCACCGTCCTGCAGTCGCTCATCGGGCACGTGGACCGGGGGCTGCCGCTGGTCGACGCGATCGCCGCGCCACGCGCGAGCCAGCGGAACGCGGCCACGACCGAGATCGAGCCGGGGCTGTGGGACAGCCCGGTGCGCGGGGAGCTGGAGGCGCTCGGACACGTGTTCAAGGCGAACCCGGAGATCGGGGCGGCCACCGGCGTCCAGCGGCTCCCGGACGGGCGCTGGCTCGCGGCGGCGGAAAAGGTGCGGCGGGGCGGTGGCTCGGCCATGGTGGTGCATCCGAGCGGGCGTTCGTGACCGCTCGGCAGCAGCAGTGGCCTCGGGGCCGGTATGTCGCGTCAGCCGCGTCGTGCCGGCCCCGAGGCCATGACGCGGCCGGGCCTGTCCGCCGCGCAGGAAAGGAAGGACCCGCCGGGGTTCTTCGCGTCCAGTGAAAGGGCATCCCCCCACGGTGCGTACGCGAAAGCTCGCCCTCTCCGCCGTCTCCGGCGCCGCTCTGGTCGTCGCCACGGCCTTCCCCGCCGCAGCCTTCCCCACCGCCGCCGGCGCGACCGGGAAGGACCCGGTGAGCGCCGAGGAGCTGCTGGCCCGGGTGAAGAACTGCACCCGGATCTCCCACGGGAGGTACCGGACGGACCAAGGGGGACCGGCGAAGGTGCCGGTGTGCGGTACGAAGGGAGCCGTGTTCTGGAAGGCGGACATGGACATCGACTGCGACGGCCGGGTCACCAAGGCCTGCAGCAGCAGGACCGACCCCTCCTTCCAGCCGGAGACGGCGTTCCAGACCTCGGCGGGCAAGCCCCTGGACTCCGCCCGGCTGCCTTACGTCGTCGTACCGGGAGCCGGGCCGCTCTGGAACCACACCAGGTCCGGGATCAGCGGCGGCGGTGTGGCCGCCGTCATCTACCGCGGCAAGGTCCGGTACGCCGTCGTCGGGGACACCGGGCCCACCGGGATCATCGGGGAGGCGTCGTACGCCGCGGCGGAGGCGCTCGGCATCGATCCCGACCCCAGGACCGGCGGGGCCGCGTCCGGTGTCACGTACATCCTGTTCAGGAACTCCACGGTGTCACCGATCGAGAGCCGTCGAGCCGCCGCCACCGCGGGCGAGGCGCTGGCCCGGAAGCTCGTCGACGACGGCTGAACCGACGACCGGCCCCGCCGCTCCCGGCCGAAGGTCAGAGCGCCGTCAGGATCTGGGGGCCGCTGTCCGTGATGGCCACCGTGTGCTCGGCGTGGGCCGCACGGCTGCCGTCATCCGTGCGCAGCGTCCAGCCGTCCCGGTCGGGGTGGAACACGTCGCCGCCGCCCGCGATCAGCATCGGCTCGATGGCCAGCACCATCCCGTGCCGGAGCGGCATGCCCCGGCCGGGCCGCCCCTCGTTCGGGACGCCTGGGTCCTCGTGCATCGCCCTGCCGATGCCGTGGCCGCCGAAACCCTCCGGGATGCCGTATCCGGCGCCTCGGCACACCGTGCCGATCGCGTGGGCGATGTCGCCGATCCGGTTGCCCACGACCGCCGCCGCGATGCCCGCGTCCAGGGCGGCGTACGCCGTGTCGATCAGCAGGGTGTCGGCGGGGCGGGCCCGGCCGACGGTGAAGCTGACAGCCGAGTCGCCGGCCCAGCCGTCCAGTATCGCGCCCGCGTCGATGCTCACCAGGTCGCCGTCGCGGAGCCGGTAGCCGGTCGGGATGCCGTGCACGATCGCGTCGTTGACCGATGTGCAGATCACCGCCGGGAACGGGGTGGGAGCGAAGTGCGGCCGGTAGTTGAGGAAGGGCGATCCGGCTCCCGCGTCGCGCAGGACCTCGTGGGCCACCTCGTCGAGTTCCTGGAGTGATACGCCGACCATCGCGGCCTTCCGCGCGGCGGTGAGCAGCTGTGCGACGACCCGGCCGGCCTCGCGCATCGCCTTGATGTCTGTGTCTGTCTTGAGTTGCACCATGCCAATTACTATACCGGTCCGACCGGTATTAGAATGACGCCATGGTACGTAACCCCCTGACACCCGAAGAGCGCCGTCGCGGCGAGCGGCTCGGCGAAGTGCTGCGTGAGGCGCGCGGCGGACGCAGCATGGTCGCGGTCGCGGCGAGCGCCGGAATCTCGGCCGAGACGCTCCGCAAGATCGAGACGGGCCGGGCCCCGACTCCCGCCTTCTTCACGGTCGCGGCGCTCGCGGGAGCCCTCGGGCTGTCGATGGACGAGCTGCTCACGCACTGCGTGCCGGTGGCGGTGAACGTCCCAGGGGTCCTGGCGGAACCGGGGGAGCTGCCACTCACGGCGTAGGACCCGTGGCGTGGGCCGAGTAGGGTCGCGACCGTGACTCTCCAGGACTTCGCCCGCAGTGAGTACGTCAGCCTGACCACGTACCGGAAGGACGGCACGCCCGTCGCCACGCCTGTCTGGGCCGCGGCGGACGGTGGCGTGCTGTACGTCTGGACCCGGTCCGACTCCTGGAAGGTCAAGCGGCTGCGTAACGACAGCCGGGCCCTCGTCACCGTCTGCGATGTCCGCGGCCGCGTCGCGGAGGGCGCACCGAGCGCGGAGGGGACGGCCCGGCTGCTCGACGGGGACGGGACCGCGGCGGTGCGCAAGGTGCTGGCCCGGAAGTACACCTGGAAGTTCTGGCTCGTGGACTGGCCCGCCATGGTCGTGCGGCTGGGGAAGCGGCCCCACACGGGGATCGCCGTCACCCTCTGACGGGGGCGCGTCCCTTCGGCCGCACTCCGGGTGCACCATGCCGGAAAAGTGTGCGTAGTCGTCCCGTAACACGCCTGCGGTCGAATGCCCGCGGACTGGAATGTTCCAGTCCCGGGCGACCGGTGAGGGCGACGGTGACGGTGCATCAACATGCGGTGGAAGTAAGGGCGTTCGCACAGTACCTACGAGAACTTGCCGACCGGCTCGATTCCCGGCAGGGCTGGTACGGAGTCTTCTGCGCGCGTGATCCCGACGGCATGCGGGCCTGTTTCGACGGCTCGGAGGTCCCGCCCTGGGACGTGGTCGAGTCGATGCTCCAGGACCTCGCCGCGCTGCGCGGCACCGCGTTCACCGCGCGGGAATCCGTACGCGCCGCCGCACTGTGCGCCGCGTCGGCGGCGGCGTACGACAGGCGCCCGGGTGGGCGGCAGGCCCTTGTCGACCGGCTGGGCGTGATGATCCGGGAGCAGTCCTACGCGGCGCGGCGGTTGCGTGCGGCCGGGGCGGCCGGCGCGGCCGGGGCGGACGGTGCGCTCGGGGCAGGAGGGGCGGACGGTGCGCCCGGGGCGGACGGGGAGACCGAGGCGATGGCCTGGGCTCGGGACGACCACGCCCGTGCCGCAGCCCGCTGCGCCGAGCTCCGCAACCGGCTGGCGGCGGTGGAGATGACGGTGCCTGACAGCTGGTTCCGGGGGCCGGAGGACGTCCAGGGCACCGCCGGCACGAACGTGCTCCCCGGCCTGCGCCTCCGGGAGGGCGCCGGATCCGACGGGGCGCGACACGGCCAGGCGGCCGGGCCCGCCCTCGTGAAGAAGCGCGGCAGGCCGCGCGGGGCGCGTTTCGCGGGCCTGGACATCGAGGACGGCCCGGCCGCCGGGCCGGGCCCCTCGGAGGCGCCCGAACTGCCGGTTCCCTCACCGGCCGCCTCGGCCCCGCGCGGGGCCCGCTTCGGCGGCGCGCCGGGCCGCCGAGGACGCCGTCGCGCGGCTCGTACGGCTGCGCGCGGCGGGCCGCACCGGTGAGGCGCACGCCGTGCTCTGCGATGCCGCGACGTGGCCCGCCGGGCATCTGCCGGGGCTCGCCGTCGCCCTGCACGCGGCCGGCCTGGACGCCGACCGGGCGACCCTGCTGTGGGAGGTGTCCTCGCTGCCGCCGGGAGAACTCGCCGCCGCCGCAGGCGCGCTGGCGGCCGCAGGCCGTGCCGACGACTGCGGGCAGCTGCTCCGGCAGGGCGTCGCCCGACCCGCCGACGAGATCGCCGACGCCGTGGTCGCCCTCGACCGGGCGGGGCTGGAGCCGGAGGCGAGGGCGCTGCTGGGTGCGTTCGTCCGCGTACGGACCCCGCAGGACGCGGCACGCGTCGCCGAGGGCGCACCGAGCCGCCTCGTCCCCCAGCTGCTCGCCGCGGCGCGAGAGGTGTCCGTGGCGCGGGAGTGGGACGTGGTCCACGCGCTGCGGGTCGCGGGCATCGCGGCACCGTAGGGCCTGTCGAACTATGTGGACCATGCACGTCGCCAGTCCGCACGGGCTCGGGGAGATAATTCCTAAATCTCCCTCTATCGTCGATCGAGGCAGAGCCGCACACGTGGCACATGTCCCCCCAGTGATGTGGAGGCACCATGCTTACCCAGGAGATCGCTCTCACCGCGACACCGGCCCAGACCACCACGCTGACCGCCCTGATGGCGGAGCCCGAGGCGGCCGTCAGCGACGCACCGCTCTACACCCCCGAGGCCGCGGGCTTCCTGCTCGCGCTCCTCCTCCTGTCTCCCAAGGAGCCGAAGGAGCCCCGGGGCAAGTGAGTTCCCACTCCGCATTCGCCGAGGCGGCCGACGCCCTGGCAGACAGTGTCCTCGGTGCCCTCAGTGGCACCGGGGGCGCTGTGCAGCTGGCGCGGTACGTCGACGACGCCCCTGACACCCTCGCGGCGCTGGCAGCCGTCCGGGTGCTGGGGGCCGACGTCTTCAGCCCCCATCTCCTGGCCGGCCACCCCCTCCCGGCGCAGGACGCCGCCGTCGTGGCCAAGGCCTTCGACGCCTTCCCGCCGTCCGACGCCCCCGAAGAGGCGGCGGTCGCCCGGCGCGACCACGCCACCGCCGTCCTGCTCGCCCGGCTCTCCGGGGACGACACGCTGCGCGCGGTCGCGCCCGCACCGGCGCACGACGCCGGCCTCGGTCCCGCCGAGGACTGGAGCGGCTGGTCGGTCCGGATGGCACAACTCGCCCCGCTCGCCACGCTCGGCCTCGACGGCCCGGTCCACGAGGCGGCCCGCCGCGGGGTCCTGTCGCTGAGCCGTGGAGTCAGCCGCTCGATCCTGCGCCGCGACTTCCCCACCGCCGTGCGCCTCGTCCGCTGGCTGGCCTGGCTGCGCCACGAGGGCGCGGAACTGCCCCTGGACCCGGACATCGCGGCCGAGCACGTATGGCTGGTGGGAGGGGCGGGTCCGCGCGCCGCCCTGGACCTGGCGATCGCCCGCCACTTCCTCGAACCGCGGCCCGGCACGGCCCCCAAGGAGGCGGCGCAGACATGACGACGATCCCCGAGCCGGTCACCCGGGCGGCCCGCACCATGGCGGACCGGGCACTGTCGTGGCTGCACGCCAACCGGAACCTCGGCGGCCTGCCGCCGGGCACGACCGAGACCATGGCCGACCCCGACAGCGTCTACAAACCCCTGGGGGAGACCACCCTCGCGGCCTCGCTGATCCTGCGCGACGGCGTCGCGGGACCCGGACGTCTGGCCGCCGCCCAGAGCCTGATGGACTTCACCTGGGAGCAGTTCAGGCGCGGCGACATGATCTACGAACGCCAGCTCCGCCACACGCTGATGACGGACCCGCTGGAGATGTACGCCCCCTTCGTCCGCTGCGGCTACCGCCACGAGGCGCTGGACCGCCTCCTCGCCCACCGTTCACGCATGCGGTCGGTGAGCAGCGTCGAGGTCCTGCCGAACCGGCGGCTCGCCGTCGCCAACGCCGCCCGTGTCGTGGGCCTGGAGCACTCCGAGGACCTCGACGCGCTGGCCGGAGCGACCTGGCTCGGTGCGAGGCCGGAGCCGTGGGCCATCAACTGGATCACCGCCTACGCGATGACCCACACCGTCTTCCACCTCACCGACTGGGGCGGGAACCCGGGCGGTCTGCCGTCCGAACTCGCCGACTACGTACGCACCTGGCTCCCCGTCTGGATCGACATCTGGCGCGAGGTGGGGCAGTGGGACCTGGTCACGGAGCTGCTCGTCGTGGGCGCCTCGATCGAGGACCCCTACTGCCGGACGGAGGACTGGGAGGCCCTCGCCGCGCTCCAGCACGAGGACGGACTCGTGCCCCGCGACAGTGACCCGGTCGACGACGACCCGCAGCAGCGCTTCACGGACCATCAGCACACGGTCGTCGTCGCTGCCGTCGCCGGGTCCATCGCGCTCTCCCGGGCGGCGGGCCAGGAGTGAGGCGGCCGCCGCTGACCACCGGTCTCCAGCCTCTCCTGGCCGCGGCCCAGGGGCCGGCGGCGGTGGTCGCGGCGGTACGGGGCGCCGAGCGCACGGTGCTCTGCCGTGGCCCGGTGGGGGAGGGCACCCGGTTCGAGACGGGCTCGCTGACGAAGACCTTCACCGCCCTGCTGCTCGCCGAACTGGCCGCCCGGGGCGAGGTCCGCTACGGCGACCGCGCCGACCGCTACCTGCCCTTCAGGCTTCCCGGGCCCCCGCTCACCCTCCTCCACCTCGCCACCCACACCTCCGGTCTGCCCCGGCTGCCCCCGGGCCTGCTCGCCCGGGCGGTACGCAGCGGATGGCTCAGCAACCCGTACGCAGGGTTCTCCGAGAGCGACCTGCTCACCTCGCTGCGCCGCACCCGGCTGCGGCACCGGCCCGGCAGCCGGGTCCTGTACTCCAACTTCGGTGGGGGCCTGCTGGGCCACGTGCTCGCCAGGGCCGCCGGCGGCACCGGCAGCGACTACCCCGCCCTGCTGGCCGAGCGAGTCACCGGCCCGCTCGGCCTCGCCGACACCGACTGCGACCCCAACCGCCCCCAGGCCACCGGGCATTGGCACGGCCGCCCACGCCCGGCCCTCCTGATGCCCGGACTGGCCGCAGCGGGAGCCGTGCGGTCCAGCGCCCGTGACCTGCTGCGCGTCCTGGCCGCACTCCTGGACCCGGACACCGCCCCGGACCCCGCGCTGCGCACCGCGCTGGCGGAGGTGCAGCGGCCCCGGCTGAGCGTGCCGCGAACCGGTTCCCGGCTGTGTCTCATCTGGAACCTCCGCCCACGCCCCGGCGGTGCCCTGCTCCACCACTCGGGGGGCACCCGTGGCTTCACCGCCTTCGCGGGCTTCCTCCCCGGCTCCGGCACGGGCCTCGTGGCCCTCACGAACACGGCTCCCACCCCGCTCGCACCGTTCGTCCAGGCCGCGTACGGGGCTCTGCGCGGCCTGGACGCCGGGCCTCCGGGGCCGTGTGGACCGCTCGGGTATGAAACATGATCGACTCCGCCGGTTCACGGCGATGGTCTTGCCCCGTTGTGTGACGGGGATTACGTTCTCCTCCTATGCACCGTGTCTACGGGCGTAGAGAACGTAGAGGCTCTCTGACGCCGCGTCGAAGGAGCAGCTCATGTCCCACGTCGTACGCGCCGCACTCGTCCAGGCGACCTGGACCGGCGACACCGAATCCATGATCGCCAAGCATGAGGAACACGCACGCGAGGCCGCCCGGCAGGGTGCGAGGATCATCGGCTTCCAGGAGGTGTTCAACGCCCCCTACTTCTGCCAGGTCCAGGAGCCCGAGCACTACCGCTGGGCCGAACCCGTCCCGGACGGGCCGACGGTCGTGCGCATGCGCGACCTCGCCCGGGAGACGGGCATGGTGATCGTCGTGCCGGTCTTCGAGGTCGAGCAGTCCGGCTTCTACTACAACACCGCGGCGGTCATCGACGCCGACGGCACGTACCTCGGCAAGTACCGCAAGCACCACATCCCGCAGGTCAAGGGCTTCTGGGAGAAGTACTACTTCAAGCCCGGCAACGCCGGCTGGCCGGTCTTCGACACCGCCGTCGGCAAGGTCGGCGTCTACATCTGCTACGACCGGCACTTCCCCGAGGGGTGGCGTCAACTCGGACTCAACGGAGCCCAGTTGGTCTACAACCCGTCGGCCACCTCACGCGGGCTCTCCGGCCATCTGTGGCAGCTGGAACAGCCCGCGTCCGCCGTCGCCAACGAGTACTTCATCGCCGCGATCAACCGCGTCGGCCAGGAGGAGTACGGCGACAACGACTTCTACGGCACGAGCTACTTCGTCGACCCGCGCGGACAGTTCGTCGGCGATGTCGCGAGCGACAAGGAGGAGGAACTCGTCGTACGCGACCTGGACTTCGGGCTGATCGAGCAGGTCCGCCGGCAATGGGCGTTCTACCGGGACCGCAGGCCGGACGCGTACGACGGGCTGGTGGAGCCGTGACCGGGCTGCACGAGCGGCACCTCGCGGTCAGCCCGGACTGGCTGGCGCTCTACTACCGGCACCCCCTGGAGCTCACCCACGGCGAGGGGCGCCATGTCTGGGACGCGGACGGCAACCGCTACCTCGACTTCTTCGGCGGCATCCTCACCACGATGACCGCGCACGCCCTGCCCGAGGTGACCAAGGCCGTCACCGAGCAGGCCGGCCGGCTCATCCACTCCTCGACCCTCTATCTCAACCGCCCGATGGTCGAGCTCGCCGAGCGGGTCGCCACCCTCTCCGGCATCCCCGACGCCCGGGTCTTCTTCACCACCTCGGGCACCGAGGCCAACGACGCCGCCCTGCTGCTCGCCACCGCCCACCGCGGGTCGAACCAGATCCTGGCGATGCGCAACAGCTACCACGGCAGGTCGTTCTCGGCCGTGTCGATCACGGGCAACAGGTCCTGGTCCACGACGAGTCTCTCGCCGCTGCAGACGCTGTACGTCCATGGCGGCGTCCGCAGCCGGGGACCGTACGCGGAGCTGAGCGACGAACGCTTCATCAAGGCCTGCGTCGCCGACCTGGAGGACCTGCTCGGGCACACCAGGGGCGCCGCCGCGCTGATCGCCGAACCGGTACAGGGCGTCGGCGGGTTCACCTCACCCCCCGACGGGCTGTACGCCGCCTTCCGCGAGGTCCTCGACCGGCACGGCATCCTCTGGATTTCCGACGAGGTGCAGACCGGCTGGGGGCGCACGGGCGACCACTTCTGGGGCTGGCAGGCACACGCTTCGAGCGGGCCACCGGACATCCTGACCTTCGCCAAGGGCATCGGCAACGGCATGTCCATCGGCGGAGTCGTCGCCCGGGCCGACGTCATGAACTGCCTGGACGCCAACTCCATCTCGACGTTCGGCGGATCCCCGGTCACCATGGCGGCCGGGCTCGCCAACCTCTCGTACCTGCTGGAGCACGACCTCCAGGGCAACGCCCGCCGCGTCGGCGGCCTGCTCATCGAGCGGCTCCGGGCGGTCGCGGCGGGATCACCGGCCGTACGGGAGGTGCGGGGCAGAGGGCTCATGATCGGGATCGAGCTGGTGAAGCCCGGCACCGACGAGGCCGATCCGGAGGCCGCGGCAGCCGTACTCGAAGCGGCTCGCGCGGGCGGACTGCTCATCGGGAAGGGCGGCGGCCACAACACCAGCGTCCTGCGGATCGCGCCACCCCTGTCGCTCACCGTCGCCGAGGCCGAGGAGGGCGCGGAGATCCTGGGCGAGGCACTGCACGCGGCGACCTGAGAGCGGGCCGCCCCGCAGCGGGGCGGCCCACATCCCGTACGTCATCAGGCACCAGGTCTGCGCGCACAGGCCGGTTCCGCCACCGCGAGGAGGGTTACATGAGCCGCACCGTCATCCACGGCGGCCTCGTCGTCACCGCGTCGGACGAGATCCACGCCGACGTGCTCATCGAGGGCGGACGCGTCGTCGCCCTCGCCGCGCACGGCACCGACGTCGCGGCCGGCTGGAGCGCCGACCGGAGGATCGACGCCACGGGGAAGTACGTCATCCCGGGCGGCGTCGACGGGCACACGCACATGGAGATGCCGTTCGGCGGGACCTACGCCGCGGACACCTTCGAGACCGGCACCCGGGCCGCGGCCTGGGGCGGCACCACCACGATCGTCGACTTCGCCATCCAGACCATGGGCCGCTCGCTGCGCGAAGGGCTGGACGCCTGGCACGCGAAGGCCGACGGCAACTGCGCCGTCGACTACGCCTTCCACATGATCCTCTCGGATGTGAACAAGTCCTCGCTCAAGGAGATGGACCGCCTGGTGGCGGAGGGCATCACCTCGTTCAAGCTCTTCATGGCCTACCCGGGAGTGTTCTACAGCGACGACGGCCAGATCCTCCGTGCCATGCAGCGGGCCTCCGGCAACGGCGGCCTGATCATGATGCACGCGGAGAACGGCATCGCCATCGACGTACTGGTCGAGCAGGCGCTCGCCGAGGGGCGCACCGATCCGCGCCACCACGGCGACGTGCGCAAGGTCGCGCTGGAGGCCGAGGCCACGCACCGCGCGGTCCAGCTCGCGAGGGTCGCCGGGGCTCCGCTGTACGTCGTCCATGTCTCCGCCGACGAGGCCCTCGCCGAGATCGCAGCCGCCCGCCACAAGGGGCTCCCCGTCTTCGGCGAGACCTGTCCGCAGTACCTCTTCCTCTCCACGGACAATCTCGCCGAGCCCGACTTCGAGGGCGCGAAGTACGTCTGTTCGACCCCGTTGCGCCCCCGGGAGCACCAGGAGGCACTCTGGCGCGGGCTCCGGAACAACGAGCTCCAGGTGGTCTCCACCGACCACTGCCCGTTCTGCTTCTCGGGCCAGAAGGAGATGGGCCGGGGGGACTTCTCGAAGATCCCCAACGGTATGCCCGGCGTGGAGAACCGGATGGATCTGCTGCACCAGGCCGTGGTTGACGGGCACATCACCCGCCGCCGCTGGATCGAGATCGCCTGCGCCGCACCGGCCCGGATGTTCGGCCTCTACCCGCGGAAGGGGACCATCGCGCCGGGTGCGGACGCGGACATCGTCGTGTACGACCCGGAGGCCGAGCAGACGATCTCCGCCGAGACACATCACATGAACGTCGACTACTCCGCGTACGAGGGCAAGCGGATCACCGGGCGCGTCGAGACGGTCCTCTCGCGCGGGGCCCCGGTGATCGAGGGCCGCGCCTACGTTGGGCACGCGGGCCACGGGGCTTACGTGCCACGGGGGTTGAGCCAGTACCTGTGAGCGGTCCGGCAGCCGCATGCCTCACCGCCAGGCCACGGTGCGGTTCGGGATGACGCGGACGTCGTGGGACCCAGGCGCCGCGCCACCCCACTCTCAACTCGCCAGATAGCTGGTCGTGGTCGGATCGAACCTCACCACGACGTCCTCGCCGGGACGGCAGCCGAGGCCGGCCCGAGCTGAGATCGTGATCGGTATGTCTGCGGCCCGGACCACGAGTTCGAGACGGTCGCCGAGGAACTCGGAAGTCTCCACGGTGCCGATGAACTCGTCGTCCTCCAGCATCGGCGTCTCCTGCTGCGAGGTGGTCCGCACTTCCACGTTCTCGGGACGTACGCACACGAAGCCGCCGCTGCCGGTCCTGTGGTCCTCTTCGACCGACGAGCGGAGGCAGAGAACCGTCCCGACGCCGGTCTTCGCGATCACGCCGCCTTCACGACGTGCGGAGACATCCTGCACAGGAATCAGATTGGCGTTCCCTATGAAGTCGGCGACGAAGGCCGAACGCGGGTGGTCGTAGAGCTGTTCGGGCCTGTCGATCTGCTCGACGTGTCCCTGGTTCATCACGACCACCGTGTCGGAGAGTGCGAGAGCCTCGGCCTGGTCGTGGGTGACATAGAGCGCGGTGACCCCGAACTGCTCCTGGAAGGACCTGAGTTCCTGGCGGAGCTTGGCCCGCAGCTTCGCATCGAGGTTCGACAGCGGTTCGTCGAGGAGGAGGACCTCGGGATCACCGAGCAGAGCGCGGGCGAACGCCAGGCGCTGCTGTTGTCCACCGCTCAGCTGGGTGGCCCATCGGTCCGCCATGGCGGCCAGGCCCACCTGGTCGAGCATGTCCATGGCCCGCTTGCGGATGTCCTGACCCCTGCGGCGGTTCCGCCCGTGCCGCATGGGGAAGGCCGCGTTGTCGAGCACGGTCATGTGGGGCCAGATGCCGTAGGACTGGGGCACCATCGCGATCGGGCGGTCCTCGGGGCGGACGAAGCGCTTCTGCGGCACATCGAACACCACCTGCCCGCCCATCTCGATCCGGCCGCCCGTGGCCCGCTCGAGCCCGGCGACACAGCGAAGGGTGGTCGTCTTGCCGCACCCGCTGGGCCCGAGCAGGGTGACGAACTGGCCCTTCGGAACGTCGAAGGAGACACCGTCGACCGCGTACGTCGTCTCGCTGCCGGCCACTCGGTCGTAGGACTTGCGCAACTCCGTGATGACGATCGAGTTCACGGTGTCCATGCTCATCGTTTCAGCCCTCTCTCTCATATCTCCTCCACTGTGCTGCGCCGGTTGACCAGCCACACCGCGGCGGTCGAGATCAACACGAGGACCACCGCCAGGGCGCTCGCCGTCGGGTTGTCGACGCTGGAGGTGAAGGTGTCCCACAGGACGACCACCAGGGTGCGGTTGTCGGAACTGGTCAACAGGAGCGCGATCGGGAGCTCGCCCAGCGCATGCGCGAAGACCCACAGCCAGGTCTTCCACAGGGTCGGTCGCAGGAGAGGGAGCAGCACCCTCCGCGTCACGGTGGAAGGTCGCGCGCCGGTGACGCGTGCGGCCTCCATGAGGCCTTCGTCCAGCTGCACCATTGCTGTCTGCACCATGCGCGACCCGCGGGGAAGGAACCGGGTCACCAGCGCGACGATGATGATCCACACGGTCCCGTAGATCGGGATGGGAACGTACAGATAGAGGAACAGGACGGAAGCGCCGAGCACCACGCTGGGAATCCCGAAGACAGCGAACTGGGTCTCGAACAGAAGCGTGCTGCCAGGGAACGTGCGTCGTGACGCCGCCACCGCGATCCACACCGACATCGCGGTGGTCACCGTGGCGGTGACCAGCACGACCTCCGTCGTGTTGAGCAGGATTGTGCCGATGTCCGGAATGGAGAGCAGGTGACTGTAGTTCGCGAACGTCATCGACTGGAGCCCTGACCAGGTGATAGGCCGGGTGTACGGCGAGAAGCTCGTCCACAGCAGGGCCAGGATGGGCAGGACGATGCCGACGAACATGTACACGCAGACGACGACGAAGACGGGGATCCTCCAACGTCCCAGCCCCACTCTGGTCTGGCGGTAGCCCTTGCCGACCACGACCCGGAAACGGTGTGTGTCGCGAACGCGCCGTCGGTACACGAAGAGCATGACGAGCGACACCGCGAGGATGAGGACACCGTAGGTGCTGGCCTGACCGTAGTTGGGGATTCCTCCCGGTGGCTGCAGCGAGTACTGGATGAGACTGCTGAAGACGAAGATCTTGTCCGGCAGCCCGAGGACCGCGGGAATGGCGAACCCCTCCAGCGCCACGACGACCAGGAGGATCGCGGACGCCGACACCGCCGGCGCGACGAGTGGGAGAACGATGAGCCGCAGGCGACGCCGGAGGGGCGCGCCCACCGTCGCGGCGGCCTCCTCCAACTCGGGATTGAGGCGGGCGAAGGCCGGGGCGATCATCAGATACATGCTGGGGACGCCGAAGATCCCCATGACCAGAATCATCCCTGGTATGGAATAGATGTCGATCTGGACGCCGAAGAGCTTTCGGATGAGGATGGCCAGAGGGCCATTCGCGGGATTGGCGACCAGGGCCCACGCTATCGCCATCACCGTGACCGGAACTGCCATCGGGGCGAGGGCGAGCGGACTCAGCACCCGGCGCCCGGGAATATCGGTTCTCTCGAACAGGTAGGCGAGGGAAAGGCTGAGCACAAGGGCGACGACGAGCGAGCCGACCACGTAGATCAGGGTGTTGAGCGTCACCGACCCCAGCCGGCTGGACTCGAAGACCGCGGAGTAGTTGTCGAGGGAGAAGCCGGGAACGTCGAAGGGCAGATCGGTGGTGGACGGCTTCAGGCTGCTGTAGATCAGGATCGCGAGGGGGACGAGGACCAGGTATCCGACCAGGACGATCATGGCCAGGTTCAGCAGCATGCCTGCGGCTGAAGAAACCCTCGGCATTTTCGCATCGGAACGGGTGTCCGGAGTCCTCGGAGATTCCTTGGCCGGTGCGGGTGGTGTTTCTTCAGTCTTCAGGACCATGGTGGACCTCCAGTTCTGCACATGGTGTTGGTCGTGGCCGGCTCGGTCGAACTCGGAAGCCCCGCGTCCGGCCTCCGTGATTCGCTTCCTTCATGTCCCTAGCCGACATCGGTCCCGAATTCCATCTCCACCTCGGGATAGAAGGCGGAGAGCGTTCTGTACTTCTCGATCGTCTTGGTGCCGTACCACTCCAGGTCCGCCTTGCACAGGGCTCGAAGGACGGCGGTGCCGTCCGTATCCGAGCAGTCGGTGTCGACGGGGATCCGGGAGTTGTAGGTCTTCCCGAGCAACTGCTGGGCCTCTTCGGACGACAGGAACGAGGTGAGGAGTGCCGCCGCAGCCGGGTGCGGGGCCCCCTTCGGCACATAGAGGTAGGACTCGCTGGCGCTGGTCGGTGAGATCGGTGCGATGTCGACGGGAGCGCCTTTGTCCTTCGCGGCGAGGACCAGGCTGGCGAGGCTGGTCCCGATACTCACTTCGCCCGACTCGACGGGCGCTTCGGCCTGGGTGACGTTCGGCGAGTAGTGGGGGTCCTGGGCGGAGAACTTCTTGGCCCATGCCAGCGCCTTGGCCTGGCCCATCGCGTCGTCCAGCTCCCAGACGGACATGAAGGATGCGCGCGACTCGGCCGAGATCCGGCCACCGGACCACTTGGGGTCGAGCAGATCGTCCCAGGTCTTCGGCACGTCGGCCGGTTCGACCTTGTCGGTGTTGTAGGCCCAGACCTTGGGTGTGGCCCAGACGTAGACGAAGTTCTTGGCGAAGATGTCTTCCGCCTCGATGCCGTACTCCGACCAGTCGACGTCACCGGCCAGCTTGACCGCAGGGCTCATGGTGAGTCCGCCGGCGTTCGCCACGTCGATCGACACCTTCCCGGCGGCTTGCTCCATCCTGAGCTGGCTCACCTGGTCCGGCGCCTTGATGTTGGTGTACTTGACCGTGATGCCGGGGTACGTCTTCTCGAACAGGTCGATGGCGGGCTGCATCTGCGCTTCCGGGTTCCAGGACGCCCAGTTGACCTCGCCGTCCTGTTGCGCCTGCTTCACCAGGGCGGCCTTGGACGAGGGGAGCTCGGGCTGCTCGTCTCCCGCTCCGCAACCCGTCGCGGCGGCCGTCGTCAACAGCGCGAGCGCCGCCGCCATGGCGGCCCGTCGGCGTGGGGGAGGCCCGGCCGCTACCTTCGCGACGAAGCAGGAAGCATCGCGCCGTAGCACCTTGCTCTTCACGATGTGACTAATCGCCATCCCCTCCTCTGGGGTTCGCGGCCGACGTTCTGCCGGGCACCTGGTCGTCGTCGTGCGCGGCACTTCGCATTTACGCGCCGCGCTGCGGGAACGCCTGTTTCCGGCAGTACGGAGCGCGTGGAGAACACTGGCCACCCCGGCCGAGTGCTCACACGCGGTCCGCCGGGTGCCTTGCGTCAGGTGTGGGCCGAAGTCGCCGACGGCGGGATCACCGCGCCGGCACCACGAGCGTCGGCGGCATATGTGATCCGCACGCCGACGGCAGTGGTTCTGGGGCCGGCGACGGACTCTGGTCGATGTGGGCAGGCGCCATGCTGCGGCGACGGGGCGACGGTTGGGTCGACTGTCTGGTGACCGTCACGCACAGCTCAAGCGCTTTGTCGAACAAAATGGACCGTAGCACCGGCTCCGTCTGCCGTGAACCCTGTCGTACGAAATTCCCGGGCGCTCGCCATTTCAGCCTGTCCCGCGCTTGGGCGGGCGCCGTCCAGCCATGTGAAGGGGGCAGTGGCTGCCACGGTTCGGTAGTCTGGTCGACGCTGCGGCGCCCCTCGTTGTTGGACAATAGGCGTGAGTGGTCGACACGTCCCCGGCGGTTCACCCCAGGATGCGGCCGTCGTGCCGTCGTCTCACCGCTGTGGCGATCCGTCAGTGAGTCGCGGAAAAATTGTCAAACAATCGTCACATCGTGTGAGGGCTAGGCCTTGTACTCGAGTGCCGCGCCCTGTTAAATTTCTGTCGCATTGTCAAACAAAGAGCCTCCGGCGAGGGCTCCCGACGTGCACGTACATGGTTCGGAGCGCCACTTCGTGGTTCTGCGCCGGGGCTCGCGACGCGCTGCTTGCGTCCGTGAAGTACGAGAGCGAGGAGCGTGCGGTCCATGAGCGAGCGGGGTTCGAGCATGCCCGATTCCTCACCCTCAAGCAGGTTCACGACGGCCTATCAGGACCTGCGCAGCCTCATCGTCTCGGGACACTTCGGACCGAACGTCCGGCTCACCGAGGCGGAGCTGACGAGTCGGCTCGATGTCTCGCGCGGCACCATCCGGTCGGTTCTGGTCCGGCTCGCACAGGAGGGCTATGTCACCAGTGAGCCCAACCGGGGTGTCAGAACACGCGTGTTCACACTGGAGGAGGCGGCTGCCGTCCTCGAGGCGCGCGAGGTGCTCGAATCCGCGCTGGCCGGGAAGGCGGCCACATCCGCGACCGAGTCCGAGATCGAGGAGCTCACCGGCATCTGTCAGCGGATGGGTGAGGCGGAGAACGCCCGCGCCGAAGCCGACTACTCCAGTCTCAACAGACGCTTTCACCAACACGTGCGGACCGTCGCCCGGCAGCCGATCCTCTCAGGGTTTGTCGATGTCCTCGTGTACCCCCTGGTCATGCGGCAGTTTCGCGATCTGACGCGGACCCACCCGCGGGCGAACTCACTCAACGAGCACCGCGCCATCCTCGCAGCGCTGCAGACCCGTAACCCCGATGCCGCCGCCGCCGCGATGCGACACCATGTCGCCTCCGCGAGACGGGCGTTGTTGTTGAACACCCGGTCCACCGAGGACCGAAGCGCCCCCGGTACCCACTCCCAGCCGTGACTCCCGGCCCGGTGAACGGCGCCGTGCCGGGGCACCGGAAGCTGTCCGAAGGCTGAGCCGCCGCCAGGAGCACCGCTCCGGCCTGCGTGCAGGTCCCCGAGCGGTCGCACTCCGTGCCGACCGCTCCTTCGGCCGGCCCCGGCCGGAAGTCGACACCCGCCTGTCGGTGCCGCGCCCGCCTCCCCTCGGAACCGAAGCTACCGCTTCACGCCAACTCGCCCAGATTGTTTGACGATTCTCGTTACGCAGCCTTGTATCTGCGGTGAAACGACTGTTAGTTTCCCCCACATTGTGCAACAACCTCTCGATGAGGAGAACTGAGATGAGCAGCCAACACCGCCGTAACGCAGGTCTTCGCCGTGACTGTGGACGGGGCGTGCGATGACGCGTCTCACGATGGCGCTGCGTCGTTACCCTCACACCGAGCCGCTCCTGGACGGCGCTCTGAAGGTCCCCGGCTGCGATCTGGACTTCCCCGGAATCGAGCCGATCCACCGGGCGTTCGCGCCCATGGTCCGCGAACTGCGATACGACGTCTCCGAACTCGCCATCGTCACCCTGCTGCAGGCCGTCGAGGCCGGCGTCCCGGTCGCCGCGCTGCCCGTGGTCCTCCATGGCAACTTCCACCACCGGTCGATCTCCGTCTGGGGCGGCGAGAGCCGCCTCCGCCCGGAAGACCTGCGCGGACGACGGGTCGGTGTGCGGGCCTACAGCCAGACGACGGGCCTCTGGGTCCGTGGTGTGCTCAGCGACACCTACGGGGTGCGGGCACAGGACGTCACATGGGTGACCACGGAAGGATCGCACGTCGATGCCGCACCCGAGCCCTCCAATGTCGAGCGCACGTCGCGCCGGCTGGTGGACGCCCTGCGGGACGAGGACCTCGCCGCAGTCGTCATGGGTGCCCGATCGGCCGATCATGTGGACGGACTGGTTCCTCTCATCGCGGACTGGAAGGCCCAGCAGGACGGGTTCCTCGCGAACCACGGCTGGGTTCCGGTGAACCACCTCGCTGTCGTGCGGAAGGACCTCCTCGAGTCCGATCCGGACCTCGTCCGTGGGGTCTACCAGGCACTCTGTGCCGGTATCGACGTCGCTCGCCCCTCCGAGCCCACCGGTTCGACCCGCGAGCTCGTGGTGCAGCACGGTGCCGGCGAGACGCTCCTGGCCACCCTCAGGACCGCCATCCGCTACGCCCGCGAGCAGGGACTCATCAAGAGTGACCTGGACGCAGCAGACCTCTTTGCCGACTTCCACCGCTACGTGGGCAAGCCGTGACCTGCTCGCGGGGTGGGACGGCCCGACGTACGACGCTTCAGCGACACCGCTCGGAGGAGAATTGATGCACTGTTTCGACACCCACACCCACGCCATCTCGAGCGACACGGACGCCTACCCGGTCCAGCCGCTCGGTGGGCGCCAGTCGGAGTGGTCCCGCACCCGGCCCGTCGACATCTCCGGCTTGATCCGACACCTCGATGCCGCGGGGATCGAGCGGGCGGCACTCGTGCACGCGTCGACCATGTACGGATTCGACAACCGGTACGCGGCTGATGCCCTGGCCGAGTTTCCGGACCGACTGGTCGGCGTCTGCGCGGTCGACTTCCTTTCCGATTCGGCTGTGCCGGACCTCCGGCACTGGATCGAGGAGCGGGGCTTCAGCGGTGTCCGCATCCGTGTGTCCGACGGCACCACGAAGGTGCCCACACCGGGTGCCGGACTCTCGGACGAACGTATGAGCTCGGTCTGGGACTACGTGGAGAGCCGCGGGGTGCCGGTGTGCGTGCAGATGCACTCGAAGGACACCGCCAAGCTTCTCCACGTCCT
The DNA here is from genome assembly GCF_044765585.1 of Streptomyces sp. NPDC102441. Classification (NCBI taxonomy): domain Bacteria; kingdom Bacillati; phylum Actinomycetota; class Actinomycetes; order Kitasatosporales; family Streptomycetaceae; genus Streptomyces; species Streptomyces sp. NPDC102441. The sequence goes on from NZ_JBIWKH010000025.1 coordinate 60,256, forward strand.
CGACGCACACCCGGCGTTGACCGTGCTGCTCGACCACGCCGGGCGCCCCGACGCCAGTGGCGGGCCCACGTACCCGCAGCTCGGTGAGATCGGGCAGCTGGCCCGCTTCCCCGGGGTCCATCTCAAGATCACGCCGCCGGCACTGAGCCGGCTTGAGGGCGAACCGGGCGCCGACGTCACCGAGGTTCTGCGACGCCTGGCGGGCATGTTCGGTACCGAGCGCCTGATGTGGGGATCGAACTTTCCGGCTTCCGCGGGCACCCTCCAGGACCTGCGTGACTCGATCGAGAGCTGCCTGACCTGGATGACACCGGAGGGGCGGGCGAACCTCCTCGGTGGCAACGCAGCCCGTGTCTACGACGTACCTGTGACAACCGACAGCCACTGACCGCCCCCGCGACGGTGGACACCACTTGAGGACGGAATGGCGATGGGACAGGAACGGAAGAGCGGAACCCCGAGGCGCTTGGCCGCCACCCTCCCCGTGAAGAGCGGCAGGATGCCTCCGGGCCACGGGAGGCTCGCACTGACCGCAGCCACCGTGCTGGTCACCGTGGTCGGTATGTCCGGCTGCGGGAGGACGGTCGAGAGCGCCGATCTCCCGGCATCGATGAGCGCCCTGGTGAAGCAGGCCGAGAAGGAGGGCGAGGTCGACTGGTCGGTCCCCAAGCCGCAGGAGCAGATGCAGCCGGCGATCGACCTCTTCGAGAAGAGGTACCCCGGCATCAAGGTCAAGTACACCAACACCAAGGCTCCCGACCAGGTGAGCCAGCTCAGGATGGAACAGGCCGCCCGGAAGGTGTCGGTCGACGTGGCCAACGCCGGCGGACTCACCGTGGTCCCGTCCGCTGCCATGGCGGACGACATCGACTGGTCGCGCTACGGGATCGGTTCCGAGAACGTCTTCGAGAGGAACCTGGTCTACATCTGGGCGGTTCCGAAGGTGTGGGCCTACAACACCGACAAGGTGAAGGCGGCCGACGCGCCGAAGACCTGGGACGACCTGCTCGACCCCAGGTGGTCCGGTGGCCGGATCTCGGCGGAATCGCGGGCATCGTTTCTCACTGTGTGGGACGCCGACCCGTCCATGGGCGAAGCGAAGGCGCTCGCATGGGCCAAGAAGTTCGCCGCACAGAAGCCGCACTTCACACCGAACACGACCCAGTCGGAGGCACCGGTCGAGTCAGGACAGGCGAGCATCGGCACCAGCCTCATCAACCTGGTTCTCGAGGCGAAGGAGAAGGGTGTGCCCGTCGAGGTGGCTCCCCTCTCGCCGACCAGTGCCAACGAGTCGTACCTCTACGTCCCGAAGGGCGCTCCGCACCCTGCCGCCGGTGCGCTGCTCACCTCGTTCCTGTCTTCGGGCGCGGCGCAGAACGCGCTGGCGAAGACGTACAACTCCCGAATTCCGGTGAACACCGACTGTTCGGACCCGAGTGGCATCCCCGTACTCGAAGCGATCTGCAAGGCGAACCTGGAGTGGTATCCGACCGCGTCGCTCGATGAGTACAACCAGCTCACGGCCTTCTTCCCCAAGGGAGAGAAGGCGCTCGGCACGAATATCGATTGATCCGGCCGCCACCGCGCGGCACAAGCGGCTCGCGGCGCGGGGCCGTCTCACCGTAGGTACGTGTTGGTCCAGTCGTCCGTGGTGATCTCGGCCCCTGCCGGAAGGGCGCCCAGTTTGTCGACAAAGGTGAACGTCTTCCGCCACGTCGCCGCGTCCATGTCCGCGAACAGTGGCCATTCGACCTCTTCGAGGCCGGCCTGCACCACTGGATCGGGGACGCCGGGCAGCGCCTCTTTCGCCACCGGCACGACGGACGGATCGTTCGCGTGCTCGGCCAGGTAGGCGGTCCCTTCCTGCACCGCGGCGGCGAATTTCTCGACCGTTCCGGTGTGCTGATCGGCGAAACCCTTGTTGGTCACCAGGACCTGTCCGTAGCCGGCGAACTGGCCGGCCCACTCGGGCACCGACCGGGAGGTGGCCACCACGACGCCCTCCCCGGAGTGCTGGATCTGCAGCGGGAGCGGTTCCGAGGTGATGAACCAGTCGATCCGGCCGTCGTCGAGTGCGGCCCTGTCCGCGCTGGGACTGGGCAACGAGACCCACTCCACCTCGCCCGGGCCGACTCCGTTGTTCCTGAGGAAGATCTCGGCCTCGGCCTTCGTGTTCGCCGAGCTGGAACCGCCGGTCGAACCTGCCAGCGCCTTGGCCACCTCGTCCGACGGGGACTTGGCGGTCAGCCCCTGCTGCTGAGCGAAGGTGTTGGACACGACAAGGCCGAGCGGATTGCCGAGCCCGTCCGCTCCGACCGCGATCTCCGGAAGCCCCTTCGCGAGGGCGCCCAGGAAACTGGTCGGACTGGAGTTGAGGATCTGAAGGGAACCCGACTGCAGGGCCGGCGTACCGGTGGCGGCCGTCACGGTCACGAACCTGACGTGTAGCCCCCGCTTGCTGAAGTAGCCCTGGGCCTCTGCCACCCGAAGCGGCACGTCGAAGATGTTGCCCGCTACGCCGACGGTGACCGTGCCGCCTCCGCCCGCGTCGTCCGCCGCGGAGTCACCGCATGCCGTCAGCAGGGTCGAGCAGAGCACCATGGCTGCCGCGGACGTCACGGAACGCCTGGAAGCGAACACCGATGGTAAGCGGCCCGCGACGGGCGGAAGACATCTGGGACGGAGCTTCATCAGGGTTCTCCTGTCGCCGGCGCCTGGCCGCGCATCGCACCGCGACACGTGGCAGCGGTGCGCCTCGGTGCCCGGCCCGTATGAGGACAGTCCGGTCGGGGGCTGGGATTGTTGGACAAGAACTGTAGGGAACGTAACCCCTGGGGCTTACCCCGGCAAGGTGTGTGCGGGAAATGCACGCCCGGCTACGTCGCTTGCCGCACTGGAGGCTCGGTTTGTTCGACAATGCTTGGTGCGGCGGCAGCGGACACACCGGCATCTCCAGGACAGATGCTGGTGTATCGACCAGTCGTGTCTCGTGACGCCTTGGCAATGAGGCGTGATTGTTCGACAGTACCCAGTCGGATCGCTCGCGGATTCTGTGAATGACAGGTTCTTCCTGCAGGCTTCTTGTGCCACCTGAGTGGCGGTGTTAGCTTCCCATCATTGGTTGTCAGACAATCTCGGCGGCGCCAAGCGTCGCCGATGGCTGCATCAGCAGGAGAACCCAGCCGACCTCGATGCTCGTTCGCGTGCATCGGACGCACCACTGTCACAGCACCGCCACCCACGAACGCCGCCACAGGCGCGAGCGCATGGCCCCCGCTTCATCTCTTGCGAGGAGGAGGCCGAGGAGACAGATATGTCGACCACACAGCGCAACTCCCACTCGGAGGCACTCCGTCTCGAGCACGTCACGCTGGAGTTTCCCGGGACTCACCGGCCGGCGATCGAGGACGTGTCGTTCAAAGTCGACCGCGGCAGAGTCGTGGCCGTGATCGGACCCAGCGGGTGCGGTAAGAGCACCATCCTCAACCTGGCCGCCGGACTGCTCACTCCCACGGAGGGGCAGGTCCACTACGCGGGCGAACCGGTCACCGGCGTCAACTCGGATGCGGCGTACGTGACTCAGCAGTCACACCTGCTGCCCTGGCTGAGTGTCCAGGCCAACATCGGGCTGGCGCTGAAGTTCCGCAAGGTTCCCAAGGAGGAGCGCGAAGAGCGGGTGGCCCAGTGGGTCGAGCTCGTCGGTCTGACCGGATTCGAGCATCACTTCCCCCGGGAGCTGTCGGGCGGAATGCAGAAGCGCTGCGCGATCGCGCGGGCGCTGATCTACAACCCGTCCATCGTGCTCATGGACGAACCGTTCGGGCCGCTCGACGCCATCACCCGGCTCGAGCTCCAGCAGGAACTGCTCAACATCTGGCGTGAGCAGAACGGGACTCTGATCTTCGTCACGCACGACCTCAACGAGGCCATCTACCTGGCCGACGAGGTCGTCGTGATGTCCAAGGGCCCCGGCACGATCCGACGTGTCATCCAGGTCCCCTTCGAACGTCCGCGCCAGATCGGTTCGCTGGTCGAGTCGCCGGAGTTCTCGGAGCTCTACAACGACCTCTGGGGTCTCTTCGCCGCCGAGCGGAAGGCCGCCGCTTAAGCGGCTGAGCCCCTCCACCACCGAGGCACCTAACCCGCGCGGGCCCCAGGCCCGGCGCCCGGAGTTCCGCGCCCCAAGCCGCCAAGTCGCCACGCCGGTTGTGCCGTCATGCCCATTTCCCCCTGACGTCGCGCCTGCCGCCGAGTGAGGTTCACAGCTTTGATATCGATCACGGAAGAGATCGTCGTTCCGAGTCCGCCCGAACGTGTCTGGGAGGTCATCTCCGATCCGTCAGCCGTCGTCTCCTGCATCGGCGGCGCCGAACTCGGGGCGTCGCACGACGACGGGTCCTTCGACGGCACTCTGGCCATCAGGTTCGGCGGTCTCCGGGTCAAGTTCGCCGCCCGGATCTCCCTGGACCTGGACGAGTCCGCGCATGAGGGCCGGCTCACAGCTCGCGGCGCGGACGGGCAGGGAGCCACCCGCTTCAGTGCCGGCGCCACGTTCCGGGTCGTCGAGGGAGAAACCTCGGGCACTTCGCGGGTCTTCTGTGACGGCGAGATCAAACTCAACGGGAAGCTGGCCAAGTTGATCGAGTCGGGCGCGGGGATGGTGGTCTCCAGGATGACGAAGGAGTTCACCGACCAGCTCGTCGAGAAGTGTGCGGCGCCGGCCGAGCCACTCACCGCAGCCTCTCCCGCCCCGGCCGCGGCGGCCACCGCCGAGCCGCGGGCGGCGGCGCCGGCGGGAGCGGACACGGTTGCGCCCCGGCCGACCGGCCTGTTCGCCCGCTTGCGGGCGTGGTGGGCAGGACGCCGGCCACGACGCCAGGGGCAGCCGCAGGCGACGAGGCGATCAGGAAAGAGCTCCGGTGAATCACTCGGCCAGGGAGGTCGGCGATGACAACGTCCAGGTTCAACAAGGTGATCGGCGCTCTGGACGCGGGTGAGCACGTCCTCGCGACCTTCTCCGCGGCCGATCCGACGTCCGCGGTCGAGCTGAGCAACTCGGACTACGACGCCGTGGTGTTCGAGATGGAGCACAAGCCCTGGGACATCAACGCGCTGAAGGACAGCTTCCAGTACCTGCTGAGCAGGCGTCGGGTCTTCGAGGCGGACAGCCTCGCACCGGACGTCACCCCGCTCGTGCGCATCCCCGCCAACGGTGCGGAGAAGGCGCAGTGGCACGCGAAGCAGGCACTCGACCTCGGTGCGTTCGGCATCATCTGGCCGCACATCTCCACGGTGGAGGAGGCCCGTAACGCCGTCGCCGCCTGCCGCTACCCGCGCTTGCCCGATGCCCCCCGTCACGAACCGGCCGACCTGCGCGGGGACGGCCCGCACGCGGCGACGCGCTACTGGGGCATCTCGAACATCGAGTACTACGCGAGGGCGGACGTGTGGCCGCTTGCCCCGGACGGAGAGATCCTGGTGGGTCTCATGATCGAGGACCAGCTCGGCATCAAGAACCTGCCGGACATCCTGGACCAGGTGCCGGGGATCGGGCTGGTCCTGATCGGCGAGGGTGACATGAGCCAGGAACTGGGCTTTCCCCGCCAGTACGAACACCCGCGCGTTCTTGAGTGCAAGCGGCAGATTCTCGACATCTGCAACGAACGCGGGGTCGCGGTAGGTCACCCGCACGTGACGGCCGGCAACGTCGAGCAGGTCCTCGCTGACGGCTACCGGTTCCTGATGTCGGCGCCGGTGCGCACCTACCCCGGCCTGCTCAAGGCCCGGGAGCTGACCGGCCGCAGCTGACGCGTGTCGCCCCTGCCGGACACGACGCGACCACCGCAACGCACGTATCGGAGTAATTCGTGATCATCGACAGTCATGGCCACTTCACCACGGCGCCCCCCGCGCTGGGGAAGTGGCGGGAGAAGCAGATTCGGGCGTTCGAGGAGTCCGGCGCCCGGGTCTCGCCCGACGAGCTGCACATCGGCGACGACGAGATCCGCACCGCGATCGAGAACGGGCAGCTGAAGCTGCAGACCGAGCGCGGTACCGACCTCACCATCTTCTCGCCGGGCGCGGGCAAGATGGCCCACCACTACGGCGACGAGCAGACCAGCCTCGACTGGTCGCGCGCCAGCAACGACCTGATCGCCCGGGTGTGCGGCCTCTTCCCCGAGCGGTTCGTGGGTGTGTGCCAGCTTCCGCAGTCCCCGGGCGACGCACTGCCTGCCTCCGTGCGCAACTCTGTTGTCGAACTGGAGCGCTGCGTCGAGGAGCTGGGCTTCGTGGGCTGCCTCCTCAACCCGGACCCCTCGGACGGCTACTACCAGGCGCCGCCGCTGACGGACCGGGTGTACTACCCGCTGTACGAGAAGATGGTCGAGCTCGACGTCCCCGCGATGGTCCATGTCGCGATGTCCCGGAACCCGGCGATGCAGGGCACCTGCGCCCACTATCTGGCCGGTGACACCGCGGCGTTCATGCAGTTGTGTGAGTCGGACCTGTTCAAGGACTTCCCGACGCTGAAACTGATCCTGCCGCACGGTGGGGGAGCGGTTCCGTACCACTGGGGCCGCTACCGCGGAATGATGCAGGACCGCGGCCGGCCGCCGCTGGAGGAGTCGATCCTGCGCAACGTCTACTTCGACACCTGCGTGTACCACAAGCGCGGCATGGAGCTCCTGCTCGACATCATCCCCACCGAGAACGTCTTGTTCGCCTCGGAGATGATCGGCGCCGTCCGCAGCGTGGACCCGGAGACCGGGCGGCGGTTCGACGACACCAAGTACACCCTCGACTCCATCGACAGCCTGAGTGACACCGACCGGCAGGCGGTCTACGGAGGCAACGCACTCCGGGTCTTCTCACGGCTCGACGGCGTCCTGAAAACGCGGGCCACGGCCGCGGCGAACGTGAAGGAGTCCCAGAAGTGAAGGTCTACGAAGCACTGGCCGAGGCGTTCGTCAAGGAAGGCACCAGCGATGTCTTCGGCATGATGGGCGATGCGAACATGCACTGGATGGCCGCTCTCGCCGACCGCGGGGTGCGGTTGTACGAGGTGCGGCACGAGGGTTCCGGCCTCGGTATGGCGGACGGCTGGGCGCGTGGCTCGGGACAGCCGGGTGTGGTCACCACGACCAGTGGTCCTGGTGTGTCGCAGCTGGCGACTTCGATGCTCTGTGCGAGCCGGGCGGGCACCCCGCTGGTCGCGTTCTGCGGGGAGACCCCGCTGGGTGACGAGGGTGCCACCCAGTACCTGGACCAGCGGCGCTTCGCCGCCGCCATCGAGTGCGAGTTCATCCAGGTGACCCGGCCCGAGAACGCCCAGGACGCGGTGCGGGACGCCTTCTACCTGGCACGGACGAAGTCCAGGCCGGTCATGATCAGCGCCCCCTTCGACGTCCAGGTCGCCGAACTGGACGACTACGACGAGAACTACGTACCGTCCACCGCCCTGATCGAGAAGCCCCGGCTGCTGCCCGACCCGTCCAGGGTCCAGGCCGCCTGCGACTTGATCCAGGACGCCAAGCGTGTGGTGATCATCGCCGGGCGGGGTGCGCGCAAGGCGGATTCCGGCGAGGAGATCCTCGCACTCCAGGAGCGGACCGGCGGCCTGCTGGCCACCACCCTGCAGGCGAAGAACTGGCTGTGCGACCGCACCGACTTCCATGTCGGACTGTCGGGGCTGTTCGGCGACAAGCTGTCGATGGAGCTGCTGCAGGAGGCCGACTGCGTGATCGCGGTGGGCGCCAGCCTGAACCACTACACCATCGAGAGCGGCTACCTCTATCCCGAGGCCAAGTACATCCAGATCGACACCGCCCCGCACCTGGTGATGGGTAACGGCAAGGGGGCGGACTGCTATCTGCAGGCGGACGCGGTCACCGCGCTGGGCGAGCTGACCCGGGTGCTTCGGGAGCGGTCCGTCCAGCTGGAGGGCTACCACACCGACCAGGTGCGTCAGCACCTGACCGGCCGGCTCCAGCAGCCGGAGTACGTGCAGGAGCCGGGCAGGCTCGACCCGCGCGAGGCCATCTGGACTCTGGATCACGAACTCCCGGGCGAGATGGGGCTTGTGCTGGGCAGCGGGCACCAGACCGACTTCGGCACCATGCTCTTCCAGCGTTCCCGCGACGTGCTCTCCAACTACGGCATGTTCGGCGCCATCGGCCAGGCCCCGCTGATCGCCATGGGCCAGATGGTCGCCAAGGGCAACAAACCGGGCTTCGTGGTGGAGGGCGACGCGAGCTTCATCATGCACCTGTCCGAGTTCGAGACGGCGTGCCGGTACGACATCCCGCTGCTGGTCGTCGTGATGAACGACCAGGGCCTCGGCGCCGAGTACCACAAGGCGGAAGCGAAGGGCCTCGACCCCGAGCTCGCGACCATCTCCACACCCGAACTGGGCACGGTCGCCCAGGCGCTGGGAGGCGGCGGGGCCACGGTCCGCACCGCGCAGCAGCTGCGCGACGCGCTGGCGGAGTATGTGCGGTCCCCCCGGCCCACCGTGATCGACGTCCGCATCACCCGCGAGGTGCTCAGCACCCCCTACCGCCGTATCCAGTACGGAGAGGACGTGTGAGCAGCATGAGCCAGACACACCCGACGACACCGCTGACCGTACTGCTGGGCAACCACCCGCACACCCGGCCGCTGAAGGACGGGACGGTCCCCGTGGACGGGGTGGACTGCCGGTACCCGGAGTCCTCCCCGCTGCCCCCGGCCTTCGCCCGGATGGTCCGCGATCTGGCCTACGACATCTGCGAGATGCCGATGGCCACCTTCCTCCAGGCCCGGGACGCCGGCATCCCCCTCACCCTGCTGCCGGCCGTGCTGGTGGGAAGCACCCATCACCGTTCCCTGACCCGGCTGCCTCAGAGCCCGGAGATCGCCCCCGGGGACCTCGTGGGCCGGCGCGTGGGTGTGCGTGCCTACGGCCAGACCACGGGCCTGTGGGTGCGCGGCTGGCTCCAGGAGGAGTACGGGGTCAAGTCCTCCGACGTCACCTGGGTGACCACCGAGGACGTCCATGTCGCCCAGTACGTCAACCCTCCCAACGTGGAGCGGTCAAAGGCCGGCCGGGTCGTGGACCTGCTGCGTTCCCACGACGTCTCCGCGGCGGTGCTCGGCCCGAAGGCGATCGGCGGGCAGGGGGCGGGACTGGCCCCGCTCGTCGCCGACGCCGAGAACGCGGGCCTCGCGTGGACCGAGCGGCACGGGACGATCCCGGCCAACCATCTGCTGGTGGTACGCGACGACGTCCTGCGCACCCGCCCGGACGCCGTACTCGCCTTCTACCAGGCCCTGAAGCAGGCGATCGCGGACACCGCGTACGAGCGTGACGACTCACCCGCCGGACGCGCGGTCACAGCCGGATGGAGCGACTCACTCACCGCCTGCCTGGACATCGCCGGACGGTACGCCCAGGAGCAGAACCTCATCAGTCAGCCGGTCGACGTCGCCGCGATCGAGGAGAAGACAGCCTTCCTCGACACGTGAGAGGGCGATCGACCCGGGTGCGCCGCTCAGCGGCGCACCGCGAAGGAACACCGAGAGGAGGGGCAGCGATGGGAGAGCCGGTAGGGCTGCGCAAGCGGGGCAACCCGCCCACGCGTAAGCCGGAGATCTGGACACCCGACCTGCTCGACAAGGTCGCCTGGCGGGTGAAGGCGGCGAACGAGCCGTTCCGGGGGGTCGCCACGTCGGACGGCATCCAGCCGGGACTGTTCCCGCTGCGCGACACCGGTGCGGACATCAGCAAGGTGTACCTGGCGGCGGAGGACTACCTGGCGGGCCTGACGGAGAAGCAGCTCGCCGAGGGCCGGTTCCCGATGGACGACGTGAGCTGGCGCCACTGGAACAACGGCGCCCGGTACTTCCTGCGCCACGGCATCTGCCTGGAGGAGCTCGACGGCGCAGGACGCAATCGGGCCCTGGCCGTCATACGGGAGAGCCTCAGCGCGGACGGGTACCGCCAGATGGTCGACCTGATGCGCCTCAACCTCACCATCGGCGAGCTGAGCGACAACACGCACGGACTCAACGAGTGGCTGTACTGGTTCTCCCTCTACGGGGAGCCGGAGAACGGCGGCCCGTGGGGCTGGCAGCTCGACGGACACCACGTCAACGTCAACTGCGTGTTCGTGGGGGACCAGATGGTCCTCACCCCCACCTTCCTCGGCGCCGAACCGGTGATCGCCGGTTCCGGGAAGTACGCGGGCACGGTGGCCTTCCGGGGCGAGGAGGCACTCGGGCACGAGCTGTTCACCCAGCTCGACGGCCGGCGGCGGGAGCGGGCCGTCATCGCGGACATGATGCCGTCGGAGCTGTTCGCCGGAGCCTTCCGGGACAACTTCGAGCTCAACTACCAGGGGCTGCGGCTGAGCGAGATGTCCACCGGTCAGCGGGACACCGCGCTCCAGCTCCTCGGCCTGTACGTGAACCGGGCCGGCGACCACCATGCCCGCGTGCGCATGGAGGAGGTGCTGGCCCACTTGGGGGACACCCACTTCGGCTGGGTCGGGGACCCCGACGGCACCTTCTACTACCGCTTCCACAGCCCGGTGATCCTCGTCGAGTTCGAGCACATGCCCGGCGTGCTCTTCGACAACGACTATCACTCGCGCCGGCACATCCACACCGTCGTCCGTACCCCCAACGGCAACGACTTCGGCGTCGACCTGCTGCGCCGGCACCACGAGCGGCACCACGAACCGCGGACGGCACACCCCGGCCGCCAGGCCTGAGCCCCCCAGTCCCTGTAGCAAGAGGAGAGAGAAATGAAGTTGGTGCTTGGCCGTGACGATCTCGCGGCAGCCGCGCTGTCGGCGGCCCGCGAGGCGGGTTCCGAGCCGGAGCGGGTCGGCATCAAGCCGGTGCACAAGGCCTCCCGCGGATTCGTGAACGAGTCGGACGTGGACCTGTGCGAACTGGCGATCGTGACCGTTCTGCAGGCCCTCGCCCACGGCAAGCCGGTGTTGCTGCTGCCGGTCACCACTCTCGGACGCCACCAGCACCAGACCCTCGTGACCCTCGGCAAGCTGTCGGTCGCCGACGTGGAGGGGCACAGCGTCGGGGTCCGCGCCTGGAGCCAGACCACCGGTGTGTGGATGCGCGGGTTCCTCACCGAGCAGTACGGCGTCGACCTGCGCAAGGCGCAGTGGACGACGTACGAGGGGCACCACGTCGACGGCGCCGTGGACCCGTCCTGGGTGAAGCGGGCGCCGAAGGGGACCAAGCTGCCGGCGGACTTCATCGAAGGCCGGGTCGACTTCGGGATCATGGGCAACGAACTGCCCTTGGACGACCGCATCCGCACCGCCATCGACGACGCCCACACGGTCGCCGAACAGTGGTCGAAGGCCCAGGGGTTCATCCCGGTCAACCACGTGGTCGGTGTGTCCGAGGCCGCTGCCGCGGAACACCCCGCCGCCGTCCTCGCCGCGTACGACGCGATGCGCTCCGTGCTCACGGCCAAGGAGGAGGGCGGACCGGTCGCCCTGCACCCGGTGGGCTTCGAAGGACTGCGCGCCGCCTTCACCAAGGCCGCCGCCTACGCACTGGAGCAGGACGTGATTCCCCGGGCCGTGGACTACGACGAGCTCGTCGAGCGGTCCTGCTCGGCACTCGGCGTGCCGCCGGCCCGCCTCGGCGGCTGAGACCGGCGGAACGACCAGTCGGACCAGAACCAGAAACAGCAAAGGACAGGGCATGAACAAGCTCACGGTGGTTGTCGGAGAGTTCCCGCACGCGCAGCCGCTGCTCGACGGCGACGCCGAGATCGACGGGTACGGGGTCGAGCCGGTGGAGGTCAAGCCGGTCATCGGCGCATATCGGCGGATGATCCGGGACCTGGAGTTCGACGTGTGCGAACTCGCGCCGGTCTCGTACCTGATGGCGCGTCAGGAAGGTATCCCCCTCACCGCGGTTCCGGTGTTCCTCAACCGGCGCTTCCACCACGGCGATGTGCAGTGTGCCGCCGACTCGGGTATCCGTGTGCCGCGGGACCTGGAGGGACGCAGGATCGGCGTGCGCGCCTACTCCGTGAGCACCGGTGTGTGGGTGCGCGGCGTACTGCGTGACGAGTACGGCGTGGACATCGACAAGATCACCTGGGTGGTGGACGACGACGACCACATCGAGGGCCGCGCCCCGGCCAACGTCGAGCGGGTCACCGACGGCCGCTCGCTTGGCGAGCTGTTGCGGGCCGGGGAGATCGACGCCGCACTGACCGGCAACGCCGGAACCGGCCGGTCGGGCGCGCCCAAGGCCGGCTGGACGGCGGCCACCGAGCCGGCGCCCGGTAGCGACGACAGCCCCTACCCGCTGTTCCCCGAGGCGGGCACCCTCGCCGTCGACCACTACCTGCGCAAGGGCGTCTACCCGCTGCACTCACTCATCTCGGTGCGCACCGAGCTCGTGGAGCGCGACCCCGGCCTGCCGTCCAAGCTGTACGCGGCGTTCGCCCGCAGCAAGCGACTGCACCTCGCCGCCCACCCCGACTGGTCGGCGGTGCCCCGGCTGGCCCGCCAGGGGCGCGCGATCGGCGCCGACCCCGTGCCCTACGGCATCACGGCCAACGAGCCCAGCCTGAACGCGATGGTGCGGTTCTCCAAGGACCAGGGCCTGCTCGACGCCGGCTTCCCCGCGGACGTGCGCTCGCTGTTCGCCGCGGGCGACTACCCCGGCGCCTGAGCCCGTCCGTACAGAACTCACCGAAGACAGAGGAGCGCCCCCATGGACGTCGTCGACGCACACTGCCACATCATCTCCGAGGACCTGACCAGTTACCCCAAGGCCCCGATCGGGGGCAAGCAGTCGGCGTGGGCCGCGACCCGGCCCGTGACCGCCGAGGGCATGGTCAGCCGCATGGACGAGACCGGCATCGACCAGGCCGTCCTGGTCCAGGCCACCACCAACTACGGCTACGACAACTCGTACGTCCTCGACAGCAGCCGGCACCGGCCGGAGCGCTTCGTCGCCGTCGGCACCGTCGACCCGCTGCGCCCGGACGCAGCCGTCGGCCTCAAGGCCGCGGTGGGCGAGGGCGGTCTGGCCGGCGTGCGACTGTTCACCAGCGGCAGCACCGTGCCGACGCAGGGGGAGTGGTTCGTCGCCCCGGAGACCTTCCCCTTCTGGGAGCAGGCCGCGGAACTGGACCTGCCGGTCTGCCTTCAGATGCGCCTCGGGCCGGCCACCAGGCAGCTGGTGGAACTCCTGGAGCGGTTCCCGGGCGTGAAGGTGCTCCTCGACCACATCGGCTACCCCGACATCGCCGCCTCGCCCTCCCGCGCCGGCGCCGAGGTCGCGGAGCTCGCGGCCCACCCGGGCCTCCACCTCAAGCTCACCCACCGCAACCTCGAACGGCTGCAGGACGCCGGAGAGCGCGCCGGTGACTTCCTCGGACCGGTCGTCGAGGCGTTCGGAGCCGAGCGGATCGCCTGGGGCTCGAACTGCCCGGCGGCCGAGCAGTCGCTGCCGGACCTCCTCGCCCTCGCACAGGAGGCCCTTGCAGGCCTGCCGGAGCGGGACAGGCAGGAGATCTTCGCGGGCACGGCCCGGCGCCTGTACCCGTCCCTGGGCGGATCCGGGAGCTGAGGGGACGTGTCGTGGGCTAGTGTTCCCGCCTCGGTTCTCATCTCTACAGAAGGTAAAGGCGGCCAAGGTGGACAGCGACAGCATCGGTGCGGAGTCCGGGGCAAAGGCGTCGGGCACCCGCTACAGCCATGCCTACGAAGGGCTGCGCTCCCTGTTGTTGTCAGGGAGTATCGCGCCCGACACACGGCTGACCGAAGCGGACCTCACGCGGATGTTCGACGTGTCCCGGAGCACCATGCGCACCGCGCTGGCGCGACTGACGCAGGAGGGCTACGTCACCGGCGAGGTCAACCGCGGGGTGCGCACCAGGAGCTTCTCCGTCGAGGAAGCTGCGGACATCCTGGAGGCCCGCGAGATCCTGGAGGCCGCCCTCGCAGGCAAGGCGGCGGAACGGGCCACGGACGAGGAGATCGAAGAGCTGCGCCGCACACTCCAGGACATGGAGGAGGCGCAGTCCCGCGGAGACCAGGATGCCTACTCGCGCGGCAACCGAAGCTTCCACCAGCAGATCAAGCACGCCGCGCACCAGAGGACTCTGGCACGCGCCTACGACACACTGCTCTATCCCCTGGTGATGCGCCAGTACCGCAATCTCTCCGCACAGCACCCGCGATCAGGGTCGCTGGAGGAACACCAGGCCATCTTTCTCGCCGTCGTCACCCGCAACCCCGATGCGGCTCTGGCGGCGATGCGCCATCACGTCGGCTCCGCCCGCAGGGCGCTGCTGTTGGACAAGTCCCCGGAGACGCCAGTCACCTGACGTGCCGCCGGGGCCGGAAGGACCCCATGCGTCACACCGTGGACACGGAAGCAGGGCTCGTCGAGGGCGTACCGTGCAGGAACCGTTCCGTCACCGTCTTCCGCGGCGTCCCCTACGCGGCCCCGCCCGTCGGCGACCTGCGGTGGCGGCCACCGCAGCCGCCGCCGCGCTGGGACGGGGTGCGGCAGGCCCACCGGTTCGGGCCCATGTGCCCGCAGGCGCCCACCGAGGCGGCCGCGACCGGCGTCGACGTGCCGATGAGCGAGGACTGCCTGAGCCTGAACATCTGGACGGGCGCACCCTCCGCCGCGGATCTCCGCCCGGTACTCGTGTGGATCTACGGCGGCGGATTCCGCGAGGGGACGGGGGCTCATCCCCGCTACGACGGCGAGAACCTGGCGAGTAAGGGCCTGGTAGTCGTCACCTTCAACTACCGTCTCGGTGCCTTCGGCTTCCTCGCCACACCGGAGCTGAGTGAGGAGTCGGAACACGGCTCGTCCGGGAACTACGGACTGCTCGACTGTGTCGCCGCCCTGCGCTGGGTACGCGACAACATCGCGCGCTTCGGCGGCGACGCCGACCGGGTCACCGTCGCCGGCCAGTCGGCGGGTGCCGGTGCGGTCAACTTCCTGGCACTGTCCCCGCTCGCGAAGGGCCTGTTCCGCCGTGCGATCGCGCAGAGTCACGCGCGGTACGCACGCGATCCCGAGCTGCGCTACCTGTCCACCTCCTACCGCCTGCCGGCGTACGCCGAGGCCGCAGGGGACCGATACATCCGGGAACACGGCTCGCGCACCATCCGCGAGCTGCGGTCCCTGCACTGGCGGAAGCTGGTCGACGGGAACCACCCCGTCGACACGGCGGTCGAGACCGGCGGGGCGGCGTGGCCGCCGTTGTTCCGTCCCGTCATGGACGGGTGGGTGATTCCCGCCGGCTACGACGAGACGTACACCAAGGGTTTGCAGAACGACGTCGACTACCTCACCGGGAACAACCTCGACGAGAGCGGGGCCGTTCCGCAGAGCATGGTCGGGGCCCTGCGAACCGGGCGACGGACGGTGAGACCCGGATCGCCGCCGGTGAACGTGACGCTCGAACAGCATGTCGCCGCGGCAAGGCGTAAGTTCGGGCCGCTCGCCGACGAGTTCCTGCGGCTCTACCCGGCTCGTACGGACGACGAGGCGGCTCACGCGAGCAGTCGCGCGGCACGCGACAACTCCCGTATCTCCACCTGGTTGTGGGGCACCGACTGGGCCCGCCGAGCCACCGGCAGACTGCACACCTACTTCTGGACCCACCGCGCACCGGCGGCGGACGCGGGCCCCCGGCGCGCATCCCACGGCTCCGAGATCGACTACGTCTTCGGCAACCCGGCCGGCGGCACCAGGGCGTGGAACGAGGAGGACCACGAGATCGCGCGGGTTCTCTCCTGCTACTGGGTCAACTTCGTCGCCACCGGCGACCCCAACGGCGCCGGCCTGCCGCACTGGCCCGCCTTCTCGGCGGACACCCCCGGCGTCATGGAGATCGGTGCCGCATTCGGACCCGACCCCCTCGCGGATCCGACGCACACCGACTTCTGGACCCGCTTCTTCTCCACCCAACAGCCTTGGTGAACAAAGGAGTTCCCATGAAGTACCGCATGAACCGCCCGTCCCTCGCGCTGGCCGCCTCCGTGGTGCTCGGTGCCGCACTGATGACCGCCTGCAGCAGCGAAGGCTCGTCGTCGGTGGGCTCGGACGGCAAGACCACCGTCTCGGTGGGAGTGAGCGGCAACGTCTTCGACATGTCCATTCGCCTGGCGGAGGAGAACGGCTACTTCGACAAGCAGAACATCAAGATCAAGTATGTGACGCTGACCGCCTCCACCGGCACCTCCGCGCTGCAGTCGAACTCGGTGCAGTTCCTCAACTCCAGCCCGACCAGCTACCTGGCAGGCCTCTCCAAGGGCCTGCCGGAACTCTCGGTCGCCACGAACGGAGGGGGCAACCCGCTCGGCATCGTCGTCAGCACCGCGTTCGCGAAGAAGCACGGCCTGACCGCCGAGACCCCGGCAGCCGAAGTGGCCAAGGCGCTTGCCGACTCCACGGCCGGCGCCAGCTCCGCCAACACCAAGGCCGAGGCGGGCATCTTCCTCAAGGCCCACGGCGTCGACCCGGACAAGCTGAAGTGGGTCTCGCTGCCGAGCCCGGCCGCCGACAAGGCCGCCCTCACCAAGGGGGAGGTCGACTGGTTCATCACCTCGGAGCCGATCCCCCTGCAGGTCCAGCACGAGGGCGACGGCATCGTGGTGGCCCACTCGGACAAGGTCCCCGAGTGGGCCGCCGGGCAGGCCGGATACGGCCAGGTCGTGGTCGTGAAGGAGGACTACGCGAAGAGCAACTCCACCACGGTCAAGGGGTTCGCCACCGCCGTCCAGCAAGCCACCACCTACCTCGACACCCACGCCTCCGACGACAAGGCCGTCCTGGCCGCCGCGCGCGCGAGCCTGCCGGGCATGCCCGACGACGTGCTGAGCGAAGCCGTCTCGCAGGTGGACTGGCCCGAGACCGCCAAGCAGGACGCCGCCGGATGGAAGAAGACCGTCGCCTTCGTGAAGGACGGCATAGGCGCGGTGCCGGACGCGAGCGTGTCCGCCGACAACTGGACCAACAAGTACCTGCCGTGACACGGCCGAACCCAACCGGAAAGGAGAAGTCCATGGCGATCGTCACCGACAAAGCTGTGACCGAGCCCGAGCCCGACACGGCGGGAAAGCCCACCAGGAAAGCACGCGCCGGCCTGCAGAGCACGGGCTCCGTCATCGCGCTGCGCATCCTGGTGATCGTGGCCGCCCTCGTCCTGTGGCAGCTGATGAGCGGCCCCGTCGTACCCGAGTACGCGGTCAGCAAGCCCACCGAGGTCTACGACGCCCTCACGGACATGCTCGGCTCGGCGGCCGGATGGAACAACATCAGGGTGACCACCGTCGAGGTGCTGGCCGGCTTCGGTCTCGGCGTCGCGGCGGGCACGGTGATGGGCCTCGTCCTGGGCTCCTTCCCGCTCCTGGGACGTGTGCTCGAACCGCTCGTCGCAGCCGTCAACGGCATCCCGAAGATCGCGCTCGCCCCACTGTTCCTCCTGTTCTTCGGCATCGGACCCTGGTCGAAGATCACCATCGCCATGACCGGTGTCGCCTTCGTGGTCTTCTACAACATCTACCTCGGCCTGCGGATGCGCGAACGCGAACTCGTCGAGGTCGTCCAGGTGATGGGAGGGCGCAAGCACCATGTCCTGGGCTATGTGACGATCCCGACGCTCGCCGCACCGTTCTTCGCCGCTCTCAAGACCGGCGGGCCCCTGGCCATCCTCGGTGTCATCGGCGGAGAGTTCATCGCCTCCTCCGAGGGAGTCGGCCATGAGCTGTTCACCGCCGCCCAGAACCTCGACGCGGCCTCCGAGTTCGCCGGCCTCATCGTCCTCGTCGCGCTGACCCTGTCTCTCAACGGCGTGCTGACCGCCCTCGACTCCTACGCCCTCAAGCGCCTCGGCCTGGCGGCCCGTCGCCGGCCCCAGGCCAAGCGCTGAGAAAGGACAGCCATACCGATGAACGGACACCCGCACCCCTCACCGCCCGTCGCCGGGGCAGACGTATCACCGTCGTCCCGGCGCCCCTCCCGTAGAGCGGTGCTGGCAGCGGCCACGGCATCGGCCGTGACCGCCGTACCACTGCTCTCCGCCACCTCGGCCGCCGCCGCCCCGAACCGGCACGGTGACCTGCTCTACATCGGCACGTGGGGCCAGGAACAGGTGCACGCCGTCCGGTTCGACCCCGTCCGCGGCATCATGGACACCCTCGGGCCCATGGCGGAGGTCAGCTCGAACTGGGTCGCGGTGCACCCGACCCGGCCTGTTCTGTACGTCGCCGGGGGCGAACCGGGCGGGTTCGTTCGCACCTTCCGTATCGACAAGGCCTCGGGCGCTCTCAGCCGGACGGGCGAGATCGCGACGGAGGCCGCCCCCAGCGGCAGTGGCGGACTGTCGTACATCGGCCTGAACGGTGACGCGGACACGCTGCTGGTCGCCGACTTCGCGACCGGCACGGCGGCGACCGTTCAGGTCGGCCGCGACGGCCGGCTGGGTGCCCTGGCGTCCTGGGTGCAGGACACCGGTTCAGGGCCCAGTCCGCGACAGGCAGGGCCGCACCCGCACCACGTGGTCATCGATCCGAGCCGCAGGTTCGCCCTGGTCGCGGACTTCGGTGCCGACCGGGTGTTCGTCTACGACTACGACCGGGCCACGCACCGGCTGTCCGCCGGCACACCCGACGGCCCCGGCTTCTACGCGACAGCACCGGGATCGGGCCCGCGGCGCCTGGCCTTCCACCCGAGGGGGCGGATGGTCTACCTGCTGAACGAGCTCACGGCCGACATACAGGTGCTGCGGTGGGACTCCAGGACGGGCATGCTGACCCCCCGTCAGCTCCTGACGACCAACGCACCGGGCCACACCGGCACCACGAGCGCCGCCGAACTGGCGATCAGCCGGGACGGCCGCCACGTCTACGCCTCCAACCGCGGGGACAACGCCCTGGTCGTCTTCTCGGTCGACCCCGGCACCGGCCTGCTCACCGAGTCGCAGCGCCTGCCCTGCGGCGGCGTCACGCCATGGAGCTTCTCCCTGCACCCCGGCGGGCGATGGCTGTTCGTCGCGAACGAGGTGAGCAGCACGGTCAACCTCTTCCATGTGGACCCGGGATCCGGGCGCCTCACGGACACCGGCAACTCCGTCGCCGTACCCAATCCCGACTGCATCGCAGTCTTCTCCCCGGGCGGCACAGCAGGAGCCACCCGCTTCTGATCACGCGCCTTCGCCGGGGCTGCTCCGTCGCCGACGGCCGGCTCGGCGAAGGCGCGTCGCTTGGATGATGACGGCACGTCAGTGCCCCCTCGCGCACCAAATTGTCGGACAATGGAATCTCAGATTCCGGTAACAAGTCGCTATGAGTGCGGAGTTTTGCAGAATCTCTTGTGGGCTGGATTTCTCTGGTGTTACGGTCACGCCCAACTTGTTCGACAATCCATGCGGCGGACGCATGTGACCCGCGAACCGAGCCCCTGTTGCGAACCACCGGACTCCCGTCGTCGGCAGGCGTTCTCCCCCTGCCGGCGGTCGCGCGGGGTGCGGTGGTTCTGCCGAGCGGTTGTACGTCCGTCGCCAACGAAAGGACCCGGACAGCGATGTCACCTGACATGAAGCGTCGAGCGTTCCTCACGACCGGCGCGGGCGTCGCCGGCGCCGCGTTGCTGCCGAGGCCGTTCGCCGTGGCGGCGGCGGCCTCGGGCAAGAAGGGGGTGATGCTGATGAACCGTATCGGTCCGTCCGCATCCACCCTGTACATCGCGAACGCCGACGGTTCCGACGAACGCGTACTGCTGCAGAACGCCGCGTTCGAATACCATGCGGCCTTCTCCACCGACGGCGCTTCGGTGTTCTTCACGTCGGAACGTACGGGCGACGGCAACTCATGTCTCTACCGGGCAAGGGCAGACGGGTCGGGCGTCCAGCCTCTGGTGGTCAACTCGGCGATGAACGACTGGGCCGTGCCGTCGCCCGACGGCAAGAAGGTGGCCTTCGTCTCCACGAGCGGTGACCACAGAACGCACATCTGGTCGCTGGACCTCGCCACGAAGAAGCTGACCAACCTGACAGGCACCGCGGCGCTCGCCGGTGATCCCGCGAGCCCGGACGGTCACTTCCGCCCCTCCTGGTCGCCCGACGGCCAGTGGATCGCCTTCTCCAGCGACCGCAACACCACATGGCGTGGGCACGGCAACGGTACCGGCTGGGAGCACACACAGGAGCTCAGCGTCTACGTCATCCGGCCGGACGGCACCGGCTTCCGCCAGGTCGCGACGCGGGACGGATACTGCCTCGGCTCGCCGAAGTGGTCACCCGACGGCTCTCGGATCGTCTTCTACGAGATCACTGTCGAAGGAACCTGGGGTGCCCACCGCCCGGAGGCCATCGGGACGGTGGAATCCCAGATCGTCTCGGTCGACGTGGCAACGGGCGCACGTGTCGAGCACACCTCTGGCCCTCACCTGAAGGTGGCGCCCCAGTACGTGGGCGCGACGGGGATCGGTTACCTCATCAAGGGCGGGCCCGACGAAGGGCTGGCCTATGTCTCGGGCACGTGGCCGTCCGTCAAGCGGGCGCTGCGCTCTCCGGTCTGGTCGCCGGACGGAACCTCAGTGATCTACGAGAAGCTCGACCACACGACACGCGCGCTCGACGCGCCGCTCTACAGCTGGGACTCGGACTGGGACTACCGTTTCTGCGACGTGTTCCCCGTGCTGTCCAAGGGCGGGCGCCTCGCGATCACCGACAAGCAGGTCGGCACCTCCTCGATCGTCACCATGCGCGCGGACGGTTCGGACCAGAAGGTCGTCTTCGACAGCGCCACCTCGGGCCTCGACCCGGCGATGGTCGCAAAGGGACTGGCCGGTGCCTTCCGGCCCACCTGGTCGCCTGACGGGAAATGGATCGCGTTCGGCGTGGGCGGCTGGTTCCAGACACGCGCGACGAGCGGTGCCGTGCTCGTGCGGGTGCCCAGCGACGGCTCCTCGCACCAAGTGCTCACGGACGGCACGGTCAACGCCGGCTTCCCGAGCTATTCGCAGGACGGCAAGCGGATCGTCTACCGCGTATGGGGCGAGGAAATGGGTCTGCGCGTTCTCGACCTCGAGACCGGCGCGACGACTGTCCTCACCACCGAGTCCGACAACCTGCCCGACTGGTCCGTGGACGGCAAACTCATCCTCTTCACCCGGAAGACGAGCGCGACCAACTTCGACGTCTGCACCATCAAGCCCGACGGAAGCGGTCTGAAGACCCTGACGAGCAGCGGTGCCAACGACGGGCACGCTGTCTGGAACCACGACGGCCGCATTCTGTACAGCAGCGGGATGTACGGCTTCCGGGAAGAAGCGGCGCTCTATGACGACACTTTCCAGCCCTACGGCCAGGTCTTCAGCATGAAGGCGGACGGCTCCGGCAAGAAGATGCTGACCGACAGTCAGTGGGAGGACTCGATGCCGCTCTTCCTTACCCAGGACGTCCTCTGCAAGTGACCTGAGCGGGAGCCCGGGGCCCCGGTGATCGAGGGCGGGGGACCTGGACCGAGCACGTGGGCTGATCGAGTCGGCCGAGGCCGGGCCGCCCGAGCGGCGCTCAATCGGTGGCGACCACGGGCAGGCGCTGATCGCCGTGGCCCGGGGCACGCTCTGTCCCGAACTCGGCGACGGGCCGGGAACCGAGGGAGCGCTGGCCGGGGCGTACGCGGCGGCGATCGGCAGCAAGGACCTGCCGATCGTCGCGACGGTGGCGGTGACCCTGGCCGGGCTCGCCGCGCTGTACGGGCGATACCGCGACGTGGCGGTCGTACTGGGCGCGGCCGCCCGGCTCCGGGGCGCCCACGACCGTACCGATCCACAGATCCGTGGACTGAGCAGCCGTGCCCGGACCGTGCTCGGCGACGAGGGCTTCGCGGAGGCGTACGGGGCCGGCCTGGGCCTGGACGTGGGGGCGGCCCTGAGAAGGGCCGACCCGGCGCTGCTGCGCCGTGCGGCGCCCCCTACTCCTTCACGAACGCCAGGAGGTCGGGGTTGATGACGTCCGGGTGCGTCGAGAGCATGCCGTGCGGGTAGCCCTCGTAGCTCTTCAGCCTGCCGTTCGGCAGCAGCGCGGCCGACAGGGGGCCGGAGTCCTCGTAGGGCACGATCTGGTCGTCGGTGCCATGGGCGACCAGGACCGGCACCTCGATCTTCTTGAGGTCCTCGGTGAAGTCGGTCTCCGAGAAGGCCTTGATGCACTCGTAGTGGGCGTTGGCCGCGCCCCGCATGCCCTGCCTCCACCAGTTGTCGATCAGTCCCTGCGACACCTCGGCACCGGGGCGGTTGAATCCGTAGAACGGACCCGACGGCACCTCGACGTAGAACTGCGCGCGATTGGCGGCGAGGGAGGCGCGGAACCCGTCGAAGACCTCGATGGGCAGGCCGCCCGGGTTCGACGCGGACTTCAGCATGACCGGCGGCACCGCGCTGACGAGCACGGCCTTCGCCACCCGCCCGGGCTCGGAGCGGGCGACGTAGCGGGCGGCTTCTCCGCCGCCGGTGGAATGCCCGATGTGGACCGCGCCGCGCAGATCGAGCGCTTCGGCCAGCGCCCATACGTCAGCGGCGTAGGTGTCCATGTCGTGCCCGTCGGCGCTCTGGGAGGAGCGCCCGTGCCCGCGCCGGTCGTGGGCGATCACGCGGTAGCCCTCGGCGAGGAAGAAGAGCATCTGGCTGTCCCAGTCGTCCGCGCTGAGCGGCCAGCCGTGGTGGAACACGATCGGCTGGGCGTCGCGCGGGCCCCAGTCCTTGTAGTAGATGTCCGTGCCGTCGATCGTGGTGATCGTGCCCATGGTCGATCCTTCCGCTTGAATCGTTTACGCGGCGAGACGTGCGGGAATTCACCGGCCTCACGGGGTGGATGCGCCACTGTCGAGGAGGCCGAAACCGCGACCGAACGCTACAAACGATACCTTCACGGGGCAGAACCCTCATTCCCTGGCGTCACGGCCGTCCCAGGGGATCTCCGTCGACGCGAGGTAGCTGAACCCGCGCTGCTCCCAGAGGCGCCCGTGGCGGGCGACGCGGAGGCGGTGGTCCTCCCAGCGGGGTGCCCGGCCGGTCCACGCGGCTGCCGCGACGGACGGCAGGCGCGGCAGAAGCAGGAAGGTCACATCGTCGAACTCCTCGACCGACTCGCCGAAGACCGTTGCCTCGACGCCGGCGACACGGTCCTCGGGGATCGCGTGGGAGGCCGGGTCCCAGGCGGCGGTGTGCCGGACGCCGCGCGGCCGGTAGGAGGGGAAGCCGAGGCGGGCGGCGGCCGGAGCCTGGCCGGGCGGGACGACCTCGGGGGTGTAGGCGCGGTCCAGGTAGAGGTGGGACTGCGGGGAGAGGAGTACGCGGCCGCCGCCTTCGAGGATGCGCGCGAGGTCGTCGTCGCTGGGGGCGAAGAATCGCTTGAGCGCCGCGATCAGCTCGGGGGTGTGGCCCGCCGTGAGGAGTTCGGGGCGGCCGGCGAGCTCCTCCGGGGTGTCCGGCAGATCCATCATCTCCACGTCGACCCAGAACTGGGCGATGTCGTCCGGGCCGACACCGGCGCGTGAGGACTCCTGCCAGGCCACTGGGCGCTTCCCCGACTCCCGTACGAGCGACCGCAGTTCCCGGATCGCGTGTGCGAAGCCGTCCGGGGTCGTCCCGACGGCCTCGTCCCCGCCGATGTGCACGAACGGGCCCTCGGTCATGCCGCACACATCGGCGAGGACCGCCGCGACGGCCTTCCGGGTGTCCGGGTCCGCGAGGTCGAGCGGTGGGACGTACGGGAAGCGGCCCTTCAGGCCCTCGGGCGCCGGTGCGTCCGGGAGTCCCGGCAGTGCCTCGCGCAGGGTGACGCAGTGGCCCGGCAGGTCGATCTCGGGGACGACCGTCACGAAGCGTTCGGCGGCGTACCGCTGGAGGGCGCGATAGCCATCGGCGGTGTAGAAGTCGCGCGGGGTGCCGTCCGGTCCGGGCGCGGTGAGTCCGGGGACGCCGGGGATCTCGAGGCGCCAGCCCTCGTTGTCCGTCAGGTGCAGATGCAGCACGTTGAGCTTGTAGAGCGCCGCCAGGTCGATGACGCGACGCACCTCGCCCGGCGTGAGGTGGTGGCGTGCCGGGTCGATCAGGAGGCCGCGCCAGGCGTAGCGCGGGGCGTCACGAAGTTCCTGGCAGGGGATGGGGCCGGGGGAGGTGGCGATCAGCTGGAGGGCCGTGGCCGCCGCCCGGAACACCCCGGTGGGGGTGGCCGCGAGGCAGGTGATGCCCGAGCCGGTGACCGTGAGGCGGTAGGACTCGTCGACGGGCCGGGCGGCGCCGCAGGGGGCGACGCCCACCGTCCCGCCGTGCGGCCGGAGCGTCTCGTCGAGGGTGAGCGCGAGGGTCGCGGGTGCTGCCGCGGAGTCCGTGCCGGTGCCCAGATGGGGTTCGAGCAGCGCCTGGACGGTCCCGGCCACCGCGGTCAGGCGGTCGTCCGCAGTGTGGACGCGCCAGGGCCCCGAGGGATGCGGACCCCGGCCGGGAGCGGCCGTGTCCTGCCGTTCGGGCTGGGGAATGACGGCGTTCATGGTCTCCTCCACCGGCTGCTCTCCGCTCACGTGTGAACCGGACGCCTGCGGTGGGGCGCTGAGGTCGTCGCCTCTTCCAGCAGGCCAGGTGCGCCTGTACGCTAACACGAAAACCGATCAATGAACGCTTTTCACGGAGCAGGGAGCGGCTGCCGCCGCCCCCTGCTCCGATGCGGAAGGAGATCCTCTATGACGCCCCCGACCGGGCCAGGACTCGTACTCCCGGAAGGCTTCCTGCTGGGCGCCTCCACCTCCGCCCACCAGGTCGAGGGGAACAATGTCTCCAGCGACTGGTGGGCCATCGAGAACCGGCCCGGCACGTTGGTGACCGAGCGCAGCGGAGACGCGGCCGACAGCTTCCACCGCTGGCCGGAGGACATGGACCTGCTCAGCGAACTCGGCTTCAACACCTACCGGTTCAGCATCGAGTGGGCCCGTATCGAACCCGAGCGCGGACAGGTGTCGCGCGCCGCCGTCGCGCACTACCGCGCCATGGTGTGCGGGGCCCTGGAGCGCGGTCTGACGCCGGTGGTGACGCTGCACCACTTCACCTCCCCGCGCTGGTTCAGCACTCTCGGCGGCTGGCTCTCGCCCGGCTCGGCGGACCTGTTCGCCTCGTTCGCGCGGGTCGCCACGGAGATCCTCCTGCCGGGCGTCCGGCACGTGGCCACCATCAACGAACCGAACATGATCGCGCTGATGTACACCCTGATCCGCGGCGCCGGCCTCACCGGCGACGACACCACCGGGCCGTCGGCGGGCGGCGAGCGGGCCGGTGCCGCACTCGACCCCGGCTCCGCGGAGCCGGACGCCGCCGTGACGCAGGCCCTGATCCGCGCCCACCGGGCCGCCACCGCCGTACTGAAGGAAGCCGACCCCACGCTCCAGGTCGGGTGGACGGTCGCCAACCAGGTCTACCAGGCCGGACCCGGCGCGGCGGAGGCCATGGCGGCGTACGCCCGGCCACGTGAGGACGTCTATCTGGAGGCCGCCAGGGAGGACGACTGGGTCGGCGTCCAGGCCTACACCCGCCACCGCATCGGGAACGACGGCCCACTGCCCGTCGCGGAGGGTGTTCCCACCACGCTGACCGGCTGGGAGATCTACCCAGAGGCGCTGGGGGAGGCCGTACGGCACACCGCCGACGTCGTCGGCCCGGGCGTCCCGGTCCTGGTCACGGAGAACGGCATCGCCACGGCCGACGACGAGCAGCGCATCGCGTACACCACGGCGGCGCTGGCGAGCCTCGCCTCGGCCATGCGTGACGGGATCGACGTACGCGGCTATCTGCACTGGAGTGCCCTGGACAACTACGAATGGGGCTCCTACCGGCCGACGTTCGGGCTGATCGCGGTCGACCCGGAGACCTTCGCGCGCACGCCCAAGCCGTCCGCCGGATGGCTCGGCTCGCTCGCCCGGTCCGGCCGCATACCCGACGGGCCGGGTGGCGACGACGGGCCCGGCGGACTGCGGCGGCCGGATCCGCCCGTGTCCGCGGTGCCGGTTAGGCTGCTGACCATGGCGAAACGGGGCCCGTACGTAAAGGGCGAGGCGAAGCGCACCGAGATCCTGCAGGCAGCTCTGGAGATCTTCGCCACCGAGGGGTACCGCGGTACGTCGCTGCGGAAGGTGGCCGCCAAGTGCAGTCTCAGCCTGCCCGGCCTGATGCACTACTTCAGCTCCAAGGAGGATCTGCTGACCCAGGTCCTCCGGATGCGCGACGAGACCGCGCGGGCGCGGCAGGACGAGCGCAGCAGCCCCGAGAGCTATCGCGAGATCATCCGGGAGGGTATGAAGACCCCGGGTCTGGTGGAGCTGTTCGTCTCCATGGCGGCGGCGGCCGGCGACCCGGCGCACCCGGCACACGCGCACTTCGCGGAGCGCTATCCGGTCCTGCGTGAGCGCGTCGCCGGCTTCGTCCAGGCGCGGATGGACGAGGGCCGGATGACCACGGAGATCCCCGCCGAGCGGCTCGCGGTGCTGCTGATCGCGGTGGCCGACGGTATCCAGCTCCAGTGGCTCATCGACCGCACGACGGACATGGAGCAGCCGATCGACGACATCATGCGGTTGCTCACCCGCGACGCGGAGGGCTGAGAGCGGGCGTGGGTGCCGGCGGTCGTCGCCGGTGCCCGCACCGCTGTCCTCGCGCCGTCCTCAGGCCGGGGCCGGGATCCCCGCCGCCTCCCTGACGGCCGCCGTCCACGGGACCCAGCGCGGATCGGGGCCGGCCGACGGTTCCCAGGACATCGCCGTACAGACGTATCCGACCGCGAGTTCACTCCCCGGATGGGCCATGCCCAGGCGGCCGCCCGCGCCGGCGTGGCCGAAGGAGCCGTCGCCCAGTAGGGGCTCGCCGGGGCGGGGCAGCTCGAAACCGAGCCCGAAGCGGGAGCGGTCGGGTCCGTCGAGCCGGTGCAGCGGCGCGGGCTGCGGCAGATGGTCGGTGTGCGGGGTGCGCGCCAGGTCCAGGGCTCCGGGTGACAGCAGACGTACGCCGTCCACGTGGCCCACGAGTGCGGCGTACAGCCGTGAGAGCGAACGGGCGTTCCCGATTCCGCCCGCTGCCGGAATCCCGGCGGACCGCCCCTCCCTGCGGCCCAACGCATCGGTGAACCGGGCGAGTTCGGCGGCCGAGGCCCGCAGCGCGGTGCCGAGCGGGTGGTCCGGTGCCAGGCCGAGATTACCGACCGCCGTCGCGATCCGCCCGGCTGTGGGCGGTGGGCCCGCGGACTGCCGTGCGAACCGGTGCTCCTCCCGCCGCGGCAGGCCGATCCAGAGATCCAGGCCGAGCGGCCCTGCCACCTGCTCCGCGAAGAGCCGGCCGATGCGCCGCCCCGACACCCGGTGGACCACCTCCCCGACCAGATCTCCGTAGGTCAGCGCGTGGTACAGGAACGCCGATCCCGGCTGCCATACGGGCCGCATCGCCGCGAGTGCACGCACCCGCGACCCGCCGTCGAGCAGGCCGGGCAGCGGTGTTCCGGCGGGATCGGCGCTGAACGCGGGGAGGCCCGCCCGGTGGGCGAGCAGGTCGCAGACCGTGGTGTCCGCCTTGCCCGAGGCGGCGAACTCAGGCCAGTAGCGGGCGACCGGTGCGTCCAGGTCCAGGACACCGCGTTCGCTGAGGAGGTGTGCGCAGACGGCGACGAGGCCTTTGGAGACCGACATCAGGACGCCGACGGAGTCCGGGCCGAAAGGCCGGGGGTCCGGGCCCCCCGTGCCAGGGCCCCCGGTGTCTGTGGCCCCCGTGCCAGGGCCCCCGGTGTCTGTGGCCCCCGT
The DNA here is from genome assembly GCF_044765585.1 of Streptomyces sp. NPDC102441. Lineage (NCBI taxonomy): Bacteria > Bacillati > Actinomycetota > Actinomycetes > Kitasatosporales > Streptomycetaceae > Streptomyces > Streptomyces sp. NPDC102441. The sequence goes on from NZ_JBIWKH010000025.1 coordinate 88,095, forward strand.
GCCAGGGCCCCCGGTGTCTGTGGCCCCCGTGCCAGGGCCCCCGGTGTCTGTGGCCCCC
>NZ_JBIWKH010000025.1:88251-103429 GCF_044765585.1 Streptomyces sp. NPDC102441
CGTGCCTGAGGACCACAGGTCAACGACCAGCCGGCCGTGGTGGTGCACGGCCAGCTGGGCGTGGCCGCAATCGTGTGCCTGGCCCTGTGCGAAGGCGTCCCGTACCCCCTCCCAGCCCGGCCGCACGCTTCCGTCCACCGCCGGACGCCCGCTCATCTCACGCGCTCCCGGGAGGTGTTCCGCCGGTCAGTGCCGTCAGCTCCGCCACCCCCTCGGGGTCCACAGGGCTCTGCGGGAACTCGGCGATCACATCCAGAGGCATCCCGGCGAGGAACCGAGCCGTCACCGGGTCGTCCATCGCGGAGGCCGCCGTCCCCCCTTCGGCACGGGCTGCCATGAACCTCTCCATCAGCAGCGGGCCACCGACCGGGTGGCTGAGCCACTCCGCGATCGTGCTGCGGCCGCTCGGCGCGACATCCGAGGGGTCGCCCGTCACGCTGATCACAGCCGACCGGCGGATGTCCCGGGAGGACGATCCCGTCTCGATGCCGTAGTCACCGCCCTCCACCCGCCAGGTGCCCTCGCGCGCGCTGTAGTAGGCGAGTTCATGGCGTGCCATCTCGACGGTCACCTCGCGGCTCTCCCCGGGGGCGAGGTCCACGGACGCGAAGCCGCGCAACTCCCTCGGGGGGCGGGCGACCGTGGAGCCGGCCGGACCGCTGCTGTAGATCTGGACGACCTCGCGCCCGGGGCGCCGGCCCGTGTTGGTGACGGTGACGGTCACGGAGACGGCGTCACCGGCCGGTGCGACCCGCAGGCCGGAGTACGCGAAGGACGTGTACGACAGGCCGTGGCCGAAGGGGAAGGCGACCTCACGGGCCGCGGCGTCGTAGCCCCGGTACCCGACGAAGACGCCCTCGCCGTAGCGGACATGCCTCTCCTCCCCGGGAAAGGAGAGGTGGCTCGGTGAGTCCTCCAGGCGCAGCGGCACGGTCTCGGCCAGCTTGCCCGACGGGTTGACGGCGCCGAACAGCACCCGGGCCAGTGCGCCGCCGCCCGCCTGGCCGAGCAGCCAGCCCTCGACCAGGGCGGGCACGGTGTCGTGCCAGGGGGCGGTGCGCACCACGCCGCCGTTGGACAGCACGACCGCGACGCGCGGGTTCGCCGCGACCAGGCTCTCCAGCAGCCGCAGTTGGTCGTCCGGCAGGTCGATGTGGTCGCGGTCGAAGCCTTCGGACTCGTCGGCGGCCGACAGGCCCAGGAAGACGACCACGGTGTCGCAGGAGGCCGCCAGGCGCACGGCTTCGTCGCCCAGCGCCCCGGCGGTGTCCGCCGCGCCACCGGGTGCCGGGTAGCCGGGCGCGAAGTCCACACGGGCGCCGTCGGCCAGCTCGCGCAGCTGCTCCAGAGGGGTGTCGAGCCGGGTCGGGGTGACCTGGGAGCTGCCCGCGCCCTGATAGCGCGGGGTGCGTGCCAGTTCGCCGATGACGGCGACGCTGCCGTTCGACGGGTCGAGCGGCAGGACGTCGCCCTCGTTCCTGAGGAGTACGACGCACCGGTCGGCGGCTTCCCCGGCGAGGCGGTGGTGCTCGTCGGCCGACATCCGGGGGCCGGGCCGTACGCCGTCGTCCGCCCGCCGGGCGAAGAGGGCCAGCCGCTCCACGGAGGTGTCGAGCACCGACTCGTCGAGCTCCCCCGCCCTCACCGCCGCTACGACCTCGGCGTCGGTTCGCCCGTGCGTGCCCGGCATCTGGAGGTCGAGTCCGGCGCGGAGGGCGGCGACCCGGTCCCGTACGGCGCCCCAGTCGGACATGACCACGCCGTCGAAGCCCCATTCGGTGCGCAGGATGCCGGTGAGCAGGCGGGAGTTCTGGGACAGGAGGGTGCCGTTGACCGCGTTGTAGGAGCACATGACGGACCAGGGGCGGTCACGGCGGACGATGCGTTCGAAGGCCCGCAGATAGATCTCGCGCAGCGGGCGCTCGTCGATGTCGGCGCTGACGCGCATGCGGTCGGTCTCCTGGTTGTTCGCCGCGTAGTGTTTCAGCGCCGCGCCGACGCCCGACTCCTGGAGTCCTCGGACCATGGCGCCGCCCAGCTCGGCCGTGAGCAGCGGGTCCTCGGAGAAGTACTCGAAATTCCGCCCGCACAGCGGGGACCGCTTGATGTTGATGCCAGGGCCGAGCAGGACACGGATCCCGTGCGAGCCGGCCTCGTCGGCCAGCGCACCCGCCACGCGGTACGCGAGCTCCGGGTCCCAGCTGCTGCCGAGCGCCACCGCCGGCGGGTAGCAGGTGGCCGGGGCGGCGCTGTGCAGATCGACCTGCCCCCCGTCGCCGCTCTCCTTGGGGAGACGCAGGCCGTGCGGGCCGTCGGACATGGTGACGGCGGGGATGCCCGCCTCCGGCGCCGCCGCCGTGACGAAGTCACCGGCGCCACTGGTCAGGGACGCCTTCTCGGTGAGGGAGAGCCGCGGCGCGGCCGGTTTCACGGCCGGGGGAGGCGGGGTGTGCTGGGTCATGCGGCACCTAACGGTCGGGGCGGAGAAGCGGCTGTGCGGTGACCGGGCCGTTCGGGCGGGGACCGGTGCCGGGAAGCCGGGTCATCTGAAAACCGTAAATTGATCGGTTTTAGACGTCAAGGGGTCGAGTCGCGCGTCAGCCGTACGGGGGGCAGGCCGCGAGCCCGCCCCTGCGCGACCCCTTGACGATCAGAAACCGTTCAACGTACGGTTTTCGCGCTCGAGCCGCGCCGCTCCGGGACAGTGCAGTGCACCGCGTCCTGAGGCCGCGCCTCCTTTCCATGAACGAAACGAGGAACGGTCATGCCCCCTGCCAGTCAGCCCTCCTCACGGGCCGCACTCCCCGGCCGCGCACGCCAGGCGGCCCGCGTCTCGCTCGCCGCCGCCACCGTCATGGCCGCACTGGCCGTTTCCGCAGGGGCCGCCGTCGCCGGCCCCGCCCAACGCCCTGGCGTGCGGGGCCAGGAGGCCGTCCGCTATGTCGCGCTCGGAGACTCCTTCAGCTCCGGACCGGGAATCCCCGAGCAGAGCGACGCGGCCTGCGGCCGTTCGGCCAGGAACTACCCGTCGCTGATCGCGGCCGAGCTCGGCGCCGCCTCGTTCACCGACGCCACCTGCGCCGGTGCCGACACCAGCCATATGACGAACCCGCAGGAGGCGGCGCCTCCGCAGCTCGACGCGCTGCGTGCCGACACCACCCTGGTCACCCTCGGCGTCGGCGGCAACGACCTCGACCTGACCGGCATCCTCACGCGCTGCGTCATCCTCGGCGGGCCGGCTCCGTACGGCGCTCCCTGCAAGAGCAGCTACACGCTGTTCGGCACCGACGAGATCGGCTCCCGCATCGCCTCCACGGCACCGAAGGTCGCAGCGGTGCTGGCGGAGATCCACGGCAGGTCCCCCCAGGCCAGGGTGCTCGTGGTGGGGTATCCCGCGATCTTCCCCGACGACGGGACCGCCTGCCGCCCGACGGTGCCGCTGGCGACCGGTGACTTCCCCTGGATCAGGGACAAGGAGAAGCAGCTCAACTCGATGCTCGCGCAGCAGGCGGGATCGCAGCGGGACGTGTACGTCGACGCCTACGCGCCCTCCGTCGGGCACGACGCGTGCAAGCCGGCGGGCGTCCGCTGGATCGAGCCCGCGGACACGGCGGAGGCGGCCGGGTTCCACCCCAACGCCGCCGGGCACAGAAGCACGGCCGATGCCGCACTCGCGACGCTCACGCGCTGACCGGGCCGCTCCCCGCGTCGTCGTCGGGGGCGAGTCCGAGCCGGGCCAGGAAGGCGCGTACCAGTGCCTCCATCGGCACGGCCTCGGGTTCCAGCAGCCACTGGGTCTGGAGGCCGTCCATCAGTGCGAGCAACTGGACGGCCACCACCGAGGGTTCCAGGTCGGCGGGGGAGTCCGCCTCGGCCTGCAGGGCCCCCACGAGTCCGGCCAGCTCCGCCCTGACGACGCGGTAACGCTCCCTGAAGTAGTGGTGCGCGGGATGGTCCGGGTCGGTCGCCTCGGCGGACAGCTTCGTGTAGAGGGCAACCATGCCGTGCGTCCGGCTGTTGCGCACCACCAGGCCGACCAGGCCGCGCAGGCGGTCGGAGGCCTGGGCCGGTGTGCCCGGCCGGACGATGTCGGGGAAGACGGTCTGTGCGTCCTCACGGTCCCGCTGCGCCAGCACCTCGAGGAGTACGGCCTCCTTGCCCGGGAAGTGGTGGAGCAGCCCGGCGTGGGTCATCCCGGCGTGCGCGGCGATGTCGCGCAGCGAGACCGCGTTGAAGCCGGTACGGGAGAAGAGATCCCCGGCCGAGTCGAGGATGCGTGCGCGGGTGCGCTCGCCCTTCGACAGGCGCTGCGGGGCGTCCTCGGGTCGGTCACTCAACTCGGCGGCCTCCTGTCGTCGTGGGGCAGCCGTCCGCCCCGCCGCTCGCAGGGCCGGCCCCGAGGAGGGTTCGATGCGGCCGTCCTGACCTGCGGGTTCGTCATGCTGCCCCGGAATTTACCAGGCTGCCGAACTCGCACCGTAAAAACCTACCAACTGGTTAATTCCGTGTGTAGGCTCACCGCCACTCTCACCCGGGACGTCTTTCCCCGGCACCTCCAGACGGAGCGAATCTCATGAGCAGAACCACTCGGAGCGGGGCTCTCGCCGCCGCCCTGGCGATCTCCCTCGCCCTCGCGGGGTGCGCGGGCTCGGGCACCAAGAGCTCCGGCGGCTCGCAGCTGGACATCGCCACGCTGACCTTCCCGCAGAGCCTGGACCCGGCGCACGCCGTCGGCAGCGCGCTGCCGTTCTTCCAGGCCACCTACGACACCCTGGTCAAGCGGGAGCCGAACGGTGACTTCAGCCCGATGCTCGCCACGAAGTGGACGTACAACGACGACGCCACCGAGCTCGCCCTCACCCTGCGCGAGGACGTGGAGTTCGCCGACGGCACCGCCTTCGACGCGGCGGCCGTCAAGGCGAACATGGAGCACTTCAAGAAGGGCGGCGGCGCCGACGCGAAGTGGCTGAACGACCTGGAAGCGGTCCAGGTGGTGGACCCCGCCCACGTCACCCTCGAGCTCAAGCAGGCCAACCCGGCCATGCTGTTCTACCTGAGTGACGCGGCGGGACTGATGGCGAACCCGGCGAAGCTCGCGAAGGCCGACAGCCTCAAGACCACCCCCGACGGCACGGGCCCCTACCGTCTCGTCAAGGCGAGTACGACCATCGGGACCAAGTGGGTCTACGAGCGTAACGAGGACTACTGGGGCGAGAAGGTGCCCTACGAGGACCTCACGATCAGCTTCTTCGACAACGAGACGGCGATCGTCAACGGCATCAGGACCGGCCAGGTCAACGCCGCCCTGCTGCAGAGCGCCGACCAGCAGATCAGCATCGAGTCCGACCCGCGGGTGAAGACGACGAAGCAGGAGTTCGACTTCCAGGGGCTGCTGCTGTTCGACCGCGCGGGTCAGCTGACCCCCGCGCTCAGGGACCCCCGGGTCCGTCAGGCGCTCAACCTCGCGATCGACCGCGACACTATGCTCTCCACCATCCGGCAGAAGAGGGGCAAGGTCACGGACCAGGTGTTCGGCCCCGACACCCAGGGGTACGACCCGAAGCTGGACACCCACTGGTCCCACGACCCGGCCGAGGCCAGGAGCCTGCTGAAGAAGGCGGGTTACCGGAAGGGCTTCACGCTGAAGCTTCCCCGGATCGCCGCGATCGTCAACGACGCCCTGGCCGCGTCCCTCGTCACCGACTTCGAGGCCATCGGCGTCGAGCTCGTCTGGGACGACCTCGACGGCGGCTCGGCCGTCCAGAAGGTGTTCACCGACCGCGCCTACTCCGGCATGGTCATGAACATCGGGCAGTCCTCGTCCGACTGGGTCGTCGTCAACGAGCTGGTCACTCCCGGTGCCTTCAACATGTTCGGCACCACCGACGCCACCGTGCGGAAGCTGATACCGCGGATCCAGACCGGCACGGGCGCGGAGGCGGAGCAGGCGGCCGAGGCGCTCAACGAACACCTCGTCGAGGACGGCTGGTTCGTGCCCTTCTACCGGATGTCCTACCTGCACGTCTCGGACGGCACGGTGAAGATCACCCCGCAGTCCGGCATGGCCGTTCCGTCGATCTACAACTACGCCCCCGCCTCATGAGGTCCCGCCGGGGACGGCCCGTGCGGCGGGACCGCCCCCGGCGGCCGGCCCCGGACAGCCGCGTACCGAACAGATACCGAGTGCCATGCTGAACTTCATCACCCGAAGGATCGCGGCGGGGGCTGTGCTCCTGGTCGTCATCTCCCTCCTCTCCTATCTGCTGCTGTCGGTCTCCGACGCGGACGTGGGCAGGCAACTCCTCGGCCAGGGCGCAGACCAGGCGGCCGTCGACGCCAAGAACGCCTCGCTCGGCCTGGACCGGCCCGTCCTCGTCCAGTACGCCGACTGGCTGGCGCACGCCGTCCGCGGCGACCTGGGCACCTCCTGGTTCACCAGCGAGGACGTCGGGACCGCGGTCGCCGGCCGGCTGCCGGTCACCGCGAGCCTCACGCTCGGGGTCACCCTCGTCACCACCGTCGTGTCGTTCCTGCTCGGCGTCTGGGCGGGTGTGCGGCGCGGGGCGGCCGACCGCTTCGTACAGATCCTCGGGGTGGCCGGATACGCCCTGCCCGGCTTCCTCGTCACCCTGGTGATCGTGCTGGTCTTCGCGGTCAACCTGAACTGGTTCCCCGCGATCGGGTACACCCCGTTCACCGAGTCGCCCGGCGGCTGGCTCTCGACCATCACCCTGCCGGTCCTGTCCCTGGCGGTCGCCTCCGTCGCGGGCGTCTCGCAGCAGGTCAGGGGCGCGGTCGTCGACGTACTGCGCCAGGACTACGTCCGCACCCTGCGCGCCCGCGGACTGCCCACCTCCCGGATCGTGTTCCGGCACGTCCTGCGCAACGCGTCATCGCCGGCGCTCTCGGTCCTCGGCATGCAGTTCGTCGGCCTGCTGGGCGGCGCCGTGCTCGTGGAGCAGATCTTCGGACTTCCCGGGATCGGCAGCATGACCGTCACCTACACCACCCGGGGCGACATTCCCGTGATCATGGCGCTGGTCATGTTCACCGTGATCGGTGTCGTCCTGATCAATCTCCTGGTCGACACCATGATCGGCTGGCTCAACCCGAAGGCGAGGGCCGCATGAGCGAGAACCCCACGGCCGGCGGCGGACTGCGCAGGCTCCTGCGCAACCCGCTCGGCGCGATCTCCGCAGGTGTTCTGCTCCTGCTCGTCATCGGCGTCGTCCTCGCGCCCCTGCTCGCACCGCAGGCCCCCGACGTCTCCTCGCTCGGCGACGCGTTCGCGGGGCCCGACGCCGCGCACCCCATGGGCATGGACTCGGCGGGACGGGACATCCTCTCGCGCATCCTGTACGGCGGACGCAACACACTGGGCGGGGCGGTGGTCGCCCTGGCGATCGCGCTCGCCCTGGGCGTGCCGTCGGGCCTGTACGCCGGCTACTACGGCGGCCGGTTCGACTCCGTCGCCAACTGGGCCGTCAACCTCGTCATGGCGCTGCCCGCGATGGTGGTGCTCCTCGCCTCCCGCGCCATCCTCGGCCCCAGGGTCTGGGTGCTGATGATCGTGCTCGGGGTACTCGTGGCCCCCGGCTTCTTCCGCCTGGTCCGCGGCATCGTCGCCAACGTCCGCAAGGAGCTGTACGTAGACGCCGCCAAGGTGTCCGGGCTGTCCGACACCCGGATCGTCGCCCGGCACATCCTGATCGTCGTCCGCGGTCCCCTCATCATCCAGGTGGCCCTCGTCGCCGGAATCGCCATCGGACTCCAGGCCGGTCTGGAGTTCCTCGGCGTCGGCAGCGGTTCTTCGGCGACCTGGGGCGCGATGCTCAACGAGGCGTTCCAGAACATCCAGCGCGCACCGCTTCTGATCCTGTGGCCCGGACTCGCACTCGGTCTGACCAACGGCGCTCTCGTCCTGCTCGCCGGCGCAGTACGCGACGTACTGGAGGACCGCGGCGGCGAGCCGGCCGGGCGGCGCCGCAGGAGGCCCCGCGCCGGGGCGGCCCCCGCAGCGGAGGCCCTGGTCGAACCGCCGGACCCTGCCGCTCTCCTGTCCGTCCGTGGCCTCACCGTCGCCTACGCCCGCCCGGACGGCACGGACAAGGAGGTCGTGCACGGCATCGACCTCGATGTGCACCCCGGCGAAATCGTCGGCCTGGTGGGGGAGTCGGGCTCCGGGAAGACCCAGACGGCCTTCTCGGTGCTCGGGATCCTGCCCGAGGGCGGGCGGGTCACCTCGGGCAGCGTCATGATCAAGGGCCAGGAGGTCGACGGACTGCCCGAGCGCGCTCACCGCGCACTGAGGGGCGGCACCGTGGCCTACGTCCCGCAGGAACCCATGAGCAACCTCGACCCCGCCTTCACCATCGGCAGCCAGCTCATGGAACCCATGCGCCATGTTCTCGGCATCTCGCGCAAGGAGGCCGCCGGCCGGGCGATCGACCTGCTGCGCCTGGTGGAGATCCCCGATCCCGGGCGGACGATGCGGCTGTACCCCCACGAGATCTCCGGAGGCATGGCCCAGCGCGTCCTGATCGCCGGCGCCATGTCCTGCGACCCGGAACTCCTCATCGCCGACGAACCCACCACCGCACTGGACGTCCGGGTCCAGGCCGAGATACTCGGTCTGCTCCGCAGGCTCCAGCAGGACCGCGGCCTGGGCGTACTCCTGGTGACCCACAACCTCGGCGTCGTGGCCGACCTCTGCGACCGTGTCGCCGTGATGAGCGGCGGCCGGATCGTCGAGACCGGAACCACCGGACAGATCCTCCGGTCCCCCCGGGACCCCTACACCCGGACCCTGCTCGGCGCGGTCCTCGACGACGCGCCGGTCCGGGCGCCCTGGCAGCCCCGAGAGGCGAGGAAGGCCACCGCATGACCAGCACCGGCACCACCGAATCGGCCTTCCCCGACGCACTGCTGCGGATCAGGGACCTCCGGGTCTCCTACCCGGGCAAGGGATGGCGAGCCCCGCGCACCGAGATCCTCAAGGGGGTCTCCCTCGACATCCGGCCCGGCGAGACCCTGGGCCTGGTCGGCGAGTCGGGCTCGGGCAAGACGACCATCGGGCGCGCGGTCCTCGGGCTCGTGCCCGCCCGCTCGGGCAGCATCACGTTCGCCGGCGAGCGCATCGACACGGCGAAGGCCTCGCGCCGCCGTGAGCTCAGCCGCGACCTCCAGGTCGTCTTCCAGGACCCGTACACCTCGCTGAACCCCTCACGCACCGTCGGGGACACGCTCAGCGAACCCCTCCTGGGGCACGGTGCGAGCGCCAGGGACGCACGCGGCCGGGTGGGCGGCCTCCTCGACCGGGTCCACCTGCCGCCGGACGCGGCGAGCCGTCTGCCCCGGGAGTTCTCGGGTGGTCAGCGCCAACGGGTCGCCATCGCCCGCGCGCTGGCGCTGCGCCCCCGGCTCGTGATCTGCGACGAGCCGGTGTCCGCGCTCGACCTGACCACGCAGCGCACGGTTCTCGAACTGCTGCTGGAGATCCAGGAGGAGACAGGCGTCGCGTATCTCTTCGTCACCCACGACCTCTCGGTCGTGCGCTTCATGAGCCACCGGGTGGCGGTGATCAAGGGAGGGTCCCTCGTGGAGACGGGCGACGCCCATGCCGTCACCACCGCCCCCGGGCACCCCTACACCCGCGCCCTGATGCTCGCCGCTCCCGTGGCCGACGTCGACGAGCAGCGGCGTCGCAGGGAGTCCGCCGCCGTGCTCGGCGGGGAGGCCACCGTGACGGCGGCCGACGGCGGCTGACCCCGTCCGCGACTCGCCGGGGCGGCGGTCGGCCGTACGGGGTTCGGCGCGGCCCGATATGGAAAGCTCTATCGGAACACGTCGCCCTCGGACGCGCCCACAGTGCACCTGGACCAGGAGTATCTGCCATGGATTTCGGACTCGTCCTCCAGACCGACCCGCCCGCCTCGGCCGTCGTCGGGCTCATGCGCCGCGCGGAGCGGAACGGCTTCCGCTACGGCTGGACCTTCGACTCGGCGGTGCTCTGGCAGGAGCCCTTCGTCATCTACAGCCGGATCCTGGAGCACACCGAGCGGTTGATCGTCGGACCGATGGTGACCAACCCAGGGACCCGCACCTGGGAGGTCACCGCCTCCACCTTCGCCACGCTCAACGAGATGTACGGCAACCGCACCGTGTGCGGCATCGGGCGGGGTGACTCCGCGATGAGGGTGGCGGGCCGCAGGCCCAACACGCTGGCACGGCTCGGCGAGGCCGTCGAGGTGATCCGCGATCTCGCCGAGGGGCGCGAGGCCACCGTCGACGGACAGCCGGTCCGGATCCCGTGGGTGAAGGACGGCAGGCTGCCCGTCTGGATGGGTGCGTACGGGCCCAAGGCCCTGGCCCTGGCCGGGGAGAAGGCCGACGGTTTCATCCTCCAGCTGGCCGATCCCTACCTCACCGAATGGATGATCAAGGCGGTACGCGACGCGGCCACCGCCGCCGGCCGCGACCCGGACGCCGTCACCATCTGCGTCGCCGCGCCCGCCTATGTGAGCGACGACCTGGACCACGCACGCGAGCAGTGCCGCTGGTTCGGCGGCATGGTCGGCAACCACGTGGCCGACCTCGTCTCCCGGTACGGAGAGCACTCCGGCCTCGTGCCCGAGGCCCTCACGGCGTACATCGCCGGACGCTCCGGTTACGACTACAGCCATCACGGCCGCACCGGGAACCCGGACACGGCCTTCGTGCCCGACGAGATCGTGGACCGGTTCTGTCTGCTGGGACCCGCCGAGGCCCACATCGAGAAGCTCCGGGTCCTGCGAGATCTGGGCGTCGACCAGTTCGCCGTCTACAACATGCACGACGCACGGGAGGCGACCATCGACGCCTACGGTTCCACGGTGATCCCCGCGCTGTCCTCCTGACCCGTGCCCTGAGGGGACTCGGCGGCGTCGTCTGCGGTCAGGGAGCGGATACGCGGTATCGGTGAAGCCAGTAGCCAGAGAAGTGACAGCGTCCCCCCGACGGCACCGATGAGCAGCGTCGCCCGCAGACCGAAGCCGGTGGCGAGCAGGCCGCCGACCACGGCCCCGATGGGACGTACGCCGTAGTTGACGGTGCTGAACGCGCCCGCCACACGGCTGCGTATGCCATCCGGGATCACGCTGGTCTGGAGGGAGTTGAGGTTGACGTCGAAGAGCATGACGCCGACTCCGGAGAGGAACTCCGCCCCGGCCAGTGCTCCGGCACGCGCCCAGAGCGGCCCTCCCGCGCCGGCCGCGATGGCGATGGGCGCCGGGAACAGCACCGCTCCCACCACGATGCTGCGCCCCACACCGATACGCCGCGAGATCCTCGGGGCGAGGACGGCGCCGAGGAGAGCGCCGGTCGAACCGACGCCCAGAGCAAGGCCGATCGCTCCCGCGGACAGCCCCAGGACACGGCTGGCGAAGAGCACCATCAGTCCGGTGCCCGCGACAAAGGTGAAGAAGTTGACCGTCACCGCGCAGCAGAGCCCGGCGCGCAGCACCGGGTGCCGCCAGACGAAGACCATGCCATCCCGGGCGCGCCGCAGCAGTGAGGGGGCCGCTGCTCCGTCGATGCCGCTGGGTGATTCATCGAGCGGAATCCGCCCTATCAGGAACGCGGACGCCAGGTACGACACGGCATCGACCACGACAGCGACGGGTGCGGTCAACGCCTGGACGAGACCGCCGCCGACCGCCGGGCCCACCACGTGCGACACCGACCGGCTGGCACTGAGCTTGCTGTTCGCGTCGACGTAGGACGAGCGGGGCACGAGGTGAGCGAAGAACGGCGGATAGGCGGTGTTGAAGAGCACGGCCGCGGTGCCGGTCAACAGCGCCACGGCGTACAGCTGACCGAGGCTCACCGCGTCCAGCAGATACGCCACGGGGAGGCTCAACAGCACCGCGCTGCGCACCAGATCGGCGAGGACCATCAGGCGGCGTTTGCGGACCCGGCGGTCGACCCAGGCCCCCAGGATGATCGCGAGCAGATTCGGAGTCCAGATGAGCGCGGTCAGCCACGCCACCTGGTTGGCCGAGGCGCTCAGCGCTGTCACGGCGATCAGCGGCAGTGCCAGTTCGGTGATCCGGTCGCCGAACTGCGATATCGACTGCCCCGCCCAGAACCGGCGGAAGCGCCGGTCCCGCCACAGGGATATCGGGGTGCCCGTTCCTGGGGCGCTCACCGGGCCCCGCCGGCCTGCTCGTCGGCCTGTTCCTCGTCCTGCTCCTCGTCCTGCTCCGGCAGGACGTAACGCAGCAGCCGGACGCCGCGGTTTCCGGCCGGACGCTCGGCGGGATCGCGCGTCACGTAGGGCGCGAGCACCTGCTCGATCCCGTCCTGGATCGCGGCGAGTTCCTCCGCCGAAACGACCACACGGGTATCGGCCAGGCCGGCGGCCCGCTGCCACAACGGGTCCAGGCCCGGCTCCACTTCGGCCGACCACCTGCTCGGCAGATCTCCGTAGCGCAGGAACATCTCCCGGGACAGCGCCCGCGCGGCCGACCGGCCCTCCTCGCCCTCCGGCGCCTCGAACCGGAAGCCGCGCGCCGACGCCTCCCACCGCCGTTGCCGACGGTCCGGCCCGGCCTCGGCGTCCCGGACCAGTCCGAAACCCGCCAGGTGCCGCAGATGCCAGCTGGTCACCGAGGGAGTGGCACCCACATCGGGCGCGAGCTGCGTGGCCGTCGCAGGACCGTGCCGGCGGAGGCGGTCGAGGATCGCAAGCCTCACCGGATGTGCCAACGCCCGCATCGCCTGTGGATCGGTGATCTCGATATCGCCCAGTCGGTTGCCCATGACGTGAGAGTATTCTCTCACATAACGTGAGAGTCAACTCTCACGTTCGGATTCGCCGCCGGGCGATACAGCAGCACGTCTGCTTCAACGAGGTGGACGACAGCGGGGCCGGAGAGTGATGGTGAGAACCCCGGCCGGGCCGGGGGCGTCAGGACTGTGCCGGGGCCCGGCCGAGCAGGGCGTTCACGTCCACCGTCTCGTCGGCGGGCGGCGTGGCCGTCGGCACCGGCTCGTCGAAGCGGGTGAAGTCCACGGCCGCGTCCGCCCCGTCGCCCCGTACGGTGATCCGCACCGGGTGGTGCTCGCCCCCGGTGTCCACGTACGCCGTCAGCTTCTGTCCGTGCAGTGTCCTGGTGACCGGCACGGTCCGTACGCCGTCGACCGTCGACACTTCTTCCTTGGTGAACGTCCCGGCCGCGTTGCCGGCGTTGTCGGAGACCAGATCGCGGAAGGTGTCCAGATCACAGGCGTCCACGACGGGCCGCAGCCTGGAGTCCGAGGCCGAGCCCTTCATGTACCGCCCGGCGAGGATGGCTTCGAAGGCCTGGCCGCCGACCGGGACCTGGTTCTCCCAGAAGTCCGCGTCCGGCTTCAGCCAGACCGAATCGCCCCGTTTGACGATCTCGACCGCACCCTTGTCCTTGCCCAGGTCCACGTCACCGGCACAGTTGCCGTTCCGGTCCAGGCTGAGGTCCACCGTCATCGGCGGGCGGTTCTCCCCGAAGTCGCCCCGCGCACGCAGATGCACGGACCGGACATCGAGCAGGGCGTCGCGGGAGCGGTCGGCGATCTGCTCGGCGGGCAGCGATTCGATGTCGTCGTCCGCCTGGGCCGCAGTGCCGCCGGTCACGGCGAGCACGACCACCGCCGCGCAGGCGGCAGCACGTCCGGCGATGCGCTGTCCTGTCACCGCGCCTCCTCGGAAACGTCCCTGTTCAGGGCCTTCTCGAGCGGGATCCACCCCTCCTGGCGAGCGTACGCCCGCGCACGCGTGCCTGCCCGGCGGGCCGGGTGTACGAAGGGTGAGTCCCCGGCGCTGCCTCGGCTACGGGCGGTATTGGCCACAGGCGCGGCACACGGTACGGTCACTGCGATATCGACGACGGCATCACGGAAGCCGGTGGGAACCCGGCACGGTCGCGCCACTGTGGACGGTGCAGCCCCGAGGGGGGTGGCACCGCGAGTCAGACCCGGGCGCCGTCGTCCTGTGCACCACCGAGTTGGGACGCGAACTCCCAGAGGAGGCCTGCCATGGCCCAGCACGTCGTTCAGCCGACTGCTACAAGCCCCGTGGTTCCCGCAAAGCTGCCGCTGAAGGACATCGCCCCCTGGGCGGTCTTCTTCGGCATCCTGATGCTGATCCTGCTGTACTTCGTCGGCGCCGAGCAGGGCGCCACAGCCGTCGTCTCCGGTGAGGGCGTCCATGAGTGGGTGCACGACGCCCGCCACCTCCTCGGCTTCCCCTGCCACTGATGAGGGACGGACACAGCACACCCATGAACTCCGCAACGGTAAGAAACCTGCTCGCGCGGGGCATGCTCGCCGGCCTCGGTGCCGGCGTGCTCGCCCTGCTCGTCGCCTACTTCCTCGGCGAGCCGTACGTCGACAGCGCGATCGGCCTGGAGGAGCCCCACGCCCATGCGCACGAGCACGAGGCCGAACTCGTCTCCCGCACCATGCAGTCCACCGCCGGCCTGACCACCGGGATCCTGGTCTACGGGGTGGCGTTCGGTGGCATCGCGGCCCTCGCCTACTGCTTCGCGCTCGGTCGTGTGGGCCGCTTCGGCCCGCGGGCCACGGCGCTGCTCCTCTCGGGGATCGCGCTGCTCGCCGTGTACGTCGTGCCGTTCCTGAAGTACCCGGCCAACCCGCCCGCGGTGGGCGCCGGCGACACCATCGGCCGGCGGACCACCCTGTACTTCCTGATGATGGTGCTGAGCGTGCTCCTCGCGGTCGCCGCGGTGATCGCGGGCAGGATGCTGGCGCCGAAACTGGGCGCCTGGTACGCCACCGTCGTCGCCGTACTCGGCTTCGCCGTCGTGATCGGGCTGGCATACGCGTTCCTGCCCACGGTCAACGAGGTGCCGAGCGACTTCCCGGCCACCTTGCTGTGGCGCTTCCGCATGTCCGCACTCGCCATGCAGGCCACGCTGTGGGCAGGCTTCGGCCTGGCCTTCGGCGAACTGGCGGAACGGCTGCTGCGCCCGGACCCGGCCCCGGTGCCCGTGGGCACGGCGGTAGCCGCCCCGCGGTGAAGTGACCGAGACGACGAGAGGGCCCACGGAACCCTTAGGTTCTAGTGGTTGTCGCAACACCCCAGCTCAAGGGGTGCGATGGACTTCGAGATCCGCAAGGTGCGGACCACGGCTCAGGGGCCGGT
>NZ_JBIWKH010000026.1:0-89115 GCF_044765585.1 Streptomyces sp. NPDC102441
TCCGGATCCGCGTAGACGGCTACGCTCCCGATCCCGGCATCCCGGCAAGCCCGAGCAACACGAACAGCGATTTCACCACGGTTGGCGATGAGCACCTTGCGCACGATGACTCCCTCCTTGAGAACAAGCTGAGTTTAGGGACTACCAACACGGCCGTACGACCCGTCCCCAGTAGTGAACTTGCCCACACGGAGTGTGATTCGAGGCTTGCTCGAGTGGCGAAATTCCTTGTCGCACCACGGTACGCCGCGATCCTCAACCGCACAGTAGCCACGAAGTGTGGCCCAGGTCTCTGTTCGTAGGGTTAACGCCACGCGGCGTTTCTTTGTGGACTCCCTACGAACGGACGAGGGAATCTTTGCCACCGCCCGGGGGCGGCGCCCGGGGGCGCACGAGGCGTGCGCTACCCCTTGTCCGCAGCGTTACCGGTTAGTAGGGTCCGCGCTGTACCGGACGTACTACAGGTAACAGGGGGTGGGAGCGGTGGTGCGCAGACCAGTGGCCTTCGTGACCGCGGTCGTTCTGTTCGTGGAAGCCGTGGGCATCGTGCTCCTCAACGGCGTCCTCGCGACGGTCGCCGGCAACCAGCGCATGTCTCTGGCCGGGATGGACCCCGACGCCATGGTCACCGGCACGTGGGTGATGGGCGGTGTCTCCGGGGTCCTGCTGGTGCTCTGCGGGCTGATACCGCTGCTGGCCGGGATACGCGACCGCTCCCCGGGCCGCCTCGGCCGGATCACCCTCATCGCCTGCGCGGTCGTCCACGGGGTGCTGGGCGCCCTGGCGGTGGGACTGATCGGCTGGGCGGCCTTCGCCTTCCTGATGGCCGTCCTGGCGCTGATCGTGCTGACCCTGGTGGCCTTCGACCGGCGTGAGCCGGAAGCGGTGGAGAGCGGTGCGGGAGCGGCTCCGGAGCCGGCGTGACCCCGCAGGATCCGCTCCGGAGCCGGTGTCACCCCGCAGGATCCGCTCAGACCCACAAGTCGGTGACGGAGATGCCCAGTTCGCCGAGGAGCGTGCGCAGGAGCGGCAGCGAGAGCCCGATGACGTTGCCGTGGCTGCCCTCGATCCCCTCGACGAACGGCGCGGAGCGCCCGTCCAGGGTGAACGCCCCGGCGACGTGGAGGGGCTCGCCCGAGGCGACGTAGGCCGCCACCTCGGCGTCCGTCGGCTCACCGAACCTGACGACGGTGGACGCGGTCGCGGACACCGTACGGCCGGTGGCCGTGTCGATGACGCTGTGCCCCGTCTGCAGGACGCCGGAACGGCCGCGCATGGACTTCCAGCGGGCGGTCGCCTCCTCGCTGTCGGCGGGCTTGCCGAGCGCCTCGCCGTCCAGCTCCAGCACCGAGTCGCAGCCGATGACGAGCGCGCCCGACGCCTCGGGGCGGGCCGCCACCGCGGCGGCCTTCGCCTCGGCCAGGACGAGCGCGAGCTCACCCGGCGTCGGGGCGGTCAGCGCGTCCTCGTCCACACCGCTGACGATCACCTCGGGCGCGAGACCGGCCTGCCGCAGGAGACCGAGACGGGCGGGGGACGCGGAGGCGAGCACGAGGCGGCGCTGAGCAGTCATACCGCTCATCGTAGGCGGGGCGGGACGCGGGAAGACCCTCAGCGGGTACCCAGGACGAACATCGCCACGACCATGGCCAGCGCGAGCAGCAGACCCGCGCGGCGCATCATGTCCTGGGCGTCGCGCAGTTCCTTCGGAGGCTTGTTCTCGGGGTCGGACCACAGCATGGATCCGATGGTGCTCCGGAGACGGCTGCGGCGCCTGAGTACGCGTACTCAAGCGCCGCAGGGCCCGCCGTCAGGAGGGCCAGTACGTCCGTGCCCACGAGCGGGGCCCGGGCCGGAGTGCGCCCCGGCGCGCGATCCGCCCCGGGTCCGACCACTGCTCGGGCGGCAGCGGAGCGCCGGACGGCACGGCGGCCACCGCCGCCGCGCGCGCCCGGACCACGGCGAGGGCCGCGGCCAGCTCCTCCGGGGTCGGATTGCCCCGTACGACCTTGATCATGGTGGCTCCCGGTGGTTAGAGGGGGATGTTGCCGTGCTTCTTCGGGGGCAGCGACTCACGCTTCGTACGGAGCTGGCGCAGCCCCTTCACGAGGTGTGCCCGGGTGTCGGACGGCATGATGACCGCGTCGACGTAGCCGCGCTCGGCCGCGACGTACGGATTGAGGAGCGCGTCCTCGTAGTCGGCCATGAGCTCGGCCCGGGTGGCGTCCTGATCCTCGGCGGCGGCGATCGTGCGCCGGTGCAGGATGTTCACCGCGCCCTGCGCGCCCATCACCGCGATCTGCGCGGTCGGCCAGGCCAGGTTCAGGTCGGCGCCCAGGTGCTTGGAGCCCATGACGTCGTACGCGCCGCCGAACGCCTTGCGGGTGATCACCGTGATCAGCGGGACGGTCGCCTCCGCGTAGGCGTAGATCAGCTTGGCGCCGCGCCGGATGATGCCGCCGTACTCCTGGTCGACACCCGGCAGGAAGCCGGGAACGTCGACGAAGGTGAGGACCGGCACGTTGAACGCGTCGCACGTACGGACGAAGCGTGCGGCCTTCTCGCTCGCGTTGATGTCCAGACAGCCGGCGAACTGCATCGGCTGGTTGGCGACGATGCCGACCGGATAACCCTCGACGCGCCCGAAACCGGTGAGCATGTTCGGCGCGAACAGGGCCTGGGTCTCCAGGAACTCGCCGTCGTCGAGGACGTGCTCGATGGTGGTGTGCATGTCGTACGGCTGGTTCGCCGAGTCCGGGATGAGGCTGTCGAGTTCGCGGTCCTCGTCCGTGGTCTCCAGGTCGGCCTCCTCCGGGAAGGCCGGGGCCTCGGAGAGGTTGTTCGACGGGAGGTAGGACAGCAGCGACTTCACGTACTCGATGGCGTCCTTCTCGTCGCCCGCCATGTGATGGGCGACGCCGGACGTGGTGTTGTGCGTGCGGGCGCCGCCCAGCTCCTCGAAGCCGACGTCCTCACCTGTGACCGTCTTGATGACGTCGGGACCGGTGATGAACATGTGCGAGGTCTGGTCGACCATGACCGTGAAGTCGGTGATCGCGGGGGAGTAGACCGCGCCGCCCGCGCACGGGCCGACGATCACGGAGATCTGCGGGACGACACCCGAGGCGTGCACGTTGCGGCGGAAGATCTCGGCGAACAGCCCGAGAGCGGCCACACCCTCCTGGATGCGGGCGCCGCCGCCGTCGTTGATGCCGATCACCGGGCAGCCGGTCTTCATCGCGAAGTCCATGACCTTGACGATCTTCTCGCCGTAGACCTCGCCGAGCGAGCCGCCGAAAATCGTGAAGTCCTGCGAGTACACGCAGACGGGGCGGCCGTCGACCGTGCCGTAACCGGTGACGACGCCGTCCCCGTAGGGGCGGTTCTTCTCGATGCCGAAATTGGTGGACCGGTGCCGTGCGAACTCGTCGAGCTCCACGAAGGAACCTTCGTCGAGCAGGAGATCGACGCGCTCCCGGGCGGTCAACTTGCCCTTCGCGTGCTGCTTTTCGACGGCACGTGCGGAACCTGCGTGTGTGGCCTCTTCGATACGGCGCTGCAGGTCCGCGATCTTGCCCGCGGTGGTGTGGATGTCGCTCTGCGGCTCGGACATCGGGTGGCGGCTCCCTGCCTGGTCACGGGGACGGCTGGTTACATCCAGTAAAGTGCTGGACCCATGCGTGCTCGACGGCTACCTGCTCGTCGGCTGGTGTTGCTACTGCCCCGTAGCGTATCGGCGCGGATACGGTTCGGCAGTGCGTCGTTGGCCACACCTAATGTGGGTTGCATGACACCTTCCGATGCGCCGCACAACCGTTGGTCGGACCTCGACAGGCCGCCCCTGAACGTCTCGGCGCTGCGCCGCGGGCTGCTGAAGCCCGACGGCCTGTGGACCTCGCTCGACATCGTCGATGCGACCGGATCCACCAACTCCGACCTCGCGGCACGGGCCGCCGGCGGAGGTCTTGCCGAAGGCACGGTGCTGGTCGCCGAGGAGCAGACCGCGGGCCGCGGACGCCTCGACCGGAGCTGGACGGCGCCGCCCCGCTCGGGCCTCTTCTTCTCCGTCTACCTCACCCCCGGCGACGTGCCCGCCGAGCGGTGGGGCTGGCTGCCGCTGCTGGCCGGTGTCGCGGCCGCCACGGGCCTCACACAGTCGGCGGGCGTGGACATGGCACTGAAATGGCCCAACGACCTGCTGGTGACCATCGGCGGTACGGAACGCAAGACCGGCGGCATCCTCGCCGAACGCGCCGGGGACGGTGTCGTCGTCGGCATCGGCCTCAACGTGTCGCTGCGCGCGGCCGAGCTGCCCGCCCCGCACGCCGGTTCACTGGCGCTCGCCGGAGCCGTCTCCACCGACCGCGAGACCTTGCTGCGGGCCGTCCTGCGGTCACTGGAGCAGTGGTACGGACGCTGGCGCGACGCCAACGGTGACGCCGCCGACAGCGGGCTCCAGGCCGCCTACGCGGCGGGCTGCGCCACGCTCGACCGGACGGTGCGGGCCGAGCTGCCCGGCGACCGGTCCCTCGTCGGGGAGGCCGTCGCGATCGACGGCGACGGACGGCTCGTGCTGGCCACGGGCGACGGTCTCCAGGAGCCCGTATCGGCCGGCGACATCGTCCACCTGCGCGGGGAGGAAGGCGGGCTCACCTGACCGGGCGCCCCGCACGTACGGGTGATGTCAACCTTTGCCGGACGCGGAACAGGGCCACCGGAGACGTGAGCCAGGGCACACCTGCCGTATCGTTGAGGCGATCCAGCGACAGATCGGCAGGGCAGTGCGCAGGGAACGGGCAGGAGGCGGCCGGTGACCGTCGACGACACGAACTCCGACGACGGCGCGGAGCCCTCGTCGGGACCGTCCGTCCACTCGACACCGCATCACGAGGTCGACCACACGGCAGAACCGACTGACGACCCGCTGGCGATCCGGCTGGAGGCCCTGATCCTGGGGGCCGACCGCCGCTACACGCCGTTCCAGGCGGCCAGGACGGCCGGGGTCTCCATGGACCTGGCATCCCGGTTCTGGCGGGCGATGGGCTTCGCGGACATCGGGCAGGCCAAGGCGCTGACCGAGGCCGACGTCCTGGCGCTGCGGCGCCTCGCCGGTCTCGTGGAGGCAGGGCTGCTCAGCGAACCGATGGCGATCCAGGTGGCCAGGTCGACCGGGCAGACCACCGCTCGGCTCGCGGAGTGGCAGATCGACTCGTTCCTGGCGGGCCTGACCGAGCCCCCCGAGCCCGGCATGACCCGCACCGAGGTCACGTATCCGCTGATCGAGCTGCTCCTGCCTGAGCTGCAGGAGTTCCTGGTGTACGTCTGGCGGCGCCAGCTGGCCGCCGCCACGGGCCGGGTCGTGCAGACCGGGGACGACGAGGAGATGGTCGACCGGCGGCTCGCCGTCGGCTTCGCGGACCTCGTCGGCTTCACCCGGCTGACCCGGCGGCTGGAGGAGGAGGAGCTCGGCGAGCTGGTCGAGGCCTTCGAGACCACCTCGGCCGACCTCGTCGCCGCGCACGGCGGACGGCTCATCAAGACCCTGGGCGACGAGGTCCTCTTCGCCGCGGACGACGCGGGCACGGCGGGCGAGATAGCGCTCCGGCTGGTCGAGGCGATGGCCCAGGACACCACGATGCCCTCGCTGCGGGTCGGCATCGCGTTCGGCACGGTCACCACGCGCATGGGCGACGTGTTCGGTACGACGGTGAACCTGGCCAGCCGGCTCACGTCGATAGCGCCGAAGGACGCCGTGCTGGTCGACGGCGCGTTCGCCGCGGAACTGATCAGGAACGGCGACGCCCCCGCCTCCGAGGCCGAGGAGGCCGCCGCGGCGGCCGAGCGGGCCCGGCTGACGGAGAAGGAGAACCACCGCACGGACGAGGAGCCGCCGCCGGCGTACCGCTTCGGGCTGCAGCCGATGTGGCAGCGGCCGGTGCGCGGGCTGGGCGTGGTGGAGCCGTGGCTGCTGGCCCGGCGGGGCAAGGCGTCGTCCTGACGAGCGCCGGGCCCGCGCCGTGCAGGGTGGACCCCCACGCCTAGGATCCCGGTAACGCTCGTTAACCGGAGGGGTGCAGAGTCATGGTTGTCACGTCGGAGCAGAGGTTCGGGGAGTTCGTCGTCGTACGGCGGCACGAGGGCCAGGACCACGTCGCCGAGCTGGTGCTCGACCGGCCCAAGGCCATGAACGCCGTGAGCACCGCGATGGCGCGCTCCATCGCCGAGGCCTGCGCCGCGCTCGGTGCCGATCAGGGGGTGCGGGCGACGGTGCTCACCTCCAGCAACGAGCGGGCCTTCTGTGTGGGCGCGGACCTCAAGGAGCGGAACTCCCTCACCGACGCCGAGCTCGTGCGGCAGCGGCCCACGGCCAGGGCCGCCTACATCGGCGTGCTGGAGCTCCCGATGCCGGTCGTCGCCGCCGTGCACGGCTTCGCCCTCGGCGGCGGCTTCGAGCTCGCGCTGGCCTGCGATGTGATCGTGGCAGACCGCACGGCCGTGGTCGGTCTGCCCGAGGTGTCCGTCGGCGTCATCCCGGGCGGCGGCGGTACGCAGCTGCTGCCCCGCCGGGTCGGCGCGGCGCGCGCCGCCGAGCTGGTCTTCACCGCCCGCCGGGTGGAGGCGGCCGAGGCCCGCGAGCTGGGGCTGGTCGACGAGCTGGTCGAGGCCGGCCGGGACCGGGACGAGGCGCTGGCCCTCGGCGGCCGCATCGCGGCGAACTCACCGGTGGGGCTCCGGGCGGCCAAGCGGGCCCTGCGGCTGGGGCACGGGCTTGACCTGCGGGCCGGCCTGGAGGTGGAGGACGCCGCCTGGCGGTCCGTGGCCTTCTCCGGGGACCGGGCCGAGGGTGTCGCCGCGTTCAACGAGAAGCGGAAGCCCAGCTGGCCCGGCGAGTGAGCCCGGCCGGCCGAGCCGGGAGCCATCTGAAGATCATCAGCGCCGCCAACTGATCAAATCGTGACAAACCTCCCTAAGCTGGTGCGATGGGCGATGATGCGCGGCTGCGCGCCGTGGTTGCGCTGGCACAGACGATGGCGGCGGCCTACACCCCGCGCGAGTCCTGGCGCGCAGCGGCGGTGGGGGCGTGCGAGGCGCTGGCGGGCAGCTTCGCCGCCCTCTCCGTGTGGGAGCGGGACCAGGGCAGGCTGCGCGTACTGGTGAACGCGGGGGAGCGGGCCGAGGGGGAGGAGGAGTTCCCCGAGGGCGAGGCCTATCCCGTGCACCAGTTCCCGGAGATCACCGAGTTCCTGCACGAGCGCTGGGCGGGCGGCGGTGAGCCCGACGCCTGGGTGGAGACCGCCGACGGCGCGCCGGCCACCGGCGCGCCGGCCCGGGGCGCACGTCCGTACTGCCACCAGCGGGTCGCCGCGCTGCGCCGGCGTGGGCGGGGCTGCTGTGTGGTGGCGCCGATCGTGCTGCACGGGCGGGCCTGGGGGGAGCTGTATGTGGCCCGTCCGGCAGGGGCTCCGGTGTTCGACCGGGACGACGCGGACTTCGCGACCGTGCTGGCCGCCGTCGTCGCCGCGGGCATCGCGCAGACCGAGCGGCTGGAGGAGGTCCGCAAGCTGGCCTTCACGGACCCGCTGACCGGCCTCGCCAACCGCAGGGCCGTCGATCTCCACCTGGACGAGGCGGTGGACCGGCATCGCGCGGAGGACATCGTGGTCAGCCTGGTCGTGTGCGATCTGAACGGCCTCAAGGCGGTCAACGACACGCATGGCCACGCGGTCGGCGATCGCCTGCTGGAACGTTTCGGCTCGGTGCTCTCGCTCTGCGGCGCGATGCTCCCCGACGCGCTGGCCGCGCGCCTGGGCGGGGACGAGTTCTGTCTGCTGACCGTGGGCCCCTCGGCGGACGACGTGGTCCGGGTCTCCGAGGAGCTCTGCGCGCGGGCCGTGGCCCTGGAGCTCGGCGACGGGGTCGCCTGCGGGGTCGCGTCCACCGGTGACGACATCGGCCCGGTCCCGTCGGCGCGCCGGCTCTTCCGGCTGGCGGACGCGGCGCAGTACCAGGCGAAGGCCGCGCACTCCCGGAGGCCGGTGGTCGCCGGTCGCGACGGTGACGTGATCCGGCTCGCCGACTCCCCGCCCAGGTCCCCTCACGACCGCCGCAGGCTGCGAGGCAATCCGCCCGGCGGCGATCGGTAAGGGGTCAGCCGGGCGACCACTGGTGACATGATGAGTTTCAGTACGTACGCTTCTGAATATGGATATGCATACAGTCGTGGTGGGGACGTCCGGTACCACCGCCGAGGACGTCGTCGCCGTGGCCCGCCAGGGCGCCCGGGTCGAGCTCTCCGCCGCCGCCGTCGAGGCGCTCTCCGCCGCACGGGAGATCGTCGAGGCCCTCGCCGCCAGGCCCGAGCCGGTCTACGGCGTCTCCACCGGCTTCGGAGCCCTGGCCAGCCGGCACATCAGCCCCGGTCTGCGGGCGCAGTTGCAGCGCAACATCGTCCGCTCACACGCGGCGGGCATGGGCCCCCACGTCGAGCGTGAGGTCGTCCGCGCGCTGATGTTCCTGCGGCTGAAGACGCTCGCCTCCGGCCACACCGGCGTACGGCCCGAGGTCGCGCAGACCATGGCCGACGTGCTCAACGCGGGCATCACCCCCGTCGTCCACGAATACGGTTCGCTCGGCTGCTCCGGTGATCTCGCCCCGCTCTCGCACTGCGCCCTGACCCTGATGGGGGAGGGCGACGCGGAGGGCCCCGACGGCGTCGTGCGGCCGGCCGGTGAACTCCTCGCGGCGCACGGCATCAGCCCCGTCGAGCTGCGCGAGAAGGAGGGCCTCGCCCTCCTCAACGGCACCGACGGCATGCTGGGCATGCTCGTGATGGCCCTGGCGGACCTGAAGAACCTCTACACCAGCGCGGACATCACCGCCGCGCTCTCACTGGAGGCGCTCCTCGGCACGGAGAGGGTCCTCGCCCCCGAGCTCCACGCGATCCGCCCGCACCCCGGGCAGGGAGCCTCCGCCGACAACATGCTGCGGGTCCTCGCCGGGTCGGGCCTGACCGGCCACCACCAGGACGACGCGCCCCGGGTCCAGGACGCCTACTCCGTGCGCTGCGCGCCCCAGGTCAACGGCGCCGGGCGGGACACCCTCACGCACGGGGCGCTCGTCGCCGGCCGCGAGCTGGCCTCGGCCGTGGACAACCCGGTCGTCCTCCCTGGGGGCACCTCCCGCTCGAGCGGAGCCGAGAGTGGGGGAGGGCGGGTGGAGTCCAACGGCAACTTCCACGGCGCGCCCGTCGCGTACGTCCTCGACTTCCTGGCGATCGTCGCCGCCGACCTCGGTTCGATCACCGAGCGCCGCACGGACCGGCTGCTGGACAAGAACCGCTCGCACGGGCTGCCGCCGTTCCTCGCCGACGACGCCGGGGTGGACTCGGGCCTGATGATCGCCCAGTACACGCAGGCCGCCCTGGTCAGTGAGCTGAAGCGGCTCGCCGTACCGGCGTCCGTCGACTCGATCCCGTCCTCCGCGATGCAGGAGGACCATGTCTCCATGGGCTGGTCGGCCGCACGGAAGCTGCGTACCGCCGTCACCGGCCTCGCGCGGATCGTGGCCGTCGAGCTGTACGCCGCCACGCGCGCCGTCGAGCTGCGTGCCGCCGAGGGGCTGACCCCCGCACCCGCCTCGCAGGCCGTCATCGGGGCACTGCGGGCCGCAGGGGTCCAGGGGCCGGGCCCCGACCGTTTCCTCGCCCCGGACCTGGCCGCCGCCGACGCCTTCGTACGGGAGGGCAAGCTGGTCGCGGCCGTGGAGGCGGTGACCGGCCCGCTGGCCTGAGACCGTACGCGTGAGGGCTGCCGCACCCCGCAGGGCGCGGCAGCCCTCACGTGCCTCAGAAGCCGGTGCGCAACGTGCCGCCCCGGCGCACCGAGTACACGACGAACCCCGCGCCCAGGCTCAGGGAGACCGTGCCGCCGATCAGGTAGGGAGTCGTGTCGACGCCCGCCCCGGTGTCGGCGAGCGTGTCCCCGGCGATGAACTCCCCTGTGGCGGAGGCCTGCCGGGCCTCGGTGGACGAACCGGTGGAAGCGCTCCGTGTGACTGCTTCGTCGGTCGCGTTGGCGGAGGGGACGAACCAGAGAGCACAGAGCAGGGTGCCTGCCGCTGTGGTGGTCAGCAGCGTGCGACGAGCGATGGACACAGAATCGATCCCCTTGCGACAGCCATCAGTTGAGGCCTTTCGTTTGGATCATGCCGGGCTCGCGGGATCCGGCCTGATCCAAACGAAAGGCCTTAGCCCCGTGGGCCGATGCTAAGCAAAGCAGCGGGTCGGTGGAAAGCCACAGGTCCCGGGAGCCTTACGCTCCGGCGTATGAGTGCTTCGGAGACAACCTCATTTGTTCGGCTTCGTGTGGAGATGGTCCTGGAGATCAGTGACGCGGACGCCCTGACCGGAACGGCGCTGGAGAGCATCGCCGCCGATTTCACCGCCTCCGGCGTCTCCGCCGACGAGTCGGCCGAGGAGCGTACGCATGCCGAGGAGACGGTCAGGGAAGACGCAGCGGAGGCCCTCGCCTCGCTGATCGACCCGTTCGATCTGGTCAGCCAGGTGCCGGGTGTCGAGCTCGCCCAGGCCTCCTGGAGCAGCGAGACGATCGACTACGACCCCGACGCCGAGGACTGGGCCGCCGGAGAGGACGGGGACGAGGCGTACTACGGGATCGAGGACAATGAGACGGACGACGAAGAAGGCGGCGGGAATACGGAACGCTGACGCCCGCCAGGCACTCCTCGAAGGTGACGGGAACCACCGTGGCCCCGGGTGCGTCGATGAGTGTTGTTCCCCACATCCGCAGCGGATGTGGAACGGAAGACCCGGCCACGGTGTTCTTGGAACATTGACGGGGGATCGTCGTCGGGCGACCCTGTCCGGGGATCTTGGGGAATCGGCAACGATGGAGAAGCGTGTGATGACGGACAGCAAGCGGCGCAGGGGCCTCATGGCCGCGTCCGCACTGCTCGGCGGCGTGCTGGTGCTTTCAGCGTGCAACGACGACGGCGGAAACTCGGGCGCGGGCGCCGACGGCTCGAAGACGTCACAGGCGCAGGTGGACGAGGCGGCAGCCAAGGACGCCTCCGAGGCGCAGATAACGATCGCGCCGAAGAACGGCGCGACCAACGCGAGCATCAACACCGCCGCGATGGTCACCGTCGCCAAGGGCAAGCTGACCGAGGTCACCATGACCACGGCTGACGGCGAAACCGTCGAGGGCACCCTCGCGTCCGACGGCTCCAGCTGGAAGCCCGCCGGTCAGCTCGAGCGCTCGACGACGTACAAGATCAGTGCCACTGCGGCGGACTCCAAGGACCGTGAGGCGCACGGCAACAGCTCCTTCACCACGGTCTCGCCCGAGAACAGCTTCATCGGGAACTTCACCCCCGAGGACGGCTCCACCGTCGGCGTCGGCATGCCCGTCTCGATCAACTTCAACAAGGCGATCACCAACAAGAAGGCCGTCCAGGACGGCATCAAGGTGACGTCCAGCAGCGGCCAGGAAGTCGTCGGCCACTGGTTCAACAACCAGCGCCTCGACCTGCGTCCCGAGGACTACTGGCAGGGCGGCTCCACCGTCACGCTGAAGCTGGCCCTGGACGGCGTCGAGGGCGCCGACGGCGTCGTCGGTGTGCAGCAGAAGACGGTGACCTTCAAGGTCGGCCGCAACCAGGTCTCGACCGTGGACGCCAAGGCCCACACCATGACGGTCACCCGGGACGGCAAGACGGTCAAGACCATCCCGATCTCCGCCGGTTCCTCCGACAACCCGACGTACAACGGCCAGATGGTGATCTCCGAGAAGTTCAAGGAGACCCGTATGGACGGTTCGACGGTCGGCTTCACGGACGACGACGGCAAGGGCGAGTACGACATCAAGGACGTGCCGCACGCCATGCGGCTGTCCACGTCGGGCACCTTCATCCACGGCAACTACTGGGGCGCCAAGTCGATCTTCGGCAGCGCGAACACCAGCCACGGCTGTGTCGGCCTGTCCGACGCCCAGGGTGCGGACGACGCCAACACGCCCGCCGCCTGGCTGTACAACAGCTCGATCGTCGGCGACGTGGTCATCGTCAAGAACTCCCCGGACAAGACCATCTCCCCGGACAACGGCCTCAACGGCTGGAACATGAGCTGGTCGGAGTGGACGGCGGACGCCGCCTGACCTCCTGACCGCGTCTCTTCCCCTCCGAAGGCGGCGGCACCCGGATCCTTCCGGGCGCCGCCGCCTTCGGCGTGTGCGCGCCGAGGACGTGTGTGCGCGCCGGCAGTGTTCTCATCCAGCTCTCATCGCAGACTTAACTCCTCATCACAACCGGTCCATACCTTCACGCCATGTTCTTCACCTACCTCCGGCGCGAGCTGCGCCGCCGCAGAAAGGCGGCGCTCGTCGTCGCCTCGGGGCTCGCCCTCGGCATTGCGCTGGTCATCATCGTCAGCTCGGTCTCCTCGGGCATGAGCAAGGCCCAGGACAAGGTCCTCCAGTCGCTGTACGGCCTGGGCACGGACATGACGGTGACCAAGGCCGCGGCGGCCCAGGGTTCCGGCGGCACCGAGCGGCCCAAGTTCAACTTCGACGCCAAGGAGGACGAGGACGCCACCCAGAGCACGGACCGCGTCATGGTCCAGGGCTTCCAGACGCTGGCGTCCAGCACCGTCGACAAGGTCGGCAAGCAGGACGGCGTCGCGGACGCCGTCGGCGGGCTGAGCCTGACGGTCATGAAGGTCGACGGCCAGTTCAAGCGTGGCGAGTTCAAGCAGGACGAGAGCACGGGCGAGGGCGGCGGACGCGGCGGTGGCCAGGTTGGCGGTGGCGGCCAGCCGCAGGGTGAGGTGCAGGGCGGCGGAGCATCCTTCGACGTCAACTCCTTCACCGTGTACGGCACCGACGTCACCCAGCAGGACCTCGGCCCCCTGACCTCCTCCGAGATCACCAAGGGCCGTACGTTCAAGGCGGCCGAGACGGACGCCAAGGTCGCGATAGTCGACTCCGCCTACGCCAAGGAGAAGGAGCTCGCGGTCGACAAGACCGTCACCATCTCCGGCACCGAGTACACGATCGTGGGCGTCTCCACGGCGGACAGCGGTGACGCCGCCGCCAATGTCTACATCCCGCTGAAGCAGGCGCAGACCGTCGCCGACTCCAAGGACAAGGTCACCACGGTCTATGTCCAGGCCGCCGACTCGCAGAAGATCGACACCGTCAAGGCCGCCATCCAGAAGAACGTCTCCGGCACAACGGTCACCACGTCCGCCGACCTCGCCGACACGGTCTCCGGCTCCCTCTCCACCGCCTCCGACCTGGCCTCCAGCGTCGGCAAGTGGCTCTCCATCGCGGTCCTGATCGCCGCCTTCCTCGTCGCGGGCCTGCTGACCTCCTCCGCTGTCAGCCGTCGCGTGCGGGAGTTCGGCACCCTCAAGGCACTCGGCTGGAAGAGCGGACGCGTCACCCGCCAGGTCATCGGTGAAGCCCTCGTCAACGGCCTCATGGGCGGCGTCCTGGGGATCGCCGTCGGCGTCGCCGGCGCCTACGTCGTGACCGCCATCAGCCCCACCCTCTCCGCCCAGCTCGGCTCCACGGGCGGCGGCGGAGGCGGCATGGGCGGTGGCGGTACGGGTGGCGGCGGCCCGATGGGCGGCGGCGGCCCCGGCCGTCAGACCGCGTCCAAGACCCTGGACATCGCGCTCACCGCACCGGTCTCCCTCACCACGATCCTCCTCGCCGTCGCCCTCGCGGTGGCGGGCGGACTGATCGCCGGGGCCTTCGGCGGCTGGCGCGCCTCCCGGCTGCGCCCGGCCGACGCGCTGCGCCGCGTCGCCTAGGGCCTCTCGTTCGGATCATGCTGGGCTCGCGCGCCCTGGCACCGCACCTCGCGGCGTTGTCGTCAGTTGCCAGGGCTCCGCCCTGTCGCCTTCCTCCGCCTTGCGATGCTCCCCCACAGCCTGAACGGCGTGGGAGGTGCCCCCACCACCAGACCCCGCTCCCTGATCCAGCCTGATCCAGACGAAAGACCCTGGACCTCTTCCCTCGTACGTACAGCAGGAGTCCACACGTGTACCAGCTCAAGGGCGTCACCAAGCGCTACATGCGCGGCAAGAATCCCGTCGACGCGCTCGCCGGTGTCGATCTGACCATCGAGGACGGCGGAAGGCTCGTCATCCAGGGCCCCACCGGCGGGGGCAAGTCCACCCTCCTCCAGATGCTCGGCGGTCTCGACCGGCCCACCTCGGGCACCATCGAACTCGACGGTGTCGACCTCGCCAAGCTCCCCGAGTCCCGGCTCACCAAGGTCCGCGCCGAGTCCATCGGATTCGTCTTCCAGAGCTTCAACCTGATCCCGACGCTCACCGCCCAGGAGAACGTCGAGACCGCCCTCGTCCCCCTCGGCCTCGGCGCGAAGGCCCGCCGCGAACGCGCGGCGGAAGCCCTGGAGTCGGTGGGCCTCGGTGACCGGCCCACCCACCTGCCGAGCGAGATGTCCGGCGGCCAGCAGCAGCGCGTCGCCATCGCCCGTGCGCTGGTGAAGCGACCGAAGGTGCTGCTCGCCGACGAACCGACCGGCAATCTCGACGAGTCCATGCGTGACGAGATCATGGAGCTGCTCGAGGGGCTGTGGAAGGAGCACGGGCTGACCTTCGTGATGGTCACCCATGACAGCTCCCTGGCCCGCAAGGCACCCCGGGTGGCCACCATCCGCAAGGGGAAGGTCACCGTGACGGAGAACGCGACGGCCTGATCCGCGGCGCCGCGGACCTCACGGCCGTCTTCCTCCGGCTGTGAGGTTCGCCACCCCGGCGGCCCCGAGGAGCGGGCGCCGCACGGCCCCTCCGCTCCGGCGGGAGCGGGTGTACGGGTGCAGAAACGCCCGTACCGGGGCGAACGGCAGTGGCCACTATGTGGATGTCGACAGGGCGGGGCCGGGCAGCGCTGCGAGACTTGCCGGGTGCAACGGTCCCCACGGGCCGGTGGCGCCCTCCGGGGACAGAGAGCGCCGACGCGCAAGAGCCCACCCACGGAAGGTCTTGATCAGATGCCGGCCAGCTCCGACTCCTCCACCCCGCGCACCGCCGAGAACCGTGTCATCGAGCCCCTCTACGCGGAGATTCTGCGGCGCAACCAGGGCGAGGGCGAGTTTCACCAGGCGGTGCGCGAGGTCCTCGAAACCCTGGGCCCCGTGCTGGCGCAGCGCCCGGAGTTCGTCGACGCCCGCATCATCGAGCGCGTCTGCGAGCCCGAGCGGCAGCTCATCTTCCGGGTGCCGTGGTCGGACGACGCCGGCGACATCCACGTCAACCGCGGCTTCCGCGTCGAGTTCTCCAGCTCGCTCGGCCCGTACAAGGGCGGACTGCGCTTCCACCCCTCCGTCAACCTCGGCATCGTGAAGTTCCTCGGCTTCGAGCAGATCTTCAAGAACGCTCTCACCGGCATGCCGATCGGCGGCGGCAAGGGCGGCGCGGACTTCGACCCCAAGGGACGGTCCGACGCCGAGGTCATGCGGTTCTGCCAGTCGTTCATGACGGAACTCCACCGCCACCTCGGCGAGTACACCGACGTCCCCGCCGGTGACATCGGCGTCGGCGGCCGGGAGATCGGCTACCTCTTCGGGCAGTACAAGCGGATCACCAACCGCTACGAGTCGGGCGTGCTCACCGGGAAGGGCCTCGGCTGGGGCGGCGCCCAGGCACGCACCGAGGCCACCGGCTACGGCTGTGTCCTCTTCACCGCCGAGATGCTGCGGGTGCGCGGCGAGTCCCTCGAAGGCCAGCGCATCGCGGTGTCCGGCTCCGGCAACGTGGCCATCTACGCCATCGAGAAGGCCCAGCAGCTCGGTGCGACCGTCGTGACCTGCTCCGACTCGGGCGGCTACGTCGTCGACGAGAAGGGCATCGACCTCGCGCTGCTCAAGGAGATCAAGGAGAACGGCCGAGGCCGGATCTCCGAGTACGCCGAGCGGCGCGGCGACCATGTGCGGTACGTCGAGGGCACGGGCGTCTGGAACGTCCCGGTGGACGTGGCCCTGCCCTGCGCCACCCAGAACGAACTCCACGAGGCCGACGCGCTGACCCTCGTACGCAACGGGGTCAAGGCGGTCGCCGAAGGCGCCAACATGCCCACCACGCCCGACGCCGTCCACGTCTTCCAGGACGCGGGCGTCGCCTTCGCCCCCGGCAAGGCGGCCAACGCGGGCGGAGTGGCCACCAGCGCCCTGGAGATGCAGCAGAACGCCTCCCGTGACTCCTGGACCTTCACCCACACCGAGGAGCGGCTGGCGGAGATCATGCGCCACATCCACGACTCCTGCCACACGACGGCCGAGAAGTACGGCAGCCCGGGCAACTACGTGGTGGGCGCCAACATCGCGGGCTTCGAGCTCGTCGCGGACGCGATGCTGGCGCAGGGGCTGATCTGACCCTGCCGGCTGCTCGCAGGGGACCCGGGGCGGCGAGCCCCGGGCCCTGCGAGGACGGGCGGGGTGTACACAACCGTGTGTACACTTTTCGTATGGCTGACACCGTGACCGTACGTGAGGCTCGTACCCACCTGGCCGAGGTCATCGACAGGGCCGAGGCCGGGCAGACCACTGTCGTGACCCGCAACGGCAAGCGGGTCGCCGCACTCGTGCCCATAGAGGTGCTCGACGCACTGGATGCGGCGGCCGACGAGCTGGCCGCGCGCGAAGCCGAGGCACACCGCCAGGACCCGACGGTCGGCATGGCCGAACTCCTCGCGGACCTGTTCGAGGGCGGGAGCCCGGCCGCGTGAAGTACGCCTTTCGTTTCACCGCTCACGCCCAGCGTCAGCTCCGCTCGATCGGCCGGCAGGACGCCCTCCGTGTTCTGACCGCCATCACGCCTCTCGGCGACGACCCATGGCGGGAGGACGCGGACGTGAAGAAGCTGACCGGACATGACGGCCTGTACCGCGTGCGCGCGGGAGACTTCCGTGTGGTGTACGAGGTGCAGGGCGAGGTTCTGGTCATCCTCGTCGTCCATCTCGGTCACAGGAGCGACGTGTACCGCGGGTTCTGACGGCGGAACACCGCAGGGGGCGCTAACCGCGCCGGTAGTACTCCGCGCAGCCCGTGTTCGCCACCAGCACCACGGTGAGGACCACGGCCGCCACCGGGTGGCCCGTCCCGTACACCGCCGCCGCGCCGCCGCCGAGGACCACGGTCTTCACCGCCAGCACGCCCGCGAGCGGCAGCGGGAACCGGGCGCGGGGCGCCGCGAACAGGCCCCACAGCACGACGGCCGCCGCCGGTACGCCGACTCCCAGGGCCACCGACGCCGCCACGCCCTCCGGAGCCGTGAAGCCCCACCAGGCGAGAGCGCCGATCGCGACCATTTCCAGTACAAAAGCGAGCACCTCGTTCGCGGCGACCCAGGGCCGGCCGCGCAGGGCGGTGAGATGTCTGTGGTCTTCGCTCGCCGTCATCGGTTCCGGGCTCCTCTTCTGCGGACGTCCCGTCAGGATGCACGCTCCCGACGTGACTCGTAGCGGCAACCGCCGTTCTGCCGACGGCAGATCCGCCCGGCGCGGAAGGTTTTCCCCTCCCGCGCCGGGCGTACCGCTCCTAGGCTGGGGCGATGAGCAGCCACGCGCCGAACCACGCCCGCGTAATCCCCCTGCGTCCCGCTCCCGCCCCCAAGGAGGCTCTCTGGCGGGACGTCGTCGGTGACGTCCTGCGCCGAGAGCGCACGGCCCAGGAGCGGACGCTCAAGGACGTGGCCGAGGACGCCAGGATCTCCGTGCCCTACCTCTCCGAGATCGAGCGCGGCCGCAAGGAGGCCTCGTCCGAGGTGCTCGCGGCGGCGGCCCGCTCGCTCGGGCTCGGGCTCGCCGATGTGCTGTCCCTGGCCCAGCGGGACCTCGCCCGGCACAGCCGGACCGCGCCCGCCCGGGCTCCGATGGGCGAGGTGCGGCTGGCGGCCTGAGAGCGGGCTGGACGGCGCGACGAACTACGACGTGGGCCCCGTGCCCGGCAGCTGCCGGGCACGGGGCCCACGTAACTCCGCGATGTCCCGGCTCACACGCCGGGCGCCGGGGCGATGCCCGTCGGGCAGGAGCGGCCCCAGTTGGTCTCCGAGGGGGACTCCAGGGTGGCGCCCGTGCCGCCGATGCCGCAGTAGCCGGCGGGGTTCTTGTCCAGGTACTGCTGGTGATACCCCTCCGCAGGCCAGAAGGTGCGGCCCTGTGCCGGGAGGATCTCCGTGGTGATCTCCTTGAAGCCCGCGCCCGTCAGCACCTGCTGGTACGCCTCGCGGGACGCGGCAGCGGCCTCCGCCTGCTCGGGGGAGTGGGTGTAGAGGGCGGAGCGGTACTGCGTACCCACGTCGTTGCCCTGGCGGAAGCCCTGGGTCGGGTTGTGGGACTCCCAGAAGAGCTTGAGCAGATCCGCGTAGCTCACGACCTCCGGGTCGAAGACGACGCGGACCGCCTCCGTGTGGCCGGTCAGACCGGAGCAGGTCTCCTCGTACGAGGGATTCTCGGTGGAGCCGCCCTGGTAGCCCACGAGCGTCGTCCAGACACCCTCCGTCTGCCAGAACTTGCGCTCGGCGCCCCAGAAACAGCCCAGCGCGAAGTCCGCGACCTCCAGGCCCTGCGGATACGGGCCGGTCAGCGGGTTGCCGAGGACCGTGTGGCGGGACGGCACCGTGAATTCGGGGGTGGGGCGACCGCGCAGGGCCTCCTCCGGGGTGGGGAGCTGCGGGGTGCGGTGGGTCAGGAACATGCGGGGGCTCCTCCGGGGGTCGGTGTTCGATCCGTACAACGCCGCGGGGGCGCCGTGGATTCCGGGGTCTCAGGCCGCGGGGGCCGGAGGATCACGGTGCTCGTCGCCTTCGCCGTCCCGGTCCCGGGCGGAGGGGTTCTCGTAGGAGGCCATGTACGCGGCGGTCTTCCTGCGCGCCCGCAGCCAGAACCAGACGGCAAGCGCTATCAGGATCAGCGGGATCAGTCGTGCCATGAGGGGTGCCGGTCCAATCCGGAGGGGGCGGGTGTGCCGGGTCAGTGGAGCAGCGTCGCGGGGCTGCCGCCGTTCGCCTCGTAACCGGCGACGGCCAGAGCCCGGTACACCGTGTACTCGGCGGCCGGGTCGGGATTCTGGGTCCAGGGCAGCGAGCCCACATGGCCGTCGATGTGGACGAGCTGGTGCATCGCCTCCGACCAGCGTTCCATGCGGACCAGGAAGAGGACCAGCAGATGCCTGACGTGGGCGAGCACCGGGTCGTCCGCGCGCGCGGCGTGCACCGCGAACATCGCGCCCTCGACCGCCTTCGTCACGACGACGCCGCGGTAGAAGCCCTGCACCAGATTGACCTCGGGGAGGTGCTCGTACACCGCGAACAGCGGCAGTGCGGCCAGCAGCGAGCCCCGCGGGGCGCGGGCGGCGGCCGTCGTCGCGAAGCGGTCGGCCTCCTCGCGGGAGCCGTGCCACTTCTCGCACCAGAAGTGCAGGGCCGCGATGTGCGCGCCCATGTGCGCGGGGGCGCGGTCGATGATCTTCACCCAGAGCTGGTCGAACTGCTCGTGGGTGTAGCCCAGTCCACGGGCGACGGCCAGCTCGACGATGTACGGGACGGGGTCGCCCGGGGCCAGCAGGGCCGCCTCGCCGCAGACCGTACGCGCCTCCTCCAGGATGATCCGGAAGTCGTCGGTGCCCACCGTGCCGGTACGCCACGCCTGCTGCACCAGGAACTCCGCGTGCACCGCCGCAGCGCCCGCGTCCTTCGGGGCCTCGGCCCGCCACGTCCTCAGCCACGACCCGCCGGCACCGGGCCGCTGGGCCAGCTCCAGGGAGGCCGCACCGGCGAACGCCTGGACCCGCTGCCAGCGGATCTCGCTCTCCTTGGGCGTACCCGCGAGCAGCTGGGAGGCGGCGCGCCAGCTCTGGGTGCCCTGGACGACATCGAGGACGTCGAGGAGGTCCTGGTCGGGCCCCGGCATCCGGATGTCCAGCTCCTCCTGGCGTGCGAAGCCGTACGTGTCCGGGTCTGCGGCGTCGGGCGAACCGGGCGCGACCTGGCGGATACCGCCACGGCGGCGCAGCATGATCGGGCCGACGACCGCTACGAGCATGCACAGGGCGAGCAGGAACCAGAGAATCTCCATGCGGTCCATTGTCCCCGGACGGGTATCCGAGCGGCGAGTGGCCTGTAACCGCCCTCCTGACGAACTACGCTCGGGCCCCATGAGCGACCAGCACAGCTTCGAGACCCTTGCGATCCACGCCGGCAACACGGCGGATCCCCTCACCGGCGCCGTGGTCCCGCCGATCTACCAGGTGTCCACGTACAAGCAGGACGGCGTCGGCGGGCTGCGCGGCGGTTACGAGTACAGCCGCAGCGCCAACCCCACCCGTACCGCGCTGGAGGAGAACCTGGCGGCGCTGGAGGGCGGCCGCCGTGGGCTCGCCTTCGCGTCGGGCCTCGCCGCGGAGGACTGCCTCCTGCGTGCGCTGCTGACCCCCGGCGACCACGTGGTCATCCCGAACGACGCCTACGGCGGCACGTTCCGGCTGTTCGCGAAGGTCGCCTCGCGCTGGGGCGTGGAGTTCTCGGTCGCCGACACCTCGGACGTGAGCGCGGTGCGGGCGGCGCTCACCCCGCGTACCAAGGCGATCTGGGTGGAGACGCCGTCGAACCCGCTGCTCGGCATCACGGACATCGCGGCCGTCGCCGGGGTGGCCCGGCAGGCGGGCGTCCGGCTGGTCGTCGACAACACCTTCGCGAGCCCCTACCTCCAGCAGCCGCTCTCGCTCGGCGCCGACGTCGTGGTGCACTCCACCACGAAGTACATGGGCGGCCACTCGGACGTCGTCGGCGGCGCGCTCGTCGTCAGCGACCCCGAGCTGGCCGAGGAGCTGGCGTACCACCAGAACGCGATGGGCGCGGTGGCCGGGCCGTTCGACGCGTGGCTGGTGCTGCGCGGCATCAAGACCCTCGCGGTCCGTATGGACCGTCACGACGAGAACGCCACCAAGGTCGCCGACCTGCTGACCCGGCACCCGAAGGTCACCCAGGTCCTCTACCCGGGGCTGCCCGAGCACCCGGGGCACGAGGTCGCCGCCAAGCAGATGAAGGCGTTCGGCGGGATGGTGTCGTTCCGCGTCGCGGGCGGCGAGGAGGCGGCGGTCGAGGTCTGCAACCGCGCGAAGCTCTTCACGCTCGGGGAGTCGCTCGGCGGCGTCGAGTCGCTGATCGAGCACCCGGGCCGGATGACGCACGCGTCCACCGCGGGTTCCCTGCTGGAGGTGCCGGCCGACCTGGTCCGGCTGTCCGTCGGCATCGAGAACGCCGACGACCTGCTGGCCGACCTGACGCAGGCCCTCGGCTGACAGCCGGCCCGGCGCCGGGAACAGTCGTACTCCGGCGCCGGGCTTGTGCGCGGTCAGGCGGCGGCCTTCTCGTCCTCCAGTGAGGCCCGGACCTGCTCGCGCAGTTCCGGACCGTCCGTGTGCTCGTGCACCGAGACCGCGTGCTCGGCGGCGGCCCGGACGACTTCGTCCTCCTCACCGGAGATGGTGAGGGTGCAGTTCGAGACGCTCGGATACTTACGGCAGTCGGCGATCTTCCGTGTCATCACGGCCTCCTCGACTCGCGAGTGCAGGCCCTTCCAGGGTAGTTCCGATGAGCCGCACGAACAGGCCGGAAGCCCGGTCAGTTCTCCTGAGCCGGCTGGTGCGCCGCCTGCCGGGCCGCCAGCGACGCGTTGAACCGGGTCAGCAGGGCGCAGAAGGTGTCGCGCTCCTCCTCGGTCCACTCGCCGGTCACCTGGTTCATCAGCTCACGCCGTGACTCACGGACCTCCTCCAGGCGCGACTGGCCGCGCGGCGACAGCTGCAGCACGACCGCGCGCCCGTCCTCCGGGTGCGAGGTGCGCTTGACCAGGCCGGTGTCGACGAGCGGCGCGACCTGCCGGGTCACGGTCGAGGAGTCGATCCCCATGCCCGCGGCCAGCGCCTTGACGCCCATGGGGCCCTCCACGTCGAGCCGGTTGAGCAGCAGGTAGGCCGCCCGGTCCATCGAGTTGCGGACCTGGCCGACACCGCCGAGGCGGGTCTGCTCGGCACGGCGGGCGAAGACGGCCACCTGGTGCTGGAGAGCGTCGAGCAGGTGGTCCGTTCCCGGATGTCCGGGGGCCGCGCCTCCGGAAGGAGACGCAGCAGTCGTCATGTCCTGAGGGGGCATGGCTGGGGGCTCTCTTCGTGCGGTTCGGATGGGTGGGGGACAGAGTACGCGGCCACGGGGCAACGTGTACCAGCGCTGCACAAACCTGTGGACACCACCGCAGGCCACCATGAGATGCGACGGCCTCGGACGCTCCGAACTGCAAGACTTGCTGTCATGAACTTCCGTACGTCAGGCCCCTTTCCTCAGCTGATCCTCGATGACGTCCGAGGGGCGCAGAAGATGCTGTCCGGGGTGGCCAGAACGACCGGGATGGAAGGCAGCCGCTATCTCAGCTCCCTCGTCGGTGCGCCGGTCCACTTCAAGTGCGAGAACCTCCAGCGCACCGGGTCGTTCAAACTGCGCGGCGCGTACGTGCGGATCGCCGGCCTCAGCCCCGTCGAACGGGCGTCCGGAGTGGTGGCTGCGAGTGCCGGAAACCATGCGCAGGGTGTCGCACTCGCCTCGTCGCTGCTCGGCGTACGCTCCACGGTCTTCATGCCCGTCGGCGCGCCCCTGCCGAAGGTCGCCGCGACCCGGGAGTACGGCGCGGAGGTCCGGCTGGAGGGCCAGGTCGTCGACGAGACGCTCGCCGCCGCCCAGGAGTACGCCGAGGAGACCGGCGCCGTCTTCATCCACCCCTTCGACCACCCGGACATCATCGCGGGCCAGGGCACCGTGGGCCTGGAGATCCTCGAACAGTGCCCGGAGGTGCGGACGATCGTCGTCGGCATCGGCGGGGGCGGTCTCGCCGCGGGGATCGCGGTCGCGGTGAAGGCTCTCCGCCCCGACGTCCGGGTCGTCGGTGTCCAGGCGGCGGGTGCCGCCGCCTTTCCGCCCTCGCTGTCCGCCGGGCATCCGGTGGCGCTCGGCTCGGTGCAGACGATGGCCGACGGGATCAAGGTGGGACGGCCGGGCGACCTCACGTTCCCGCTGGTCCAGGAGCTGGTGGACGAGGTCCGTACGGTGTCCGAGGACGAGCTCTCCAGTGCGCTGCTGCTGTGCCTGGAGCGGGCGAAGATGGTCGTCGAGCCGGCCGGCGCGAGCCCGGTCGCGGCCCTGCTGAGCGATCCGAAGGCGTTCCGGGGGCCCGTCGTCGCCGTGCTGTCGGGCGGCAATGTGGACCCCCTGCTGATGCAGCGCGTCCTGACGCACGGCATGGTCGCGGCGGGCCGCTATCTGAGCCTGCGGCTGCGGCTCACCGACCGGCCCGGGGCGCTGGCCGCGCTGCTCGCCTCGCTGACCGTCGCCGACGCCAACGTGCTCGACATCAGCCACGTACGGACCGATCCCCGCCTCGGACTCACCGAGGCGGAAGTGGAACTCCACCTGGAGACCAAGGGCCCTGAGCACTGCACGGAGGTCGCCGCGGCCCTGCGCGAGGCGGGATACCTGATCAGGTCCTGAGCACGAGGCCCAGCGCCGGGATCCCCCGCACAAAACCTGTTGCCGGTCGCGATGTATCGCGTTACCGTGCATCGCCGAACACTCCGGTGTGTTCCCGGCGCCGAGGGGTCGGGAACTCTACGATCCGCTCAGGCAGTCACGCGAGAGCAACTGGGGGAATCCCGTATGCCAGGCGCCATTTACGCCGAAGGCCTGGTGAAGACCTTCGGCGATGTACGAGCACTGGACGGCGTCGACCTCGACGTACCCGAAGGCACCGTCCTCGGCCTGCTGGGGCCCAACGGTGCGGGCAAGACCACCGCCGTACGGGTACTGACCACCCTGCTCCAGCCGGACAGCGGGCAGGCTGTCGTGGCGGGCATCGACGTCCTGAAGAACCCCGACCAGGTACGCCGCTCGATCGGCCTCTCCGGCCAGTTCGCGGCCGTCGACGAGTACCTCACGGGCCGCGAGAACCTCCGGATGGTCGGGCAGCTCTACCAGATGAGCGGGCGTGACGCGAAGAAGCGGGCCGGCCAGCTCCTGGAGAGGTTCAACCTCGCCGACGCGGCCGACCGCACCGCGAAGACGTACTCCGGAGGCATGCGCCGCCGCCTCGACCTGGCGGCGGCGCTCGTCGTCTCCCCGCCGGTGATGTTCATGGACGAGCCCACCACCGGGCTCGACCCGCGCAACCGGCAGCAGCTGTGGGAGGTCATCGAGGAGCTCGTCGCGGGCGGCACGACACTGCTGCTGACCACGCAGTACCTGGAGGAGGCCGACCACCTCGCCCATGACATCTGCGTCATCGACCACGGCAAGGTCATCGCCCGCGGCACCTCCGACCAGCTCAAGGCGCGTACCGGCGGTGAGCGTGTCGAGGTCGTCGTGCACCAGCCCGACCAGATCGAGCCGGCCCGCTCGGTGCTCGCCACGTACGGCAAGGGGGAGATCTCCGTCGCCGAACACACCCGCAAGCTGACCGTCCCGGTCACCGGCGGGGCCAAGCTGCTCGCCGAGGTCATCCGTGACCTCGACACCCACGGCGTGGAGATCGACGACATCGGCCTGCGCCGCCCCACCCTCGACGATGTCTTCATCTCGCTCACCGGTCACGCCGCCGAGCTGGAGAGGAACGGCGAGAACGCATCGACCGAGGCCGCAGAGGGCCGGAAGGAGGGCGGGAAGTGAGCGCCGTCATGGACGCGAAGAACCCGGCACCGCTCAAGTCGCGCGGGGCGCTCGGCCGCTCGGTCGCCGACTCCCTGGTGATCACGCGCCGCAACCTTATTCGGATGAGCCGGATTCCGGAGATGCTGCTCTTCGGGGTCATCCAGCCGGTCATGTTCGTGGTGCTCTTCAGCTACGTCTTCGGTGGTTCCCTCGTCGTCGGGGGCTCGACCGATGCCGC
The DNA here is from genome assembly GCF_044765585.1 of Streptomyces sp. NPDC102441. Taxonomy (NCBI): domain Bacteria; kingdom Bacillati; phylum Actinomycetota; class Actinomycetes; order Kitasatosporales; family Streptomycetaceae; genus Streptomyces; species Streptomyces sp. NPDC102441. The sequence goes on from NZ_JBIWKH010000026.1 coordinate 24,975, forward strand.
TGGGTACCGCGAGTTTCTGATGGCTGGCATTTTCGCCCAGACCGTCACCTTCGCCACGGCGGGAGCCGGGGCGGGCATCGCGGACGACATGGCGAAGGGACTGATCGACCGGTTCCGGTCGCTCCCCATGGCGCGGGGTGCGGTCCTCACAGGTCGCACACTGGCCGACCTCGTCCAGACGACCCTCACCGTCATCGTGCTCGCGATCGTGGCCCTGCTGGTCGGCTGGCGCACCCACACCAACATCGGGGAGGTGCTCGGAGCCTTCGCCCTTCTGCTCCTGCTCGGGTACTCCTTCTCCTGGATCGGCGCGTTGATCGGCCTCTCCGTCCGGACCCCGGAAGCGGCCACCTCGGGCGGGCTGATCTGGCTGTTCCCGGTCACCTTCATCTCGAACGCCTTTGTCCCCACCGAGAACATGGCGAGCTGGCTTCAGCCCATTGCCGAGTGGAACCCGTTCAGTGCGACGGTCCAGGCGTGCCGCGAGCTGTTCGGGAACCCCGGCATCTCCCCGTCGGACGCCTGGCCGATGCAGCACCCCGTATGGGCCTCGATCATCTGGTCCGTGGTGATCATCGCTGTGTTCCGCACGCTGGCGGTACGCAAGTACCGAAAGGCCGCAAACTGACAGGGTCCGTGTAGGTGGCAAAAGGTCCGGAGTGGGATGACAATCCCGTTCCGGGCCTCGCGTTCATAGTGGCCCGGAATCAGAGATTCCGATCAAGGTGTAGGTGTGTTCCTATGGCTGCTGTACTTGAATGCTGCACAGCCTTCGTTTGGGGCCTCTATGCCCGAACACCGCCGAAGGAAGTACAGCCGGACAGGGACAGTCGCAGGCGCGGTCACGATGGCGCTGAGCATGTCCTGGATGGTCGCAGTGCGATGCACCCGGCCCGGCGGACGAGCCCGCCACGGCCACCACAGAGGCAGCCGGGCCAGTCCCCGCAGCCTCGGCGGCAAAGAAGGCGGACACAAGGAGGCGCCTAGCGCCCCGAAGATGGCCACAGGCAAGGCCGAGGCCGACACCCCGACCCCGCACTCGTTCATCGTCCAGGACGCTGACCCTGGCGTGACGGAACTCTTCGTGCCGGAAGGCGAGCCCGATGCATGGGGCGCCTTCGGGGACTTCTGGGGCGCCTTCAACCCGTTCATGGCCTCGATCGCCGCGCTGCGGGGCTGAGCCAGGAGCAGCTCGCACAGCGCGCCGGCATGTCGATTGGGCCGATCCGGAAGATCGAACAGGGCCATGGCGGCGTCCGGATGGAGACCCTCCATACGCTCGCCCGCGCCCTCAAGCTGAAGACCTCGGACCTGATGGCGGCCGGGCCTCCCCAGCCCGTCAAGCACGACGATCCGAACAGTCAGAACCTTCGTGAGCTGCGCATCGCACTCACGCCTGCGCTCACCCTCGGCCCAGCGACCGCCCCGGCAGGCGAAGAACCAGACCTGCGCCGGCTGAGCCGCATGACGTACGACAATTCCGTCCTGTACTTCGGCGACACCTACCAGAGCATCGCCGCGGACCTTCCCACGCTCATCAGGGCGGCGAACGATGCCGTGGCCTATTACGATTCCGGCGACGAGCGCACGTACGCCCTGGTGGAGCGCTCGCGGGCCTTGAACCTGGTCGGGCGGTATCTGACGCAGATCCGCCAGTTCGACCTTGCCCACGTGGCAGCCAGGGGTGCCATCGAGGACGCCAAGGCGGCCGGAAACAACCTCGTGGCCGCATCCGGGGTCGGTGGGATGTGCTGGCTGCTCGTACGGACCGAGCGGTTCGACGAGGCCGAGGACATCGCGGTCGCGACGATGGACATCGTCGAGCCGAAGATCATGGGAGCTACCCCGGACGAGTACTCGACGTGGGGCGGCCTGGCGATGGAAGCGGCGGCTGCGGCAGCGCGGAACAACCGACCGAAGGAAGCCAAAGCCCTGCGCAAGGCGGCCGGAACCGCCGCGAAAGCCGTGGGCAAGACGCACAGGAACCTGCTGCGCCACTGGTCGATGTTCGGTCCCGTCACGGCCGCCATGGAGGAGCTGTCGCACCTCGACGACCTCGCACCCGAGTGGTTTCGGCATCAGTCGTCCGCCGCGATCACCTTCGAGGAGATCACGAAAAAGCGCCGCACCCTCACGACAGACATGCGCGAGGTAGGTGCTCACTTGGGCGTATTCGCCTAACTACACGCTGGCGATACACTTCTGACGGCGCGTCGTTAGAAGTGCATCGTTCGATCGATAACTATCGTCACCTGTGGTTAATCCGACTAGCAGTCGGGTGCAGGTAACGCCGCGAGACTCGCAACCATCCTGCGGCAAAGTCGAGAGTCCAGAGGCCAGTGGCCTCAACTTACCCGCCAGCACGAGTCTGTTGAACGGGTTGCGCAACAGGACTCGACCCGGAAACTCCTCGGCTCCAGCCAGGCCGAGAGCTTTCCGGTCATCTACGCACACGTAGGTGACCGGTCGAGCCTGGCCTGAGACGCCGGTCGCCTCTGATCCAGAAGGGGCAAGTCTCAGTGTTTGCCAACCAGAAGAAGGCGCTCGCGATCCTCGGCAGCCTCGTGATCGCTATTTGTGGCGGGACCATCAGCGCTCTCTTGGCTTCCAAGCTCGGCGCGTCAGCGCTTGAGAGCGTCTCGGTCGGCGGCGTCGCGTTCGTGAGCACCTGCACGCTCGGACTGGTGATCATCGGCATGTGTCAGTTCACCGAGGATCGGCCGGCGCCCTCCGCCAACTAGCTGGGACCGCGTAGAACATGGCACCCATGCCGTTGGGGTCGTAGATGCCGGTGAGCGGACCGGTGAGGAGTTCGAGCTGGATGCCGACGGCCTGGAGCTGGGCGGACAGCGTCATCAACTCGGCCGCGTTGCGCGCAAGTTTCGAACGGGAGGGGCCGCCCGGCGAGATCGGCGTGCGCGTCGAGGTTCAGCACGACCACGGCCTGGACCAGCATTGATGTTGTGCTGTTCGAAGATCATGAAGTCGCGGAACGGGAGGGGCTGGAACGGCGGTACGACCGAGCCGTACCCGCACCTCGCTCAACGGCCTGCCCCACCTCCCACGCGTCGGTGAAAGGGGAGGGGTGACCCAGCGCGGCAGCCGTCGGCTCCGTCCACTCCTCGTCGGGTCCGCCGCGCGCCTCGACCGCGATCCTGCCCGTCTCCGCCATACGCCTGCGGAACTGCATGAGTCCTCCTGCGCGATGCGTCGCGACTTCCATGGCACGGTGTTCTACAGGGCAACGTGGCATAGGGTTCACGGCATTGGCAACCGCTGGTGCGGCCGGTTCGGGCCACGCGGGCGGGCGATCTTCCTGCGGTTCTCGTCCGCAGGGCCGTGTGCCGCCCCGTGCCCCCGGCTCGCCAGCCGATCTGTGGACGAGTCGTCCGGGCATGAACACGGAGTGATCACTGGTGAGATCGGACCGATGGGCGTTCGGGGGCATGCTCGCCGTCGTGGTGTCGTTGATCGTGGGCGTGGTGTCCGCGGCCGTGGGCGACCATGCCGGTTCCACGACGTTGTGGGTCATCCTCGGTATGGGTGCGGTGGGGGCCTGCCTGGCCGTGCGGGCATCGAGCCTCGCGGTGATCGTGTCCGCGCTCCTGGCCGGCCTGGAGCTGCGCGATCCGGCGCCGTGGGGCACCTGGGCGGTTGCCAGCGGGCTGCTGTTCCTGTTCGCGCTGCGCCGCCCCCGGTTCGACGCGGTCGCCGCCGGAGTGCTGGTCGCGGGGATCTCGTTGTTCGCGGCGTACGTTCCGTGGTGGGGCGGCGGCAGCGGGGGAGTGTTCGGACTCGTCGCCCTGGTGGTCGCGATGGTCGGGGTGGGCCAGTGGGTGCAGGCGCAGCGGCGTTATGTGGTGGCGGAGGTGGGGCGGCGTCGTCAGGAGGCGGAGCGGCGGCGGGAGGAGGTGGCCCGTCATGTGGCGGAGGAGCGGCTGCGGATCGCGCGGGAGCTGCACGACAGCGTGGCGCATCATCTGGCGGTGGTCAGTGTCCACACCAATGTCGCCCGGGCGAATCTGGTGCGCTCGCCGCGGGTCGCCGAGCGCGCTCTTGCCGATGTGCAGGCCGCCACGCAGTCGGTGATGGAGGAGCTGGGAGTCGTCCTCGGTGTCCTGCGTGCGGCGGAGTCGGAACGGGCGCCGTCCGTTCCTGTCGACGCCGCCGCGATCGAGGACCTGTTGCGGAGTTTCACCGGTATCGGTCTGAGGGTCGAGACCGACGGGCTGGAGCACCTGCTCGTCCTCGCGCCGCTCGCTCTCACCGCGGCGCAGCGGCTGCTGCAGGAGGCTCTGACCAATGCGCAGCGGTACGGGGACGGTGGGGTCTCGGTGGTCGTGGACGCTCCGGTCGACGGGTATGTGACGGTGTCGGTCCGTAATGCCTGGGTGCCGCGTGAGGCGGCGTCCGTGGGGAGCGGGCTGGGGCTGGTGGGTATGGAGGAACGGGTCCATCTGCTGGGTGGCGCCTTTCACGCAGGCCCGGATGCGGACGGATTCCTGGTGAGCGCCCAGCTCCCGGCGACCGCGCCCCGAAACACGAAGGAGACGCCCGTATGAGCGTCGTACGCGTGCTCATCGTCGACGACCAGGTCATGATCCGCTCCGGGATCCGCGCCCTGCTGGAGACCGGCGAGGGCGTCGACGTCGTCGGCGAGGCGGGCGACGGACACCGGGCCGTCGACATGGCACGGGCCCTGGTGCCCGATGTCATCCTCATGGACCTGCGGATGCCGGTGCTCGACGGCGTGGGCGCGATCGTCCGGCTGCGCGACGATCCGGTCACCGCGGACATCGGCATCCTCGTGCTGACCACCTTCGACACCGACGAGAACGTCCTCGCGGCCCTCAAGGCCGGCGCCAACGGCTTCCTGGGGAAGTCGGCGGACCACGAGGAACTCATGCGGTCGCTCGCAAGGGTCGCCGCCGGGGGCACGTCCCTGTCCGCCGTCGCGACCGACACCGTCGTCGGACACCTCGCCCACACCGCACGCCGTCACCGGCCACACGAACAGGCCTCCCCCGAGGACCTGCGCAAGGCCGCGACCCTGACCGCCCGCGAACGCGAGGTCACGACACTGGTCGCCCGGGGCCTGAGCAACGACGCCATCGCGGAACGCCTGTTCATCTCACCACTGACGGTGAAAACCCACGTCAACCGGGCGATGAGCAAGATACACGTCCGGACCCGGGCGCAACTCGTAGTCGCCGCACTGCGCGCAGGCCTGCTCAACGACTGACCACAGTGCGCCCCAGCAGCACCCCGGTCAAAAAAATACACCGGGCGCAGTACGTCCTCTACAGCGTCTGGGTGACGACCGACAAGCACCCCGCGACGGAAGGTGAGGCATCAGGCCGGCATTCGCGCGGCCGTCGTACTACCTTGACGCAGGAGTTCTCGATGTCTCGATTTTTGTCCAGGGTCGGTGCGTTCAGCGCCGGCCACCGGCTCGTCGTCGCCGGCGCGTGGATCGTGCTGACCGCGCTCTTCACGGTCATGACAATCACCGGAGCGAAGTTCTCCGACGCCGAGTTCAGCATCGCGGGCGCCGAGTCCACCACCGCGCTCGCCACGATGGACAAGGCGTTCCCCGCGGCCCCAGGACCCGAGTCCGGCGAGCTGATGCTGGTCGTCGAGGCACCCGACGGCACCTCCCTCGCCGATCCGGCCGGAAAGAAGCTGGTCACGGACGCGGTGTCCCGCGCCGCCGACATCCCCGACGTACTGTCCGCCGCGGACCCCTACGACAAGAACCGTCCCTACGTCTCCGAGGACGGTTCGGTCGCCGTCTCGACACTCACGGTCGACATCGAGGCCGACCAAGCCGTCGTCGAGGACAACGTCCGCGAGGCCTCGGCGGACCTGAAGGACGCGGGGTACACCATCGAACTCGGTGGCACCCCCCTCGATGAGGGCCCGCCCGAGATCGCCAGCATCACCGAAGCCATCGGCGTGGTCATCGCCTTCGTCGTACTGCTGCTGACCTTCGGCTCGCTGGCCGCGGCCGGCGCGAACATGCTGACCGCCCTGGGCGGCGTCATCGTCGGTATCGTGGGCATCCTCGCCTGGTCATCAGCCGGTGAGGGCATCCAGTCCACCACGCTGATCCTCGCCCTGATGCTGGGGCTGGCGGTCGGCATCGACTACGCCCTCCTGATCCTTTCGCGCTTCCGGGACGAGCTGCGACGCGGGGCCGACATCGACTCCGCGGTGGCCCGGGCCTCCGGCACGGCCGGAACCTCCGTGGTGGTGGCCGGCACCACCGTGGTCATCGCCCTCGTGGGGCTGGCGATCCTGCGCATCGCGTTCATCACCGAGATGGGACAGGGCGCGGCCTTCGCCGTGGTCGTGGCCGTCGCCGCCTCACTCACCATCGTGCCGGCCGCGCTGAAGACCCTCGGCCACAAGGCATTGCCCCGCAAGGAACGCCCGAACGCCATCGCCGCCGTTGCCGCAGCCGCCTCCGGCGGGACGCCGGCAGCCGCGGAGCCCACTGATCACAGTGGCCGTGACAAGGAGTCCCGTCCGGGCCTGCTGGGCCGCTGGGCCCTGCTGGTGGTCAACCGGCCTGTCCTCGCGATCCTGGTCGCCGCGATGGCCGTCGCCCTGCTCGCCCTGCCGGTCCTCTCACTCAAGACCGAGCTCGATCCCCCCGGTGGCCCCGACCCGGCCAGCACTCAGCGCGCGGCCTACAACACCATCAGCGACGCCTTCGGTGCGGGCGCACAGAACCCTCTGATCGTGCTCTTCGAAGGTACGAACGCGGCTGACACGGCGGCCGGTGAGACGAAGGACATCGCCGCTCTGGACGGTGTGGCCGACGTCAGCCCCGTCCAGCCCGCCGAGAAGCCCGATGTCGCCTTCCTCGTGGTCACTCCGGAACACGGCCCCTCCGACACACGTACCAACGATCTGGTGAACCTGCTGCGGACCTCGACGGACGACGTGAAGGGCGCGAAGGTCTCGGTCACCGGACAGACCGCGGTCGACGTGGACGTCAACTCCCAGCTCTCGTCCGGCCTCATCACCTATCTGATCTGCGTGGTCGGGCTCTCGCTGCTTCTGCTCACCCTCGTGTTCCGTTCCATAGCAGTGCCGTTGCTGGCCACCGCCGGATTCCTGATGTCCCTGGCCGCGGGCCTCGGAGTGACCGTCGCGGTCTTCCAGTGGGGCTGGGCGGGCGCTCTGGTCGGCCTCGACGAAGCCCGCCCCCTGGGCAGCCTGATGCCGCTGCTCGTGGTGGGCGTGCTGTTCGGCCTCGCCATGGACTACCAGGTGTTCCTGGTCTCCCGCATGCACGACGCCCACAAGAACGGACTGGACACGCGGGCGGCCGTATTGCGTGGATTCGGACAGGCATCGCCCGTCGTCATCGCCGCGGCCACCATCATGGCCTCGGTATTCGCGGGCTTCGCCTTCAGCGGCGGCGACCCGATGGTCGCCTCGATCGGCCTGGCCCTCACCGTCGGCGTCCTGGTCGACGCACTCGCGGTCCGCATGGTCCTGGTGCCGGCAGCACTGAAACTCCTCGGCGAGGCCAGTTGGGCCATACCCCGCTGGCTGGACCGGATACTCCCGAACGTCGACACCGAAGGCGCGACCCTGGAACACGAAGAACTCCTCAAGCCGCGCGACAAGCAGGAGCAACTCGCCTGATCCCCCCGGGCGTAGGGGTTCCTGATCGGGTTGCTCCCGCGCTCCGGGAGCAACCCGATCGTCACGCCCGGTCGGGCGCCTGGCCCCTGGACCTGTCGTTTGGCTGTCGATGAACTTTCGAGTGTCTAGGGATGAGGAGTGGTCAGGAGGCGCGGTCGGCCCCGGAAGCCCTCGTTGTGCGGGGCCTTCGAGGAGTGGGTGCCCTGCCCGGATGCCTGGCCCGTGCAGCACCCGGTCCTCGCCTCTGGGTTCTGGTCGGTCCTGATCATCGACGCGTGCCGGGCGCCGGCCGTCCGCAAGTACCGTTCACAGTGGACCGATGACGGTCCGAAGCCAGCTGGTCGGACTGGGTTGTCACCTCACGCGCGGATGTACTGGTCGGCCCAGGCGCTGATGATGTGGGCGGCTCGCTGCGCCTGTCCTCGTGCGGTCAGGAGATGGTCTGCTTCCTCGAGCGCGACGAAGCTCCGAGGGTGCTGAGCCTCGCGGAAGATCTCTCCGGCGTTGGAGATGTCGACGGTGGAGTCGGTGGGCGAGTGCATGACGAGAAGCGGCAGGTTCAACTCGCTGATCAGGTCGCGCAGGTGGGCCCGGCGGACGTCTTCGACGAAGGCCCGCTTGAGGACCAGGGTCCGCCCGCCGACGAACCACTCGTGTGCCCCTTCGCTGAGGACGCGGTCCATGACCGCGTCGTACTGGCGCTCGACGTGGCTGGGATCGATGGGCGCCCCGATGGTGGCGAGCGCGCGGACGCCGGTCGCCTCGGCCGCTGCGGCGAGGACGGCCGCGCCTCCCCACGAGTGCCCCACCAGCAGCTCCACCGGAGTTCCCCGCTCCGCCATCAGGGTCACCGCACGGATCGTGTCCTGGACCTTGATGGTGAAGGAACCGTCTCCCCAGTCGCCGTCGGAGTCGGCGATCCCGAGGTTGTCGTAGCGCAGCATCCCGATCCCCTCGCGCGCCAGCTGCTTGCTGACACGCGAGGCGGCCGGCGAGTCCTTGCCGAGGGTGAATCCGTGCACGAAGAGCCCCCAGCCCCGGATCTCGCCCTCGGGATGGTCGATCACTCCGGCCAGTTCGGGGCCGACGGTGCTCTGGAATCTTACTTTTTCGGGCATATGTGATCACCTAGGCGTGGGCTGTTCGCGGGACAGGAAGGACGCGGGCCATACCGGCGGGTCAGACGACCGGCTTCTGCTCGGAAGCCGGTTTCGTGGTGAGCAGTCCGGTGAGCTCCTCGGCGAGGTGCGGGCCGAGCTCGCCCCAGCCGTTCTTGTAGCCGTAGACGCTGAGCAGGGTGCGGGCGTCGTAGTCGCCGTTCATGATCTCGATGTCGGTGGCTGTGATGAGTGCCGGGTGAGGGACGCCGACGGCCGCCGAGAGCTTCATCAGCTCCCGGCGCAGGGTGCGCAGGTAGGCGGCGGCCCGGGTGGCCTTCGAGACCGGGTCGATGCCGCGGGCCAGCCTCGGGTTCTGGGTGGCTATGCCGGTGGGGCACTTGTCGGTGTGGCACTTCTGCGCCTGGATGCAGCCGATCGACAGCATCGCCTCACGTGCCACGTTGATCATGTCGGCACCCAGGGCGAAGGCGACCGCGGCGTTCTCGGGCAGGCCGAGCTTGCCGGAGGCGATGAAGGTCAGGTCGTCGGTCAGCCCCAGCTCGGCGAAGGTGCCGTAGACGCGGGAGAAGCCCATCCGGAACGGCAGCGACACCGAGTCGGCGAAGGTCAGCGGCGCTGCCCCCGTGCCCCCCTCGCCGCCGTCGACGGTCACGAAGTCGACACCACGGTCACCACGTGCCATCAGCTTGGCCAGCTCCTGCCAGAAGTCCATCTCGCCGACCGCGCTCTTGACCCCGACCGGCAGACCGGTCTCGGTGGCGATCAGTTCGACGAAGTCGAGCATCGAGTCGACGTCGCTGAACGCGGTGTGCCGCGAGGGGGAGGCGCAGTCCTGACCGAGCGGGATACCTCGGATCTCGGAGATCTCCGGGGTGACCTTCGCGCCCGGCAGCATCCCGCCCAGCCCCGGCTTGGCGCCCTGGGAGAGCTTGATCTCTATCGCTTTGACCGGGGCGCCGGCGACGACATCCTTGAGTCTGTCGATGCTGAAGCTGCCGTCCTCGTTGCGGCAGCCGAAGTACGCCGTGCCGATCTGCAGGATGAGGTCGCCGCCGTTGCGGTGGTACGGCGAGAGGCCGCCCTCTCCGGTGTTCTGCATCGTGCCCGCCAGCGCCGCCCCCTTGTTGAGCGCCGTGATCGCCGCACCGGAGAGCGATCCGAAGCTCATCGCCGAGATGTTCACCACGCTCGCCGGCCGGAACGCCCGGGCGCGCCCACGTGGCCCGCCCAGCACCTTGGCCGAGGGCAGCGGGGCCTGCGGGTCGTGCACGTCGGGGAGCGCACCGGCGAACGTGCGCTGCTTCAGGTATGCGTGCCCCTGCATGTGTTCGACGTCATTGTCGGTTCCGAACCCGAAGTAGTTGTTCTCCTCCTTCGCCGACGCATAGATCCACGTGCGCTGGTCGCGGCTGAACGGGCGCTCCTCGTCGTTGGAGGTCACGATGTACTGCCGCAGTTCCGGCCCGATCGTCTCCAGCAGGTAGCGGGCGTGCCCGATCACCGGGAAGTTCCGGAGCAGTGCGTGCTTCTTCTGGACGAGGTCGCGGGCTGCCACCAGCGCTACTGCTGTTGCGGTGGCCGCTGCGATGCTCCGGGCGCGCATGAACGTTCCTCTCCTCGATGCCCGGCTCTGTCGCCGTGCATCGGACGTCGTCGTGTCAGGCGTTGGGCGGCGGGCACGACCAAGCGGGCGTCAGCGTCCGTCGGAGAATACGATTTCTCATACTAGGAGCCCGCTCGGACCGGCCTGTGACCAGGCTGACGCCGGGGCCGCCACCGCCCCGGCCGCCCCGGGTCGCACCTGGCGCCCCGGGGCGCACCTGGCCATGCCCGTGACGGTCGTCCAGCGGGACCGGGGGCACGACGGAACCCCGGCCGCACCGGCGACCGGGGTTCCGTACACGTGTGTGGGATCAGCCCTGGTAGGGCTTCGCCGAGACGATCTTCACCGTGGCCTTCTTGCCGTTCGGCAGCTCGTACTCCGCGTCCTCGCCCATCCGCTTGCCGTTCACGCCCGTGCCGAGCGGGGACTGCGGGGAGTAGGTCTCGATGTCGGTGCTCGCGTACTCACGGGAGGCGAGCAGGAAGGTGACCGTGTCGTCCGGGTCGCCGTCGAAGGCGATCGTCACGACCATGCCGGGCTCGACCACGCCGTCGTCGGCAGGTGCTTCGCCGACCTTCGCGTGCTCCAGGAGCTGGGTCAGCTGACGGACCCGGAGCTCCATCTTGCCCTGCTCCTCCTTGGCCGCGTGGTACCCGCCGTTCTCGCGGAGGTCACCCTCCTCGCGGGCCGCCGCGATCTTGACGGAGATCTCCGTGCGCGCGGGACCAGACAGGTACTCCAGCTCTGCCTTCAGCTGGTTGTACGCCTCCGGCGTGAGCCAGGTGACGTTATCGCTGGTCTGGGTCACAGGGTGCTCCTCGTCGGTGCTGGGAATACAAAGCAACGCCCTACCCCAAGCATGCGCTGCCACGGGTGGGCGAAACAACGAGCCTAACAATTCCGCGCGAAAAGGGGGAGAAGGTAAATCGTCAGACGTACGTCCGCGCAGGTCGGCGCGGGAGCGTGGGTATCTCGGGTGGCGCGCGCCCCGGGTGCGGTCAGCTGTCGGCGGCGCAGCCCTTCAGCTCCACGGCCGTCGCCCTGGAAGTGGTGCGCAGGGAGACGACCTCGTCGATACGGTCCGAGCGCTCGTCGAACCGGAAGTCGGCCCGGCCGACCTCCCCGCCGTCCTCGCTCAGGGCGCGGAGCGTGCAGTGCCCGTCGATGTCCCGGTCCTTGCGGACCTCGAGGTGGGCCTCGGCACGGCTGTCCGAGACGATCTTGGACTTGATGAGCTCGGCGCTGACGTCCTGGCCGGCCACGTAGTCGTAACCGAACCAGCCGAACACCGCGAGGAAGGCCACACCCAGCACCGATCCGATGATCTTCAGCTGACGGTCCGCGCGCCGGTCCTGCGACCGGCCGTAGCGCCCCTCGGGCAAGGCCTCGCGCACCGCTGCCATGATCGTTCCTCCCGTACCGGGGATCGAGGAATTTTCCACCCCCCGGTTCAGTCACTATAGAAGCCGACCACCACGACCAATCACTGAGGACCGAGTCTTGACCGAGCAGCTGAGACTGATGGCCGTCCACGCCCACCCCGACGACGAGTCGAGCAAGGGCGCGGCCACCATGGCCAAGTACGTGTCCGAGGGGGTGGACGTCCTGGTCGTCACCTGCACAGGGGGCGAACGGGGCTCCATTCTCAACCCGAAGCTCCAGGGGGACGCGTACATCGAGGCGAACATCCACGAGGTGCGCAAGAAGGAGATGGACGAGGCCCGGGAGATCCTGGGCGTCAAGCAGGAGTGGCTCGGCTTCGTCGACTCGGGCCTGCCGGAGGGCGACCCGCTGCCTCCGCTGCCGGAGGGCTGCTTCGCGCTGGAGGACGACGAGACCGCGGCGGGGCGTCTCGTCGCGAAGATCCGCGGGTTCCGGCCGCAGGTGATCACCACCTACGACGAGAACGGCGGGTACCCGCACCCCGACCACATCAAGACGCACACGATCTCGATGATCGCGTTCGAGGGGGCGGGGGACACCGAGAGGTTCCCCGAGGCGGAGTTCGGTCCGGCCTGGCAGCCGCAGAAGCTCTACTACAACCAGGGCTTCAACAAGCCCCGCACGGTCGCCCTGCACGAGGGGCTCCTGGCCCGCGGGCTGGAGTCACCGTACGGCGACTGGCTGGAGCGCTGGAAGGAGTTCGAGCGCGCCGAACGCACGCTGACCACGCACATTCCGTGCGACGACTTCTTCGAGATCCGTGACAAGGCGCTGGTCGCGCACGCCACGCAGATCGATCCGGACGGCGGCTGGTTCCGGGTGCCGATGGACGTCCAGCGGGAGATCTGGCCGACCGAGGAGTACGAGCTGGCCAAGTCTCTCGTCGATACCTCCCTCCCCGAGAGCGACCTCTTCGCGGGCATCCGCGACAATGCCTGATATGTACGCGACCCAGGCACTGACGCAGCTCGTTCCGCTCGCCGCCGATGAGCTCGACAAGAACAAGGTGACTCCCGGCGTCCTCGGCTTCCTCGTCTTCGCGGCGCTCGCCGTCGGGGTGTGGTTCCTGATGAAGTCGATGAACCGCCACATGGGCAAGGTCGACTTCGAGGAGGCCCCGGACCCGGCGGCAAAGCCCGCGGGCACCGGCGGCAAGCCGGAGGCGGCCACCTCCGGCACGAAGGCGACCGCCTCGGGCAAGGGCTGACGCGGCGGGGCCGCCCCGGCTCCCCGGCAAAGGGACGGGGGTGGCCCGCTACGGCCGTACTCCCACCGGCACCCCCATCACCTCGCGGGCGTGCCGGGACGGGGTCAGGCCCAGGCGCCAGGCCTGCCAGCCGTCCTCCAGGTCCACCCCGCGGTTCAGGACCACCCGGAAGGCCTCCGCGCAGTCCTCCAGCTTGGCGTCCCGCAGCGGGTGGGCGGCCTCCAGCAGGTCCGCGAGCTCCTGCTGGGCCACCGCCGTGCCCACCTCGCTGCCGCCCGGTGAGGCGTACGGCAGGAGCGTGCACCGCAGGAACGCCGCCCAGTCGCCGCCCCGGGAGTCGCCGTACGACGAGAACAGGGTGATCGCCTCGCCGCAGAGCTCCAGTGCCTGCGCGGCGCGGTTGTTCCCGCCGTCGACCAGGGCGAGCTCCAGGCAGGTCCAGGCCTCGCCGTGGGCCACCCCGATCCGCCGGAAGTCGGCGCGGGCGTCCACCAGGAGCTGCCGGGCGAAGCCGGAGTTGCGCAGGTTGCCCGTCTGCGCGGCCCGCTGGTCACGGGTGACGCGCCCCGAATGGTGGCGGGCGCACGCCAGCCCGTACACGTCCCGCATCCGGGAGAACATCGTGCGGGACCGCTCCAGCTCCCGTACCGCCTGGTCGGTGTCGCCGTCCTCCTCCAGCGCCTGCCCGAGGTAGTACCGCGTCCACGCCTCGCCCCGCGCGTCCTCGTTGTCCCGGTGCCGGCCGAGTGCCTCGCGCAGCTGCTCGACCGCCGGTGCGGGGTCGCCGTCGAGGAGCCGGGCGCGGGCCAGCTGGGTCAGGGCCCAGGCCTCCCCGCGCTCGTCCCGGGTGCGGCCGTACAGCTCCAGCGCGGTGGACAGTTCCTCCTCGGCGCGGGCGACCTCGCCGAGGCGCAGGCAGACCTGGCCGAGCTGGAAGTGCGACCAGGCCTCGCCGTGCAGCGACTCACCCTCGCGGTGCAGGGCCAGCGCGGTGTCCAGCAGGGTCAGGGCCTCGGACAGATTCGCCCGGTCGCGCTCGACGGCGGCCAGGGCGTGCAGGGACCAGGCCCGGTCCTCGGCCTGTTCCGGGGAGGCCTGGAGGGCGAGCGCCTCCCGCAGCCGGGCCGACGCCTCGGTCAGATTGCCCTGGTGGTGCAGGGTGATGCCCAGGGAGCAGAGGGCGAGGGCGGCGCCCGCGTCGTTCTGCGCCTCGCGGTAGAGGCCGACGACGGAGGACAGTGTGGTGCGGGCCTTGTCGAGCTCCCCGAGCTGCCGGGCCGCGATACCCGTACGCCACTGGACCGAGCGCTCCAGGAGCCCCTGGTCCACGGCCTGCGTCAGCTCGCTGATCTCACCGAGCCGGTAGAGGTCGCCGCGTAGCAGGCAGTAGTCGCACAGGGCGCCCAGCAGGTGGAGCACCGCCGCCTGGTCGACGCCCTCGGCGTGCCGCAGCGCCGACGTGATGAAGCTCGACTCGTCGTCCAGCCAGCGCAGCGCGGCGTCCAGCGAACTGAAGCCGTGCGAGCCGAACTGCCCGGCGCGGGTGGACATCTTGCCGTCGACCATGCGGATCACCGCGTCGGCGAGCTCCGCGTAGTTCTGGATGAGGCGTTCCTGCGCGGCCGTACGGTCGGCCGCCGGTTCCTCGTCCAGCAGCCTGGCCAGGGCGAAGTCCCGTACGAGGTCGTGCAGCCGGTAGCGCGCGCCCCGCACATGGACCAGGAGCCCGGCTCCGGCCAGTGTCTCCAGCAGCCGGCCGGCCTCCTGTTCGTCCGAGGACAGCAGCGACGCCGCCGCGGCGGCCCCGAGGCTGGCCCGCCCGGCCAGGGCGAGCCGCCGCAGCAGCCGGCGGGCGGTCTCGGACTGGTCGGTGTAGCGCAGCCACAGGGCCCGTTCGACGGGCGCGACCGGACCGTACGCCCCGAGGGCCGTCGCGAGCTCGGCCCGGGAACGCGCGCCGAGGGCCGAGCCCACGACACGCAGGGCGAGCGGCAGCCCGCCGCACAGCTCGGTGACGGTGTCGGTCGAGGGGTAGTCGTACGGACCCTTCTCCTCGTCCTGCGCCGACTCGCGCAGCAGCTCCTCGGCGCCCGCCGCGTCCAGACCGCCGACCGGCAGGTGGTACACCCGGGCGGGGATGTCGTCGGGCAGGGCGAGGGGCTCGCGCGCGGTGACGAGGACCAGGCTGTCGGAGCGCTCGGGGACGAGCGTGCGGACCTGGGCGGCGTCGGTGGCGTCGTCCAGGACGATCGTGACGGGTGTGCCCGTCAGATGCTGGTGGTAGAGCTCGCTCAGGCGCCGCACCTGCTGCTCGGCGGACGACCTCTCCCGGAAGAGCAGCTGCTCGCGCGGTGCTCCCAGCCGGTTGAGCAGGTGCAGCAGGGCGTCCCGGGTCGGCAGCGGGGTCTCCCCGGAGACATCGCCCCGCAGGTCGACCACGCACGCCCCGCGGAACTGGTCCTTGAGCGCGTGCGCGGCCCGTACGGCGAGCGTGGTGCGCCCGGAGCCGGGGGCGCCGTGCAGGACGACGACGGTCGGCCTGGTCTCGGTCGCGGCGCGGGCCGCGTGCACCCACTGGGCGATCTGCGCCAGCTCAACTCGGCGGCCCGCGAACGGGCCGTCCACGGCGGGCAGATGCCCGAAGGACTGCTCCAGGAGCGAGCGGGTGCGGGCCGCCGCGCTGCGGTCACCGCCGCGCAGCTGCGCCACCACGGAAGCGCCGGCCTTCTTCGGCTTACGGGTGGAGGCGGTCAGCATGCGCTGCTGGTCGAGGTACGGGCGGATGCCCCGTACCTCCAGGGCCGTCAGCCACTCCAGCCGCAGCTGCTCGGGGCCGCCGGGCTGGTTCCGCTCGCCCGCCCTGCGATGCGCGGCGGGCCAGTGCGAGGCGGTCGCCCTCGCCACCGTCGCCGTGGTCCCCGCGGCGGCGACGACCACGCCCGCGCCCAGGGCGAGACCGGCCGTGGTGCCGAGCGCCAGATCCGCGCCGAAGGCGGCCGCGGCGGTCACTCCCGTCACCAGCAGCGGCGTCCCCAGAGTCGCTCTGCTGAACCGTGCCGACAGCGGCTGCCGGCCGGCCCCGGCGGCGTCCAGTGCGCTGGTGTAGGCGGCGTACTCGTCGCCCGCGCCCGCCGCCATGGTGTCGAGCGCGCCCCGCGCACGCGCCAGCAGCGCGCCGGAGTCCGTCCTGCCTCCTGTCCGCCGTGCCTCTTCCTCCACGGCACGTACCAACAGCCGTTCGGCTTCCGCCCGATGGCTGTCCCGCATGCGTCCCCCTAGGTTCCGGCGACTCCGGCCCGACCGGCCGTCACAAGCACCCAGTGTCCTGCGTACGGCCCGTGAGCGCGAGGGAGCACGCCCGGGGCCTTTCGGCCGGATCACCACCCCACACCGGTCTCGTCCGCGTCACCCGTCCGCACCGCGCCTGCCGCCGAAGCGCAGCCTCCACGGGGTGAGGGCGGATTCGAGCTGCACCCCGAGGCTCATCTTCGACGCGCCCTGCCCGCGTTCCTCGAAGCGGATCGGCACCTCGAGGACGGTGAACCCCCGTTGTACGGCGCGGTAGTTCATCTCTACCTGGAAGGAGTAGCCGTTGCTCCGCACGGAGTTCAGGCCGATGGCCCGCAAGGTCCCGGCCCGCCACGCCTTGAACCCGGCGGTGGAGTCCTTCAGGCGCAGCCGGAGGATCGCGTTGACGTAGGTGTTGGCCCAGGCGGACAGGGCTCTGCGGGACCAGGGCCATTCGGAGGCGGTCGAGCCGCCGGGCACGTAGCGCGAGCCGATCACGGCGCCGGCGTTGCTCGTCAGCAGCGTGTCGATCAGGGCCGGGATCACCGAGGCGGGGTGCGAGAGGTCGGCGTCCATCTGGATCACGACGTCGGCGCCCTCGTCCAGCGCACGGGTCATCCCGGCGAGGTAGGCGCGGCCGAGTCCGTCCTTGGTGTCGCGGTGCAGCACACCGACGGTCTCCGGCGCCTCGGCGGCGAGTTTGTCGGCGATCTCGCCGGTGCCGTCGGGTGAGTTGTCGTCCACCACGAGCAGATGCAGATTCGGCACCGGCAGATCCGCGAGCAGACCGGCCAGTACGGGCAGGTTGTCCCGCTCGTTGTACGTCGGCACGACGACAACGGTCTTCGGGGATACGACGGCCATCGGCAGCTCCTCGATCGGAAGGGTCCAGGGGCGGGTCACCCGGCGCCCGGGGGCGCCGCGCGGCTCGCCCGCGCGAGAGGGCGGGCCGGGACACGGCGGAAGAACTCCAGGATCTGCCGGTTCACCTCCTCCGGCTGCTCCAGATACCCGTAGTGACCCGCGCGGTGGATCAGCCGGTGGGCGGCGCCGGGGATGGCACGTGACACCTCGGCGACCAGGTGCGGAGGTGTGACCAGGTCGTCGGCGAAGCCGAGGACCAGGCAGGGTGTGGTGATCGCGGCGTAGGCCGCGAGACGGCCGGGGCCCGGTGTGACCGCGAGCTGATGCCGCAGTCCGGGGCCGCCGGACAGCGCCTGCTCGAACACCGGAAGCCAGTCGGACACCGCGAGGTCGTCGTCGAGCGTGTGCGGGGACAGGTTCTGGATGGCCTGCATGGCCGCGTGGTAGCGGCGCGGCAGCGTGATGCCGGAGTCCAGCAGCTCGATCTCGGCCCGGGCCGCGGCCTCGCGAAACCGGTCGTTCCGGCCGCGGGTGGCCATCAGCACGGCGGCGGTGGCCAGGTCGGGGCGGGTCAGCAGCAGCTCCTCCACCACGTGCGCCCCGAGCGACGTCCCCACCAGCCGGCACGGTCCTGCGTGCAGCTGCTCGATGAGCCCCGCCAGGTCGGCGGCGAGATCACCGACCGTCAGTCCCGGCTCACCGGGGTCGCTGGGCGGCACGCCCCGCGAGTCGTACGTGATGACCCGGTAGCCGGCCCGGGTGAGCGCCGGTGCCTGGTGCAGGTGCCATGCCCGGCCGCGACCGCCCGCGCCCATGACCAGGACGACCGGCTCCGGGTCCTCCCGGCCGTCGGGTGCCAGGTCGTCGTAGTGCAGCCGTGTGCCGCCGACGGTCGCGACGCCCATCAGCGTGCGGTCATGCGGTCGGCCAGGCTCTTCGGGCGCATGTCGGTCCAGTGCTCCTCGACGTACGCGAGACATGTCCCGCGGTCCGTGGCGGCCAGCGAGACCGACCACCCTTCGGGAACGGCCGCGAAAGCGGGCCAGAGCGAGTGCTGGCCCTCGTCGTTGACCAGGACCTGGAAGGCCGCGTCAGGGTCGTCGAACGGATTGGTCATCAACTGCTCCTTCGAGAAATGGGTTCAGGCGAGTGACTGGCCGGACACGAGCGTCTCGGCGTATCCGAAGACGTGGCCTCGCCCGACCGAGACCGGCCGCAGGGAGGCGAAGTCCGCGTCGAGCGCGTCGAAGATCTCAAGGGTCGCGTCGCCCGACCACACCTCGGAGAACTCGACGCCCGTGACGGTCGAGGTCACCAGCCCGACGGGCGGCTGCTCACCGTCGATCCAGGGCGGCTGGACCCGGCTGTGCACCAGCGGCACGGTGTGGAGGGCCGGCGGTTCGGCGGCCGGGGCGGTCACGCTCACCGAGGCATGGGCGATCCGGCGGCCGCCCGTCGCGGCGGTGCCGTGGTAGGTGCCCGCGGCGGAGCCCAGGGGGCCCGCCCTGCCGACGCGCATCGGCCGGGTCTGATGCACTTCGCCGAACTGCTTCGGCATCCCCTGCACCCAGCCGCGCAGCAGCGGCACGGGCTGGTCGACCCAGGCGTACGGGCAACGGGCCAGGCGCCGGCCGCGGTACTCGCAGCCGAGCAGGATCAGGAACTCGCTGAACTGGCTGGCGCCCGGATCGGCCAGCTCGGCGCCCGGCTCCGAGCACCACTGCCAGTTCGCGAAGACCGCGGCGGCCTGCCCCGGTTCGGCGCCGGGGCCGAGCTCGGGCGGGAGGAACCGTGCGGCAGCCTCCGGATCCACCTGGTAGTCGACCATGACGACCTCGCCGGAGAAGTGCCACGGCGGAGGAGTCAGCGTGGCCGAGGTACCGGACGGGGAGAGCGGAAGGCTGTAGCCGCGAAGGCCGCTGACGAGGGATGTGGTCATCGGAGGGTTTCCTCATTTCTCCAGGCGGTGGCGAGCCGTACGGCCGCGTCCGCCAGACGGTCGGGCGAGTTGAGGCTGTACGCGAGCCGCAGATGGGTGCCGGCCGCGCTGCCGAAGCGGGAGCCCGGTGCCACCGCGACGCCTGCCCGGCCGGCCGCGTCGAGCAACGACGCCTCGCTGCGGCGCGGGTCGAAGGCCAGCCAGACGAAGTAGCCGCCGGCCGGACGGTCGACGGTCACCGAATCGCCCAGGCCGGCCCGCAGGGCGGCCACGAGCGTGTCGCGCCGCAGCCGGAGCTGGTCACGCAGCCAGGACAGGCGCAGGTCGTAGCGGCCGTCGCCCATCAGCATGGCCACGGCCAGCGAGGTCAGGTGGTTGAGCGACCCGCCGCTGACCAGTTGCCCGCGGCCGGTCAGGGTCCCGACGACGCCGGGTTCGGCCTCCAGCCAGCCCAGCCGCAGGCCGGGGCCGAGGGTCTTGGCGAACGACCCGAGCCGGATCACGCCCCGCCGTCCGGCCAGCGCGGCGAGCGAGGGCGGCGGTGCGGGGCGGTCCAGGTTCAGTTCCCCGTACGCGTCGTCCTCCACGATCGGCACGCCGTGCCGGGCGGCGACCGCGAGCAGCTCCCTGCGGCGCTGTTCGCCCGCGACCGTGCCGGTCGGATTGTGGAAGGTCGGCGTCAGGTAGACGAACGCCACGTCGTCGCCCAGGGACAGGGCACGGTCGAGGGACCGCGGCCGTACGCCCTCACCGTCGGCGTCCACCTCGCGCAGGCGAAGACCGTGGTCGGTCATGATGCTCCGGCCCAGGTCGTAGCATGTCCGCTCCACCACGACGGACCGGCCGGGCCGGCCGAGGACGGTACACAGCAAGGTCAGCGCCTGCGAGGTGCCGGCGGTGACCATGATCTCCTCGGCTGCGCAGCCGTGCCGGGCTGCCAGCAGGGCGCGGAGCGGATCGGCTCCGGCGTTGGCGCCGTAGCCGAGCGCCGCGGGACCGAATTCGGTGAGCGCCTCCGCGTAGAGCGGAAGCACCTCGTCGACCGGCAGCAGGCCCGGCTCCAGGTAGCCGGGTCCGAGGTCGATGACCCCGGGCGGGGAGACGGCCTGCACCACCCCCGCACGCCACCAACGGGCGTGCGGGAGCGGGGAGACCGTCGTGTCCGGTCGGACCATCAGCCCTGCAGCTCCAGCGTGTCCAGCAGGGCCGAGCGCAGCACCCGCGCACCGGCGAGCAGGGTGGAAGGGTTCCGGGACAGGGCCAGGCGCAGCATCCGCTCGCCCTCGTGCGGTCTCGCCCAGTGGAACTTCTGGCAGGGCAGCACGTAGAGGCTCTGGGAGCGGACCGCCGACCAGACGTCCATGCCCGTTCGCGAGCCGACGTGCAGGCGCTCCACGCTGACCCGGGCGTGGTCGTCGACGAAGCTGATGTCCGGCACGTCAGCGAACTCACCGCGCACGAGGGCCCGGTGGTCGGCGATCGTGCGCTGCAGCTCGGTCAGGCCGCCGTCCGCCCCGTCGTCGGAGAACCGCTTCACCATGAGCAGGATCAGCGGTGAGGTGCCGAGCAGGATGTCCGAGTGGATCTTCTCGATGGGCAGGTCCACGTTCTCGGAGCGGACCAGCCAGCCGATCTTGAGTTCCAGCGTGGGCCACAGCTTGCCGGTGTCCTCGATGACCACCCAGCGGCAGCCGCTCGCTTCGAGCACGGCGTAGTGGTCGAACTGGGCGTCGGGATCGAACCCCCGGAACGAGGTGTCCAGGGCCAGCACCACACCGTGCTCGGCGCACTGTTCGGCGAGCCTGCGCAGGCGGCCCTCGGTCATCACCCGGCCGGTGGGGTTGTTCGGCGTGGTGATGAAGACACAGCCGACCTGTTCGAGCAGCTCCGCCGGCAGGTCCTCGTCGTGTGCCTGCTCCTCCTCGACCGGGACGAGCCGGAGGCCGACCCCGCGCAGGATGTCGGGGATGTTGTCGAACGTGGGGTGGAGCAGCGCCACCGCGTCCGACGTGGCGACCAGCGACCGGGCGAGGATCTCCATGGCCAGCGAGGACGAGTAGCAGCTCAGCGTCCGTCCGGCGTCGAACGGATGACTGTGCTGGCCGAGCATGCCGAAGAACGACTCGGCGGCCTCCTGCTCGATCTCGGCCACCGGGCGCAGGGCCGCCTCGGCCCACATGCTGGGCAGCTCGGCGACGATCTTGCTCTGTGCGGCCGTGAGCTGCTGGCGGGCGTGCCCGTCGGCGAGATTCATCGAACTGGCCAGGGCGAGGGTCTCGAATTGGGTCAGGTTCTCCGCGGAGACCGACGGCATAATTCTGTTCACAAGCACCTCTCAGGGGAGTGTCGGGTGAAGCGTGCTTGGAGCCACGGCGTGTGCCGGGACTCACCGGCGCCCGGGCGCCGGGATAGGAATCGGGTGACCTCCGGTCAGCAGAAGGCGAATTGGACGAGCAATTGCTCGGCATCGTCGGTACGGGCGCCGGAGGCGAGTCCGGTCTTTCCGACGAAGCGTTTGAGGTAGCCGGCACCCTCGGTGCCGCCGGACCCGGTCATCTCCGGGAGATAGCGGCGGCCGAAGCCGTAGTGCCGGCCGCGCCAGGTGTGCAGAGGCGTCTCGCCGGCGGCGAACGCCTCGCGGACATCGGCGTCCCGGGAACCGGTCGCGGCGTCCCGCAGGGACGTGAACTCGCGCAGCAGCGGGCTGCCGACCGGGGCCAGGTGCGCGAACCGCTCGTAGATCTCGGCCTTACGTCCGTCGTAGCCGTACACCACCAGCTCCATCAGGTGGTAGTTCAGCGACTGGACCGCGCTGGCGTTCCCGGTCGCGTCCCGGAAGCCCATGAAGAGCTCCGGGGTCAGCGTCCGGAGTGCGTGGAAGACGATGTTCAGCAGCTCGGCCGCCGAGGTGAACTGGCTCATCCGCAGGGCGTACTCGCCGATGTCGCGGCCGATGGCCTCGGTCGCGCGGCGCGCGGTCCAGCGGACGAGGAAGAAGACGATCTCGCACGTCTGCACGGAGCGCATGAAGATGTGCTCGTCGTGCTTGTCCGACCGGCGGAACCCGGAACAGCGGTTGACCACCAGCAGGTCACGGACCAGCGCGTCGTCATGGCCGGAGAGCCGGACCAGCTCGGCGCTCGCCATGGTGCGGTCCGGGCCGTCGAGAGGGGATCTGCTCAGGTGGCCGAGCACGGCCTCCAGCCGGCGCACGCGTTCCGCGCCCTCCTCGGCCGTGGTCTCGTGCAGCCCGGCCTCGCGCCCCTCCAGTGCGACCAGGTCGGCCACGAGCGCGTGCATGAGCAGCAGGCTCGCCTCGTACGGATCGTCCCGCCGGGAGAGGTACCAGCCGGCCACGTGCATCCCGGTGTAGCGGTAGTACTCGGGTATGTCGAGGCGCTGGCTGAACTGCCGGGTCAGCAGCCGCAGGATCTCGTTCTCGTCGGTGTCGGGCCCGGTCACCGCCGCGTCGTAGCGCTCGGACAGCCGGAGGATCTCGTCGTCGGGCAGTTCGGCGAGGGGCGTCGCGTGCAGCCGGCCGGCCAGCTCGGCGCAGGCCGCGGGCAGCTCCCGTGAGCGGGGCGGGGCGACGGCGCGTACGGCGCTCACCGCTCGGACCCGCTCTCGGCGCGCACGCCGACGACGAGGTGCTTGTCGCCGCTGGAGCGCCGCACCGTGCCGTCCTCGAAGCCGGCGGCACGCAGCAGGTCCAGGTACTCGGCCGCCGTACGGTGCCGGCCCTGGGTCTCGAAGTGCATGGAGAGGTTCATGACGGCCGTGGCGAGCGGGCCACCCCGGTCGTCGTCGAAGAGCCGCTCCATGACCAGGACCCGGCCGCCCGGGAGACACGCCTCGTACGCCTTGCGCAGCAGCGACGCGCAGGTCTCGTCGTCCCAGTCGGACAGGATGTAGCCGAAGGCGAAGCAGTCGCCGGCCGGCAGCGGGTCGCGGAAGAAGTCGCCGGCCGCGAAGTCCAGCCGGTCGCCCAGCTTGTGCTCGGTCGCCCGGGCGGCCAGGTGCGGAGCGACCTGTGGAAGGTCGAACACGGTCGAGCGCAGCTGCGGAAAGGCGCTCAGGGCCGCCACCGAGAAGGGCCCGCTGGCTCCGCCCACATCGATCAGCTGCCGGGAACCGCTCAGGTCGGCCAGGGCGGCGAGCTCGTGCGAGACGTGGTGGCTCAGGCCCCACATCGCGTTCAGGAAGCGTCCCACCGACTCCTCGTCGCGGTAGATGGCGTCGAACGGAGCCGGTGTCTCCCGGTCGGTCTCGGCCTTGCCCGCGTCCAGGTAGCTGCTCAGCCGCCCGAACTGCTCGGCGGTGCCGCCGGTCAGGTGGTCGACGAACCCCATCAGACAGCGGGGGTCGTCGCGGTCCACGTAAGGCCGCACGCCCGCCGCGAGCGAGTAACCCTCGCCGTCCGAGTCGAGGACGCCGAAGGAGGACAGCACCAGCAGGAGCCGCTCCAGGGTGTCCTCGTCGACGGCCAGGGCGGCCGCCGTCTTTCCGGCGCTGTCGCCGCTGTGTCGTGTCAGGTGCCCGAAGACGCCGTGCCGGTCCGCGACGCTCAGAGCGTGGGTGGCGTACATTCCGTAGACGGCGCGTTCCAGATTCGCAGGAATCATTGTTTTCGCTGCCCATCGATGCAAGGGAATTTCAAGCGTTACCGGCGCGGCGAGTTTTCGACGCGGCCGCCGAGATTTCCGGACGTGGTACGCCCATTACCCGGCGGTAAATAATCCTCCGGGGTCGTCGAGAAGTATTTCGGCGTGCACGGGGGATCGGCCATCTTGTTGACCGCAGAGCGAAACCCCCAGTTCGGAGCCGCTTCACGGGCCCCGTGTTCCGTCCGTGGTGTGCGATCCGGCTGGGGGAGGCCGGGGAGAAGGCGGCCGCGGCTACCACTGGTCATCGGTGCCGGAGGCCGGACGGGCGTACCCGCACGCAGCACGGGCCCCGTGGTCGCCGAGTCCGTACCTCACCCGGTCATTACCGTCGAAAGGCCGTTTACCGGACGTCGAGATCTGGCCGGGCGGACCGCCGGGAAAGCCGGATCGAAAAGAAAAGCGAAGGTGGCGGCCGTTATTCGCAGGGTTTCGGACGCGGCTCAAAATCGCTTTTCCGCCGGACCCGGGTTGATCGAAGAGGGCGTAGGCCGGTACCGTTCCGGCAAACGGGGAAAGGGTGTGCAGTGACCAGTAGGTATGCTCTCTTATTGGAATCCGTGACAAAAGTCTACGGTTCCGGCCGCAATGCGGTCACAGCCTTGGACGACGTGACGATGGGGGTGCCGCACGGGACGTTCATCGCCATCATGGGTCCCTCCGGCTCGGGTAAGAGCACGTTCCTGCACTGCTCGGCGGGTCTCGACCAGCCCACGAAGGGTGGCGTGACCCTCGGCGACACCCGCCTGACCGGCCTGGACGAGGAGGAGCTCACCGAGATCCGCCGGGAACGGGTCGGTTTCGTCTTCCAGACGTACAACCTGCTCGACCCGCTCACCGTCGCCGACAACGTGGGCCTGCCGTTCCGGCTGGCCGGCACCCCGGTCCCCGCCGACCGGGTGCGGGACGAGCTGGCGAACGTAGGGCTCGCCGACATGGGTGACCGCTTCCCCGGGCAGCTCTCCGGCGGTCAGCGGCAGCGCGTGGCCATCGCCCGCGCCCTCATCACGGGACCCGACGTGATCTTCGCCGACGAGCCCACGGGCGCCCTCGACACCCGTACCGGCAGGCAGGTCCTGCAACTGCTGCGGGAGGTCGTCGACCGGACCGGCCAGACCGTGGTGATGGTGACCCACGACCCGGTGGCCGCCTCGCACGCGGACTCGGTGACCTTCCTGGCCGACGGCCGGCTGGCCGGCGAGCTCGTCGGGCCGACGCCGGAGAAGGTCGCCGACCGGATGACCAGGCTGGGTGAGTGGTGAGCCGCGGGAGCGTGGCCGAGGCGGTGGATCCGCCGGCGGCCGAGAAGGCCAGGAAGACGAAGAAGGCGAAGAAGAAGGTCCGCACCCTCTCGCGCCAGAACCTCTCGCTGGCCTGGAGCACGATCCGCGGACGCAAGGGCGGCTTCGCGGCCGTGCTGGTCGCCGTCGGGGTCGGCTCCGCCGTGATCACCGCCTGCGGTGTCCTGCTGGAGACCGGCATCAGCTCGGGAGTCCCGGCCGAGCGGTACCACCGGGCGGACGTGGTCGTCGGCGGCTACCAGGCCATGCCCGTCGAGGGCGACGCCGACCCGCGGCTCTCCGAGCGGGTGAGGCTGCCCTCCGGCACCGTCGCGAAGATCGCCGCGGTCGACGGTGTCGAGTCCGCCGTCGGGGACGTCAGTGTCCGCATGTCCGTCATCGAGAAGGACTCCGTACTCGACGGCCCGCCCGTGTACGGGCACGGCTGGTCCGCCTCGGTGCTGGCACCGTTCACGCTCAGCTCGGGCACCCGGCCACGAGCGGCCGACGACGTCGTGCTCGACAGCGACCTCGCCCGGCGGGCCGGGGTCGCCGAAGGGGACACGGTCACGCTCGTGACCGGGTCGGAACCGGGGACGTACCGGGTCAGCGGTGTCGCCGAGCCCGAGGTCTCCCTCGACCGGCAGTCCGCGGTCTTCTTCACCGACGACCGCGCCGCCCGGCTCCACGGCGCCACCGACAGCATCGACGCGGTCGGCGTGCTGGCCGCGAAGGGGACCGACGAGGGCGGCCTCGCCGACCGGATCGAGAAGGCCGTGCCCGGCGTGGCCACGTACACCGGCGACGACCGCAGCGACGTCGAGACGCTCGACGTCGGACAGATGCGGGCCTTCGTCATCGAGGTGGCCAGCGCGTTCGGCGCCACCATGATCCTGCTCGTGATCATCGTGGTCGCCGGCACGCTGGCCCTGTCGGTGCAGCAGCGCCGCCGCGAGCTCGCCCTGCTGCGGGCCGTCGGCGCCACCCCCCGGCAGGTGCTGCGCATGATCGGCGGCGAGGCCGTGCTCGTCGGCGGGGCCGGTGCCGTGCTCGGCGCCGTGCCAGGGATCCTGCTCGCCATGCTGCTGCACACCGTGTTCACTGCGGCCGGTGCGCTGCCGTCCGGATTCTCGCTGGTGATCACGCCGCTGCCCGTGCTGTCCGCCCTGCTGATCTGTGTCGTCGCGGCCCGGATCGGAGGGTGGCTCGCGGCCCGGCGCGCGGCGAAGGTCAGTGCCGTCGAGGCGCTCGGCGACGTGGCCGTGGAACCGAAGAAGCTCGGCTGGGTCCGGCTCACGCTCGGCGTACTGCTCGTGCCCGCGGGCCTGGCCGTCGCGATCGTGCTGCCGATCGCGCTGCCCGGCGAGGCGGCCATCGACGGCGCCGCCAGCTCCGCCCTGCTCCTGGTGATCGCCGTCGGCCTGCTCGGCCCGAGGCTGTTCGGGGGCATCGCGACGCTGCTCGGCCGCCGCCAGGGTGACGTCACCCGGTTCCTCGCCATCGCCAACTCCCGGGCCAGGGCCCGCCGGCTCAGCGCCGCCACCACCCCGCTGATCATGGGCGTGACCATGGCGTCCGCACAGCTCTTCAGCGCCACGACACTCGCCGCGACCGCGCACGACCAGGCCGTCGACGGCGTGATCGCCGACCATGTGGTGACCTCCGACAGTGCGGGGATCTCACCCGGCCTGGCCGAGGCGCTCCGGGACGTCCCCGGCGTCCGTACGGTCAGCCCGGTCGCCCGGACCTCCACGATCCTCACCTGGCCCGACGGTGACAGCGTCCAGTACCGGATCTCCACGGCGCAGGGGGTCGACCCCGCGGCCGTACCGGGCACCATGGAACTGGACGTGCTCCGCGGTGACCTGGGCGGTCTCACCGGGTCCACGGTCGCACTCAGCCGCCTCGTCGCCGGGACGGTCGGCGCGGATGTGGGCGGCCATGTCGACGTGCACCTCGGCGACGGCACCGTCCAGAAGTCCGAGGTGGTCGCCGTCTACGAGAACGGGCTCGGCTTCGGCGACGTCACGCTGCCCCACGACGTGGTCGTCGCGCACACCACCGACCACCTCGACCAGTGGCTGATGGTCAACTCCGACCGGGAGACGGACCTGGGCGCGGCGCTGAAGGACCACCCGACGGTGAGCGTGCGCGACGCCGCGGCGGTCACCGCCGCACCGACCGACGGCGGCGCGGACACCGGGATCAGCCTCGTGCTCAACGCCGTACTGCTCGGCTATCTCGCCATCGCCGTCGTCAACACGCTGGTCATGGCGACGATCTCACGGAGACGCGAGTTCGCCCTGCTGCGCCTTGTCGGCACCCGGACCAGTCAGGTCCGGTCGATGATGCGCAAGGAGGCGGGCCTCATCGTGCTCTGCGCGGTCGTCGTCGGCACGATCGCGGCGCTGCCGTCGCTGATCGGGATGAGCTACGCGATACGCCACTCGGTGGTCCCCTCCGTCCCGCCCCTGACCTACCTCGGCATCGTGATCACGGCCGCGGTGATCGCCTGGCCCGCCGTGATGCTGCCGGCCAGGCTCGCACTGCGGCCCCCGGCCGTGGAGGCGATCGCGCGGGCCGAGTGAGGTAGGGCCTCTCGTTCGGGTCAGGCTGGGCTCGCGTGCCCTGGCACCGCACCTCGCGGCGTTGTCGTCGCCTTGCGAGGCACGGCACCAGACCCCGCTCCCTGATCCAGCCTGACCCGAACGAAAGACCCTAGGGCTTCCGACCGCTGTCGCGGGTGAGGCGTGGCTCCGGCCACGCCTCACCTGTTTCGCGCGTCAGGCCCGGGAGCCCTGCCGGGCGTTCCGCGCGTGCCGCGAAGGACCCGTGCCGGGCGTTCCGCGGAGGGCACGGGCTTGTGCCGGGCGTCCCGCGGAGGACACGCACCGGGCGGGCAGTTTCCTCACCGCTCAAGAACGTGGAGCCGGTACGCCTTCGCAGGCCAAGCTCGACCGTCGGCAGAAGCGCGCCCCGCGTGTCTCTAGTGGAGGGTCGAGCATGTCCCACAGTCCTGGCAAAGCACCCGCCCGCCCGGAGAACCGGGCCGTCCACCACCTCGTCGCCGCGCGTGCCCGGCAGGACCCCGACGCGCCCGCGGTCGTCGACGCCGGCACGACCCTGTCGTACGGCGAGCTGGACGAGCGCGCCAACCACCTGGCCCACCTCCTCGTCACCGCCGGGGTGACCGCCGAGTCGCGGGTCGGCATGCTGACGGGCCGCTCGGGCCACTCGGCGGAGACCGTCGTCGCCATGCTCGCCGTGCTCAAGGCCGGCGGGGTCTACGTGCCGCTGCACGAGAGCTACCCCGAGGACCGGATCCGCCGGCTGCTCGCCGAGACGGACGCGGTCGCGCTGATCGCCGACCGGTCGACCGCCGGCCGGGCGGCGACCGCCGGGCCGCCCGTGCTCGTCGTGGACGGCGCCGACACGGGCCGCCGCCCCGACGCCCCCGACGTGACCGTCGACGAGGAACAGCTCGCCTACGTCATGCACACCTCGGGGTCGACGGGTCGGCCCAAGGGCGTGTCCATCACCCACCGCAACATCGTGGCGCTGGCCCAGGAGCCCCACGTGCGTGCCGCCTTCGGCCGCGTCACGCTGTTCAACGCGCCGCTCGCCTTCGACGCCTCCACGTACGAGGTCTGGCTTCCGCTGCTCGACGGAGGCCGCGTCGTCATCGGGCCCGCGGAGCTGACCGCGCAGGGGCTGGCCGGGCTCGTCGCCGAGCACCGCCCCGACGCGGTCTTCCTGACCGCGGCGCTGTTCCGGCTCTTCGCCGAGGAGCTGCCCGGCTGTTTCGCGGGGCTGCGCGAGATATGGGCCGGCGGCGAGGTCCCGTCGGCGGCCGCCATGGAGCGGGTGCGGCGCGCCTGCCCCGACATCACTCTCGTCAACGTGTACGGCCCGACCGAGTGCACGGTCTTCGCCACGGCGCACCGGACGACACCGAACGAGCGGGTGCCGGCCCGGGCCACGGTGATCGGCACGGCCCTCGAAGACACCGAGGCGTACGTGCTCGACGAGCGGCTGCGGCCCGTCGGCGCGGGCGGTGCCGGCGAGCTGTACCTGGCCGGCGACGGCACGGGCCGCGGCTACTCGGGGCGCCCCGCGCTGACCGCCGAGCGTTTCGTGGCCAGCCCGTTCGCGTCCGGCGGCCGCCTCTACCGGACCGGCGACCGGGTGCGCCTGACCGGGAACGGGCTCATCGAGTTCCTCGGCCGCAGCGACCACCAGGTCAAGATCCGGGGGTTCCGGATCGAGCTGGGCGAGATCGAGGCCGCGCTGCGCGACTGCCCGGGCGTCACCGACGCCGTGGTGGTGGTGCGGGACAGCGGCCCGACACGCAGCATCGTCGCCTACCCGACGGGGCCGGGGCCCCTCTCCGAGCGTGAGCTGCTCGACCGGCTGGCCGAACACCTGCCGGGCTACATGGTGCCCGCGCGCATCGTCCGGATGGACCGGCTGCCGGTCAACGCCAACGGCAAGGTGGACAGGTCCGCGCTGCCCGAGCCCCCGGCCGACGACACGGAGGCGTACAGCGCGCCGCGTACGGACGCCGAGCGCGAGCTCGCCGCGATCTGGGCCGAGACGCTCGGCGTCGGACGGGTCGGCGTGAGGGACGACTTCTTCGCCCTCGGCGGCGACTCCGTGCTGACCATGAAGGTCGCCGCGAGGGCCAGGGCCAGGGGACTCGTGCTGAGCACGGCCGACGTCTTCGCCAACCCGACGGTCGAGGCGCTGGCCGGCGCGGCGAAGCGGCTCGACGAAGGACCCGCGGCGCCGAACGGCTCGCCACGGTCGGGCAGTTACCCCCTGACCCCCATGCAGAGCGGCATGCTCTTCGACGCCCTCATGCTCGACGACCCGGCGCTGCACCTGGTTCAGTTCGTCGTCCGGCTCGGCGACGTCCCCGACCCCCGCGGCCTCGGCCGGGCCTGGCAGGAGGCCACGGAACGGCACGCGGTGCTGCGGACCCAGCTCCGCTGGGCCGACGTCGAGGAGCCCGTACAGCTCGTCAGGGACGAGGTCACGCTGCCCGTGGCCCACCTCGACTGGAGCGCCCTGCCGGAGGCGGAACACCCCGCGCGACTGCGGGAGCTGCTCGACGCCGACCGCGCCACCGGTGTCGACCTCACCCGTGCACCGCTGAGCCGGGTCACGATCGTGCGGCTCGGCCAGGACTCCGTCCAGCTCGTCTGGACGATGCACCACGTGCTCACCGACGGCTGGAGCTCCGCGGAGCTGCTCCAGGACGTGCTCGACGGATACCGCGGCGAGCCGCTGCGGACACGGCCCGAGTTCCAGGACTTCGTCCACTGGCTCGCGGACCAGGACCTGGACGCCGCCGACGCCTACTGGCGCGGCCGGATGGCCGGCTTCACGAGCCCGGTGGCCGTGCCCGGCGACCGGCAGCCGCCCGAGGGCCACCGGCCCACGGCCAGGAAGTCGGTGGCGGTGACGGCCCCGGCGGAGACCGCCGCGCGGGTGTCGGCGTACGCGCGGCGCACCGGGCTGACCCCCAACACCCTGGTCCAGGGGGCGTGGGCGGTCCTGCTGGCACGGCTGAGCGGCGAGCGCGACGTCTGCTTCGGCACGAGCACGGCGGTGCGGCCGGCGGAGCTGCCCGGCATCGAGTCGATGGTCGGCATGATGATCAACACCCAGCCCGTCCGGGTCCGGGTGGACGACGACGAGCAGACCCTGCCGTGGCTCGCGGAACTGCAGCGCGAGCAGGCAGCGGCGCGGGAGTTCGGGCACGCCCCGCTCAACCGCGTGCAGTCCTTCGCGGACGTGGAGCCCGGGGCCGCGCTGTTCCACACCGCCGTGGTCTTCCAGAACTATCCGTTCGACCGGACGGCGATCCGCGCCTTCGATGTCGAGTTCGCCACCAGCTACCCCCTGGCGCTGAGCGTGTTCCCCGACGAGTCGCTGGTCATGCGGCTGCTCTACGACGAGACGATATTCGATCCCGCCACCGTGGAGCGGGTCGCCGCGCGTCTGATCACGGTGCTGGACACACTGGCGGCCGGATCCGCGCCGACCATCGGCGACGTGACCGCCCTGACCGGCGCCGAGCGGGAGACCGTCCTCGGTGAGTGGGGCGTGGCCGCTCCCTCCGAGTACTCCAACCAGCGCCGCATGCACCAGCTCATCAGCGAGCGCGCCGCCCGATGGCCGGACACCGTCGCGGTCGAGCGCGGCGGGGACCGGCTCACCTACGCCGAGGTCGAGGAGCGCTCCAACCGGCTCGCCCACCACCTGACCGGCCTCGGTGTCGGCACGGACGTGCTCGTCGGGGTGTCCGTCGAGCGCGGCCCCGACCTGGTCGTCGGCGTCCTCGGCGCGCTCAAGGCCGGTGGCGCGTACGTACCGATCGACCCCGACTACCCGGCCGCGCGCACCGCCGCGATCCTGGAGGAGGCGCGGCCGGCGGTGGTGCTCACCCACACCCGCCACCTCGGCGTCTTCGCGGGCACGGCCACCCCGCTCGTGCTGCTCGACGAGGACTGGCCGGTCATCGCCACCCGGCCGGCGACCGCCCCGCCCGACCACGGCAGCCCCCGCGATCTCATGTACACGGTCTACACCTCGGGCTCGACCGGAAAGCCCAAAGGCACCATGGTCGAGCACCGGTCCATGGTCAACACCGTCGAGGCGTTCGTCCCCCTGCACGTGCGCCGGGGCAGCCGGATCTTCCAGCTCACCCCGATGAGCTTCGACGCCGCCTCGCTCGTGCTGCTGAGCACGCTCGCGGGCGGCGCCACGCTGGTCGCTCCCCCGGCCACCGGGACCTACGGCGGTGCCGAACTCATCGAGCAGCTGCGCGAGGCCGACGTCCACGCGGTCACCGGGCCGCCGACCGTGCTGCGGGTGCTCGACCCGGCGGAGCTGCCGAACCTCGAGTCCGTCAACAGCGGCGGCGAGGTCCTCACAGCGGACCTCGCCGCCGTGTGGGCACCAGGCCGCCGCCTGCTCAACGGGTACGGACCCAGCGAATGCGCGGTGGCCGCGACGCAGTTCGCCGTGGAGCCCGGAGCCCGGTACGACAACGTCCCGATCGGCAGACCGATCGCCAACACCAGCGCCTACGTCCTCGACGACCGGCTGCGCCCCGTGCCGCCCGGCGTCACGGGAGAGCTCTACCTCGGCGGCGACGGCGTGGGCCGCGGTTACATCGGGCGGCCGGGCCAGACCGCGGAGCGCTTCGTGGCCGACCCGTTCGGCGGGCCGGGCACCCGGCTGTACCGCACAGGCGACCTGGTCCGCTGGAACCCCGACGGCACGCTGGAGTTCGCCGGCCGGGCGGACGACCAGGTCAAGATCCGCGGTTTCCGGGTGGAGCCCCGCGAGGTCGAGAACGTACTGCTGCTGCACGAGGCGGTGGCCGAGGCCGCGGTCGTCGTGCAGGCCGACGGGGCCGGCAAGCGGCTCGTCGCGTACGTCGTGCCGCGTGCCGGCGTGCCCGCCGCGGACGAGCTGCGCGCACACGTCGCCCGGCATGTGCCCGCCTACATGGTCCCGGCCGCCGTGGTGCCGCTGACGGTGCTGCCGGTCAACCGCAACGGCAAGCTCGACCGGGCGGCGCTGCCCACGGCACAGGTCCGCCCGGACGAGGACGCGTACGTGGCACCCGTCGGCCCGACCGAGGAGGCGGTCTGCCGTATCTGGGGCGAGGTGCTGGCCGTGCCCCGGGTGGGCACGCACGACAGCTTCTTCGACCTCGGCGGCGACTCCGTCAACGCGATCCGCCTGGCCGTTCGCATGCGTTCGGCGTTCGGCGTGCCGGTCTCCCCGAGGGACCTGTTCGAGCACCGTCAAGTGAGCGACCTCGCCGGAGTCGTCCAGGAGCGCGTCTTCGCGAGCCTGGCCGCCGTCTCCGGCGCCGAAGCGCCCGGCCGGATCTGACCCAGGGAGAGACGATGACCCAGCCCGACGAGAAGTTCGCGTCCGTACCGGCGCACCTGCAGGCGGAGCTGCTGCGCCGCCTGGCCGGAGAGTCCGTGTCCGGGGACCGGCCGATCCCGGCCGCCCCCCGGGACGGCCTGCTGCCGATGTCCTCCGCGCAGGAACGGCTCTGGTTCCTGGCCGAACTGGAGCCGGACAGCGCCGAGTACAACACGCTGCGCGCGCTGCGGCTGCGCGGCGAGCTCGACGCCACGGCGCTCGGCGCCGCGCTCGACGAGGTCGTGCGCCGGCACGAGATGCTGCGCACCACGTTCGACGCGGTCGACGGCCGTGGCGTCCAGGTCGTGCACGAGCACACCGACCGGGCACTGCCGATCGTCGACATGGCGGGGCCCGACGCGGAGGCGACGGTCGAGCGCTTCCTCGCGGCGGAGATGAACACACCGTTCGACCTGCGACGTGGGCCGCTCCTGCGGGCCGCGCTGCTGCGCGTGGACGCCCGCGAGCACGTGCTCGTACTAGCCATGCACCACATCGTCTGCGACGGCTGGTCGACCGGGCGGATGCTCGGCGAACTGGCCGCCGCCTACGAGGCGGTGGCCGGCGGCGCCGCGGTGTCCCTGCCGCCCGTGCCCGTGCAGTACGCCGACTTCGCCGTCTGGGAGCGTGAGCGGTCCACGACGCTCGACGAGCAGCTCGGCTACTGGCGCGACCGCCTCGCGGGGATGCGCACGGCCGACCTGCCCACCGACCGGCCGAGGCCCCCCGTCCGTACACCCGCGGGCGCGACCCTGCCGGTGGAGATCCCCGCCGACGTGCTGAGCCGGCTGCGGGAGCTGAGCCGTGGGAGGGACGCGACGCTGTTCATGGCCCTGGTCACGGTCACGAAGGTGCTGCTGGCCCGGTACTGCGGCGAACCCGACGTGGCGGTCGGCACGGTCACGCTGGGCCGGCCGCGGCCCGAGCTGGAGAACCTGATCGGCTTCTTCATCAACACCGTGGTGCTGCGCTCCCAGGTCGAGGAGTCGCTGTCGTTCACGGAACTGCTCGGCGACGTACGCACCGGCCTGCTGGAGGCGTTCGCCCACGACGAGGTCCCCTTCCAGCGCCTCGTCGACACGCTGCGCCCCGAGCGGGACGCGTCCAGGCCGCCGCTGGTGCAGGTGATGGTCAACCTGCAGAACATGGCCGACACGCTGCCGGCCTTCCAGGGGCTTGACGTCACCGAGATCCAGCCGCCGGTCGACGTCGCGAAACTGGACCTCACGTTCGACTTCTACGAGGACGCGTCCTCGCTCGTCTGTTACCTGGAATACAGCACCGACCTGTTCGACCGGGCGACCGTCGAGCGGCTCGGCGGCCACCTCGTCACACTGCTGCGCGCGGTGTCCGAGGAGCCCGCCGCCCCGCTCGCCGGTCTGTCCATGCTGCCGGCCGACGAGCTGCGGACGCTCACCGCCGACTGGCAGGGCCCCGCCCTCGCGGCACCGGCCGCGCGGACCCTGCACCAGATCTTCGACGAGCAGGCGGCCCGGACGCCGGACGCCGTCGCGGTGAGCGACGGCAGCCGACGGCTCACCTTCGCCGAGCTCGCCGCGCGGGCGGGCCGGCTCGCGCACCACCTGGTCGCGGCCGGCGTCCGCCCGGGTGTGCTGACCGGCGTCTGCCTCGACCGGGGCGTGGACGCGATGGTCGCGCTGCTGGCCGTGCTCAAGTCCGGTGGGGCGTTCGTGCCGCTCGACCCCGAACACCCCGCGCAACGGCTGGCGATGATGCTCGGCGATGCCGGGGCTCCGGTGCTGATCACCGACTCGGGGGCGGTGGGTGAGGGCGCCTGGACCACGATCCGGCTCGACACCGACCAGGACGCGATCGCCCGCCACCCCGCCACACCGCCCGCCACGGCCGCCGGGCCCGACGACCTCGCGTACGTCGTCTACACCTCGGGCTCGACCGGCCGCCCGAAGGGCGTGATGGTCAGTCACCGCAACGCCGTCCACATGATGCGCGCCTGGGACGCCCGCTACGACCTGACCGGGCTGCGGGGCCGTTCCCTGTCGGTGTCCAGCCTCGCCGTGGACCTGTTCCTCGGCGACTTCCTGATGTCCGCGATGTACGGCGGCGAGATGGTGATCTGCCCGGCGGAGGTGATCACCGACCCGCCCGCGCTGGCCGCACTGATCGCCGAGGCCCGCCCCCAGCTGCTGGTGACCACCCCGTCGCTGGCCAAGGCGGTCGCCCAGGAGCTGTCCTGGACCGGCGGCCGGGCGGACTCGCTGCGCGTCCTCGCGGTCGGTTCGGAGGCCTGGCTGGCCGACGACGCGGCCGCGGTCCTGGAGCTGCTGCCCCCCGACGCGGTCGTCACCAACAACTACGGCGCCACGGAGACCACCGTGGACTCCACGACATACCAGCTGCGGGCCGGCGCTCCGGGCGGTGCGGCGGTCGTGCCGGTAGGCCGGCCGCTGGGCAACACCCGCACCTACGTGCTCGACGCCCGGATGCGCCCGGTACCCGTCGGCGTACCCGGCGAGATCCACATCGGCGGCGACGGTGTGGCACAAGGCTACTGGAACCGGCCCGAGCTGACCGCGCAGCGCTTCCTCGACGACCCGTTCACGGGCGGGCGGCTCTACCGCACCGGCGACATCGGGCGCTGGCGCCCCGACGGCAACCTGGAGTACCTCGGCCGCGCGGACGACCAGGTCAAGGTCCGCGGCTTCCGGGTGGAACTCGGCGAGGTCGAGGCCGCCATGCTGCGGCACCCCGGCATCGCCGCGGCGGCCGCCGCGGTACGGGCCGACACGGCCGGCCGTGACCGGCTCGTCGGATACCTCCTCGCGGACGGTGCCGCGCCCACCCTCACCGAGCTGCGCGCCTTCCTCGCGGGGATCGTGCCCGACCCGGCTATACCCTCCGCCCTCGTCGTCCTCGACGAGCTTCCGATGACACCGAGCGGCACGCTCGACCGCAAGGCGCTGCCGGCTCCGGCGGTCACCGACCACGCCACCGGGAACCACATAGCGCCGCGCAACCACACCGAGTCCGAACTCGCCGCGATCTGGGCACAGGTGCTGGGCCTCCGGCCGGGCACGGTCGGCGTCGGCGACAACTTCTTCGAGCTCGGCGGCGACTCGATCGTCGGGCTACAGGTCGTGTCGAAGGCGCGGCGGGCAGGCCTGCGCCTGACCGCCAAGCAGATCTTCCTGCACCAGACCGTCGCCGAACTGGCCGCCTTCGTGCAGGTCGCGGACCAGCCGGCGCCGCGTACGGCCGCCCCCGCGACCGGGGACGTGCCGCTCACCCCGGTGCAGCGCTGGTACTTCGAGCAGTACCCCGAGGGCGCCGTCCACTTCAACCAGTCGATGTTCGTCGACCTCGCGCCCGGCACCGACCCGGCCGCCCTGCGCACGGCCGTCACGGCGCTGCTCGGCCACCATGACGCGCTGCGGCTGCGTGCCGTTCTCGCCGACGGGACCTGGCGGCAGCACTGCGCGATCGCCGGGACGGGCGAGCCGTTCCGCACCGTCGACCTGTCCGGCCTCGACGGCCCCGCCCGTGAGAGGGCGGTCCGTGAGGCGGTCACGGCGGCACAGACCGGCTTCCGGCTCGACGAGGGGCCCCTGCTCCAGGCGGTGCTCTTCTCCGGTGCGCCAGAGCCCGACCGGCTGTTCGTCACGCTGCACCACCTCGTCGCCGACGGGGTCACCTGGCGTCTGCTGCTCTCCGACCTGGAGCTCGCCTACGAACAGGCCGCGCGTGGCCGGATCGTGGACCTCCCGGAGAAGTCCACCGGCTTCCGGGAGTGGTCGGCCCGGCTGACCGAGGCGGCCGTCTCCGGCCGCTTCGACAGCGAGCGGCCGTACTGGAAGGCCGCGGAGGCCGCGTCCGCCGCCTGCCCGCCCCTGCCCGTCGCCGGCGCGGCACCGGACACGCTCGTGAACGCCCGCACGGTCGGGACCGGTCTCGACGCCGAGGTGACCCGCGCGCTGCTGCGGGACGTGCCGGCGGCGTACCGCACACAGGTCAACGACGTCCTGCTGACCGCGCTCGCGGCGGTGCTGGCCGACTGGACGGGCGGCGACGCCGTCGCGGTCGAGCTGGAGGGCCACGGCCGCGAGAACCTCTTCGACGACGTCGACCTGTCCCGTACGGCGGGCTGGTTCACCACGCTCTTCCCGGTCGTGCTGCCCGTGCCGGGCGAGGACTGGGGCACCCGGCTCAAGGCCGTCAAGGAGACCCTGCGCGCCGTCCCCGAGGCCGGCATCGGCTACGGCGCCCTGCGCTATCTGACCGAGGACTCCGGCCTCGGCGGCGGCCGCTGCCAGGTCGGCTTCAACTACCACGGCCACTTCGACGTGGTCACGGGCGACGGCCTGCTGCGCGGCTGGCGGCCCAGCCCGGTACCGGACCGCAGCCCGGACCTGACCCGCCCGAACCCCCTGGAGATCACCGGGATGGTCCGCGACGGCCGGCTGGAGTTCTCCTGGGAGTACTCGGCCGCGCTGCACGACGAGGCGGTGATCGCCGGCCTCGCGGCCCGGTTCACCGCCGCGCTCACCGACATCGTGACCCACTGCGCCGGAGCCGGCGGCTGCACCCCGTCCGACTTCCCGCTCGCCGCGCTCGACCAGGCGGGCGTCGACCGGATCGCCGGGGACGGCCGCACGGTCGAGGACGTCTACCCGCTCACACCGATGCAGAGCGGCCTGCTGTTCCACTCGCTCGACGCGCACGAGGACGACATCTACTTCACCCACGTCGGGCTCGTCCTCGAAGGTGTCACCGACCCCGCCCTGCTGGCCGAGGCGTGGCAACGGGTCGTCGACCGCACGCCCGTGCTGCGTACGGCGATCGCCGACGCCGAGGGCGGACGCCCCCTGCAGGTGGTCCACAGGGACGTACGCGTCCCCGTCCTCGTCGAGGACTGGTCGGAGCTGACCGAGGCACAGCAGCAGGAGCGCATCCGACTGCTGTCCGAGACCCCGGGCGAACCGCTGGACCTGTCGCGCCCGCCGCTGCTGCGACTGCACCTGGCCCGGCTCTCCGCGTCCACCGTCCATCTGCGCTGCTCGTCGCACCACCTGCTCCTCGACGGCTGGAGCTTCGCCGACGTGCTCGGCGAGGTCTTCGCGGAACACGCCGCGCTCAGCGGACGCGAGGTCGCGCCGCCGCTCCCGCGCCGCCCGTTCCGCGAGTACGTGCGCTGGCTCGGCGAGCAGGACACCACCACGGCGCAGGCGTACTGGACCCGCCTGCTCGCCGGGTTCTCCGCGCCCACCGCCCTGCCGTACGACCGGGCGCCGCTGCGCTCGCACCAGTCCCGCGACACCGGGCACATCGACCTCGCGCTCACGGCGGAGGAGACCGGGCGGCTGGAGAGCTTCGCCCGGGAGGCCCGGGTCACCGTCAACACCCTGATCCAGGGCGCCTGGGCCCTGCTGCTGTCCCGTCACAGCGGCGACCGGCAGGTCTGCTTCGGTACCACGGTGGGCGGCAGGCCCGCCGAACTGCCGGGCTCGGACGAGATGGTCGGCCTGTTCATCAACACACTGCCCGCCCGGCTGACCGTCTCGCCCGGCAGCGAGCTGCGCGCCTGGCTGCGCGAGATCCAGGAGCAGCAGGTCGACGGCCGCCAGTACGAGTACGTCTCCCTGGCCCAGGTGCGGCAGTGGGGCGCGGTCCCGGCGGGCACCGACCTCTTCGACAGCTGCGTGGTCTTCGAGAACTTCCCGTACGACGAGCACGCGGCCGAGCGCCACGGTCTCGGGGTGCGGTCGCTGGCCGGCCTGGAGACGTCGAACTTCCCGCTCACCTGCGTGGCGCACATGGTGGACGGACTCCACCTGCGGCTCGGTTACGACCCGCACCTGTTCGACGACACCACCGCGGACCGCTTCGCCGGTCATCTGCTCGGCATGCTCGACGCGATGGTGGCGGCACCCGGCACCACGCTGCGAGACCTGCCGATGGTCCGCGGTGCCGAACACCACCTGCTGACCGAGGAGTTCAACGGAACCCCGTCCGGCTATCCGGACCGGTGCCTGCACGAGCTCTTCGCGGAGGTCGCCCGCGAGCACCCAGGCCGGCCGGCGGTCGCAGCGGGCGACACCCGGCTCACCTACGCCGAGCTGGACGCCTGCTCCGACCGGCTCGCCCACATTCTCGTCGGGCGGGGCGTCGGCCCTGAGGTGCCCGTGGGCATCTGCCTGCCGGGCGGCGCCGAGATGGTCACCGCCATGCTCGGCGTCCTCAAGGCGGGCGGCGCGTATGTGCCGCTCGACCCCGGGTACCCGCCGGAGCGCCTCGCCCATCTCTTCGGTGACTCGGGCGTGCCGGTGCTGCTCACCAGCGCCGCGCTCGCGCCCGGCCTGCCGCCGACCGGCGCCGAGGTCCTGCTGGTCGACGACCCGGAGATCGACGCTCTGCGGCCGGGGCACGCTGCCGGGCCGCCGCCCTCGCGGACCGTCCAGGACAACCTGGCCGTGCTCGTCTACACCTCGGGCTCGACCGGCACGCCCAAGGCGAGCATGGTCACCCACCGCGGTCTCGTCCGTCTGGTGCGCGCCGAGG
Source organism: Streptomyces sp. NPDC102441 (assembly GCF_044765585.1). Lineage (NCBI taxonomy): Bacteria > Bacillati > Actinomycetota > Actinomycetes > Kitasatosporales > Streptomycetaceae > Streptomyces > Streptomyces sp. NPDC102441. The sequence goes on from NZ_JBIWKH010000026.1 coordinate 64,524, forward strand.
GCGAGCACACCTTCGGCGACGCCGCCACGGTCGCCCAGCACCACTCGATCTCGTTCGACGCCGCGCAGAACGAGCTGTGGCAGACCCTGCTGAGCGGCGCGTGCCTGGCCGTGCGGCCCGGCGACTTCCGCTCGGTCGACGAACTCGACAAGTTCCTGCGCGACAACGAGGTGGAGGCCATGTCGTTCTCGGCCGGCTTCTTCCACGCCGTGGCCGACACCGACCCGGGAATCCTCGCGGGGCTGCGCAAGGTCGTCGTCGGTGGCGAGGCGCTGTCCGCACCGCACTGCGCACGCGTACTCGACCGGCTGCCCGGCCTGCGGATCGTCAACGCGTACGGTCCCACCGAGTGCTCGGTGACCGCTACGTGCTTCCCGGTCGAGCGCGGCGGGCAGCCCGGACGGACCGTCCCGGTCGGCCGGCCCAGCGCGGACGCCCGGGTCTACCTGCTCGACAGGGACCTGCGGGTGGTCCCGGTGGGCGTGGCCGGGGAGGCGTATCTCGCCGGGGACGGAGTGTGCCGCGGTTACCGGGACCGGCCCGCGATGACCGCGGAACGCTTCCTGCCGGATCCGTTCGGTACGCCCGGTTCCCGGATGTACCGCACCGGCGACCTGATGCGCTGGCGTCCCGACGGCACGCTCGAGTTCGTCGGCCGTACGGACGACCAGGTGAAGCTGCGCGGCTACCGCATCGAGCTCGGCGAGATCGAGCAGGCGCTCGTCCGGCACCCGGACGTGGCACAGGCGGCCGTCATCGTCCGAGAGGACCAGCCGGGCCGCCGGCGTCTCGTCGGGTACGTGGTCTCGGAGCAGGACCCGGCCGAACTGAACGCGTACCTGGCCGCCCGCCTTCCGGAGTACATGGTCCCGGCCGTGTTCGTCCGGCTGGAGCGGATACCGCTCACCCCGCACGGCAAGGTCGACCGCCGCGCCCTGCCGGAGCCCACGGCCTCGGCGGCCGGCCGGGCCTCGGTCGAGCCGCGCACCGCCGACGAGCGCACGATGGCCACGATCTGGGCGGAGGTGCTCGGCGTGGAGCGCGTCGGCGTCACCGACGACTTCTTCGACCTCGGCGGCGACTCGATCCTCAGCATCCAGGTCGTGTTCAGGAGCCGCCGGGCGGGACTGCAGGTCTCCTCCAGCGACCTGTTCCGCCACCCGACCGTCGAGCAGCTGGTCGCCGCCGCCGGCCGGGACCGCCAGGTCGACGCCGTCCAGGAGGCGGAGGCCGGCGACGTGCCGCTCACTCCGATCCAGCACGAGTTCTTCGCGCGCAACACGGTCGCCCCGCAGCACCTCGCCCAGTCCGTCCACGTCGAGCTCGCCGAGGGCGCCGACGAGGCGGCGCTGCGGGCCGCGCTCGCGGCGGTCGTCGCGCACCACGACGCGCTGCGGATGCGGTTCACGCGCGACGAGGGGGGCCGCTGGGCGCAGCGGAACGCCGCGACCGAGACCGGCGAGCTGTTCGAGCGCCACGACCTCTCGGGAATGACCGACGAGGAGCTGCCCCAGGTCATGAACCGGCTCGCGGAGGCCGCCGACACGGGTTTCGACCTGGCGACCGGGCCGTTGGTCCGGGCGGTCCTGTTCGACCTCGGCCCGGACCGGCGGGCGCGTCTGCACCTGACCGTGCACCACCTCATGATCGACGCGGTGTCGTGGCGGATCATCAACCACGACCTGGACCTCGCCTACCGGCAGGCGCTCGACGGCGAGACGGTCGACCTGGGCGCCAAGACCTCCTCGTTCCGGCAGTGGGCCACACGGCTCGCGGCGCACGCGGCAGACGGCGGTTTCGCCGGTCAGGCCGAGCACTGGGACGCGGTGCCGGAGGCGTCACCGCTGCCGGCCGACGGCCACGGACCGAACGTGGTGTCGTCGCGGCGGATCATGCCGGTGCGGCTCGGGAAGGAGGAGACCTCGGCGCTGCTGCACGTGGCGCCGGGCAGGTTCCGGGCCCGGGTCAGCGACGTGCTGCTCTCCGCGCTGGCCTGGACGATGTGCCGCTGGTCCGGCGACGACCGGCTGGTGATCGAGATGGAGGGCCACGGCCGTGAGGAGATCTTCGACGACATCGACCTGTCCCGCACCGTCGGGTGGTTCACCAGTTCGTACCCCGTCGCGCTGAAGGTGCCGGGACGGACGGACGACGAGGCCGACTGGCCCGCCGTCGTGCGGTCGGTGCGCCGCTGCCTGCGCGCCGTTCCCGGCAACGGGCTCGGTTACGGAGCCCTGCGCCACCTCGCCGGCTCCACCGGCACACCGGCGGTGGAGCACGCGCCTCCCGCGGTGCTGTTCAACTACCACAGCCAGACCGAGGAGATCACCCGGACGGCCGGCCGCTCGCTGTTCCACGCCTTCCACGACCCGATCGGCCAGGAACAGGACGACCGCGAGCGGGTCGTGCAGGCTCTGGAGGTGGTCGGCGCGGTCGAGGGCGGCCGGCTCGGCTTCGACCTCTACTACTCGGTCGACCTGCACGAGCCCGCGACGATCGCGCGGGCCGGCTCCGAACTCGCGGCGGCGCTGCGGTCGATCGCCCGGCTCTGCGAGCCTGCCCTCGGGACGGAGGAGGCCCGGTGAACGAGTTGCTGGCGGAGCTCGCGCTCCGGCACGGCGTGCCCGGCGCGCAGTTGGCGCTCTGGCGGGACGGCCGCCTCCTCACGGCGGAGACCGGTGAGGAGGCGGCCGGATCGGGAAGGCCGGTGACGGCCGCGACGGCGTTCCCGCTCGGATCGCTGACCAAGCCGTTCACCGCGACGCTCGCGGGCCTGCTGGCCGCCGACGGCGACGCGGATCTGGACGAGCCCCTGGCGGAGCAGCTGGGCGAGCTGCGCGCGTGCCCGGAGTTCACGCTGCGGCAGGTCCTCAGCCATACCGCGGGCCTGGCGGCCAACACCGCCGAGCTGCTGCCACCCGGAACCACCCGCGCGAGATGGCTCGCCGGCCACGCGGCCGAGCTGGCCGTCCACGAGCCCGGAACGGTCTTCTCCTACTCCAACCCGGGCTACCTGATCGCCGGCCGCCTGGTCGAGGAGATCACCGGGCTGGACTGGGCGGAGGCCGTGCACGCGATGCTGCTGCGCCCGCTGGGGCACGACGCCACGGCGCCGGTCGCCCTGGGCCATCTCGTACGCCCCGACAGCCGTCCCCGGCCCATTCCGGAGCAGTCCGTACCGCCTCTGGAGGACCCGGCCGCCGGCCTGCGCGCCTCCGCCCGCGACCTCGCGGTGTTCGGCGCCGCGCACCTGGGCCTGGGCCCAGGCGCGGCCCTGCTCGACGCCGCGACGGCGCGGTCGATGCGCGAGGACGTCACGGAGGAGCTCGCCGTGGGTGCCCACGGGCTGGCGGGCGGCTGGGGCGCCGGATGGTCGCGGTACGGGGCCTGGTTCGGCCACGACGGCACCGGCGACGGCGCGTGGAGCCATCTGCGCGCGAACCCGTCGACAGGAACCGTGGTGGCGCTGACCGCCAACGGCAGCACCGGCGCGCGCCTGTGGGAGTCGCTGCTCGGGCGGCTGGGCGAGACCGGCCTGGAGGTCGGCGACGATCCCCGCGACACGGACGGCGCCGAGCCCGTCGCGGCGCCGCCGGAGTGCGCGGGGCACTACGCGAACGGCGGCTGGTCGTGCCGGGTCGTGGCCGAGGACGGCGGGCTCCTGCTCTCGGTCGCCGGAGCGGCGCCGGTCCGGCTCGTCGTCGGCAAGGACCTCTCCTTCCGTACGCCGTCGGGCAGCGGTCCGCGCGCCGCGCTGCCGTATCTCGGCCGGTTCCTGCGCGACCCGGCGACCGGAGACGTCGACCGTGTGCAGATCACCGGGAGGCTCAGCGTCCGGCAGCGGTAGCGCGTCACGTGGCGGGCCCGTTCCCCGAACGGGCCCGCCGCACCGCCGTGTACGGCCGTCAGCGGCCTTCCAGATAGGTCAGCACGGCCCGGACCCGGCGATGGCCCGCGTCGGCCTCGGTGAGCTCGAACTTCGAGAAGATGTTGCCGATGTGCTTGTGTACGGCGTTGTCGGTGATGGACAGCTTCTTGGAGAGCGTGGTGTTGTCGTGCCCCTCCGCCATGAGCGCCAGGACCTCACGCTCCCGGCGGGTGAGCGTGGACATCGGCTGTGTCCGCACGGCGAGCAACTGGGCCACCACGTCCGGGTCGAGCGCCGTGCCTCCGGCGGCCACCCGGTCCAGCGCCTCCAGGAACTCGTCCACCCGGCTGATGCGGTCCTTGAGCAGATAGCCGACGCCGCCCCCACTGCTGGAGAGCAGCTCGGACGCGTACGTCTGCTCCACGTACTGGGACAGCACCAGGACCGGCAGGCCGGGATGGATGCGCCGGGCCTCGATCGCGGCCCGGATCCCCTCGTCGCGGAACCGTGGCGGCAGCCGCACGTCGACGATGGTGACCGCCGGGCGGTGCCGGTCGACCGCGGCCAGGAACTCCTCGGCGTCACCAGCGACTTCGGCGACCTCGTAGCCGGAACCGGTCAGCAGCAGCTCCAGTCCTGTGGCGAGCAGGACGTTGTCCTCCGCGATGACTATCCGCACGGCAGCTCCACGGTGATCATGGTGGGGCCGCCCGCCGGGCTGACGACCGTGACGCTGCCGTCGAGAGCCTGTGCGCGGCCGCGGAGACCGGCCAGTCCGGTGCCGCCGTTCTCCCGCGCCCCGCCCACCCCGTTGTCGGTGACGACGACCGTCAGCACGTCCTCGACGTACCGCACTCTGAGCGCCGCCTCGGTGGCCCGGCTGTGTTTGGCCACGTTCGTCAGCGCCTCGATGACCGCGAAGTAGGCGACCGTCTCGATGGCCGCCGGGATCCGGTGCAGCTCGCCGATGTCGATGGAGACCGGCACCCCGCCCCGGGCGGCGACGGTGCGCAGGGCGCCCGGCAGCCCGCGGTCGGCGAGGATGGGCGGGTAGATACCGCGGAGCACCTCGCGGAGCTCGACCATCGCCTCCTCGGTGACATCGGTCGCCTCGCGCAGCATCCGGGCCGCGACGGCCGGGTCGCGGTCGAGACACCGCTGGGCCACCGCGAGCCGTATGGCCACGGCCACCAGCCGCGCCTGGGTGCCGTCGTGCAGGTCGCGTTCGATCCGCCGCAGCTCGGCGCCGTGCGCCTCCAGCGCGTCACTGCGGGTGCGGGTGAGCGTGGCCACGCGATCGGTGAGTCTCTGGGTACGCGACGACGCGAGCACGGAGAGAGTCAGGCGGGCGTAACCCGTGGCGAGCAGCGGCAGCGCGAGGCAGCCGGCGGCGAGCAGGACGCTCCCCACCGACGGGCCGACGATGACGTCGCCGTGCCCGCCGACCACCGGGACGTCCAGCACCGTCTTCGGGCTGCCCTGCGCCGGAAACGCCCACCACAGCAGCAGCGTCACCACGACCAGCAGCGCGTTGCCGACGCAGAGGACCGCGACGAGCCCGCAGGCGAGGCCGAACGTGACGTGCAGGGTGAGCCAGTACAGATGGCGGGGCAGGGCGATGCTCTGCGCGCGGACCGGGTGGCCCAGCAGACGGCCGGCTCGCTGCCGGTGCCACTCGGACCACGACTGGCGCATGCCCGGGTGACAGACCAGCAGGAACGACAGAAGGCTCATCGCCGCGGTGCAGAACTGTCCGAGCAGATAGACCCCGGCACGCAGCGGCGGCGCCGCCCAGGCACGGACCACCGGAGCAGACCTGGCCGCCAAGCGCATTACAGCTGGCTGTAGTTCTTTCCCTGGGGCAGAGGGTATGGGCTCATCGGCGCCGGAGGCCATAGCATGCCGCTCGGGCCGAGTGTCCGGAATCAGAAGTGGATAAGATCGGCCCACCTCCGCCGGAGTGGAACGGGAACGGCGGACCGGTTGCACAACCTACCTCCCGAGCGTTGAAAGAGATCACCATGACTGACCAGCGTCCGGTTCTGCGGCTGTGCCACGTCGGCACGATCGGAGCCGGGGGCACCGAGTCCAGATATGCGATCGAGAACGTGACGTTCGCCTGCGAGGCCGGCACCTGGACGGCGTTGGCCGGGCCTGCCGCCGCGGGCAAGACCAGCGTCCTGCGGTGTGCGGCCGGTCTGGATCCGGTGGTGGCGGGCGAGGTCCGTCTCGCCGAGGGTCTCCGGATCGCGCACGTCGGGCTCCGGCCGGTGAAGGAGCAGCTGGCGACGGTCGGCACGCTCGCCTCGGAGCTCGCCCGGCTGCCGGCCGTGGCGGCCGAGCCGCTGCGTGAGGCGCTGCACCGGCTGGACCTGTGGGAGGACCGGGACACCGCCGTGAGCGGCCTGACGGAGAACCGGCAGCGCGCGGCCGCGGTCGCGCTCGCGCTCGCCGGCGCCCCCGACGTGCTGCTCGCCGACGACCTCACCGGCGGGCTTCCGCCCGCCGGTGAGGCGGCGATCCTGGACCTGCTGCGCGACCAGGTGGACACGCGGGGGCTGTGCGTCGTGGCCTCCGCCACGGGCCTGTCCTCCCTGGAACGGGCCGACGCGGTGGTGCTGCTCGCCGACGGCCGGGTGGTCGAGACGCGGGTCATGCCCTAGACCGGCCGCCCCGCAGCTCACCTGCCCACGGCCTTCTCGGGCCGCCCGGCATTCCGGTGAGCTCCGCGGGCAACTCCCTCTGCAGGAGCGCCAGTCCGAGCGGAGTGAGCGTGTGCATGGCGGTCGTGCGGTTGCGTAACGTCGTGATCAGACCCGCCTCGCGCAGCACGGTGGCCTGCTTGCTGGCACCGGAGAGGGAGATCCCGAGACGGTCGGACAGATCGCCCGTGGTGCCGCTTTCGGCCAGTGCGCGCAGCGCGGCCGCACGGGTGGCACCGACCAGGGCGGCCAGCGCCCGGTCGCCCTCGACCTCCGACTCCTCGGGGGCCGAGTCCAGATCGTTGAGATCCAGAGGCACCGAGAAGACCAGAGCGGGCACGCTGGACTGCCGCTCGGAGCGCACGAACACGCAGGTCTTGTCGGGGAGGAAGAGCGAGGGGCTCAGGATCAGGCCACGCCCGTCGAGTTTGATGTCGAGGTCGAGGTCGGACGCGATGCGCAGCTCCGAGGACTCCCATGTCACCTTGGGGTGCAGGCCCGCGAGCAGGAACTCGACACCGTTGGTTATGGACATCCGCCCGCGCACGTCACGCTCGATCTCCAGCCTGGCCTGCATCCGCGACCAGTAGGGCAGGATGCCCGTGCAGCAGAACAGGAAGACCACCTGGGCGAGGCGGCGGGCGCGGGCACGCACGGCAGGCGGCACCGAATCCGCGTCGGCTCCGTCCCGCTCCAGCAGCCACAGAAGATCGGGGATCACCCGGTAATCGGACACGAGATCGTCCACGGCGGGCAGATCGTCCCCGAGACGCTCGCGCACGGACTTGTGCCAACCCACACCACTGCGGGCCCGGTCGCGCCCGAAGCGGTGGAGCGCGAAGACCGCTTCGGACACCGGTCCTAACGTATGAACCATTCTTAACCGTTGAATGTCTTCGCTGGTTACGTGAATGCGCAACATTGCTACCCCCGAGACACAATTTGCACACAAAGCCTATGTGCGTGTCGCCGACAATGGCAAGGATATTCGTTTGCCAATGGGCTTGGTTGCAGCTGGGACCTGTCATGATTTAGCACTCCAGTCGGGTAATTGTGCTCTTCATGACGGGTTTGCATATTGCCGTCGCTAATGCCTGGCCTGAGCGCGTGCCCGACAGCGGCGTCGCCAGGGGGCGGCGAGCCGTCAGGTTCTGTCGTATACGGGTCGGCCGACGAGCGCGGTGAACGGACGCCGGAACCCGGCGAGGAAGGGCGCGATCAGGCCGAACCGCCAGGTGGGGGCGTATGTGTCCGTCGGCGCGGGCGGCGGAAGGGCGAACAGCGGCGGCAGGGCGGGCCTGCCGCCCCTGCGGTCCGGGGGCCCTGGGTGTGGCACGTGCGGTTCGCGGCCCCGGAGTTCGGACCCCGGCCGAGTCCGGCTCTCCGGGCGGCCGGCGAACCGCGCACAGAAACTCCGTAAGAGGCCGTCGCGCTTTCCTGTGTGGCTCGAAAGCGACGACGGTGATTCAGCCACAGTCGTCCGAAATTGAACGTCACATCGTTCCGGACGTCGGCCACGAGGGCGTCGCGGCGCTCCCCGCCGGGCCGCTCCGCACCGCGCCATGGCCGGTGAGGAGCGGCCCGGACGGGCAGGTTGGGAGCCCGGGCAGCACGAAGGACCCCGGTCACGGCTGCGCACTACGACTTCTCCGCGCAGCAGGACTATTTCCCGGAAATCGCCGTCGGTTCGAGGGTGGGTGCCGCGTCCCGCCGTACGAGGCTCCGGGAGAAATTCAGAAAACGAATAAGTTACTCGTCAGTGAATTACGCGCGAATCCGCCGACAGCCGTGTGTGCCGGGACTTGCGCAGATCACGGGTGATATTCAGCCGACGCAGCCAGCGGTCGGTGCCGTCGAAACGCGCCTGGAAGGGCTTACGGCCGTGCACCACCCGGTAGTTGTCGATGAAGACGACATCGCCGGGAGTCAGGGCCACTCCGCCCATCGCGCTGTCCATGGCCTTCCCGATCTCGTCCAGCGCCCGCTGCTCGTCCTCGCCCTGCACACCCTGCATGTAGTAGGGATCCAGCCGGACGTACGGATCCTTCGGCGAGCCGAAGAGAACCGCGACCGGCTCGGGGGACCGCAGGGCGCTGTCCACCCGCTCGGCGCTGCGCCGCATGAGCTCCGCCACTTCGGGGTCCTCCTGGCCGCCCGCGACCTGGTTCTGCGGACGGTGCGAGTCGTCCGGCAGGATCTTGAAACGCTCCTCCTCCAGGACCGCGCGCGTCGCGTCGTCGAGCCGTACGTCGGCGATGTCGGCGAAGGTCGTCTCCACCTCATCGGGGTTGCGCAGGCACATGAGGCCCAGGTAGTCGGTGCGCAGGGGATGGAAGGCGTCCTCGGTGTGCCAGGTGAGCGTCTCCGCGCTTCCCCAGCCGATCTGGCCGTGTTCGTGGGCACGTATCGGGAAGATGTCGTGCATGACCCGCCCGTCCTGCTGGGTGGCCCAGCCGATCGGATCGCCGAGCAGGCAGCCGATGAGGAGGAACGGGATGTCGAGGCGCAGCGTCGCGTCCGGGGCGTCCTTGTCGCGCCAGTCCGGCGGGGTGGGCCCGAGCGTCGCGTCGTCGACCGGCAGCCCGGACACGACCACCACGCCCGACGGCTCGGTCAGCTTGAAGTCGACCAGGGCCGTCCGCAGTTCGCGGGGCAACTCGTGTGCGTAGACCTGGGCGGCCCGGTGCAGGGCGGGGTCCTCGATGGACGAGAAGCGCCCCGAGACCTCCTCGGTGATCTTCTCGATCGCGACGATGTCCTCGTCGCGCAACTGCAGCTTCAGCATCTTCTTCCTCCGTTGTCGGTCGTCAGGAGTGCGCCGGATGGTGTTCGGCCGACGGCTGGGGCAGCGCGAGGCGGCGCAGCGTCGGGCTCAGGGTGCCGCCGGCGGCGACGACCACCAGCAGCGCGGCCGCGCCGAGAATGCGCACCGCGCCGTCCTGGGTGACGGCGGACAGCACGCCGGCGGCGATGGGACCGGCCGTGGCGGCCAGCTCGGAGCCGAGGCCGACCAGGCCGGACAGGCGTCCACGCAGACCGTCGGGTACGGCGGCCAGTTGGCAGGTGATCACGGTCGTGATCGCGACCGGCATGGCCATCGCGGCCACGCCCAGCAGAATGCCGAGCGGCACTCCGCGCGGTGCGTACGCCATGGCGCCGGCGACGGCGGCGAAGACCCAGGTCGATCCGATGACCAGCGTCCCCGGCGACAGCGCCGCCGCGTGCAGACGTTCGGCGACGAGGGCGCCGACCAGGCCGCCCGCGCCGAAGCACGTCATCATCAGGCCCATCTGACCGGGCGCTACGTTGTCCTCGCCCGACACGATGAGCACGAGCACGACCAAGGTGTGGAACGCCAGGTTCACGCCGACGATCCAGATCATCGTCGCCCGTACGACCGGCATCCGCAGCAGCGGCCCGAACCCGCCGAACCTCGGTGCGGCGGCGGCCTCGGCCTTGTCGCCGGCCGGCGGCGCGGCGGCGCGGCGCGGCAGGTGCAGTGCCGCCAGTGCCACGAACGACACCACGAGCACCGAGGTGTTCAGCGTGAACGGCAGCACCTCGTGCAGCCCGAACGTGAAGCCGGCCAGCGCCGGACCGATCAGCAGCGCGGCGAACGGCCGCGCCGCGTTGCGCGCCAGAGCCTGCGACAGCTGGCTCTCCGGTACGACCTGGGGCAGGGCCGCGTGCTCGGCCGGGACGAAGATGCCGGCCGCCGCGCCCTCGACGGCCGCGACGAGCAGGATCAGCCACAGCGGGCAGTCGCCCGTCAGGACGGTGACGGCGACGCTGAGCATCGCCACCGCACGGACGCCCTGGGCGACCACCATCACCCGCTTGCGGTCCACGCGGTCGGCCAGGACCCCGGCGGGCAGGCTGATCAGCGTACGGGCGCCCGCGAGCACCGCGGCGACGCCGGCGACCGCGGACGCCGAGCCCCCGTGGGCGAGCACGAGAAGCGGGAACGCGATGTACGCGATCTCGCCGGCCAACTCGGAGAGGAACATGCCGGACCAGAGAATGCGGTAGTTCCGGTTACGCGGCAGAGGTGTGGTCATGCCGTGCCTTCCCTGTGTGACGGCAGCGGACGCCCCGAGTCTTCCGGCGGCGGGTGGCACCCGCCATGAAGTTGCCCCGTGGACGAAACTCCGAGGCCAGCCGCGTCCCCGCCCCGGCCCGATGCCGTGGCCTGCGCAATGTCTGCACGGTTCAAGTTCATTGAGGACACGGGCGCGCGCGCCGATATTGAGCGCTGAGCCGTGTCCGGCATCCCGGCACGGCAGCCGGACATGACGGAACGGAGTCCTTGATGGCTTTCGCGACAGCGACCGCTTCATCGGAACCGGAGGCGCCCACGCCGCCGGTCCGGCTGACCCCCGTGCCATGGCGGACGGTGTCGTTGACCGCCGCCGCGATGACGGTGTGCCTGCTGGTGCTGGCCACCCGGCACGGCTACCACATAGACGAGCTCTACACCCGGGCGGCGAGCCGCCATCTCGCGTGGGGCTACGTCGACCAGCCGCCGCTCGTCGCACTCGTCGCCAAGTTCCAGATGGCGGTGTTCGGGGACAGCCTCTTCGGTTTCCGCGTGGTCCCGGCGCTGCTGGCCTCCGTCGCCGTGCTGCTCGCCCCGCTGATCGCCCGCGAGCTGGGCGGCGGCTCCCGGGCGCAGATGCTCGCGGGGTTCATGGCGTTCGCCTCGGGCCTGGTCATGTACACCGGCCACATCATGGGCACGAACAACTGGGACGAGCTGTCCTGGATCACGGCGTCCTGGCTGCTGATCCGCATGGTGCGCACCCGCGACACCCGCCTGTGGTGGGCGATCGGCGTCGTGGTCGGCGTCGGCCTGACAGCGAAGTACCTGCTGGTTCTGCTGCTCCTCTGCCTCGGGGCCGGACTGCTGGTGTTCGGACCGCGGTGGGTGTTCCGGACCTGGCGCTTCCCGGCCTCGGTCGGCCTGGCCGTGGTCATCGCCTCGCCGGTGCTGATCTGGCAGATGACGCACGGCATGCCGCAGCTGGAGATGAGCGCCGCACTGTCCAAGGCGCTGGCGACGCTGTCCCGGAGCACGTTCATCCCGATGCAGCTCCTCCTCATCGGCTTCTTCCTGAGCCCGGTGTGGATCGCCGGGCTGGTCGCGCTCATGCGCCGGCCCGAGTGGCGGGCCTACCGGTTCGTCGGCTGGTCCTACCCGCTGATGGTGGTCGTGCTGCTGGTCGTCGGAGGGCAGGGCGCCTACACGACCTCGCTGCAGTACGTACTGCTCGCCGCCGGGGCCGTGGTCGTCGACCGGTGGGCGCGCAACGCCCGGCGGATCGGGGTGATCGGCGGACTGACCGGGCTCAACGCGGTGAGCTGCGCGATCCTGCTGCTGCCGACGCTCCCGGTCAACGCGTACGCGAACAACGCCGTCCTCAGCGAGATGGCCATCGTCCAGTTCGACCAGGTCGGCTGGCCGGCGATGACCCAGCAGGTGGGCGCCGTCTACCGGTCGCTGCCGCCGGACGAACAGGCGCACACCGTCATCTACGGCAACCACTACGGCCAGGCCGGCGCGATCGACAAGTGGGGTCCGGAGTACGGGCTGCCGAAGGCGTACAGCGGCCACAACTCGTACGCCGACTTCGGCATCCCCGGCGAGGACAAGACCACCGTGATCACCATCGGCGTCGACCCGAAGCAGTTCGGCGAGCTCTTCCAGTCGTGCGAGAAGCGCGGCGAGTACAGGAACGACCTGCCGGTGTCCGACGACGGCCAGAAGTTCATGGTGTGCCGGGGCCCGTTGATGTCCTGGCCGCACCTGTGGGAGCAGCTCCGCTGGATCGGCTTCCAGTGCCCCTACACGGCCGAGGCGGTCACGGCCGGCAGCGGCAAGAGCTGCGACTGATCCGCTACGGGGGACGGGTGCCGGCGCCGCGGTGAGTCATCGCGGCGACGGCCACCTTGGCGCCTCTCCGGGTCGCCTTCATGGCCTGCCGCCTTCGCCCCGCTGCTCGACAGCGATCCCGAGCGTGCAGTCCGCGGCCAGTCTCAGGACGTCCCCGTCCCGCAGGGGGGTCCGCGCACCGGCGGCGGCCGGACTGCTGTTCACGAAGGTCCCGTTGGTGGAGTGCTCGTCCCTCACCCATGCGGTGCCGTCCGGTTCCAGGCCGACGGTCGCGTGCTGACGGGAGACGTTGTCGTAGGGATTCAGCAGGCCGCGCGTCGTGTGGGCGGCGGGATCGCGGCCGAGGAGCAGGGTGCTGCCCGGAGTCACGGTGCGCTCCACCGCGCCGAACCGGATCCGCAGCAGGGCGGAGGGAACGTCGCGGCGGGTCGACCCCGGGTCCGGGGCCCGCTCGCCGGATCTCTCGGTGCCCGGCGGGCGCACCTCGGCCAGCAGCCGCTGACAGGCCACACAGACCTGATTGCCCGGAACCGGGACCGGCGCCCCGCAGTGCGGGCAGACCTCGGGCGCCTCCTCCCCGGCCTCGGGCAGGTGCGGGGGAGGCCCCGGCAGCGGGTACCGGGTGCCGACGGCACGGCTGAGGTTTCCCGAGCATCCCCGGCAGACGAGGTCGTCGTCCTCCGCCGCGAGACCGCAGGACGAACAGGTCAGCTGCGCCACGACACCTCTTCCATGGTGATGCCCGCCGACCGGAGCCGGGCGCTCAGGCGGTCCATGTCGCCCCGGCGGGGAACGCCGATGAACCAGATGCGGCCGTCGGCCACCGCGACCTGTATGGGCGGAGACTCCACCGGTCCGGTGCCCTCGTACCGTTCGCGCCCGAGGTCGGTCAGCACGGTCAGACGCTGGTTGCTCGAACCTCTCCAGCGCAGTCCGGGGCTGTTGAGGCGCTCGACGTACGGACCGGTGAGCACCGCGTCACACAGGCCGAGGAGCGCGGGGTGCTCCCTCATCAGCCGGGTCAGGGAGTACCCGCTGTAGACGAGCACGTCCAGGGGCACGGGCCGCTCGCGGCGCCAGGCGCCGACCCACTCCAGGAGCGCGGCGAGCGCTTCCGGCTGCTGGAACGGCTCTCCCCCCGAGACCGTGATCCCGTCGAGCGGATCGGGCAGCCCGGAAAGCCACGCCTCAAGTGCCTTGACATCCAAGGACGTTCCCGGATCGGCTTCCCAGGTGTCCTGCGAGACGCACCCGGCACAGCCGATCGTGCAGCCCTGCGTCCAGATGCCCGCCCGGGTCCCGGGGCCGAGCGACGTCACCGGGTAGTGCGCCTTGTTCAGCATCAGCTCTACGGGGCGGGGGGAGACGGGGGAGGCCGTCATGCCAGCTCCACGGAGACGATGTCACCCTCGCGCCGAAGACCGGTCACCCGGACGTGCGCACCCGCTGCCGGGTCGCGGTCGAACAGGGCGCGGGCGAGGGGATTGACGAACTGCGACTCCAGGGCCATGCCGATGCCCCGGCCGCCCATGTGCGGGTTGTCGGTGCAGCGTTCGCGCAACGCGTCCCGCGCCGCGGGGTCCACTTCCAGGACGATGTGCTGCTCCTCGTGGACCCTGGAGACGATGTTGCCCAGCTGGATGGCGAAGATGCGGGCGGCCGCCTCACGGTCGATGAAGTCGAACACCACGATGTTGTCCCCGAAGCGGTTCAGCAGCTCCGGCCGGCCGATGACCCTGGTGAAGTGGTCGCTGACCGACGCCTTCATACGCTCCTCGATCTCCTCGTACGGCATGGCGGGGTGGACGTGGGGCACGGGCCGCCCGCTGTCGTCCTCCCCGTTCATACCGAGGTTGGAGGTGAACACGAGGACGGACTCGGAGAAGTGCACCGTCGAGCCACGCCCGTCCGTCAGCCGGCCGTCCTCGAGGATCTGCAGGAACTTGTCCAGGATCCGCGGGTGGGCCTTCTCGATCTCGTCGAAGAGGATCACCCTGAAGGGCTGCTGACGCACCGCGTTGGTCAGTTCGCCGCCCGCCTCGAAGCCGACGTAACCCGGTGGCGCTCCGATCAGCCGGTCCCCGGCGTGCTCCGAGGAGAACTCGCTCATGTCGAACCGCAGATAGGCCGACTCGTCCGCGAAGACCAACGACGAGACGGCCTTGGCCAGTTCCGTCTTGCCCACGCCCGTGGGACCGGCGAAGAACAGCACGCCACGCGGCCGGTCCGAGGACCGGGACTGCTGCGCCCCCGACAGCCCGAGGGCGGCCCGCTTCAGGATGTCGAGGGTCTTGGTGACGGCCTGGGGCTGTCCGACGACGCGCTGCGGGATCGAGTGCTGGCCGTCCGTGATCCGCTTGCGGAGGTACTCGCGCCTCCACGGGTTGTCCATGACGCCGAGCTTGTAGATGCGGATCGCGTCCGGAAGCTCCGTCATCGTCAGGCCGCGGTCCCGGGCCAGCCGGGTGACCTCGATCATCGCCTGCAGGGTGAGTCCGTCGGTCTGGGCCGCGAACGCGTCGCACGCCTCGCTCGCCCTCGGGTCCGAGCCGAGGTCGGTGACGCCGAAGAGCCTCATCAGCAGGCGCGCGGTGGCCTGCCGGTCGCCGAGATCCGGGACCGGGAGCGCGATGGACCGGATCTGGTCGTTCGCCGAGGTGAGCCAGGCCGGCAGGTCGCCCTCACGGTCCGCCAGCCAGATCACGGGGTTGTACAACGGGGTCGTACGGCCGTCCGGAGCGCCCACCGGAACGGCGGTCCTGGAGAGCCTGGCACAGAACCTGAAGAAGTCCCGCTCGTTCGGCTCCATCTCCGTCGCACTCCGCGCGATGCGGGAGGCGTCGTCGATCGCGAGCGCCGCCCGGATCGGCTGCGCCGGACGGGCCAGCTCGGCCATCAGGGTGCGCAGGGTCTCCAGCGAGGGGAGTGTCCCCGGCCGCGGACGCCGGGGAAGCAGCCGGGACGCGGCCTCCTCGGCCCGTGCGGCCTCCTCGTCCGTGGCACCGGCCGGCAGGTGCACCCGGAGGCCGTCGACAGGGTCGTGCACCAGCAGGCACGCGTAGCCGCTCGTGCGGAGCGTCTCCCAGAGCAGGTCAGGCAAGGACAGCAGACGGGTGCGCGCGCCGCCGGACTCCCGGACGAGGAAGCTGTCATGACGGTTCCCCCACAGCACGAACTGTGAGTGGACGGGCAGCGTCGCCTCGAACTCCCGGAGGAACGGAGGCCCCGCCGTCGGCGGAACGCCTTCAGGTACGCGCGTGTCCTCGGCGGACAAGGATCCTCCTCCACAGGGTGCCGGCTGGCGGTCCGGAACCTCTCGGTCCCCCGGGCGGATCACCGATCGCGCTCCCGGTACCCGGTGCCGGCCCGCGTGCTCGCCGTGGCGACGGGGGCGACGGGGGCGACGGCCAGGGGTACGGGAACCTGGCCGGGCGGGACGGCGACCTGGACGTCGGTGCTCAGCCCGGCCTGCGCGAGGCGGCCACGCAGTTCATGGAAGTCCTCACACCACTGCTCCTCGCGTTCGACGTCGGTGTGTGAGTCGTCGTCGCCGCTGCCGGCGGCGGTGCGCACCAGGGCGGTACGCATCTGACCGCTCCGCTGGTCGACGACCAGGTTGACCGCGTGCTCGGGCCATTCGCTCCGTGACAGGCGCAGGGCGCCGTCCGTGACGGTGAGCGTCTCGAATCCCTGGCCGACGTCGTACCCGAGGTCGGTGAGGGCGTCGGTCAGCGTGTCGACCACGTACTGCTGCTCGGCCTCCGCCTCGGCGGCGGCCCGGCAGCCGGCTGCCCGCGTGCGCAGTGGCTCGTCGAGCGTACGGCGGCCGGCCACGACCTCCGCGAGCAGAGCCCGCACCGGGTCCACGTCCGCTTCCCGGGCGCCCTCGATGTCATGGAGGAGCCCGACCGCCTCGACGGCGTCGCGTCGTCCGGCCTCCGCGGCCGCGTTGGCGCGCTGGACCCGGAGTCTCGTCTCGGTCAGCCAGGTGCGTGCTTCGCCAGGGGTGGCTGCCCCGGCCACCCGCGCCGCGGCGAGCCGGGCTGCCGCCCGGTGGTCCTCGCCACAGTCCGTGAGCAGGCGCGACAGGACGCGGGCCAGGGTCCGTTCGGCGTCCTCGCCCACGGCTCCGTCCTCATGCCCGGGGACGGCGGCGCCGGAGGGGGCCGGGCGGTCCGCGAACAGTTCGGCGGCATCGACCGGACGGCGCCCGGCGGTGTGGCCGGCCACTTCGGCGAAGAGGCCCGACGCGACGGCGCGAGCGGCCTGTTCCCGCAGTTCCCGCTCCGCGGAGGCCAGCGCCCGGCCGGCCTCGGCGCACCAGGCTTCCAGCTCGGCCGTGGACCCTGTCCCGATGCGGAGTGGCTCGGGAGGCCGCACGGTGACCGCCGCCCCGTGCCGTTCCCTGAACTCCTCGCAGGACACGGAGAGGGCCGCGATCCGCGCGTTGTGCGTCTTCACCTCGCGTACGGCCGCGTCCCGGGCGGCCGCGGCCCGGAGGGCCGCCTCGCGGGCGGATTCCTCACGGCGCCGTGTGGCCTCGCGGATCGCGGCGTCCTGTGCGGCCGCGCGTAATGCCGCGGCGGTGAGGGACCGGTCACGCCGGTACGCCGTACATTTGGGCCCGCTCATCGTTCCCCCATGGTCTGTGTCCGCTGCGCCTCGTGCGCCGTGCGCCAATGTCGGTACCGGACGAACGACCAGATCCCGTACCCCGCCGCGACCAGGAGGGGGACCGGGGACCAGATCTGCATGGTGACGACCACCCAGGTCACGGTGGCGAGTGCGAGATAGAGGAGGCAGCCGCCGCCGAGGGCGACCGTGGTCCTCCGCATGGGCCGCAGCTCCGTCGCCAGTGCCTTCCGCCCGCCGGACAGCCGGCGGCGGAGGCCGCCGAGGCGGGTCTGAAGGGACCACCGAGGGTGGTAGGCCTGTCCGAGCTTCGCCGCCAGCGCCAGCTCGCAGGCGAGCGGAACGCCGAAGGTCACCGTCGCGGCGGCGATGAACCGCGGCAGGAACTCACCGTCGCCGATCAGGGCTCCCAGGACCAGCGGCACACCGACCGGCAGCGCGAACAGCAGGGCCACTCCGCCCAGGGCGCGCAGAACCGCCTCCCCGGTGCCGGACTGCCGGTGCGTCTCGGACTCCCGCCACTCACGCTGCTGGGCCGTCACCTCCGCTGCGTGAGCGCGGCGCACCTCCTCCAGGCGGTGGGCCTCGGCGACAGCGGCCGGAAGAGTGCGCGTGGCCGCCAGGTGGCGCACAGGGTCCCCGCCGTCGGCGAGCAGCGCGTCGAACCAGCCGGTCCTGCCCTGCACGGAGGCCGCGTCGGACTCGATCCGCCGGCGCAGCGCCCGGGCCCATTCCGGGGCCACCGCGACGGCCAGCGACTCCACCCTGATCCCGGAGCCCATGAGCTCCTTACGGATCCTGGGCGGCAGTGCCGCCGACTCCCGCAGGGCGTCCCACCGGGCGTTCAGGTCGCGCCACCGATGGTCGACGTCGGCGAGCCGGGGGGCGTCCTCGCCGAAGGCCGCGAGGGTGGTGAGCAGGTCGCGGGTGTACAGCTCGTCGACGAGCTCCCGCGCGGCCAGGCGTCCGGTGTCGTCCTGGGTGGACGAGGCCTGTTCGGCGAGTGCGAGCAGGTCCTCGGAGAGCATCCGTCTGCCGCGGTAGACGGGCGGCATGGCCGGATCGAGCCAGAGCAGCAGCCGCAGCATTTTGGTGTCCGGCGCGTCGGGGCCGGGCAGATGGATGTCGATCAGGTCCACGAGGTCCTCGGCGTCGTCGCGCTCAAGCTCCTCGAACTGTCCGAGCCAGGAGCGCAGTTGACGCCAGCCCTGACTGGGGTCGTCCCGTTCCCCCATGGACACGAAGAACCGGCGTGCGGCGGTCTCCCAGTCCGCTGCCAGCGCCCGGGCCAGCGCCGACTTCTCCGTGTACTTCACACCGTTGAACTGCAGGGGCCTGCTGCCCGCGGTGCCCGCCGGCCCGGTGCCGACGGGCAGGTCCTCCGCCACCTCCGGGGTGCCGCCCGCGAGCCACCGGCGCACCTCAAAAGCGCCCCACCGCCGGTCCGGATCCCTGGCGAGCAGCCCGCCGCACAGCAGCCGTACCCGTTCGTCCGTCACGTCCGACACATCGACCGGCCGGGTCGCCAGATGATGCCGGACCGCCTGCTCCGACAGCCCCTCGAACGGGGCGCTGCCGGTGGCCAGCTGACGGGTGATCACCCCCACCGCCCACCAGTCCTGCGAGCCGGAGACCTCCGCGCCGAACAGATACTCCGGCGCCGAATACGCCAGCGTCCCGAACACGCGCTGCGTGAACCGGGATGTCACATCCAGCGACTTGCTCACTCCGAAGTCCGCCAACGCCAGCTCCAGCGGCTCTCTCCGGCGCAGGAGCACGTTCGACGGTTTCAGGTCGCCGTGCACGATCCCCGCAGCGTGCAGATGGGCCACGGCCTCCGTCAGCTGGGAGACGATCCCGGACAGGACCGCCGTCGGCGCCACGGTCCCGTCTCCTGCCAGGTCCTCCAGCGACCCCCTGGAGAGGTACTCCGAGACCTCGAAGTCACGCCCGTCCGAGTGGCCCGTCTCGACCACACGGACCACATGGCTGGTTTCCAGCCCCCGTAAGCGCTCCCAGACCCCGGGTGCGACGCGGACCCCACTGCGGTACACCTTCGCGACGAACTCGGCCCCGGCGGCGTCGCGGACCAGCAGCACATCCGCCTCGCGCCCCTGGTGCGGTAACTCCCCGACCACCACGAACCGTTCGGCCAGGGCCGCGGGTAATCGCAGCAGTGCGGCGGAACCGACGCCCTCATCGCGACGCGTCACAGCGGCGTCCAGCACCCCACCGCCGGATCCGGCATCATCACGACGCGTCACATCAGCGGACACAGCCCACTCTTCCAACCCGTCACCCCCCCCGGGCGGAATTTTATCCGACCGGGTGTCCCACGGAGATGACGGAGACAAGAACAAGCCGCCGGGCCGCCGCCGTGTGTGCGTGACCGTGGCGTCAGATGCTGCCGAGGTCCACGGTGACGGAGAAGGGCACGGCAGCCTTGATCACGCCGGTGAACATCTCGCCGTCCCTGTAGGCCTTGGTGGCGGGATCGAGGACATAGGTGTAGACGATCGGGACACCGGTTGCGGCCTGTTCGACCCGCCAGTAGAAGGGGATCGCGGACTTGGCGTACTGGTCCACCTTCACGAGCCGGTCCGTGGTCTCCGAGCCGGGTGACACGACCTCGACGACCAGGAGCACATGCTCCGGGCGGGTGGGTGTGAGGTCGATGGTCTCCGCCCGGTAGACGACGACGTCCGGACGGCGGTTGGTGAGAGGCACGTCCTGCAGCCGGACGTCGAAGTCCGTGTCGGCGTTCCAGTCCGGGCCTGCGGCGGCGTCCAAGGCGTTGGCCAGGATCCGGGCCAACCGATTGTGACGCTTGGAGGCGCTCGGGATCACGACGACCATCCCGTCCACGATCTCGATGCCGGCGCACTGCTCCTCGGACCAGGAGCCGTACTGCTCCGCGCTGATCTGCGTATGCATCCATGCGGGCGCGACCATCTCGGCAGTCATGGCGTACCTCCTTCGAGGATGCTCGTCAGGTCCGGTGCTGCCCTGGTCAGCCTACCGTTCCGTGAGAGGGCGCACGGCGGTCGACCGCAGGGGAACCGGGGCGTTTCCGAGTGGCTGTCCCCGCCCCGCGGGGGGTGCCTCCCTGGTCAGTTCTCGCTGAGGAGGGTGTCCCGGAGCAGTTCGATCAGGTCGCCGGGATCGGCGTGGGCGAGCTCGTCGAACGCTCCGGAGTGCCGGCCCAGCAGGACCCCGGTCATCGCGGCCGACACCAGCTCGGCGCGCAGTCGGGGCCGGTCCGCCCCTTTACGGACGAAACGTTCGTGGAGGGGCCCGACGAGCCGCTTGTGCAGCAACGCACGTGCCGCCTCCTGCGCCGCCGGGTCGCCCAGCGGCTGCACGGCGGCCTGGAGCAGTGGGACGGGGCCACGCCGGTCGGTCCTGTCGAAGACCTCACGCAGCCGCTCGTCCTCGAACAGGTCGGCCAGGGCCGCACCGCCCTGTTCCGCCTCGAGCGCCGCGATGTACAGCAGCGTCTTGCTGCCGAAGTAGCGGGCGATCAGGGTCGGGTCCACACCGGCCCGCTGACCGATGTCCCGGATGGTGGTCCGGTCGAAACCCCGCTCACCGAACAGTTCGCTCGCCGCCGTCAGCAGAAGCTCACGACTGCGCGCCGCGTCACGCCGGCGTCCCGGATTCTCGCCGCTCACCGCTGCGCCCCGGCATCCGGAACGAGGCCCGCGCCCTCCGTGTCCGCCGCTGCCGGCCGTCCGTCCCGCACCCGGGCCGAGCCGCCACGCGCTCCCGTGCGGATCAGCACGTAGCTCGCCACGGCTGTGACGGCCCAGACCGCGCAGCCCGTCAGCCCGGCCGTCCGGTAACCGCTCTCGGGGGGAAAGGCCTGCCCGGGGGAGGTGGTGGCCTGGAGGATCACGGCGCTCAGGGCGCTGCCGGCCGAATAACCGATGTATTTCACGACCTGATTGAAACTCATGGCGCTGCCCGTTTCGTGCGCGGGAACGCTTGAGACGACCAGAGCCGGTGTGACCGCGAAGTTCATGCCGACGCCGAGCCCGGCCAGGGCCATCGTCACGAAGATCTGCCACAGACCGCCGTGGGCGAACACGAAGGTCAGCAGAGCCGCGAGCGACAGCAGGCAGCTCACCGGCAGCAGTCGCGCCGGCGGCTGGGACCGCACCAGGAGCCGCACCACACGGCCGGCCGCCAGACTGCCCAGCGAGAACGGCACCAGGGCCAGGCCGGTGACCACCACGGAGGCCCCCAGGCCGTAACCGGCGCTCGACGGCGTCTGCATGTACCGGGTCACCAGGGAGATCAGCAGGTACATGCCGATGCCGCCCATCATGGTGGTCAGATGTGCCGCGAAGACCGTACGGTCCCGGACCAGCCGCAGATCCACCAGCGGATGCTCGGTGCGCAGCGCGTGGAGTGCCCAGCCGGCCAGCACCAGAACCGATACGCCGCCGAGCACCAGCAGCCGGGGTGATCCCCAGCCCCAGTGTTCCCCCTGGGTGAGGGCGAACAGGAGCCCGCTCATGCCGAACGCCAGTAGCAGCGCTCCCGGTATGTCCATCGGGTGCGCCGTACGCGGCGGGGTCTTCGGAAGCACGAGGGCCGCGGCGGCGAATGCCAGGGCCGTGGCGGCCGCCGCGAACCAGAACCCCGCGTACATCCCGAGGGCGTGGGCGAGCAGTCCGGTGACCGGGTAGCCGATACCGACACCGGCCGCCGTGGTGAGCGACAGCGTCGACAACGCCGCCCGGGCCCGCTGCGGCGGCACCGAGTCGCGTGCCGTGGCGATGGCCAGCGGTATCAGGCCCATGCCCACACCCTGGAACGCCCGCCCCACGATGAGGCAGGCGAACCCCAGCGGCAGAGCCGCCAGCAGACTCCCGACGAGGACCACAACGAGACCGGTGAGGATCACGCGCTTGCGGTGTGGCCCGTCGCCCAGTCGCCCCATGGCCGGGGTCGCGACCGCCCCGACCAGCATCGTCACGGTGAGCGACCACTGGGCGTCGTCCACGGAGACGTGGTCCACGTCGGCGATCGTCGGGATCAGCGGGGCGCCGAGACTGCTGATGATCGCGACCAGCATGCCGAGCGAGACCAGCACGGGGACGAGCGCTCGCTGCTGCCAGGAGGGGACGGGGGTGGATATCGGATCCACGAGGCGGATCTCCTGCCGTCGATAGCTTGTCATCAAGTGATGTCTTCAGGTGATGACAAGCAGTATCGCATCCGCCCGGACGGTCGCGGCGGGCACCTGAAGAGCCGGGGAGGGGCGTGGTCCCGGGACCCGCCCCGTCCGTCCACCTGTTCTCCTCGTGGCAGTCGGACGGCCCTCGGCGGCATGCGCAAGGATTGGGGGCATGGCCAACCGACTCGCGCAGACCACTTCCCCCTACCTGCTCCAGCACGCCGACAATCCCGTCGACTGGTGGCCGTGGTCGCCCCAGGCGTTCGAGGAGGCGCGCCGACGAGGTGTCCCCGTGCTGCTCAGCGTCGGATACGCCAGCTGTCACTGGTGTCATGTGATGGCCCACGAGTCGTTCGAGGACCCGGCCGTCGCCGACTATCTCAACGCGCACTTCGTGCCGGTGAAGGTCGACCGCGAGGAGCGGCCCGACGTCGACGCGGTGTACATGGAGGCCGTGCAGGCCGCGACGGGCCAGGGCGGCTGGCCGATGACCGTCTTCCTGACCGACGAGGCCGAGCCCTTCTACTTCGGCACCTACTTCCCGCCCGAGCCCCGTCACGGCATGCCCTCCTTCCAGCAGGTACTCGAAGGGGTCGTGGCCGCCTGGAGCGACCGGCGCGAGGAGGTCGCCGAGGTGGCCGGGCGCATCGTCCGTGACCTCGCGGGACGCTCCCTGGCCGTCGGCGAGGGGGGCCTGCCGGGCGAACCGGAACTGGCGCAGGCGCTGTTGCGGCTGACCCGTGACTACGACGAGAAGCACGGCGGTTTCGGCGGCGCGCCCAAGTTCCCGCCGTCCATGGTCATCGAGTTCCTGCTGCGCCACCACGCCCGTACGGGTGCCGAGGGCGCCCTGCAGATGGCCGCCGACAGCTGCGGGGCCATGGCGCGCGGCGGGATCTACGACCAGCTCGGCGGCGGCTTCGCCCGCTACTCGGTGGACCGCGAGTGGGTCGTCCCGCACTTCGAGAAGATGCTCTACGACAACGCGCTGCTCTGCCGCGTGTACGCCCACCTCTGGCGGGCCACCGGCTCGGACCTGGCCCGCCGGGTGGCCCTGGAGACCGCGGACTTCATGGTCCGCGAGCTGCGGACCGCCGAGGGCGGATTCGCCTCCGCGCTGGACGCCGACAGCGAGGACACGCAGGGGCGGCACGTCGAGGGCGCGTACTACGTGTGGACGCCCGCGCAGCTGCGCGAGGTGCTGGGGGAGGAGGACGCCGCCTTCGCCGCCGGGTACTTCGGGGTGACCGAGGACGGCACCTTCGAGGAGGGCTCCTCCGTGCTGCGGCTCATGGAGGCCGGGGAGGCGGCGGACGACGCACGGGTCACCGACGTACGGGCCAGGCTGCTCGCGGCGCGCGAGCTGCGGGTGCGCCCCGAGCGGGACGACAAGATCGTCGCCGCCTGGAACGGTCTTGCGATCGCCGCGCTCGCCGAGACCGGGGCGTACTTCGACCGTCCGGACCTGGTCGAGCGGGCCACCGAGGCCGCCGACCTGCTGGTACGGGTGCACATGGGCGACGTCGCCCGGCTCTGCCGCACGTCGAAGGACGGCCGCGCGGGCGACAACTCCGGAGTCCTGGAGGACTACGGCGATGTCGCCGAAGGGTTCCTCGCGCTCGCCTCCGTCACAGGTGAGGGCGCCTGGCTCGACTTCGCGGGCTTCCTGCTGGACATCGTGCTGGAGCGCTTCCCCGGCGAGGGCGGACAGCTGTTCGATACCGCTGATGACGCGGAACAGCTGATCCGCCGCCCCCAGGACCCCACCGACAGCGCCACCCCGGCCGGCTGGACCGCCGCCGCGGGCGCGCTGCTCTCGTACGCCGCCCACACCGGCTCCGAGGCGCACCGCACGGCGGCGGAGGGCGCCCTCGCGATCGTCGGCGCGCTCGGCCCGAAGGCTCCCCGCTTCATCGGCTGGGGGCTGGCGGTCGCCGAGGCGCTGCTGGACGGCCCGCGCGAGGTCGCGGTGGCCGGGCCGGTCGCCGGCGAGCTGCACCGGACGGCGCTGCTGGGCCGGGCGCCCGGCGCGGTCGTCGCGGCGGGCGAGGGGCCGGACGCGGGTACCGAGTTCCCGCTGCTGGTGGACCGGCCACCGGTGGGCGGCGCGCCGACCGCGTACGTCTGCCGGCACTTCGTGTGCGACGCGCCGACGACGGACGTGAGGGAGCTGGCCGCGAAGCTGGGCGGCTGACGGAGGCACGGCGAAGGGCCCGGCCGTGGGGCGGTTTCTAGCGATCGTTGCAACACGTGGTCGGTTGTCTAGGCCGCGAGGAGTTTAGCCAGACGCTCGGCTGGGGTTTCCCAGCCGAGCGTTT
>NZ_JBIWKH010000027.1:0-87403 GCF_044765585.1 Streptomyces sp. NPDC102441
TTCACCGGCCCCTGAGCCGTGGTCCGCACCTTGCGGATCTCGAAGTCCATCGCACCCCTTGAGCTGGGGTGTTGCGACAACCACTAGAACCTAAGTGGCGGCCGGGCCCTTCGCCGTGCGTGGGACGGTTACTGCTGGTAGGCGACCAGGGAGATGCCGACGTAGTGCACGATGAACGCCGCCAGTGTCAGCGAGTGGAACACCTCGTGGAAGCCGAACCAGCGCGGCGACGGGTTCGGGCGCTTGATGCCGTAGATGACGCCCCCCGCGCTGTAGAGCAGCCCGCCGACGACGACGAGGACCAGCACGGCGATGCCGCCGGTGCGCATGAAGTCCGGCAGGAAGAACACCGCGGCCCAGCCCATGGCGATATAGCACGGGGTGTAGAGCCAGCGCGGGGCGCCGACCCAGAACACGCGGAAGGCGGTACCGGCCGCCGCTGCGCCCCAGATCGCCCAGAGGAGCGGGCGGCTGGTGGACTCGGGCAGCAGCAGGAGCGTCAGCGGCGTGTACGTGCCGGCGATGATCAGGAAGATGTTGGCGTGGTCGAGCCTGCGCAGCACCGCCTCGCCGCGTGGACCCCAGGTGCCCCGGTGGTAGACCCCGCTCACGCCGAACAGCAGGCAGGCGCTGAGTACGTAGACCGCGCAGGCGATCCGCGCGCGGGTGCTGTCGGCCAGGACGATCAGGGCGATCCCGGAGACGACCACCGCGGGGAACATGCCGGCGTGCAGCCAGCCGCGCATCCGCGGTTTGACCGGGACTGGGTCGGTGAGCTCGACGGGTCCGGATCCGGAGGCGGCAGAAGTCATATCCGCATGCTACCTACGCTCCCGTAGGTCGTACCGGCCGACGCATATCAGTGGCCATGCTCACGTGGGCGGCCCTCTGGACATATGGGCGGGATGGTCGGATGATCAAATGAGTGCGGTCGGCACCGGATGAGCGCCAGGGGAATTTCGAAGGGGTCAGCATCCGGGTCGCAGCCCCCACGGGGCCTGACATCACACCCTCTCTACAAGGAGCGATCGTGGCGCGAGACATCGCGGCTCCCCTCACTGTTCCCACTCGGCACCAGGAGCTCGCCTCCTGGGTTGACGAGATCGCGGCTCTCACCCAGCCGGACCGCGTGGTCTGGTGCGACGGCTCGGAGGCCGAGTACGAGCGCCTGTGCGAGGAGCTCGTCGCCAAGGGCACCTTCACGAAACTCGACCCGGTCAAGCGGCCCAACTCGTACTACGCCGCCTCCGACCCGAGCGATGTCGCCCGCGTCGAGGACCGCACCTTCATCTGCTCCGAGAAGGAGCAGGACGCGGGCCCGACCAACCACTGGAAGGCTCCCGCGGAGATGCGCGAGATCTTCACGGGTGAGAAGGGCGTCTTCCGGGGCTCCATGCGCGGTCGCACGATGTACGTCGTGCCGTTCTGCATGGGCCCCGTCGGCTCACCGCTCTCCGCGATCGGGGTCGAGATCACCGACTCCGCGTACGTCGCCGTCTCGATGCGCACCATGACACGCATGGGCCGGGAGGTCCTGGACGAGCTCGGCACCGACGGATTCTTCGTCAAGGCCGTCCACACCCTCGGCGCCCCGCTGGCGGCCGGCGAGCAGGACGTGCCGTGGCCCTGCAACGCCACCAAGTACATCTCGCACTTCCCCGAGGACCGCGAGATCTGGTCGTACGGCTCCGGCTACGGCGGCAACGCCCTGCTCGGCAAGAAGTGCTACGCCCTGCGCATCGCCTCCGTGATGGCCCGGGACGAGGGCTGGCTCGCCGAGCACATGCTGATCCTCAAGCTCACGCCGCCGCGCGGGGAGTCGAAGTACGTCGCAGCGGCGTTCCCGAGCGCCTGCGGCAAGACCAACCTCGCCATGCTGGAGCCCACGATCTCCGGCTGGACCGTCGAGACCATCGGCGACGACATCGCCTGGATGCGCTTCGGCGAGGACGGCCAGCTGTACGCGATCAACCCCGAGGCCGGCTTCTTCGGCGTCGCGCCCGGCACCGGCGAGCACACCAACGCCAACGCCATGAAGACCATGTGGGGCAACTCCGTCTTCACGAACGTCGCGCTCACCGACGACGGCGACGTGTGGTGGGAGGGCATGACCGAGGAGCTCCCCGCGCACCTCACGGACTGGAAGGGCAACGACTGGACCCCGGAGTCCGGCACACCCGCCGCCCACCCCAACGCCCGCTTCACCGTCCCGGCCGGGCAGTGCCCGATCATCGCGCCGGAGTGGGAGGACCCGAAGGGCGTGCCGATCTCGGCGATCCTCTTCGGCGGCCGCCGCGCCTCCGCGGTCCCGCTGGTCACCGAGTCCTTCACCTGGCAGCACGGTGTCTTCCTCGGGGCCAACGTGGCCTCCGAGAAGACCGCCGCGGCCGAGGGCAAGGTCGGCGAGCTGCGCCGCGACCCGTTCGCCATGCTGCCGTTCTGCGGCTACAACATGGGCGACTACATGAAGCACTGGGTCGAGGTCGGCGCCGACAAGGCGGACCAGTCGAAGCTCCCGAAGATCTACTACGTGAACTGGTTCCGCAAGAACGCCGCGGGCAAGTTCGTGTGGCCCGGCTTCGGCGAGAACAGCCGTGTCCTCAAGTGGATCGTCGAACGGCTGGAGGGCAAGGCCCAGGGTGTCGAGACCCCGATCGGCATCCTGCCGGCCAAGGGTTCCCTGGACACCGAGGGCCTGGAACTCTCCGAGTCCGAACTCGACTTCCTGCTCACGGTGGACAAGGAGGTCTGGCGCGAGGAGGCCGCGCTGATCCCCGAGCACCTCAACACCTTCGGTGACCACACGCCGAAGGAACTGTGGGACGAGTACCGCGCGCTGGTCCGGCGCCTGGGCTGAACCGCGTACGGCACCCGGAGCCCCCTCACGGCTCCGGGTGCCGCCCCGTTTCGGGGGAAACCTCCATACATCGCCAACAGCTTGCGCACATAACCTTTACAACCGTTGCATGATCCCCACGCGGCGCCGAGCGGGACGGAGGCGCCGACAACCCTGTGGGGGGAAACAGTTGAACAGGTTGAACAGGTTGAACGGACCAGGGCAGAGGAAGCGCGGCATCGCGACACTCCTCGCGCTCACGCTCGGGAGCGCGGGCCTCACGGTGCTCGCGGCGCCGGTGGCCCACGCGGCGGACGACGACGTGGCCAAGCTGCCCATCTCGTCGTTCTCGTCGATGGTCGTGGACTCCGCGCACGAACGCGTCTACATCACCGACGACGTACGGTCCGCGTCGGTGAAGACGTCGGTGCAGGTCTACAACTTCCAGGGCCAGAAGGTGGACGCGCTGGTCAGCTCGGCCGGCTCCGTGGGCGGGATGGCCCTGGCGCACGACGGTTCGGCGCTGTACGTCTCCGAGGCGAGCCGGATATCTTCCTACGACACCGGGACGTACGAGAAGACCACCTACTCCGGGACCAGTAACTCCGGGCAGTGCGGGCGCCAGCTCGCCTACGCGGGCGGAAAGGTGTGGCACACCGACATCGCCTGGTCCACGCAGTGCGATGACCGTCAGAGCTATCTGTACGGGACGGTGAACGGCGCTCCCTCCTACACCGGCTGGGAAGGCGCGGGCAGGCTCTACTTCGCGAGCGCACCCCAGGCCCCGGACCTGCTCGCCGTGGGGCAGACGCTGAGCCC
Organism: Streptomyces sp. NPDC102441; assembly: GCF_044765585.1. Classification (NCBI taxonomy): domain Bacteria; kingdom Bacillati; phylum Actinomycetota; class Actinomycetes; order Kitasatosporales; family Streptomycetaceae; genus Streptomyces; species Streptomyces sp. NPDC102441. The sequence continues at coordinate 3,656 of NZ_JBIWKH010000027.1, forward strand.
GGGCGGCACCGATCCCTATCTGACCGTGTTCGACACCAGCGGCGACACGCTCGTACGGGGGCCGCAGCGTCGCTTCGCCGACAGCACGGGTGCGGGTGCGCTCGACCTGAAGGACCTGGCCCTGTCGGCTGACGGAAGCCGACTGGCCGTCGCCGACGCCGCGCACGGTACCCGGCTGCTGAACACCGCCGACCTGTCCGACGCCCCTACGCGCTACCAGCCACTGCCGGAGGGCGCGAAGGCTTCGGCCGTCGCTTTCAGCGCGGACGGCGAGTACGTCGCGCGGGGCGCCACCGCCACCGGCTCGACGGCCGACCTCCTGATCCAGAAGGCGGATCCGGAGCAGGGCACCACCGCGCTGGAGTTCGCCTTCGAGGGCGAGCTCGACGGCACCCGGGTCACCCCGCGCGGCCTCGGATGGTCCGAGGACGGTTCCCGGCTCTTCGCCGTCACCACCAACGCGTCGGGCACCGGCTACTGGCTGCACGTGATCCAGCCCCCGGCCGCCCAGTACGACTCCCGTTTCTCGGGCGCGCTGTCCACCACCCCCGGCACTCCGGTCGTCGGTGAACCGCTGGGCATCCGGGGCCGGCTCGAACTGGACGGCACCGCCCCGGCCGAGCCGGCCAAGGTGTCGGCGGTACGCCATGACGCGGGCGGTGACCGGAAGCTTGCGGCCGTGGAGGTCGACGCGGACGGTACGTTCACGGTCCTCGACGTCCCTTCTCTGGTCGGCGAGGCCACGTACACCCTGTCCTTCCTGGGTGACGTGACCCATCGTCCCGCCGAGGACGTCACCCTCCAGGTCACGGTGGCCAAGGCGCCCACGGCCATCACGCTCACGGCTCCGGCGGAGACGACGAAGAACGAGAACCTGGAGATCACCGGCACTCTGACCGGCCAGGGCCGGCCCCTGCCCCCGGGCATCACCCTGTCCGTGGAGCGGGCCGACAAGAAGGGCACCGGGGTACTCACGTCGGCGGCGGTCGCGGCGGACGGCACCTTCAGGATCAACGACCGGGCGTCCGTCCGGGGCGAGGTCGTCTACACGGTCGCCTACGCGGGGGACGGCCTGCACAGTGCCTCGACCGCGTCGGCGACGGTGCGCGTCCGCGCCGCCCTGTAGCCGCAGGAGCGGAGAACGCCCGAGCCGGGTGCGGTCCGCACCCGGCTCGGGCGTGTGGCACCCGGTCCACGCGTCTTCGCGACCCGTGGACCGGGGCCGTCAGGGGGCGCCGACCAGGGCGGTCGGCGCGGTGGGGGAGGACAGGGCCTCGGCGTGCGCGTCCATGGCCTCGGCGGCGAGGATCGCCACGGCGGTGTCCGCGCGGGACGCGGCCACCACCAGGGTCCGTCCGGCCAGGGCGTGGGCGCGGCGGTGCAGGGCGGCCGGGGGCGCGTCGCTCCGGCCGGCGTGCCGGGCGGGCGGCGCCGAGCGCAGCCGGGCGACCTGCCCTGCGATGCGGTCGCCCATGGCGGAGAGACCCAGCTCGTCGGTGACGGCGAGCAGTGCCGCGAGATGTCCGGCGAGCTGGATGTCCAGCTCCTCCTCGCGGCTGCGGTGCGGGAAATCGGCGTGGTCGGCCGATGTGTGGACCGACTTCGTGCGGATCGGCTCGTACATGGATGGCCTCCTGATCGTGCAGTAAAGCCATCCTATCTTGGATCCAGTCTAAAGTTGTGCCGGATCCGAAGATCTTGGCCGCTCAGGGCTGGCTGTAACCGTCCAGGAAGTTGCCGATACGCGTCACCGCGTCGGTCAGGTCCTTGACCGACGGCAGCGTGACCACCCGGAAGTGATCGGGGTCAGGCCAGTTGAAGCCCGTGCCCTGTACCACCATGATCTTCTCGGCCCGCAGCAGGTCGAGGACCATCTGCCGGTCGTCCTTGATCTTGAAGACCTTGGGATCGAGCCTCGGGAAGAGATACAGCGCCCCCTTCGGCTTCACACAGGTCACCCCGGGAATCCGCGTCAGCAGGTCGTACGCCACGTCCCGCTGCTCCAGGATCCGCCCGCCCGGCAGCACCAGCTCGTTGATCGACTGCCGTCCGCCGAGCGCGGTGGCCACCGCGTGCTGCGCGGGCATGTTGGCGCACAGACGCATGTTGGCCAGGACCGTCAGCCCCTCGATGTACGAGGAGGCGTGCGCCTTCGGGCCGCAGACCGCCATCCAGCCCGAGCGGAACCCCGCGATCCGGTAGTTCTTGGAGAGCCCGTTGAAGGTGAGCACCATCAGATCGGGGGCGATGGCGGCGGTCGGGGTGTGCGTCGCACCGTCGTAGAGGATCCGGTCGTAGATCTCGTCCGAACAGACGACCAGGTTGTGGCGCCGGGCGATCTCCGTCAGCCCGCGCAGCATCTCGTCGTCGTAGACCGCGCCCGTCGGGTTGTTCGGGTTGATGATCACGATCGCCTTGGTGCGGTCGGTGATCTTCCGCTCGATGTCCGCGAGGTCCGGCATCCAGTCGGCCTGTTCGTCGCAGCGGTAGTGCACCGCCGTACCGCCGGCAAGCGAGACGGAGGCCGTCCACAGCGGGTAGTCCGGGGCGGGGACGAGCACCTCGTCGCCGTCGTCGAGCAGCGCCTGCATCGACATCTGGATCAGCTCGGAGACACCGTTGCCCAGGTAGACGTCCTCGACGTCGAGGTCGATCCCCTTGGTCTGGTAGTGCTGCATCACCGCGCGCCGCGCGGACAGCAGGCCCTTCGCGTCGCCGTAGCCGTGCGCGCCCGAGAGGTTACGCAGGATGTCCTCGAGAATCTCCGGCGGACACTCGAACCCGAACGCCGCGGGATTGCCCGTGTTGAGCTTGAGGATGCGATGACCAGCGGCTTCGAGCCGCATCGCTTCCTCGAGCACGGGGCCGCGGATTTCGTAACAGACGCCGGAGAGCTTCGTGGACTGGATGACCTGCATGTCTGCGAGCTTAGACGGTCCGGCAAATGGTGGGCGGCGTCGCGGGGCTGGGCACGCACATCTGCGGCGTTGTCGTCAATCAACAACGCTCCGCGTTGCCTCAATCCTCCGCCTTGCAGCTGCACGCACCCAGCCCCGCTCCTTCTTCCGCCCACCATTTGCCGGACCGTCTCACGACCGTGTTTCGCGCGCTGCGCCCGGTTCGCGTACCGGTTGCTCCCTCCGGGGGTGCGCGACGGCCCGTCGGGTCTTCCATCGGCATGCCGCCCCGGCCGCGGACCGTGGGAACGGCCGGTCCGGGCGGGGCCGCGGCTTGGAATGCGGGCGTGGGGCGAGCGGCCGGGTGAGATGCGCCACGCGGGGCCCGCGGCCCCGGGTGCGGCGTGTGCCGGCTCCGGCTCTCAGCCGGGCAGAACGGTCCCTTCGGGCAGCCGTACGCCGAAGTCATCGGCCAGCACCCGCACCACCTCGGCGGAGTCGCTCAGCTCCCGCTCCTCGACCGTGCCGTCGTCGGCGGTCTGCACGAGTGTCCGCCCGGAAAGGGCCAGGTGGAGGCCCGGCAGGGTGCGCTGGGCGTACACCGCCTGCCGGAACGGCGAGCGCGGGTTCGTCGCGATGTGCCAGTTGATGACGTCGTAGTCCGGGGCCTCGAACGGCTCCAGGGTGAACTCGTACTGCGGCTCCCAGTAGCCGCCCTTGTCCGCCTGTAGCTCCCACATCTCCAGCGGCCCGTCGTGCGGGGCGTGCACGAGGCGGTGGCGGCGCGGGGTGTCGAGCAGCTCGGCGTCCACCACCAGCGGGATCGGCTCCAGCAGCGCGCCGGTCGAGCCGAAGCCGACATCGGCCAGCCAGGGGGTGGACTCACCCTCCACGTCCACCCGCATCAGCATGTGCGTACGGGGCCGGACGTCACCGGGCGCGGCGCCCACCACCACCCGCGCGGTCAGCAGCGTCACCTGGAACCCGAGCTGGGTCAGGGCGGCGGTGAGCAGGGTGTTGTGCTCGTAGCAGTACCCGCCGCGCTCACTGCGGACGAGCTTCCTCTCCAGGTCCGGGAGCGCGAGGGACGGGGCGCTGTCGAGGAGGGGCTCCAGATTCTCGAACGGGATGCCCAGGATGTGGGCGCGGTGCACGGACCGCAGCACCTCCACGGTGGGGCGGCGCTCCCCGGACCATCCGATGCGGGCGAAGTAGGCGTCGAGGTCGAGTGTCATACGCCGACACTACGCAGACACCTCAGAGGTTTCCCACATGCCGTCACGGCACAGAAGAGCCAGGGAGCACGGCCTTCGGGGGCGTGGCAGGGGAGGAACCCGATACGAGGCCGTCGCGCGCCAGCGCGGCCCAGCTGCTCCCGGCCGGAGGTGCGCTGACCGTCCACCGGCTTGATTTCGCCCCTTGTGGGGACTCTCTCCGTACGCAAACATGCGCATGTCAAAAACCGGAAGAACCCCGGTACAGACGCATACGGAGGGGACCCCCCACATGAAGAAGCCTCTCATCGGCGCGCTTTTTGCTGTCCTGTTCATCGGCGCGGGCATAGCACCCGCAACCGCGGCCCCCGCTCCGGACGCCACGGACGTCCGGGTGAAGGCGGTCGACCTCGCCGGGACGGTCGCGCTCAGCAACTGTTCCGGCTCCGTCGTCCGGGCGCCGTCCTCGCAGCCGGACGACCCGGCCCTCGTGCTGTCCAACGGGCACTGCCTGGAGAGCGGGTTCCCCGGTCCGGGCGAGGTCGTGCTCGACCAGGCCTCGACCCGGAGCTTCACCCTGCTCGACGCGGCGGGCGGCGGTGTCGGCACCCTGCGCGCCGACAAGGTCGCGTACGGGACGATGACGGACACGGACGTCTCGCTCTACCAGCTCACCAGCACCTACGCACAGATCGAGAGCAGCTACGGCATCGAGGCGCTCGAACTCGACGCCGCGCGCCCGGCTCAGGGGACCGCGATCACGGTCGCCTCCGGCTACTGGCAGCGCACCTACAGCTGCTCCGTCGACGGGTTCGCCTACCGGCTGAAGGAAGGCGAATGGACCTGGAAGGACTCGGTCCGCTACACCTCCGCCTGTCAGACCATCGGGGGCACGTCCGGCTCCCCGGTGATCGACGACGCGACCGGCAAGGTGGTCGCCGTCAACAACACCGGTAACGAGGACGGGCAGGAGTGCACGGACAACAACCCGTGCGAGGTCGACGAGAACGGCACCGTGACCGTCCGCGAGGGCATCAACTACGCCCAGCAGACCTACGGCATCGTGCCGTGCGTCGGCAGCGGCAACCTGATCGACCTGGACCGGGAAGGCTGCGCGCTGCCCAAGCCGTGACCCGGGACGACACGCCTCGGCCCGCCGGGAACAGACCGGCGGGCCGGGATGGTTCGGTGCGCGGGAGAAGTGGTGCGTGCACGCGCGTGGGAGCGGTCAGGCCGTGCCCCGCACCGCCCGGCCGGCCAGGGTGGAGGTCCGCTTGCCGTCCTCGATGACGAAGCGCCCGTCGATCAGGACGTGCGGGATGCCCACGGGCAGGGTGCGCGGCTCGTCGAAGGTCGAGCCGGCCGCCACCGTGGCGGGGTCGAAGAGGACCAGGTCCGCACGGTAGCCCTCGCGGACGTACCCACGGTCGGGCAGACGCAGGCGGCCGGCCGGCCGGGACGTGAGATGGGCGACGCACTCCTCCAGCGAGAGGATGCCAAGCTCCCTCACGTACCGCCCGAGGTACTGGGGGAACGTGCCGTACGCGCGGGGGTGCGGCTTGTCGCCCTGGAGGATGCCGTCGCTGCCGCCGGTGTGCACCCGGTGGCGCATGATCTGCCGGACGTTCTCCTCATGGCCGACATGCTGGAGGATCGTCGTGCCCAGCCGGTCCTCGACGAGCAGCCGGCGGACCGTCACCCAGGGCTCCTCGCCGCGCAGCCGGGCGGACTCGGCCACCGTACGGCCGACGTAGCCGGCCATGTCCGGTGAGCCGACGCCGGAGATCTCGATGGTGTCCCACTCCATCGGGACGCCGTGGCAGCCGTCGGAGCCCACGACCTCCACGTGGTGGCGCATCCGCTCCGAGGTCTCGTCGTCGGCCAGCCGCTTCATGATCGACTCGGGGCCGCCCTCGCTCGCCCAGCTGGGGAGCATCGCCACGAGGGTCGTGCAGCCGGGCGTGTACGGATACGTGTCGAGCGAGATGTCGGAGCCCGACGCGAGAGCCTCGTCCAGGAGAGCGAGGAGGTCCGGCGCCTTGCCCTTGTTCAGGCCGAAGTTCATGGTGGCGTGGGCGAGATGGAGCGCGCAGCCGGCGTCGCGGGTGAGCTGCACCATCTCCTCGTACGCCTGGAGCGCCCCCGCCCCGTACGAGCGGTGGTGCGGACAGTAGTAGCCGCCGTGCGCCGCCACCACCCGGCACAGCTCGGTGAGTTCGGCGTCCTTCGCGTACATCCCGGGGGTGTACGTCAGGCCCGAGGACATGCCGACCGCGCCCTCGGCCATGCCCTGGGCGACGAGCTCCTTCATACGGTCCAGTTCGGCGTCCGTGGCGGGCCGGTCGTCCCAGCCGACGGCGAGCATCCGGACGGTGCCCTGCGGGATGAGGTAGGCGGCGTTGACGGCGATGCCCTGGCCGCCGAAGTTGCGGTCGAGACGGTCCAGGTAGCCGCCGACGGTGCGCCAGTCGAAGTCGATGTCGCCGCCGTCGCCGTTCCAGCCGGCGATGGAGCGGCGGACCTCGGCGAGGGTGCGGTCGTCGGCGGGGGCGTACGACAGACCGTCCTGGCCGAGCACCTCCAGGGTGACGCCCTGCGCGGCCTTCGCGCTGTGGTCGGGGTCGCGCAGCAGCGCGAGGTCGCTGTGCGCGTGCATGTCGATGAAGCCCGGCGAGAGCGCGAGGCCGTCGGCGTCCAGGGTGCGGGCGCCGGTGGGGCGGGGGCCGTCGCCCTCCCTGCGGATCTCGGCGATCCGGCCGTCCGTGATGCCTAGGTCGGCGCGGTAGGCGGGGCCGCCGGTGCCGTCGATGACGGACGCGTTGCGAATGACCAGGTCCATGGTGTTGCTCGCCTTTCAGGCACGCCTCAAACGCCGGCGAGGCCGGTTTTCAGCCCGTCCGGCGTTTGAGGACCGGGGTCTGGGGCGGAGCCCCGGTTACGGGAAGGGGTGGGGCGGGGAAACAACCCCGTAGGGGTCAGAAGAACGTGCGGATGTACTCCGTGACCGTGCCGTCCGCCTCCACCAGCGGGATCAACTGCCACTTGTCGAACGACGTGCAGGGATGCGACAGCCCCATCCCGACCCAGTCGCCGACCTCCAGCTCCGCCCCCGCCTCCGTGCGCACCCAGCCGTGCTGGTCGGAAAGACCGCTGACGGTGATGCCGGTGGCCGGCCTCACCGAGCCGTCGCGTGCGGAGCGGACGACCTGAGCCTCGGGGAGGTCCAGGTCGTAGGCCGCGTCGCGCTTGCCGGCGTTGACGAAGGCCTGCTCGGGGGAGGGGCGTGAGACGACCTGGGCCCAGAGGCGGAAGGCCGGCTGAAGTGTGCCCTCCTCGGGGACCCGGTTGAAGGGGGTGATGTGGCGGTAGTGGCCGTCGTCATGGCTGACGTACGCGCCGGAGCGCAGCAGCCTGAGTACGGGCCGGCTCAGCGCGGGGATCCCCGCGAAGACGTCGGCGACCGCGTCGAACCAGGCGCTGCCGCCCGCGCTGACCAGGATCTCCTCGCCGTCCACGAGCGCGCCGAAACGGCCGGCCGCGTCGAAGTCCGCCGCCAGCGCGACCAGTCGGCGCAGCCACTCCCGGACCCGCTCCGGGGAGGCGTCCGGCACCTCGCCCTCGTAACCCGCGACGCCCACGAGCCGCAGGGTGGACGTGGCCGCCACCGCGTCGGCGACCTCCGCGCAGTCGGCCTCCGTACGGGCGCCGGTGCGGGCGCCCTCGCCGGCTCCCAGCTCCACCACGACGTCGACGGTGCGGACGGCACCCGCCGCGCGCAGCGCCTCGTCCATCAGCTCGACGCCGCGCACGGAGTCCACGTAGCAGGCGAACGTGAAGTCCGGATCGGCGTCCAGCTCGCCGGCCAGCCAGCGCAGCGCCACCGCGTCGACGAGCTCGTTGGCCAGGAAGATCCGCCGGATGCCGTAGGCGCGGTACACCCGAGCCTGGTGGGGGACGGCCGCGGTGATGCCCCACGCGCCGTACTCCAGCTGACGGGCGAAGAGCTGCGGGGACATCGACGTCTTGCCGTGCGGCGCGAAAGCCAGACCGTGCCGCTCCGCGTACGTCTCCAGCAGGGCCAGGTTGGCCTCGATCGACTCCGCGGACAGGGCCAGCACGGGGGTGGTGAAACCACCGGTGAAGAGGTTACGGCGCTCGGCCGCCAGCGCGCCCACGGTCAGCCCCTCCGCGTCGGGCGGCAGCGCCTTGAAGCGGTGGTCGACCCGTTCGCCGGCGAGTGCCGTCACGGACTGTTCGGGGGACTGCTCGGCGGCCAAGGGGAACTCCTCGGGGGAATCAGCGTTGCATTGTGTGCAACAGGCGTTGCGTATATCGCTCAAGGCTGTCTAACATCCGAGCCGATGCCGGGTCAATGCTGAACACCGGCGCCCACGGCCGACCACGAGGAGCCCAGAGTGCCCGGATCCGCAGCCAGGACAGCCACCGCGGACGTCGTCTGCCTCGGCGAGTCCATGGTGACGTTCCTGCCCTCGCAGCCGGGCCGCCTCGCCGACGTCCCCTCCTTCGGCCGGGGCATCGGCGGCGCCGAGTCCAACGTCGCCTGCGCGCTCGCCGCCGCCGGCCACCGGGCGAAATGGGTCAGCCGCGTCGGTGCCGACGGCTTCGGCGACCACCTCGTCGACACCGTCGCCGGTTACGGCGTCGACACCTCCGCCGTCCGCCGCGACGCCGGCCGCCCCACCGGCATCTACTTCCGTACGGCGACGGACCGGGCCACCGACACCCACGAGGTGGCGTACTACCGGGCCGGCTCCGCGGCCTCCGCGATGTCCCCGCACAACGTCCCGTACGAGGACCTCCTCCCCGCCCGCGTCGTGCACCTGTCCGGCATCACCGCCGCGCTCTCCGCCGACTGCCTGGCACTCCTGAACGACCTCACCGCCCCACGCGACGGCCGCCCCCTGATCTCCTTCGACGTCAACCACCGTCCCGGCCTGTGGCGCGACGGCGAGGCCGGCCCGGCCGTCCTGCTCGACCTCGCCCGCCGCTGCGACCTCGTCTTCGTCGGCGAGGACGAGGCCGAAGAGGCCTGGGGCGTCCACGGCACCGAGGCGATCCGCGCGGCCCTGCCCGAGCCGGGTGTCCTGGTCGTCAAGCGGGGCTCGGAGGGCGCCACCGTCTTCTCGCGGACGGGCGCAGGCCCGGAGGACACCGTCACCACCGTCCCCTCCCTGCGCGTCGACGTCGTCGCCGCCGTCGGCGCGGGCGACGCCTTCGCCGCCGGCTTCCTCTCCGCCACCCTGCGCGACCTGTCCGTACGCGACCGCGCCCGGCACGGCCACCTCATGGCCGCCGCCGTCCTCACCGTCCCCGGCGACCTCACCGGCCCCCCGCCCCGCGCGTACGCCGACCGGCTCGCCGCCCTGGACGACGAGGCCTGGGGCACACTTCGTCTCGGCCCCGGCTGGACAGCCGCCGACGGGGCGAACGAGGAGGTACGAGTCACATGAGCCAGACCGTCGACCGCGCGCTGAACATCCTGCCGCTGCTCGCCCAGGGCCCCGCCGACCTCGGCCAGGTCGCCGAACGCCTGGACGTCCACAAGTCCACGGCGCTGCGCCTGCTCCGTACGCTCCACGAGCACGGACTGGTCTACCGCCAGGAGGACCAGCGCTACCGCCTCGGCGCCCGGCTCTTCGCGCTCGCGCAGGAAGCCGTCGAGAACCTCGACGTACGCGAGATCGCCCACAGCCACCTCGTCGCACTCAACGAACAGTGCGGGCACACCGTCCACCTCGCGGTGTACGAGGAGAACGAGGTCCTCTACATCGACAAGGTCGAGAGCCGCTACCCCGTGCGGATGTACTCACGGATCGGCAAACCCGTCGCGATCACCGTCGCCGCGGTCGCCAAGCTGCTCCTCGCCGACCTCGCCGAGCCCGAACGGCGCGCGATCGCCGAACGGCTCGACTACCCCATGTACACGTCCCGTTCGCTCCCGAACGCCGGTGCCTTCCTCAAGGAACTCGCCGTCGTGCGCGAACAGGGCTGGGCCACCGACCTCGGCGGCCACGAGGAGTCCATCAACTGCGTCGGCGCCCCCATCCGGGGCGCGGACGGGCGGGTCGTCGCCGCCATGTCGGTGTCCGCGCCGAACGTGGTCGTCACGGCCGAGGAACTCCTCACCCTGCTCCCCCTGGTGCGCCGCACCGCGGAGACCATCAGCCGGGAGTACTCCGGCACCGCCCCCACCAAGAAAGCCTGAACCGTCATGACCGAGAAGACCGCGCTCACCCCCAGCACCCACACCACCCCGCCCGCGAAGTTCTCGCACGGCGTGAAGAAGGGGAACATCCTCCAGGTCGCCGGTCAGGTCGGCTTCCTGCCCGCCGTGGAGGGCCAGGCCCCCACCCCGGCCGGCCCGACGCTGCGCGAGCAGACCCTCCAGACCTTCGCCAACGTCAAGGCGATCCTGGAGGAGGGCGGCGCGAGCTGGGACGACGTGATGATGATGCGCGTCTACCTCACGGACGTCGACCACTTCGCCGAGATGAACGCCATCTACAACGAGTACTTCGAGGAGCAGGGCCTCAAGGCCCCGGCGTCCGCACGTACGACGGTGTACGTCGGCCTGCCCAAGGGACTCCTCATCGAGATCGACGCCCTCGCGGTCCTCGGCTGATCACCCGCCCCACCGCCCCACCGAACCGCACCACCCCGCAGCACGGCACGGCGCCCCGCACCTTCCCCACGGGGACGCCGTGCCGCGCTCTCCCCTGCCCCGAAGGGCCACGTCACCAACGGAGTTGACCGCTCATGCTGCTCGCCGCTACCCCCGCCCCCGAGGCGCCACCCCACACCGGTGGACTGCTTCTCCTGATCGGCGGTACGCCCGGTCTGCTGACCGTCGCCGCCCTCGGGATCGTGCTCCTGCTCTTCCTGATCATCAAGGCGAGGCTGCAGCCGTTCGTCGCGCTGCTCGCCGTCTCCATAGCCGTCGGCCTGGGTGCCGGTCTCTCCGTCACCGAACTCTTCGGCACGGTCCAGAAGTCGGCCGCCGTCTCGGTCATCGAATCGGGCATGGGCGGCATCCTCGGGCACGTCGCGATCATCATCGGCCTCGGCACGATGCTCGGCGCGATCCTGGAGGTGTCCGGCGGCGCGGAGGTCCTGAGCGCCCGCCTGCTGAACCTCTTCGGCGAGAAGCGCGCCCCGCTCGCCATGGGCCTCACCGGCCTCATCTTCGGTATCCCGGTCTTCTTCGACGTCGGCATCTTCGTCCTCGCGCCGATCGTCTACGCCGCCGCCAAGCGCTCCGGCAAGTCGGTCGTCCTCTACGCGATGCCGCTGCTGGCGGGCCTCTCGATGACCCACGCGTTCCTGCCGCCGCACCCCGGTCCTGTCGCCGCGGCGGGCCTCTTCAACGTCTCCCTCGGCTGGGTCATCCTGATGGGCGCCCTCGTCGGCATCCCGTCCGTCCTCGCCGCCTGGGGCTACGCCGCCTGGATCGGCAAGCGCATCTTCGTCGACGTCCCGCAGGACATGGTCGAGGCGGCCGCCGAGGCCAAGGCCGCGGTCGTCGCCGAGCAGCGCGCCTCCGGCGTCACCCCCCACGAGAAGCCCGTCCCGCTGGGCACCGTGCTCGCGATCATCGGTACGCCGCTGATCCTCATCCTGGCCGCGACGTTCTCCTCCATCGCGCTCGACCCGTCCACCCTGCGCTCGGTCGTCGAGTTCTTCGGCAACCCGTTCGTCGCGCTGACGATCGCCCTGCTCCTCGCCTACTACCTGCTGGGCATCCGGCGGGGCTGGTCCCGCAAGTCCCTCGAATCGGTCTCCACGTCCTCGCTGAAGCCCGTCGGCAACATCCTGCTGGTCGTCGGCGCGGGCGGGATCTTCGGAGCCGTGCTGAAGGGCAGCGGCATCGCGGACGCGCTCGCCGACACCTTCAACGACGTCGGCCTGCCGGTCATCCTGCTCGCCTGGCTGATCTCCGTCGTCCTGCGGGTCGCGCAGGGCTCGGCGACGGTCGCGATCGTCACCACCGCCGGCATCGTCGTCCCGCTCGTCGAGGGGCAGGGCATGTCGCAGGCCCACCTCGCGCTGATCATCATGGCGATCTCGGCGGGCTCCATCTTCGCCTCGCACGTCAACGACGGCGGATTCTGGATGGTCTCGAAGTACTTCGGCATCTCCGAGCGCGACACCCTGAAGACCTGGACGGTCCTGGAGACGGTCCTCTCGGTCGCCGGCTTCGTGGTCGCGGCGGCGCTGAGCCTGGTGATCTAGGGCCGCCCGTCCGGATCGGGCCGTGACCGACACGGCCCGATCTCCGCCGCGGTCCCCGGACCGGCGTCCATATGCGTCGGCGCCCGGACGGGACATGACGGCGTTATGACGCGCCCCCTTGTGCGAAACGGCGCCATGCGCTTCGTTGATCGACATGGCGGAGACAAGCGAGACCACAGGGGCGGGGGAGCTGGGCTCCCAGCCGCGTAAATCCAGCTGGCGCTACATCGGGCCCGGCATCGTCGTAGCGGCGACGGGGGTCGGGGCGGGGGACCTGGTCGCGACGCTCATCGCGGGCAGCAAATTCGGCTACACCCTCATGTGGGCGGCCGTGATCGGCTGCCTCGTCAAGATCTCACTCGCGGAGGCGGTGGGCCGCTGGCACCTCGCGACGGGCCGCACCCTCTTCGACGGCTGGCGCACCCTCGGCGGCTGGACCACGGGCTACTTCGCGGTGTACGTCGTCATCTGGGGCTTCGTGTACGGCGCGACGGCCATGTCCTCCAGCGCCCTGCCCATCGTGGCGATGTTCCCCGACGGGCCGGGCCTGAAGACCTGGGCGATCATCACCGGGCTGATCGGTCTGGTCTTCGTCTGGTTCAACCAGTACGCCGTCTTCGAGAAGGTCATGACGGTCCTGATCGGCGTGATGTTCGTCGTGGTGGTCTACGTCGCGATCCGGGTGTCACCGGACGTCGGCGCCTCCTTCGCGGGGCTGCTCCCGGTCCTCCCGGACGGCTCGCTGATCTACACGCTGGGGCTGGTCGGCGGGGTCGGCGGCACGATCACCATGGCGGCGTACGGGTACTGGGTCAACGCCAAGGGATGGTCCAACACCTCCTGGATGAAGGTGATGCGGATCGACAACCGGGTCGCCTACATCACCACCGGGATCTTCGTCGTGGCGATGCTCATCGTCGGCGCCGAGCTCCTGCACTCCTCGCAGATGGCCATCAACAAGGGCGACCGCGGGCTGATCGACCTCGGCGGGATCCTGGAGGAGCGCTTCGGGGCGGCCACCGCGAAGCTGTTCCTCTTCGGCTTCTTCGCGGCGTCGTTCTCCTCGCTCATCGGTGTGTGGCACGGCGTGAGCCTGATGTTCGCCGACTTCGTGGACCGGATCCGGGCCGCCCGGGGTGACCAGGGCGTGGACAAGGCCGGCAGCGAGACGGTCCGCCGGCAGGAGCGGTCCGTGCCCTTCCGCGCGTATCTGCTCTGGCTGACGTTCCCGCCGATGACGCTGCTGTGGCTGGACGAGCCCTTCGGGCTGGTCATCGGCTACGGGGTCCTGGGCGCGTTCTTCATGCCGTTCCTGGCCCTGACCCTGCTCTGGCTCCTCAACTCCAGCCGCACACCCAGGGAGTGGCGCAACGGGTGGCTCAGCAACGGCATGCTGGGCGCGGCCGGACTGCTGTTCATCGTGCTGTGCGTCCAGCAGGTGCGCGAACTGCCCTGGTGAGTCGGTGGCGTACGCGTCGGTGACGACGCAGCAGCGCCGCCGGGGGAGCGGCGGCGCTGCTGGACCGGTGGTCCTGCGGGGTCACGAGACCCCGTGGATGTGCGGGGCCACTACAGCCCGTGGGCGTGCGGAGCCACTACAGCCCGTGGACGTGCGGGCCGACCGCGCCGGACCACGCGTTGCCGGCGGCGGCGTCCCAGTTCGTGGACCAGGTCATCGCGCCGCGCAGGTCCGGATAGGTCTTGGAGGGCTTGAAGGAGCCGCAGCTCGTGCCCTTCGTCAGGCAGTCCAGCGCCGCGTTCACGACGGACGGCGCGACGTAACCGCTGCCCGCGCCGCTGGCGGAGGCGGGGACGCCGAGGCCGACCTGGGACGGGGCGAGGCCGCCCTCCAGCTGGATGCAGGCGAGCGCGGTGAGGAAGTCCACCGAGCCCTGCGAGTAGACCTGGCCGTCGCAGCCCAGCATCGAACCGCTGTTGTAGTACTGCATGTTGACGACGGTCAGGATGTCCTTGATGTTGAGCGCCGTCTTGAAGTACTCACCGGACGTCGACTGCATGTCGATGGTCTGCGGGGCCATCGTGATGACGAGCCCGGAGCCCGCCTTCGACGACAGGGACTGCAGAGCCTTCGTCATGTAGGTGGAGTTGAGGCCGTTCTCCAGGTCGATGTCGACGCCGTTGAAGCCGTACTCCTGGATGAGCGCGTACACCGAGTCCGCGAAGGCGGCGGCGGAGGCGTCGCTGTTGACGGCGACGGCCCCTTCTCGCCGCCCACGGAGATGATGACGTTCTTGCCGGCGGCCTGCTCGGCCTTGATGTCCGCCTTGAACTGGTCGACGGTGTAGCCGTTCAGCCCCGCCGAGTCCAGGTTGAACGTGACCTCGCCCGCCGTGGTCGTGGCGTCGGCGAAGGCGACGGCGATGATGTCGTAGTCCTCGGGGACGTCGCTGAGCTTCTGCACGGTGGCGCCGTTGTTGAAGTTCTGCCAGTAGCCGGTCACCGCGTGCTCGGGCACCGCGACCGAGGTGGCCGCGGCCTGCGCCGTACCGGCCGTGCCGATGTCGGCCGCCTGTCCGGTGGTGACGAGGCCGGTGACGGCCAGCGCACCGGCCGCGACGACGGCGACGGCCCCGCCGATGAGCGGACGGATCCGGCGCCTTTTGTGCCTGCTGCTGCCTGCGGAGCGTTCCACTTGCTGCCTCCGGTGGGGGGAGTCGGGAGTGCTGGGGGGACGGTGGCCACCGTTGGCCGATAAACTGGTCCAGACCAATCGAGTTGTCAAGACCTCTGGCAGCCCGGATGTGTGCGGCGGGGCGGATGAGGGGGGTGGGGCGGGGCTCGCTCTCACCTTCGAGTGACCCTTCCTGGGCCAGGGGGTGCACTCGCGCGGGTGATGCGGCCGGGTTCCCGGAACGTGACGGAGTGGATTTCGCGGAGAGCCGGGGGGAACGCCGCCGGTCCGTTCTGACGTGGGCGGATGAATTCCACCGGATTTCAAACATCGAGTGTCTGGGTAACTCTGAGCAGCGGTGCAGGAGTTAACCACTTTGCCTTTCGTCCGATTTCGTACGGAGGCGTGGCGAACGCGTGTGCACGCACGTCTTCGTACTGGGATCCGATACCTGTTCTCTGCCTGCTCTGACGTGGCTAAAGTGCTGGGGAAGAAGCACGGAGCAGGAGCGTTTGAGGCCGGAGTCCCCCGACGACGGCCGGAAGCCGGAACGGGGTAGGGCGTGCCGACCGCAATAGCAGTGACCAGTGCTGATCTCGTGCTCCCGCCGACCGATCAGCAGACACCCACAGCGGCCCTGTTACAGGCACCCGAAGCCCAGCCCCTCGATCTCGCGATCGGTGACATGCACCTGCTTCTGGAGCAGCACGGTTATGTGATCGCGGTCTATCCCAAGAGCATCGGCCCCGCCCATGAACGCCGGCTGCACGCCATCCGCTCGATGCTGGAGAGCGACCGCATCGCCCTGCTCAAGACGGACCTGCCGCCGCTGGGCGTCGCCGTGCTCGTGCGTCAGCTGCGCCAGCTCTCCGTCTGCGACTTCAGCCCGGGCGTGGTCGCCTCGGCGGCGCGGCTGCTCACCCACTACATCCACGCCGGAGCCCTGCTGAACTCGGTGGCCAGGCTCGACATGGTCCCCGTCAGCCTCAAGACCCACGCCAAGTCCTGGCTCCCGGGATCGCAGTTCGCCGTCCTCGCCGGTCCCAGCCCGCAGCTCGTCAGGATCGGCCCGGCGGCCGAACCCCCGGCCGGACCGGCCTACGCGACACAACTGCTGGTCGCAAAAGGCCAGTTGACGTCCCAATGGGTCCAGCAGACTCTCGCCCCGGCATGGGGCGTACAGGCCATTCAGGAGTGCGCGCTGCCTTCCGGATCGCCGCACTGGTGGGGCACGGGGAAGCTCGTGGAATTCGCCTCCTTCCTCCCGGACATCTCCGTGATCTACCAGATCGTTTCCTCCGTGCGCCGGGAAAACTGCCACTGGTGCGGAATGGAGCTCATCGGCGACCGCTGCGGGTTCTGTTCCTCCCCGCTGGCACCGCCCGAGAACCGAAAGCGTTCCCCGGCAGTCCTGAGCATCGGAGCGCCCGCGCCACCGAACACCTAGCGCCGGCTCCCGCAGACACCGCGCGTCCCTCTCCGTCCCCTGCTCCACCTATCCGACCCGAACGAGGTTGTCCGGCCCATGAACTCCCGCCAGCGCCGCGGCGTGATACTCCTGCTCCTGTCGGTCCTGTGCGCCCTGGGTGCCTTCGCCGGGGTGCTCTCGGTGATCAGCGACGTCAACTCGAAGGTCGGGCCCGAGGTCGACGCCTACCGCCTCAAGGAAGACGTGGCCCCGTACACGGCCCTGACCGCCGGGCAGTTCGAGAAGGTCTCCATGCCCGAACGCTGGCTGTCGGAGAACGCCGTCACGGAGCTCGACGAGGTCGACGGCAAGATCGCCGTCACCGAACTGCAGAAGGGTTCCCTGATGCAGTCCGACATGATGGCCGGCAGCCCCGAACTCAAGCCCGGTGAGCAGGAGATCGCCATCATGATCGACGCCGCCACGGGTGTGGCGGGCAAGATCCGGCCGAACGACAAGGTGAACATCTACGCCACCTTCGAGGGCGAGCGGGACGGCGAGGCCTCCCAGTCCAAGGTCATCGTCTCCAACGCCAAGGTCCTCGACGTCGGCGAACTCACCCCCCTGGAACCGGGGAAGGACGACAGGAACCAGGCGACCGAGGCCGTGCCGATCACCTTCGCGCTGAACACCCTCGACACCCAGCGGGTCGCCTACGCGGAGTCCTTCGCCCAGCACGTGCGTCTCGCGCTGATCGCTCCCGGCAGCGACGGCACCATCAGCCCGGGCGACCGTACGTACACGCTCGACAAGGACAAGTGAGGATCGGATGACCACCAGAATCCTCCCGGCGGTCGGCGACCCCGACGCGGTCAGGTCCGTGACCACCCTGCTCAGCCAGCTCCCCGACGCCGAGCCGGCGGCCCCGGCCGGTGACTCGACGCAGCTCGTCGACACCCTCGCCCGCCTCGCCGGCGAGGCCATCGAGGAACTGCCCGAGGTCGTGCTGGTCCACGAGGGGATCGGCCCGGTGCCCGCCCTGGAGCTGATCCGGGAGGTCTCCCTGCGCTTCCCCGCCGTAGGGGTCGTGCTCGTCACCGCCGACGCGAGCCAGACCCTGTTCGCCGCCGCCATGGACGCCGGGGCACGCGGCCTTGTCACCCTCCCGCTGAGCTACGAGGAGCTCGCCAACCGGGTCCAGGTCGCCGCCCAGTGGTCCACGGGCGTACGCCGCCACCTCGGGGCGGGCAGCGACGTGTTCTCCGGCCCCGGCGGCACGGTCGTGACGGTCACCGGAGCCAAGGGCGGAGTCGGGGCGACCGTCACGGCCGTACAACTGGCCCTGGCCGCCCAGGCCTCCGGGCGGTCGGCTGCGCTCGTCGACCTGGACCTCCAGACCGGCGACATCGCGGCCTACCTCGACGTGCAGTTCCGGCGTTCCGTCGTCGACCTGGCGGCCATCACCGACATATCACCGCGTGTCCTCTCCGACGCCGTGTTCTCCCACGAGACCGGCCTGGCGCTGCTGCTGGCCCCCGGGGAGGGCGAACGCGGCGAGGAGGTCAGCGACCGCGCCGCCCGCCAGATCGTCAGCGCCCTGCGCTCGCGCTACGAGATCGTCGTCATCGACTGCGGAAGCCAGATGAGCGGGGCCAACGCCGCGGCGATCGAGATGGCCGACATCGCCGTGCTGGTGACGACACCGGACGTCGTCGCCGTGCGGGGCGCCAAGCGCATCGTCCGGATCTGGGACCGGCTCCAGATCCGCAAGGCCGAGGAGACGGTCACACTCGTCAACCGCCTCAACCGGAACACGGAGATCCAGCCCGCTCTGATCCAGCGGATCACCGGGACCCGGATGGCCGGCACGGCGGTCCCTGCGAACTTCAAGGAGCTCCAGGGCGCGGTGGATTCCGGCCGGATGCACGAACTGGACCCACGCTCCACCGTGAAACAGGCCCTCTGGGCTCTGGCGGGAGAGCTCGGACTCGTGAAGCCTTCTCAGGGAACGGAACCGCACGGCGGCATGCTGCGCGGCGCCGACAGAGGCTCGGCCGGGGCCCGTCGGCGCAGGGGCGGCACGACCAGCGGGGGAGGCCGGAAGTGACGCGGAGCCGGGGAGAACCAGGCCGGATACGGACATGGCTCGGACACGACCGCGGACAGCTGAGCGTCGAGTTCACCGGGATGGTGCCGATCATCCTGGTGACGCTGGTGCTGCTCTGGCAGGCGGTGCTGGTGGGCTACACGTTCACCCTGGCGAGCGGAGCGGCCGACGAAGGCGTACGCAGAGCGGTCGCCGCGGGCGGGTCGGACCGGCAGAGCGGCTGCGAGGCCGCGGTGCACGAACGGCTCCCGAGCGCCTGGGAAGGCGCCGCGGAGATCGACTGCGGAGGCGGAGGGGAGGACGTGGTCACGGCCACCGTCAGGCTTCAGGCTCCCGTCCTGTTCCCCGGCCTCGTCGGCCTCCCCATTCCCGTCAACGCGACGGCCGGCGCGGCTGCGGAAGGGAAGTGACGCGCCATGGCACCCGTACGGACCTCACGCGCGACCGGACGGAGACCGCGCGGGGGCGGCCGGGACCGGGGCTCGACCGCCATCGAGTACCTGGGCTTCCTCCCCGTCCTCATCATGATCGGCCTCGCCGGCATCCAGCTCGGCCTGGTCGCCTTCACCGCCCAGCAGGCGGGCACGGCGGCCAGGGCCGCCGCGCGTACAGCGGCACAGGAGGACGTGTCAGGGTCCTATGCGCAGGTCGGAAGGGCTTCCATGACCGGCTGGGTCGCCGAGGGGGCCCGGATCTCGCCGCCCGCGGGGGGCGACGCGGTCACGGTGACGGTCACGGTCCGGATCCCGGACATCCTGCTCGGCCTGCTCGGAGACCGGACCGTCGAGAAGTCCGCCACCATGCCACGCGACTCCGCCATGTCCCGCGACTGAGCGCACCCATTCCATCCGAGGAGTACCGCCCATGAGCCTGCGGGCACGCATCACCGCCCCCGAGGAGCGCGGAGGGGGACGGGAGGACGGCCACCTGGTCGCGACGTACCGCGCGAAGCTCCTCGAGGAGATCGACCTCGCGGAGATGTCCTCGCTCGCCGCCGCCGACCGCCGGGCCAGGCTCGAACGCGTCCTGGGCCACATCATCAGCCGTGAGGGCCCGGTCCTCTCCACCGTCGAACGCTCCCAGCTCATCCGCCGGGTCGTCGACGAAGCCCTCGGACTCGGCGTCCTCGAACCGCTCCTGGAGGATGCCTCCATCACGGAGATCATGGTCAACGGACCCGACCAGATCTACGTCGAACGGGCGGGCAAGGTCGAGCAGCTCCCGCTGCGCTTCGCCAGCCACGAACAGCTGATGCAGACCATCGAGCGCATCGTCTCCACCGTCAACCGCCGCGTGGACGAGGCCAATCCGATGGTCGACGCCCGGCTCCCCAGCGGCGAGCGCGTCAACGTCATCATCCCGCCGCTCTCGCTCACCGGCGCGACGCTCACCATCCGGCGCTTCCCCAGGTCCTTCTCCCTCCAGGAGATGATCAGCTTCCGCTCGCTGGACCAGCAGATGCTGCTGCTGCTCGCCGGACTCGTCCAGGCGAAGTTCAACGTGATCGTCTCCGGGGCCACGGGCACGGGGAAGACCACACTGCTCAACGCGCTCTCCGGGCTCATCCCCGAAGGTGAGCGCATCGTCACCATCGAGGACTCCGCCGAACTCCAGCTCCAGCAGCAGCATGTGATCCGGCTGGAGTCGCGCCCCGCGAACGTCGAGGGCAAGGGCCAGATCACCATCCGCGACCTGGTCCGCAACTCCCTGCGTATGCGCCCCGACCGCATCGTCGTCGGTGAGGTCCGAGGCGGCGAGTCGCTCGACATGCTCCAGGCGATGTCGACCGGCCACGACGGCTCGCTCGCCACCGTCCACGCCAACAGCGCGGAGGACGCGCTGATGCGACTCCAGACACTCGCGTCGATGTCCGAGATCAAGATCCCCTTCGAGGCCCTGCACGACCAGATCAACAGCGCCGTGGACGTGATCGTGCAGCTGACCCGGCACGCCGACGGCACCAGAAGGGTCACCGAGATCGCGGTGCTCGACTCGCACGGCCGTGACCCGTACAGGATCGTCACAGTCTCCCGGTTCGACGCCCGGCCGATGGGCACCGACGGCGTGATCCACGGCGAGTTCCAGGCCCTCCCGCTCCCGCGCCGCATCGCCGACCGGCTCCACATGGCCGGACAGCCGATCCCCCAGGCCTTCGGGGTCGCTCCGTCGGACGAATACCTCGCCACCCGAGAGGCCAGATAGGTACCCCGCCATGGACAACCTCGCACCGCTCACCCTCGGCGTCACGCTGCTGTGCTGCGTACTCGGCGTCATGGGCCTGCACGCGTACACCTCGGGCAGGGCCCAGCGCGAAGCCCTCATCGACCGGCTCTCCTCGGCCGGCCAGATCGAGATGGGCCCGCAGCGCCGCTTCCGGGGGCTCGACCGCCGGCTGCGCCGTACGGAACTGGGCAGGAGGATCGAGCTGAAGCTCGCGGCCACCGGCCTCGACGTCACTCCGGGCGAGTACTTCCTCTACGTCGTGGCAGGAGCCGCGGCCCTGTGGCTGATCGCCGCCTCCGTCCTGGCCTCGTTCTTCGGCCCGCTCGCCGGGCTCGCCGGGATCTGGGGCGCCAACACCTTCCTGAACTGGCACCGCGCCAAGCGCACCGAAGCCTTCATCAGCCAGCTGCCGGAGATCTCCAGGGTGCTCGCCAACGCCACCCAGGCCGGGCTCTCCCTGCGCACCTCCATCGCCATGGCCGCCGACGAACTCGACGCGCCCGCCGGCGACGAACTCCGCACCGTCGCCGACCAGCTGGGCGTGGGCCGCACGCTCGACGACGCCCTGGACGAGCTCGCCACCCGCCTGCCCTCCCGCGAACTGGTCGTCCTCGTCGCCACCCTGATCCTCTCCAACCGGGCCGGCGGCCAGGTGGTCAGCTCACTGCGCAACCTCACCATCACCCTGGAGGAGCGCAAGGAGACCCGGCGCGAGGTCCGCACGCAGCTCTCGCAGATCACCGCCACCGCGTACGCCGTCCCCGGCATAGGCGTAGGCGCGATGCTCCTCATCAACTCGATCCTCCCCGGAGCACTCGACAGGATGACGGGAACGTTCCTCGGACAGACCGCCGTCGTCGTCTCGCTCGGCCTCTACACCGTCGGGTTCATCGCCATCCGCCGCATTTCCAAGATCGATATCTGAGGAGGGGACCGGTATGGAACTGCTGCTCGCTCTCGTCGTCGGCCTCAGTGTGTTGGGCGTCTTCAAGGGCATACGGATGTATCGCGCCGAGGCCACCCTCCCCAGCGACCTCGCCCTCGCCCTGGAAGTGGGCTCGACCCGCACCACCGCGGTGGGCTCCGGCCTCGACCGGCTCGGAATGCGCTGGGCGCCGCTGGTTCTCCGGCTGATGGGGCCGAAGAAGGTCAGCGCGAAACGCCACAAGATCGATATGGCGGGCAACCCCGACGGCCTCACCATCGACCGCTACGCCGCCCGCCGAGCCGTGTACGGCGGCCTCGGCGCCTTCGCGGCCTTCGCGATGCTCGCCGGCGGCCAGTTCCTCCTGGCGCTCCTGATGGTCGCCTTCGGTCTCTTCTGGGGCGAGGTCGGCATCTGGGCGGCCATCCGCAAACGCAGGGACGACATCGACCGCACGCTTCCCGACTTCCTGGACGTCCTCGCCGTCGTCGTCTCCGCCGGACTCGGTTTCCGGCAGGCACTGGACCGGGTGTCGGAGAAGTACACGGGCCCATGGGCCGACGAACTGCGCATCACCCTGCGTCAGATGGACATGGGCATCAGCCGCCGCCAGGCCTTCGACGAACTGCGCAGACGCAACGACTCCGAGCAGGTCGCCATGTTCGTCACCGCACTCCAGCAGGGCGAGGAACTCGGCGCGCCGATCGTCGACACCCTCATCGCCATCGCAAACGACATGCGCCGCACCGACGCGCAGAACGCGCGGCGCAGGGCGGCCAAGGCCGTCCCCAAGGCCACCCTGATGGTCACCACCTTCATGATCCCCGCGACCGTGCTTCTCATGGGCGCCGCCATGCTGCTCGGATCCGGCACCGACTTCGGGTCCCTGGCGGGGGAGTGAGCGGGTGTTGACGACGATCTTCCTGCACAGGGGCGGCCGGGCAGCCGAGCCCGCGTCACCGCGCCGGAACCCCTCCCCGTCGACTGCGGGGGAAGGGACTCTTTCGCGACTGCAACCTGTTGTGGCACAGTCTTCGGCTGAAGGAATCCATACCGGGGTAAGAAACCTCAACGGGTGCAAGCACGGCGTCAGTTCGAGGGAGGCGGAGGTCATGGAACCCAGCGAACCGATCGCCTGCCGGCTCGGTACGGCGCCGGGGACGGGGCTTGGGGCGCGAGGGACGGATCGCCATGGCTGAACGGGGGAGGCCAGGCTCGCACGCCGCAACGCGAACCGGGCCGAGGTCGGCGCGATTGGGCCAATGCGCGTCCTGGGCCCGGCTTTGGGCCCGGAGGGCCTGCGGCGGGCGGGGTATCCGCCTTAACGTTTCATACGTCGCAAACGGCACCGGCCTGGAGGAAGCCGGAAACGGGCGCGGCGCCACAGAGTCTTATGCATCGGCCGGCAACCGGCCGGCCGAACCCGGAGGGGAACACCATGAGCAAGCTGATGCTGAAGGCTTCCGTCAACGCCAAGGTCTGGGCGAACACGTCCGTCGAGCGGATGAAGGCTCGGGCGGACCAGGACCGGGGACAGAGCGCGGTGGAGTACCTGGGCATCATCGTGGTGGTTGTGGCGATCATCGGGGTGCTCATGACTACGAACCTTGGCAACGTCATTGCCGGTGCGCTCACCGCGCAGATCGCCAAGGTCACGGGTGGCTGATGACAGCCACGCGAGCTCGTGACGCGGGACAGGCCTTCCCCATCTATATCGCGGTGGTGGCAGGCCTGCTCTTCCTTGCGTTCGCCTACTTCGCCGTCGGTCAGGCCTCGGTGAGGAAGAACGAGGCCCAGACGGCCGCGGACGCCGCAGCCCTTGCGGCGGCGCTGGATGCGCGTGACGAGTGGAGCTGGCCCGGGGCCTTCGATTTCGAGGAGTGGGACGACCTGCTGAGTGGGCGGGGCGTCGGAGCGGGGTCGTGTTCCGCAGCCGGCCGGCTTGCGGCGCAGAACGATGCCCACCAGGTCTCCTGCGGCTCTGATGACTGGCCCGAGGCGTCTTACACTGTCACGGTCGAGACCAACCGGACCGTCGGCAGCTCGGTCATCGCCAGCACCGAGACGGAAAAGGCCCGGGCAACCGCCAGAGCGGTGATCGAGCCGCGCTGCCGTATCGAAGAAGACACGAGCCCTACGCCGACTCCCTCGCCGACTCCCTCGCCGACTCCCTCGTCGAGTCCCTCGCAGGAGGACGACGAAGGCGACACGGACGAGGACGAGGAGCAGCAACCGTACAAAGTCGTCTGCGATGACGAAGACTTCCGTATCGACCCGGAGAACCTTGACCTACTGCCCGACCTGGCAGACCTTTTCTCCGTCCACCTGGCCGACAAGTAAGTGAACGTCACCGAGAGGAACACGCAGATGCGTGCAGCCATGACCCGGATTCGCTTCAAGGGGGCCGCTGCTGCTGCCGCCGCCGTAGCCATGGCTGTCGTGCTGACTGCCTGTGGGGGCGACGGGGGGACAGATGCGCCTGAGAGTGAGCAAAAGCAACCCAACTCCTCCTCGTCGGGAAAGTCTAGTCCGGTGGACGCTGAGGAGAGCGCCGATCCGTCAGTTGTTCTGGCCAGCGTGAAAGGTCCGGACGGTATTGATCTTGTAGTCAACTCGGCTGAGAGAGATTCTGGTGGTTTTGTCACGCTGAAGGGCTCCGTGACTAACGGCTCGAAGCAACAGTTCGGCGCCCAGGGGTGGCAGGGGGGCGAGCAGGAGATGGCCGCCAACGGAGCATCCGTGGCCGGTGCTTCCCTGGTGGATCAGGCGGGCAAGAAGCGCTACCTGGTTCTTCGTGACACAGATGGCAGGTGCCTCTGCACGAAGTTCACCACAGGCATCGCGCCCGGAAAAGCCGCACCGTTCTTCGTTCAGTTTCCCGCCCCACCGGCAGAGGTCACCGACGTCGACTTCCAGATCCCCACCATGCCCACCGCGACGATCAAGATCTCGGGGTGACGACCGTAATGCAGCCACCTACCCCCACACGAGCCGCGCCCAGAAGTGCGCTCCGCCGCCGCGTAGGACTCTGCGCCGCCGCAACCCTCGTCCTCGGCACATCGACGCTGTGGGGCGCCGCCCCCGCAACGGCGGACGACAACCCCACGGCCGTCCCCTCCGCCTCGCCGCCCGTCGAGGTCGACGCGAACTCGCCCGGCCTGATGCTCGGGGACGGTGCGACCCTCGGGGACATCCGCGTCCTCGACATCAAGTCCGTCGTCGAGGACCTGGGCGGTGAGGAGCGCCGCGAGGACACCAACGTGGACATCACCTTCGCCCTCCAGGCCGAGGTCCTCTTCGGCAAGGACAGCGCGAAGCTGAGCGGTGAGGCCAATGCCCGTATCACCGCTATCGCGGAGGAGATCAGGAACCAGAAGGCGGCCAAGGTCCGTGTCTTCGGGTTCACCGACGACCTCGGCTCCGAGGCCCACGGCGACGTGCTCTCCAAGAAGCGGGCCGACGCGGTGTCAGGAGTGCTTTCCCCAGGACTCCCGAGTGTCACCTTCGAGATCCGTGGCTATGGGGAGGACTACCCGATCGCCGACAACAAGACCGAAGAGGGCCGCAAGAAGAACCGCCGCGTCGAGGTCACCTTCCAGCGCGCCGGAGCCTCGTAGGGTTATCTGTCGCCCAAAGCCCTTCCCTGGAAGGCTAGTTGACGTGTTCTGGACCCGCAGGCCGTATGGTGAACGCCGGGGGCTGCGCGCAGCTGAGGATGCGACTCGGGGGAGGGGCCGTGGATGCGCATGGCGCAACAGGGCTGAGGGTTTTCGTGCCCATCAAGTACGACCTCGGCGGGACCATCGCCGACACCAGGCGTCTGATGGAGGTGGTGCAGGCCCGGCACGGCACGGTGGACGTAGACATGACCATGCTGCGTAGCTGGAACTTATCGTATCTAGCCGGACACGCACCGGTCCTCTCGTGTGCGCTGCCCGGCGGCGACGCGGTGCTCGCCGGGGCCAAGTGGTCCTTCGGCTGCCGGATGCGGATGTATCCGTGGCTCGGTGTGGTCTCGGTGGATTACACGTTCACCCTGACCGAGGGCGTAGCCGAGATCGAGCGCTTCTACGACGACCTGGTCGAGTGGAAGAACCGGGACTACTTGTCCTACCTGGAGCGGTGCCGCGCACTCAGCGAGAACCTGGATCTGCGGATCCCCTCCAACGTGCGATCCAGTGCCCTTGAGTCGCATGGATCCGCCGTACGGGCCCTGCGGGTCGCGGTGGCCGGCATCATCGAGCCCAGACCGTTCTGCTACGCCTTCCACGACTTCCGCCTGTGCTTCATCGGCGACCTCGACAACCTCCCCGACGAGCGGGTGCGGCAGTTGCTCTGGCTGTCCGAGAGAGTGGACGCCCTCCCGGAGGACGGTCTCGCCGAACCTCTCGGATTCAGGGGCCTTGAGGTCGCGAGTTCCGGATGGTCGACGGTGATCAGGGGAGAGCCCGGAGCGATAGCCGCCGAGGCCGAGACGGTCACCACGCTGCTGAACCTTGTCCATGCCCAGTGGTTCGTCTGCCAGCTGTGGATCAACGCCCACGACCTGCGCGGACCGCAGGGCAGTACGGGCGGGCGACTGGCGGGTGCCCACGTACTGGCCGCGAACCAGACGGCTCTCGTACAGGACCTGTCGGAGATCGACAATCTCGACGTGATGCTCAAGGACCCCGTCCTGCTGCGGGTCGCGGAGTACCTGGAGAAGAACCTGAAAGTCCGCAGGCACAAGGAGACCGCCATGTCCCGCCTGCACGCTCTCGAGAACCACTCCCGCCAACTGGCCGACTACAACAACGAGACGGAACTACGCCGCGTCCAGGTGCTGTTCGCGATCTCCGCCGCCGCCGGAATAGCCAGCCTGGTCCCCTCCCTCACAGACGTCGGATTCACCCTGCTTCATGTGGTGGCCACCGTGATCCCCCTGCTTGGTTTCTGGGCCCTGTTCGCAGTAGATTTCACCGGTGTGCGCCGACGTTTCAGGACACGGCGCCGACGACCCTGAGCGGCCCGGCGGGCCGGCCCGAGCGCCGGCTCGACGAAGGAGTGGTGTGAGCGACATCAGTACACGGTGGTACCGGCCAGGGACGATTCCCACCGACCGGCTGGGCGAGTTGACGGACATGTTCGCGGAGGTCGCCGACGAGTTCGTCCCCCCGCTCACCTCGCGTGGGGGTACCGCCGTGTCCGACCTGCGCGACCCCGAGGCCGCCGCCCCCGCCAACGGCTACCTCGACGAGATGCTCCAGCAGGACCTGATCATGTCCTGGCACGAGGACCAGATCGCCGGCTTCGTGTCCTTCCGCAGCAACCACCACGACCCACGCTTCGCCGAGCTGTGCCCCTGCCTGTACGTGAGCACCATCGCCGTACGACCCCGCCACCGGCGGCACGGCATCGCGCGCGCCCTCTACCAGGAGCTCTTCGACCTCCCGGCGTCCCTGCCCCCGTGGATCGTGCTGCGCACCTGGTCCACCAACGCCGGCCACCTCGAACTCCTCGGCCGCCTCGGCTTCGCCACCATCCTCCACATCGAGGACGACCGCGCCGACGGAGTGGACACCCTCTACCTCGCGGCCGACCGCACCTCTAAGGTCCCCCTTCGCCGAACCAGCGGGTCGTGACCAAGCCTGCCGGCTGAGGAGCGAAATGATGTCAAGGCCCGGAGCGGCTGCCGCCATCGGCGCGGCGGCAGGACTCTGCGTACTGCTGATGCCAGGCACCGCAGCGGCGCAGATGCGCGCGGACGACACCCCCGGAGGCGGCGCATCCTCGTACCGGCCGGCTGACGGATCAGTGGCCGTCACCGGTACGGCGTCGAGCGCGGACGGGCCTCGGCTCGAACGGGCGAAGATCTACTCGGACACCATCGGCCCGGGCCAGAAGAAGTACTACCGGGTCCGGCTGGACGACACGTCCAGCGCGTTCGTCTCCACGGTGCTCGCCCCGCCCCCCGGCACGAAGAGCGGCATCCTCGACGGCCTTCAGGTCTCCCTGACCTCGACCGGCGGCACACCGTGCAGTTCCGGCCCGGCCGTGTACTTCGGGGGCGACACCACACGCCCGATCGCCGACTACGCGTCGCGTCGTATCGAGGACAGCAGCAGTCCCTGCCAGGAGGCCGGGGACTATCTCTACACCGTGTCATGGGCGGGCCCTCAGACCAGCGGCACGGCCAAGTGGCCGATCGAGCTGACCTACATGGCCGAGCCCGGGCTCAAGGCCGGCACGGACGTGCCCCAGGCGCCGACATCCTGGAGCTCGAAGGCACCGGCACCCTCGGACGGCACTCCGCAGAAGGTTCGCGGCGGCACGGGGTTCAACGAAGCGGCAGCGGTGGGCGACGGCGCCTGGAGGGATGACATCCGGCCGGGCGAGAGCCGGTTCTACAAGGTGCCGGTCGCCTGGGGCCAGCAGCTGTTCCTGCGCGCCCAGCTGGCCAACACCACCTCGGACAGCTCGTTCTTCACCGTCAACGGACTGCGCCTCGCGCTGTACAACACGGCTCGTGGCCGCGTCTCCGACAAGAGCACCGGCTACACGGGCGCCCCCGCCGGAGTCGATCTCGGTACGGCCCCGGCCGCCTACGGGAACCGGTTCGGGGGAGCGGCGGAGGCGGAGTCGGCGATGCGGTTCGAGGGCTGGTACTACGTCCAGGTGACCCTCGACCCCAAGGTGCCCAGCAGCGTCCCCGTGACGCTGAACGTCGGCATCCAGGGAACGGCACAGCCGGGCCCGTCGTACGACGGCGACGCGGAGGCGGCGGGCTTCGGCCTGGGCGACGCGGGCGCGGGCGGTGGGGCTGACCTCACGATGCGGGCGATCGGGTTCGCCGGGATCGGCGCCGGCTCTGTGCTGGTCCTGGGCCTGGGCGCCTGGCAGCTCCTGAGCCGACGCAGGCGCCCGGCCGGTGGGGACGCGGGTGCGGATGCCGTCTACAGCAGGTGATCGGCCTTGCCGGCCTTGATGTCCCGGATCATCTGCTGGAGGGACTCGCGGCTGTCTGTGAGGTAACGATCCTCCGCCCCTACAAGGGCGACGTAGCCGTTTCCTTGCGTATCGGTCCCTATCCGGAAGCAGGAGTTCCCTTCGCCGCAGAACGGCTCTTCCCACTGGACGTCTGACATCGGTCTTCTCCTCAGAGTTGGTGTGCGATGGCACGGATGAAGTCCCGTGAATCACGCGGCGGCAGAGCGATCCGTTCCATCCAGTCCAGATGGGCCCGGTACTTCGCCAGTTGAGCCTCCGAGCAGACGAAGACGGGGCCGTGCGAGTTGTCGATCTGCACGGTGTCCAACTGTGGCGCCGCGCCGTGCGCGTACAGCACTGTCTGACCGGCACCAGGAAATGCTCCCGCTACGAAGGGGATGACCAGGAGTCTCACGTCGGGCCGCTCGGACTTCTCCAGCAGGTTCCCGAGCTGGGCGCGTGCCACGGAGCGCCCGCCGAACTGCATGCGCAAGGCCGCCTCGTGCACGATGGCGGTGTACGGAGCTGGTGGGTCGCGGTCGAGTACGGCCTGGCGTTCCACGCGGTGGGCCAGCCGCAGAGTGATCTCCCGCTCCGGCAGCTGCGGAACGACCACCCGGAACAGGGCCAGCGCGTGTTCGGTCGTCTGGAGCAGGCCCGGCATGTGCATCGCGTACGCCGCCCGCATGCGCACGGCGTGGGCCTCCAACTCGGCGATGTCGAGCAGGCCGTGGGGCAGGGCGCCCCGGTATTTCTCCCACCAGCCCCGGCTGAGGGGCTGTGCCATGTCGACGAGCGCGTCAACGTACTTGTCGTCGGTGCAGCCGCAGTTGTGGGCCAAGGTGCGCAAGCGATCCGGGCTGATGGGCCGTGCGCCCGACTCGATGTTCGAGATCTTGCCGCGATCGACGGCAAGGAGTTCGGCAGCGCGCTCGGCTGAAACGTCGGCTGACGTGCGCATTCTCCGCAGCTCTGCCCCAAGTCGCTTCTGGCGTTCGGTGGGGGACGTCCTCGCTGCCATGCCGTTCCTCTCCGCGTGCGGTCACCGGCAGTCTGCCGTCTGAGCGCGCGGCGCATCCACGAAAGGGTTCACTTCTCCCTGCGGGAGGGTAATTTTGCCCCCTGTATGGCTACATTGAGTTCTGCACCGCACACGCTGCGCCAAGCCGAAGTGCATCGCGCGGTCCCGCCCGCATCTCCTGCCCTGGGAGGGGCAGGGCCGCGCCAGGGAGACAGGCCACAGCTCACCCGCAGCGACGGTGACCGTCAACTCGACGCCTGAACCAGGGAGTCAGCCATGCACCCGTACGCGCCTCCACCTCAACGCACCGCCCTGTGCCCCGCGAAAGCACCCGCACTCGCCCCATCCCCTCAGCCCCGTTCCGCCGAGGGGCTCGTCCTCAGCCTCACGCTGCCCGGTGACCCCCGCAGCGCGGCGGTCGGGCGGCGCGCGGTCACCGCCGCGCTGCCCCTGTACGGGCTCCGCTCCCGCGTCTGGCCCGCCACGCTCGCCGTCGCCGAACTGATCGCCGTCAGCGCGATGCTCACACCCGGCCGTGAGCTCTACCTCTCCCTGCGCCACCGCGACGACGCGCTGCGCCTCGTCCTCTGGGACCAGCACCCCCGGCACGCCGACCCGGGCATCCTCTCCCTCTGCGAGGTCCGCCGCCGGCGGGCCCTCTGGCTGCTGGCGGCGGCCGTCGACGACTGGGGCGGCGAGTGGGGCGTCGGTGAGGCGGGCCCACCGCACCAGGGCATGAGGTCCTGGGTCCTCCTCCCGCAGTGAGCACGGGGATGCGGGTGGCCCGGCGGGCGGCACCTACCTCCGGGCCACGCCCGCGTAGAAGGGCACCGTGGGGTCCAGCTGCCTCTCCGGCAACTCGCCGAGTTCAGGCCGCCACTGGTCGGGGGTGACCAGACCGGGCTCCAGGACATCGAAGTCACCGAAGAACCGGGCGACCTCGTCGCGGCTGCGCAGAGCCAGGGTGATCTCCCCGGCCTTGTACTGGTTGTCGACCTCGGCGAGCCTGGCGTCGCCAGGTATGTAGCTGGCATGGGTGATCACCATCTGGCTGCCCGGCGCCAGAGCGTCCCCCAGGCGGCCCACCAGCTCGTACGCGTTCTGCTCGTCGCTGACGAAGTGCAGCAGTGCGATCAACGAGAGCTGCACGGGCTGCGAGAGGTCCAGGATCTCCGCCGCCTGTTCGAGGATGCGATCCGCCTCGCGAAAATCGGCCTTCGCGTACAAGGTGGCGCCCTCGGGTGTGCCCTGCATCAAAGCTTCCGCGTGGGCCAGCACGATCGGGTCGTTGTCGCAGTAGACCACCCGGGCCTCGGGCGCCACGCGCTGCGCCACCTGATGCAGGTTGGGCTCCGTGGGTATACCTGTGCCGATGTCCAGGAACTGCCGCATCCCGTTCCCGGCCGCCCAGCTGGTCACCCTGCGCATGAAGGCCCGGTTGGACTGCGCCACATCCCGCACACTCGGCTCGATGGCCAGCATCCGGCGGCCCAGTTCCTCGTCCACCGGGTAGTTGTCCTTTCCGCCGAGCCAGAAGTCGTACATCCGGGCGGGATGCGGCTTGCTGGAATCGATCACATGGGGCGTGGCGGACTCATCCATCTGGGACATCACAACTCCTCAAGTGAACCCGGGCGATAACCGAGGTCGGCGTACAACGCACCGGAACTATACGGGGGTTGACCGCAGGGCGGCGGGCGGCCCGCGCAAGGACGAGGCCTGCCGTCGCGCCAGGAGTGAAGCCCTGGGTCGCCCTCCCGCAATGAGGGGGGTGGTGGGCGGTTACGGACAGGTGGGCATCCCTTATGTCCGGAATGGGTGTCCGTCTTTTGTGATCAGCCAGGGCCAGCCATCCCTCGGCCCGCAGTGCGAGGTGGCGACGGGTTCCGTGTGTGGCGCAGGCGGCGGTCAGCAGGTCGGCGGTGACCA
This sequence comes from Streptomyces sp. NPDC102441, assembly GCF_044765585.1. Taxonomy (NCBI): domain Bacteria; kingdom Bacillati; phylum Actinomycetota; class Actinomycetes; order Kitasatosporales; family Streptomycetaceae; genus Streptomyces; species Streptomyces sp. NPDC102441. The sequence goes on from NZ_JBIWKH010000027.1 coordinate 35,228, forward strand.
GGCGCGTCCGGCGGACTCCTTCCAACGCACGACACGCTGCCAGTCCTCCGCGTTCAACGACCGGCTCAACTGCCGTGGTGGCACACCGGCCGTGACGACCTCCCGGGTGAGCAGAATGCCCCGCCGGGCGAATTGGTGAAGGCTTCCCGTCATGGAGAAGGAGGATGCCGCGAGAACCGGACTGCTGCACGAACCTGTGGACAACCCGGGTCGCCGTGAGGCCGGGGACGGGGCGGCTGAAAGAAATGGCGTTGACCGAGATCGGTCAGGGCGCGAGAGTGTCGCCCTGGTCGAATCAACGGCATACGGGGGACGGTGAGCGTTGGCTGGCTCGGAGATGGCCCGTGACCTACGGGTCAAGGGGGTCTCGTCCGATCCTCCGCTGTGGACAGCGGACTTCCGGTTGTTCTTCACCGCCCGCACCACCTCTCTGCTGGGCGACGCGATGCTCCCCGTCGCGATCACGGCCGCCGTGATCCGTGCGGGACACGGGGCGAGCGGGGTGGGCTACGCGCTCGCCGCGCTCGTAGCACCGTTCGCGGCACTGATCATCTTCGGCGGGGTGATGTCCGACCGCTTCGGCGCACGGCGGCTGATGGTCGTCTCGGACGCGGCCCGGCTGTGCTCCCAGGGGGTGCTCGCGCTGCTGTTCCTGCTGGGTACGCCGCAGTTGTGGCAGATCCTGGTGCTGCTGGCCCTGATCGGAGCGGGCAGCGCGGTCTTCCAGCCGGGAGTCGCCAGCATCACCCCGCTCATAGCCCAGGACGTACAGAAGGCCAACGCCACCCTCCGCATCGCGGAGTCCGTCACCGTCGTCATCGGGCCGTCCCTGGCCGGGTTGCTGCTGGCGGTCTCCTCACCTGCGGTGGTGGTGGCTCTCGACGCCCTGACCTATGCGGCCAGCGGTGCCTGCCTGCTCCTGCTCCGCTCGGTCCCGATGGGCCCGGCCGAGCGGGCCGGCGGATCGTCGTTCCGGGCCGATCTCGTCGAGGGATGGCAGGAGTTCCGGGCCAGGACCTGGCTGTGGAGCGTCATCGTCGTCTTCATGTTCTGGCAGCTGGCCGGCGCAGGACCCACCACGACCCTCGGCAACAGCACGCTCGTCACCGACTACGGGGCAACGGCGTTCGGCCTGGTCATGTCGTCCCTCGGGGTGGGAAGTGTGCTGGGCGGGATCGTCGCGATCAGGCTCCGCCCGCGGCATCCGCTCCGGGCCGGCGCGGTCTCCATGGTTCTTTGGGCGCTCATGCCGTTGGGGATCGCTCTCGACCTTCCCGCGCCGCTCATCGCCGGGTGCTACGGGGTGAGCGGCGTGGGGATGGCGTTCTGGGCCGTCATGTTCCACACGAGCGTCCAGACGCACATCCCACAGGACGTCCTCGGCAGGGTGCACGCGTACGACGCGGCCGGCTCGCTGGTGATGAAACCGGTCGGGCAGGCGGCGGCCGGTCCGCTCGCGATCGTCGTGGGGGCAGGGCCGCTGCTGTACGTGTCCGCCTCCATGGCGCTCGTCGCCTGCGCCCTGCTGCTGGCGATCCCGGCAGTGCGCGGCCTGAGGCGTGTGGAGCGCTAGCGCCGTGCGTTACCTCGCCGATGCGGTCGGACCTTGGCGCAGGGCTTTGAGGGACATCGTCACTCGGTCACGGGTCATGTCTACGCCGAGAATCCTGGCGCTGATCTCCTGACCGAGGGAGACGACCTCCGAGGGATGCTCGATGGGGCGCCGGGACAGTTCGGGGATGTTGATCAGCGCCGGGAAGCCGTCGACGTCCACGTAGACGCCGAAGTTGGCGATGCACACCACCGGGCCGGTGACGATGTCACCTGGGTGCAGGGACATGAGGAAAGCCCACCGGCGGTCACCCGCTGTCGGCTCGGTCCGCCAGCGAGCTCGTACGACTCCGTCGGCGTCGGGCATGACAGCGGTGGACAGCGGCTCCCGGTCATCGGCGTACACGGGCAGGAGCGCTACGGCTACGGCTCCGGAGACCCGGTGGACCAGCGCCGGGAAGTCCTCCTCGTCGGCGACCGTGCTGCGGATCAGGCCGGTCTCGTCCTGCCAGACGCATTCGACGAGGCCCTCGGCGGGGAGGGCGTCGAGGACCGTGCCGACATCGGCGGACAGGTCCGGCCATACGGCCAGCCGGGCGCGGGGAGCGAGTCCGGCGCGAACCGCGCCGATGGTGCCGGCGGTGAGGCGGTGCCATCGGGAAGCGCCTTCGACGTACGTCTCCTCCAGGATTCCGGCACTGCCCGTGGTGACCGCCCGGTGCAGGCCGTCCCAGAAGTCGTCGTCGCCCGGCCGCTGGACGTGCTGCCCGTCGGTCTCCGCGTCGTACGGCGAGGCGTCCATGTGTTCCGGGAACAGTCCGAGTGCGCGGGTCCGGGCAAGCGCCTGCTCGCAGGGCAGGTTGCTGCCGACGTAGAGGTACTGGTCCCAGCCCACGTGCACGGCGAAGGCGCCCTCCACCTCCAGCCGGCACCAGGCACCCCCGTCGCGCAGCATGACCCGCACCAGTTCCAGTGCGACGCCGAGCGTCACCTCGGTGCCGTCGCGGAAGCCGGCCAGGCCGCCCGGGAGGACACCGTCCAGCCCGAATCCGTCCGCCGGCTGCTCGACGCCGAAGTGCGCGAGGGACGGCACCTGCGGTTCGCGTACGGCCAGGCGGTCGATACCGGCTGCTTCGGCGAACGCCTCGACTGCCTGAAGGTAGGCGTCCTCGACCTGGCCGTGGTCGCTGACGGTGTCCTCGGTGCCGGTGTAGTGGCCGTGTTCGTCACGGTGGGCAGGGTCGTATTTGGTGACGCGAAAGACAAAGGGCAGCACGGCTCTCATTGTCCGGCACGAGCTGCCGTTCCCACGTGGCGGTTCCCGCAACTGCCGGTGCGACCGCGGCGTCGTTGTCAGTGGCAGGCATTAGCGTCGGTGACGTCAGGACGGCGCCGGGCGAGGGACCGAGCCGACGACGCGACATCGGGGGCAAGTGTGCGACGGGCACGTGAGACAGCGGTGAGCGGGCCGCGCATGGTCGAGCAGTGGCGCGAGTATCTGACGGAGTACAGCGCCGAGATGCTGCGCCTGTCCGACGAGGACCAGCAGTACCAGGTCGGCGACGCCCAGCGGGTGGCCGGCTGGCTGGGGGCCGAGGGGGCGGACGAGGAGCGGCTCACGGCCCTGGAGGAGCGGCTGGGCACCCGGCTCCCGCCCAGCTTCCGCAGCTTCCTCGGCGCCTCCGACGGCTGGCTGACCCTCGGCCCCGCAGGCTGGCAGATGCGGACGACCGACACCATCGGCCGGCTGCGCGAGGAGGAGCCCTGGCTGTGGGAGACAGCCAGGGAGTTCAGGGGCGCCCGGCTGGCGGACCACGCACTGCTGATCTCCGTGGTGGAGGACCAGGACGACTGGCTGCTGGACCCCACAGACGTCTCCGAGGACGGCGAGTGGGCGGCGTACCGCACAGTGGCCTTCGAGACCGAGCGGTACGCCTCGTTCGCCGCACTGATCGTGGCGGAGCGCCGGGCACTGGAGGAGAGGGCAGGCGCCGGAGGCCGCCCCCTGCATCCCGAGGGAGCCGAGGACCTGGTCGCCGAAGGGCGTGCGCAGGCGCTGCGCGGCGAGGTCTCGACGGCCGTGGACACCTTCGAGCGAGCCATCACCAAGGGCTCGGGCGCCGCTGCCTACCTGCGGGTGATGCTGGAGGCGTTCCTTGAGCTGACGGACTACGAGCCCGGCAAGAGGTTCTATTTCGAGAAGATCTTCCGGGGCGTCTTCGAGAACGCGCACGTCATGGAGGCGATCGGCAAGGAGCAGGTGCGCGCGGAGGCCGCCGCCCTGGTTCTGCGCGGGCAGTCCGACGCCGTCCCCGGCTGGCGCGAGGGCACCCACGGGCCCTTTCCGCGAGGCCTGCTGGCGGACGTGCTGCCCGAAGTGGTCGGTGATCCCGCCGAGTCGGACGCCGACTGGGCGGCCCGCGTCGACACCGTCGTCCCGTCGCCGCTGCCCGAAGCGCCCGTCTTCCAACGTGCACTGGAGGCCGCACGGTCCCTCGTCCGGGCCGGCGACACCGACGGCGCCTGGCAGGTCATCGAGACCGCCCTCCCGCAGTGGCGCTCCGACTCGCCGTACCGGATCGCGCCGGTGGTCCTCCTCACCGACCCGGTGCTCCGCCGGCTGATCACCCCGGACCGGGCCCGGCACATAGCCACCACACCGCGCCAGGACGGCTGAGGCGGCTCAAACGCCTTCGACGTGTGCTCTGTCGCCGCAGAGTCTGAGCATGTCGTCGGAGTCCGAGGTGAGGATGGTGCGCGGCCCTCGGTAGCTCAGTGCAGTAGCCGGGAGCACGTGCAGCCGTGACACGTACCAGCGCTTTGACAAGGGCCCGCGGTTTACCGAGCATCCTGAGGTGGTCGAGAAAGCCAAGAAGGTTTATGACGGGACATATTCGTGACGGCGTTCTACAACTTCCTTACGGTGCACCGGCCTCCGCCGCATGCCATGGCGCCCGCACTGGCCGGCGCACTGGGCGTGAAGACGCGGGACGTGGACGTCGCCACCGAGTACACCGAGGAGACCGGCGGCAGGAACTGGGACGCCCCGGTCCTCTGTACCTGTGACTCCGTGACCGGAGACCTGGCCCTCTCCTGGGACGTCTCCGTATCGGACGCGGTGGCGACACCGCCGGCCGAGGCCGAGGCCGCACTGAGGCTCGCGGCCCGGCTCGGTACGACCGTCCTGTACCCCGCGCAGGAACGGCCCCCGTCGGCGTACTGGGCGGCAGGCCCGGACGGGACGGTGGCGCGGGCACGTCTGCTGGAGGCGGCCGGCACATCGGACGACACATCGGACGGCGGCGGTCCTCCGGCTCTCGTGGTGGACGCGGTCGAGGCCGCCATGGAGCAGCTCCCCACGGCCCGGGTCGAGGTGCTCGCCGAGATCCTGCACGAGGAGAGGGTGGACACTCCGGTCACCGACGCCTTCGCGGCTGCGACGGACCCGCAGGGCGTGGCGCCGGCGGCCGACCCGGTGAACCGGGCCCGCGAGGCGCTGTCGCTCTGGGAACGGATGGTGCGCCGGGCGGACGCCGGGTGGGCACCGGGAGGACGCTATCCCTTCGAGCAGTACGCCGAGGATCTGCGCACCCGTGACCGGCTGGAGGAGCTGGCCGGGACAGGCGGGCCGGAGCACGAGAGGCTCGTCCGGGCCGTGGCGGAGCTCGACGAGATGTTCCGGCGCAGCACCGACCACGACTCCGGTGCGCTGCTCGGGAACCTCACCGGATCGGGTTCGGAGGTCGCCGGCCGGGGCTGGTGGTGGCACCGCCGTCCGGCGGAGCCGCCCTGGGACCGCTGAGTCCACGTCGCCGGCCGGCAGGCACCGCGCGAAGGACCGACTCGGGCCCCTGGGCCCAAGACGGGGGCCGGCTGATCCGCACGGTCGCCCCGCTCGTGGGCCGCGAGCTCGGCACCAGGCACGTTCCGCACGCGGAGGTCCCGAGGGCCGGGGGAGGGCCGCCGCCGGGCCCGGCTTGGTGACCTCCGTGGGGGCGTGCTCATAATCAGCCCCATGCCCGATCAGCAGACGCGTGCCCGCCCGGCGCCGTCCGAACCCCGCAGCACCGTGCCCGGCGCCAGGGCCCTGCTCACCGCCGCCGCGCCCGCCCTGGGCGCCTACGCGGCGGTCAGGGCCGTGGGGCTCCTCGTCTTCTGGGCTTCGGCGTCGGCCGCCGGGAAGGACGCCCTGCACCTGCTGGGCGGGCGCTGGGACTCCGTCTGGTACCAGCGGATCGCCGAGGACGGTTACGGGTACACCGTCACCCTCCCCGCCGGCGGCGTCCACCCTGACCTGGCCTTCTTCCCGCTCCTGCCGGCCCTGGAACGCGGTCTCGCCGCGGTCACCCCCTTCACCGTCCAGGGCGCCGGGATCGCCGTCGCCTGGCTCGCGGGGCTCCTCGCCGCCTGGGGGATCTTCGCCGTCGGGGCCCGGCTGTACGGGCACCGGGCCGGGGTGGTGCTGGCCGCGCTGTGGGGGGCGTACCCGACGGCCTTCGTGCAGTCGATGGCGTACACCGAGACGCTGTTCACGGCGCTCGCCGCCTGGTCCCTGTACGCCGTGCTCAGAGGCCGCTGGATCGCCGCGGGCGCGCTGTGCGTGCTCGCCGGGCTGACCCGGCCCACGGCGGCCGCGCTCGTCGCGGCGCTCGCGCTCAACGCCGCCGTGGCCCTCGTACGGGAGTGGCGGGCGGGCGACCGGCGTGGGCTGGTGCGCCGGAACGCGCGCATGCTGCTGGGGGTCTGCCTGGCGCCGCTGGGGTGGCTGGTCTACGTGGTGTTCGTCGCCGTACGGCAGGGCAGCCCGCTCGCGTACTTCGACGTCCAGGCGCAGTGGGGCAACAGCATCGACGGCGGCCGTGCGCTGGCCCTGTTCATCGCCGGACTGCCGCTCCCCGCCGCCCTCGGACTCTGCGCCGCGCTGGGGCTGCTGGGGTGGCTGGTGTTCCTGTGTGTAAGGCAGCGGCAGCCGCTGCCCGTGCTGGTGTACGGCATCGCGATCGTCGTCATCTCGCTCATCGGCTCCGGCTACTTCGGCTCCCGGCCGCGCCTGATGATGCCCGCCTTCCCCCTGCTCCTGCCCCCGGCCGTCGCGCTGGCGGGGCTGCGCACGACGGTGCGCACGGGCACGGTCGTCGCCGTGCTCGCCCTCGGCTCCGCCGCGTACGGCGCGTGGACGCTCCTGGGGCCCGGGCCGCCATGAGTCGGGCCCACGGGCCCGGTCGTCACCTTCTTCACGGCCGACTTCCACCTGACCGGAACAGCACCGAAGATCCCGGCCGGCCTCGTCACCGCGCAGGCGGCGAAGCTCCCGTAGCCGGTACGGAGACCCGCACCCGCGTCCCGGGCCGCAGGCCCCACCGCTCCATCGCCCCGGCCTCCGACTCCACCACATGGCGGGCGCGGAGCCTGGGCAGGCCGAGCCGTCCGGGCCTCATCGTGCGGACCGCCAGCACATTGAACTTCCGGTCCAGATACGCCACATCGATGGTGAACCGCATCCGGAAGGTGTGCACACTCCCGCAGGGGGTGATCAGCAGCGCGCCGTCCACGCCGCCGGCACCGAGCAGCCCACGCGTCCGCGCCCGGTACGAGGCGGCGACGCGCAGCGGCACCTCCCGCACCTCGGAGTCCGTCCCGACCGTCAGTGTCCCGCCGCCGTCACGCCATTTCCCCATGGGAAGCGACCGTAGCCGCCGCGCCGAACGGCGCCCAGCGGGCCCCCGGGCCCAAGGCCCCGCCGCACGGGCCCGATTAGGCTCGTCACCGTGGACGCCACACTGATCGCGGTCGCCGCGCTCTGGGGAGCCGCCGCCGGGCTGCTGCTCCCGCGCGCCGCGTACCGCTTCTCCGTCGAGCCCGAGGAGGCCTGGAGGGACGCCTGCCCCGCCGGGCACGCGCTCACCGGACCCGCCAGGGGCTGGCTCGGCTCGACCAGATGCGCTGCGTGCGCCGTGGCCGTCCCCTCGCTCCGGGGAGGCGCGGCCCCCGGGGCTCCGGCGCCGGCCGCCGCGCGTGGCCGCTACGCCCCCGCGGTGCTCACCCCTGTGATCACCGTGCTCGCCTGCGTGGCTCTCGCCGCCGCCACCGGGACCCGCCCCGAGGCCGCCGTCTGGCTGCTGCTGGCCCCCGTCGCCGTGCTCCTCGCCGTCATCGACCGCCGCGTCCACCGGCTCCCCGACGCTCTGACGCTGCCGCTGGCCGGCGCCACCGCCGTACTCCTGGGCGGTGCGGCCCTGCTGCCCGAGCCCGGCGGATCCTGGACCTCGGCCCTGCTCGGGGGAGCGGCGCTCGGCGGGTTCTACCTCCTGCTCTTCCTGTTCAACCCGGACGGCATGGGCTTCGGTGACGTGAAGCTCGCCCTCGCGCTGGGTGTGGCACTCGGCTGGTACGGCTGGGCGGTGCTCTGCGCCGGAGGCTTCGCCGGGTTCCTGTTCGGCGCGCTGTACGGGGTGGCACTGATGCTGGTGCGACGCGCAGGGCGCAAAACCGGCATCCCTTTCGGCCCGTTCATGATCGCCGGTGCGCTGACCGGCCTGCTGTTCGGAGGACTCGCTGCCTGAGTCTCACCCCGCGTACGGATGTGCGGAATATCAGGTCGCGCCGGGCCGTGGCGGCCTGACACCCTTCCCGTATGACCGGATCGTCCGCACTCTCCGACCCCTCCGACCCCTCCGGCTCCTCCGCCTCCGACGACCGCTTCGCCACCCTCGTCGAGGAGGCCGACGCCGTCTCCGTCGACGGCTGGGACTTCTCGTGGCTCGACGGGCGGGCCACGGAGCAGCGTCCCTCCTGGGGGTACGCGCACGCCATGGCGGACCGGCTGGCACGGGCCGGGGCCGCGCTCGACATCCAGACCGGGGGAGGAGAGGTCCTGGCCTCCGCGCCCGTCCTGCCGCCGCTCACCGTGGCCACCGAGTCCTGGCCGCCGAACGTCGCCCGCGCCACGGCCCTGCTGCATCCACGCGGCGCCGCGGTCGTCACGGACTCCGACGAGCCGCCGCTGCCCTTCGCCGACCGGGCCTTCGACCTGGTCGTCAGCCGGCATCCGGTGACGACGTGGTGGGACGAGATCGCCCGGGTCCTGGCACCCGGAGGCACGTACTTCTCCCAGCAGGTCGGCCGGGAGAGCGTGTTCGAGCTCGTCGAGTACTTCCTCGGCCCGCTCTCGTCCGAGCAGCGCGCCGCCCGCGACCCGCGGCGCGCCCGGGACGACGCGGAGGCCGCCGGGCTGGAGGTGACGGATCTGCGCGCCGAGCGGCTGCGTGTCGAGTTCCTCGACATCGGTGCCGTCGTCTACTTCCTGCGCAAGGTCATCTGGATGGTTCCGGGCTTCACCGTCGCCGCCTACCTGACGCAACTGCGCTCCCTGCACCGGCAGATCGAGGAAGAAGGGCCGTTCGTCGCGCACAGCGCCCGCTTCCTGATCGAGGCCCGGAAACCGGGGGTCCCTCCAACCCCCCTACGCTGAGCGCGGCTTCACAGGCCCCGAATGCAACGGCATGACCTGCACCTCCGTCTAGCCATGAGTAGTGCGACCCTGGTGGTTGAGCGCACAACGAAGGAGCAGGTCATGTCGGTGGGAAGGGAAACGCCCGGCGGAGAGATCAGCCCGCCGGCCGGCCGGCCGCGCCACGGGAAGGCCGACTGGCTCATGGGTGCGCGGATCATCGCCGTACATGGCCTGTTCTACCGGCCCGAGGGCCGCGCGGGGGAGCCGGAAGCCGTCGAATTCGTGCTGGAGGGCGGGCAGTCGGTGCTGCTGACCTGCGCCTCCGACCACACGCTGAGCATCACCTCCGGGTCCTGGCCCGGCCTCCCCGACTGGTGTGTGCCCGCCGGCCAGTGGCAGTTCGAGCAGCTGGGCCGGCTGCCTCCCCCTCCGTACGGCGGCGCCTGGACGGTGCTCGGCACGCAGGAGCGGCGCGACGAGCACGGCGAGGTGCGCGAGGCGGTGATCCGGTGCGAGAACGGCGACTTCGTGATCGGCGGCGGCGACACGGTGGTGATCCGCTTCGTCTCCGGCTGAGCCACGGCAGGCCCCCTATGCGTGAGCGCCCACGGTCACCTCTCCCACCGTCAGTTCCGGAGCCCCCTCCAGAACCTCGCCCAACGCCTCCACCTGCTCCTCCAGCGCCCGCGTCCGACCGGCGTCCAGCGGAGTCAGAGGCTCCACGGTGACCGCGATCCGCTTCCCCGAGCGGCGCTGGTGCCACACCGGACGGAAACTGTCCTGTAGGGCACGACCCGATGCCCCGTCAGGCCTCCGGAGACGTGCCCACAGCGCAGTCCGCCGAATTCGGAGAGTGATTATTTCGTGCCGTGGCACGCAGCAGCACTTACGAAGGGTTATGGTGGAAACCCCCCCTCGGGCCGGTCCGTAACCCCCCCCACGGACCGGCCCGTTTTTTTGTGCCCGGATTCTGTTCCGGGGACAGGGGTGCCTGGCGTCAGCCGCGGTTGGCCCAGATGTTGGTGCTCGCGGTGTCCACGGCGAAGGTGTCGATCTCCTTCAGCTCGGCGGCGGTCAGCGCCGGTGCCGCGAGCGCGGCCACGTTCTCCTCCAGCTGCTTCACGCTCGACGCGCCGATCAGGGCCGAGGTCATACGGCTGTCACGCAGGACCCAGTTGAGCGCCAGCTGCGCGAGGGACTGCCCCCGGCCCCGCGCGATGTCGTTCAGCCCACGCAGCCGGCGCACCATCTCGTCGGACAGCAGGCCCGGGTCCAGGGACTTGCCCTGGCTGGCGCGCGAACCCTCGGGGATGCCCGTCAGGTACTTACCGGTGAGCAGCCCCTGGGCGAGCGGAGCGAAGGAGATACAGCCCATGCCGGCCGTCTCCAGGGTGTCGAGCAGCCCGTCGGCCTCCACCCAGCGGTTGACCATCGAATAGGAAGGCTGGTGGATCAGGGCGGGCACACCCATCTCCTTGAGGATCCGTGCCGCCTCGGCGGTCTGCGCCGCGTTGTAGGAGGACACACCCGCGTACAGCGCCTTGCCCCGGCCCACGGCGGAGGCGAGCGCACCCATCGTCTCCTCGAGCGGGGTGGAGGGGTCGAAGCGGTGGGAGTAGAAGATGTCGACGTGGTCGAGGCCCATCCGCTGCAGGGAGGCGTCGAGCGAGGACAGCAGGTACTTACGGGATCCCCACTCCCCGTAAGGACCCGGGTGCATCCGGTAGCCGGCCTTGGTGGAGATCACGAGCTCGTCCCTGTACGGGGCGAAGTCCTGGCTGAAGAGCTTGCCGAAGTTCAGCTCGGCGGAGCCGGGCGGCGGGCCGTAGTTGTTCGCCAGGTCGAAGTGGGTCACACCGAGGTCGAAGGCGCGGCGCAGGATCGCCCGCTGGGAGCCGAGGCCCCGGTCGTCGCCGAAGTTGTGCCAGAGGCCGAGAGAGACGGCCGGCAGTTTGAGCCCGCTGCGGCCGGTCCGGCGGTATTCCATGGAGTCGTAACGCGACGGGTCGGGGAGGTAAGAAAGGGAATCAGTCACGTTTCACTCCTTATCACGGACTTGTGACAGACCGGGTTGGGCCCCCGTGACCCCACCGCAGTAATGTGGCCGCTTCGGGACATGCCGGTCCGCGGCGCGAGAGCGCGGTGTGCGGACCGCACGGTGATCCCCCGGGGGACGGCCCCGGACCCCCCGCGAGGGGGAGGACGGGCCTGGGGCCCGTACGGAACCGAGAGGGTGAACTCAGTGAACTTGCGCGACCTGGTGTACGGGCTCTACGCACGCCGGGTGGAAGGCCGCCTGGACCATGACCAGGTGCCCAAGCACATCGGAGTCATCCTCGACGGCAACCGTCGGTGGGCGAAGGCGTCCGGCGGCTCGGCCGTGGAGGGACACCAGGCCGGGGCCGACAAGATCTCGGAGCTGCTCGGCTGGTGCAGCGAGACGGATGTCGAGGTCGTCACCCTCTGGCTGCTGTCCACGGACAATTTCGACCGGCCGGAGGCGGAGCTCATCCCGCTGCTCGGCATCATCGAGAACACCGTGCGTCAGCTGGCGTCCGACGGGCGGTGGCGCGTCCACCACGTCGGTACGCTCGACCTGCTGCCCGCCCGGACCCAGACCGTCCTCAAGGAGGCGCAGGAGGCCACCGAGGGCATCGACGGGATAATCGTCAATGTCGCCGTCGGCTACGGCGGACGCCAGGAGATCGCGGACGCCGTCCGCTCCCTCCTCCTGGAGCACTCCGCCCGGGGTACGACCTTCGAGGAGCTCGCCGAGGTCGTCTCCACGGACCTGATCTCCGAGCACCTCTACACCCGCGGACAGCCCGACCCGGACCTCGTGATCCGTACGAGCGGGGAGCAGCGGCTGTCGGGCTTCATGCTCTGGCAGAGCGCCCATTCGGAGTACTACTTCTGCGAGGTCTTCTGGCCGGCCTTCCGCAAGGTCGACTTCCTGCGCGCCCTGCGTGACTACGCGGCGCGGCACCGGCGCTACGGGGCCTGAGGGCGGCGGCCCGCCCGGCCCGGACTGATCCGAACGGAAGAGCCTTGTCGCAGGCAGGGGCATGGCTTCCCGTCTTCGAGGGAATACAGCTCTCAGGTCGACGTCCGGTCAGCAACCAGGCGGACGTCGCAGCCAAGTGAGCGGCACCCAGCCCGCTCGCCCGGGAGGCCCTTTGCACACGAAGGACCGCACACCGTGCGGCCGACGCGGAGGGCCGGTGTTCGGCCCGCGCACGGGGTCCGAACCCGGTCCGTCCTCTCCCTTTGGGAAGTTCCGCGACGTCCGTCGCACTCCCCGACCTCGTCCGAGGGGGTACGTCCTTCCGTGGTGACCAGCACTAAGCGCCGCATGCCCGACAGGCGCACCTATGTTCTCGACACCAGCGTCCTGCTGGCCGACCCCAACGCCATGACCCGGTTCGACGAGCACGAAGTCGTGCTGCCGATCGTCGTGGTCACGGAGCTGGAGGCCAAAAGGCATCACCCCGAGCTCGGATACTTCGCACGGCAGGCCCTGCGCCTGCTGGACGACTTCCGCGTCCGGTACGGCCGGCTGGACGCCCCGATCCCGCTCGGGGATCTGGGCGGGTCGCTCCGTGTCGAACTCAACCACTCCGACCCCGGCGTCCTGCCGGCCGGCTACCGGTTGGGGGACAACGACTCACGGATTCTCGCGGTCGCGCGCAATCTCCAGGCCGAGGGATACGACGTCACCGTCGTCTCCAAGGACCTGCCGCTCCGGATCAAGGCGTCCTCGGTCGGCCTCCTCGCCGAGGAGTACCGCGCCGAACTCGCCGTCACCGACTCCGGCTGGACCGGGATGGCGGAGCTCACCCTCGCCGCCGAGCAGGTCGACCTGCTGTTCGGTGAGGAGACCCTGTACGTCCCCGAAGCCGCCGAGTACCCCGTGCACACCGGGCTGGTCCTCCAGTCCGAGCGCGGCAAGGCGCTCGGCAGGGTCACGGCAGAGGGCAACGTGCGTCTCGTGCGGGGCGACCGGGAGGCCTTCGGGATCCACGGCCGCAGCGCCGAGCAGCGCATCGCGCTCGATCTCCTCCTCGACGAGGACGTCGGCATCGTGTCCATGGGCGGCCGGGCGGGCACGGGCAAGTCGGCCCTGGCGCTCTGCGCGGGCCTGGAGGCCGTGCTGGAGCGCCGGCAGCACCAGAAGGTGATGGTCTTCCGGCCGCTGTACGCGGTCGGCGGGCAGGAGCTCGGCTATCTCCCCGGCAGCGAGTCCGAGAAGATGAGCCCCTGGGCGCAGGCCGTCTTCGACACGCTGTCGGCGGTCGCCGGGCGCGAGATCATCGAAGAGGTGCTGGGGCGCGGGATGCTGGAGATCCTGCCGCTCACCCATATCCGGGGCCGTTCGCTCCACGACGCGTTCGTGATCGTGGACGAGGCGCAGTCACTGGAGCGGAACGTCCTGCTGACCGTGTTGTCCCGTATCGGGGCGAATTCACGGGTGGTGCTCACCCATGACGTGGCACAGCGGGACAACCTCAGGGTCGGCCGGTACGACGGAGTCGTCGCCGTGGTCGAGAAACTGAAGGGGCATCCGCTCTTCGCGCATGTCACGCTCACCCGCTCCGAGCGTTCACCGATCGCCGCGCTGGTGACCGAAATGCTGGAGGACGGCCACATCTGACCGGTAACACCCCATAGATGCCGCCCGGCGAGCCAAGGAGCTTAGCCGGGCGGCATTGTGCTGCGCCGTCATTTCCGAGAAAGTCGTGCGCCAAACGGGGTGTGAGCTTTCACACGCGGCACAGAATTGCAACGCGCCGTGTCCTTCCGGCAGAGTCTTGCTTCCGTCAGGCCCCGCATACGGCACTTGGGCACCTCCAGAGGCGCCACGCACCACACAACTCAACACTTGCCGCCCGTATGCCGCCCGCGAGTACCACGCGGCGCTCCCGCAAGGGAGTCGCCCACCGGGCCCGTGCCTCCCGTGACCCAAGCTTTAGGGAGGCCAGTGTCAAGGGCACGATTGCGCCCGCGAGGTCACCTAAGCGGGCGATGCTGGAAGGACACCGTGTGAGCCGGATCTCGGTCCGGGGGTTCGCCGTGGCATCCGCCACCGCCGTAACCACCGTAGGCGCCGTCGTAGGCGTTGCGTCGGGCAGCACTCCCGCTGCTGACGACAACAACTTCGATGCGGCCGCAGCCGACACCACGCTGCTCGCAGACATCCCCGCGGGCCAGCAGGCCCAGGTGCAGACCGCTTCGCTGACGCAGCAGGCCGACGCCCAGGCGTCCGCGGCCGACGCGGCAGCGAAGAAGTCCGCCGAGGAGACAGCCCGCGTCCAGGCCGCCAAGGACGCCAAGTCGAAGAAGCAGGCTGCCGAGGACAAGCTGGAGGCGGAGCGCCAGGCAAAGGAGGACGCCAAGCGTGCGAGCCGCGACTCCGTCCGCGACGCCTCCTCCTTCTCGGCGCAGGGTTCCTACAGCGTGGCCGAAGTGCAGGCGATGGCCCGCCAGATGGTCCCCGCGGACCAGTTCCAGTGCTTCAGCAACATCGTGAACCACGAGTCGACGTGGAACTACCAGGCGGCCAACCCCGCCTCGGACGCGTACGGCCTGGTGCAGGCGAATCCCGGGTCGAAGATGGCGTCGGTCAGCTCCGACTGGCAGACCAACCCGGCCACCCAGATCAAGTGGGGCCTCAACTACATGGACAGCCGCTACGGCAGCCCCTGCGGCGCCTGGTCCTTCTGGCAGGCCAACAACTATTACTAGGAGCCCCGTACGGTTCCGCGCTCAACCCCGGGAAGCCCCGCACCGTCCTACGGCGCGGGGCTTCTCGCGTGTACGGTCGTCCGGACAGCTCCGGGGGCGTGCGTGGAGCGATTGGGGGAAGGAAAAAATCCATGTCGAAACTTCCGGGTTGGCTCGGTCGGATGGGCGCCGAACTCACCGAGATCGGGGCGCGCCTGGAAGAACGCCGCGCCGAGGACGAACGCCGTGCCGACGCGGACGCGGTGAGCGGCTCGTCCTCGACCCTCTCCAAGCCCGCGGCCGACCAGGTGCCGCCCCCGCCCTCCTACGCCCCCTCGGTGGCCGCCAAGCCCGACCCGGTGGTCGCGATCCCCTGGGGGATGCGCGTGGCCGCCGAGGCGGGCTGGCGGCTGCTGGTCCTGGCCGGCACGCTCTGGGTGCTCATGCGCATCATCAGCGCCGTCCAGCTGGTCGTCCTCGCGTTCGTCGCCGCCCTGCTGGTGACCGCGATGCTCCAGCCGACCGTCGTACGGCTGAGGAGGCTCGGGCTGCCGCGCGGTCTGGCCACCGCGGTCACGGCGGTGCTCGGCTTCGTCGTCATGGGCCTGGTCGGCTGGTTCGTCGTCTGGCAGGTGATGGACAATCTGGACACCCTCTCGGACCGGGTCCGTGACGGCATCGACGAGCTGAAGCGCTGGCTCCTGGACAGCCCGTTCCATGTCACCGAGCAGCAGATCAACGACATCGCGAAGAACCTCAGCGACACCATCGGCACCAACACGGAGGAGATCACCTCCGCCGGACTCCAGGGCGTCACCGTGATGGTGGAGGTGCTCACCGGGCTGTTGCTGGCGATGTTCTCGACGCTCTTCCTGCTCTACGACGGGAAGCGCATCTGGCAGTGGGTGCTCAAGCTGGTGCCCTCCCAGGCCCGGCCGGGCGTCGCGGGGGCCGGACCGCGCGCCTGGCGGACACTGACCGCCTATGTGCGGGGCACGGTGATCGTCGCCCTGATCGACGCGATCTTCATCGGTCTCGGGATCTACTTCCTCGATGTGCCGATGGCGGTGCCGCTCGCCGTCTTCATCTTCCTCTTCGCCTTCATCCCCCTGGTCGGCGCCGTGGTCTCCGGCGCCCTCGCCGTGGTCGTCTCACTCGTCACCCAGGGCGTGTTCACCGCGCTGATGGTGCTGATCGTGGTGCTCGCCGTGCAGCAGATCGAGGGTCACATCCTGCAGCCCTTCATCCTCGGCCGCGCCGTACGCGTCCACCCGCTGGCCGTCGTGCTGTCGGTCGCGGCGGGCGGCATGGTCGCCGGCATCGGCGGTGCGGTCGTCGCCGTACCCCTGGTCGCGGTGACCAACACGGTGGTCGGCTATCTGCGCTCGTACGGCCAGGACACGGCCGCGCTCCAGGGGCCGGGCCCGCACGGCGCCACGGCGCTCTCGGCCCTGCCGCCGACGGAGCCGCCCTCCGTCCGGCCGGCCGAGGAACCCGAGGACAGGGGCGAGCGGCAGAACCCGGTGGACGAGCCGGGAAAGTGACATAAGAAGGGCCCCAGGGACGGTCGGTCGTCCTCGGGGCCCTTCTCGTTCATGGGTACTACTCGGCGAGCACGGCCTCGGCTTCGAGGGTCACGCCGACCGCCTGGATCACCGAAGCGATCTTGACGGCTTCCTGAATCGTCTCACGGTCCACGCCGGCCTTGCGCAGCACCTGCTCGTGGGAGTCCAGGCACTGGCCGCAGCCGTTGATCGCGGAGACGGCGAGCGACCACAGTTCGAAGTCGACCTTCTCCACGCCCGGCTTGCCGATGACGTTCATCCGCAGGCCCGCACGGAGGTTGCCGTACTCGGGGTCCGACAGCAGGTGCCGGGTGCGGTAGAAGACGTTGTTCATCGCCATGATCGCCGCGGCCGACTTCGCCGCGGTGTACGCCTCGGCGGAGAGGTTGGCCTTGGCCTCCGGCTCCAGCTCGCGCAGCACCTTCGGCGAGCGCGAGGCGATCGCGCAGGCCAGGACGGTGCCCCACAGCTGCTGCTGCGGGAGTTCGCTGTTGCCGATGACCGAGCCGAGGTTCAGCTTCAGGTCCTTGGCGAAGTCCGGAACGGCGGACTTCAGTTCGTCGAGTGCCATGTCGGTATCAGCTCACTCACCGGAGAGAAGGGCGACCGGGTCGAGGGTGTTCTCGCCCTTGGTCCAGTTGCACGGGCAGAGCTCGTCGGTCTGCAGGGCGTCGAGGACCCGCAGGACCTCCTTGGGGTTACGGCCCACGGAACCGGCGGTCACCATCGTGAACTGGATCTCGTTGTTCTGGTCGACGATGAAGACGGCGCGCTGCGCGAAGCCGTCCTCGCCCTCGATGCCGAGGTCACGCATGAGCTCGTGCTTCGAGTCGGCCAGCATCGGGAAGGGCAGGTCGGTCAGGTCCGGGTGGTCCTTGCGCCAGGCGTGGTGCACGAACTCGGAGTCACCGGAGAAGCCGAGGATCTGCGCGTCACGGTCGGCGAACTCGTCGTTCAGCTTGCCGAAGGCGGCGATCTCGGTGGGGCACACGAAGGTGAAGTCCTTCGGCCACGCGAAGACGATCTTCCACTGGCCCTCGTAGGTCTTGTGGTTGATCTGCTCGAACTCCTTGCCGGTCTCCAACGAGACACAAGCGGTCAGATCGAACTGGGGGAACTGGTCACCGACAGTGAGCACGCGCACTCCTTGTTGCATAGGAAATCCCCTTTTGAGGGTGTTCCTGGGGGTTGGGCAGTCCCCACCTTGGCACAGGGTGCATTGATCACGGAAATAGCTACACTCGGTCGGGATGATCGGAGGTGCCTATCAGTGGCGTATGTAAATCAGGCTATTAGGGTCAAGCAGCCCAGCCTCTCGCAGCTGCGCGCCTTCGCGGCCGTGGCGGAACATCTGCACTTCCGGGACGCGGCGGCAGCAATCGGGATGAGTCAGCCTGCGCTCTCCGGAGCGGTGTCCGCGCTGGAGGTGGCACTGGGTGTCCAGCTCATCGAGCGTACGACGCGCAAGGTGCTGCTCTCGCCCGCGGGGGAGCGCCTCGCGGTGCGGAGCCGGGCGGTGCTGGAGGCGCTGGGCGAGCTGATGGAGGAGGCCGAGGCGGTGCGCGCGCCGTTCACCGGGGTGCTCAGGCTCGGCGTCATCCCGACGGTCGCGCCCTATCTGCTGCCGGCCGTGCTGAGGCTGGTCCATGAGCGCTACCCGGACCTGGATCTCCAGGTCCATGAGGAGCAGACCTCCTCGCTGCTGGAGGGGCTGGGCGCAGGACGGCTGGACCTGCTGCTGCTCGCCGTGCCGCTCGGGGTGCCCGGTGTCACGGAACTACCGCTGTTCGACGAGGACTTCGTGCTCGTCATGGAGAAGGAGCACCAGCTCGCCGGGCGCACCGGTCTGCCGCGCGAGACGCTGCGGGATCTGCCGTTGCTGCTGCTCGACGAGGGGCACTGCCTGCGCGACCAGGCGCTGGACATCTGCCGGGAGGCGGGGCGCACGCAGGGGGCGCCGGTGACGACGACGGCGGCCGGGCTCTCCACACTGGTCCAGCTCGTCGCGGGCGGGCTCGGGGTGACGCTGCTGCCGCGTACGGCGGTGACGGTGGAGACCGGGCGGAACGAGGCGCTGTCCACCGGGTACTTCCAGGATCCGGCGCCCTCGCGGCGGGTGGCGCTGGCCGTGCGGACGGGTTCGGCGCGGCACGAGGAGTTCGAGGAGCTCGCGGCGGCGCTGCGCGGGGCGATGGGGACGCTTCCGGTGCGGGTGCGGGAAGAGGGGTGAGCGCGCCCCGCGGCGCGCTCACCCCTCTCCGGTCCGTCACTCCGTGCGCAGGCCGTCCGGGCGCATCAGGCGCCAGAGCAGCGGCAGGGAGAGCACGGTCACGGCCACGATCAGGGCCCCGCCCGCTCCCGCCATCGGCAGGAACAGCCACCACTTGGTCACCGTCTTGTCCAGCATCCATGTCATGACGACGCCGAGCCCGAGGCCGCCCGCCGTCGCGACCAGGAGGCCGACGACCACCGGCACCGCGGTCTGCCAGAGCACCGACCAGCCGAGGGTGACGCGCCTGGTGCCGAAGGCGACGAGCACCGACAGCAGCCGCTTGCGCTCGCGGAGCTGTTCCAGCTGGGAGACCAGCATGGACGCGGCGATGAGCATCAGCGTCGCTGCCGCGCCGAGCCGCAGACCGGTCTGCACACTGGCGTACTGGCGGTCACGTGCCACCGAGGTCAGGCTGGAGACCTGCATGGCCGGGTCGATCCTGGCGGCGGTGTTCCGTACGAACTCGGCGGAGTCCTCCACGCTCTCGTCGACCCTGATCTGGGCGATCGTCTGGGCGTGGGGGACGGTGCGGGGGTCGAGGGCGCCGACCGTCGCCAGGATCCCCGTGTGGTCCTCACCGTGCGGGTCGGGGGACTCCATGACGGTCCGGGCGTCCGCCGGCAGGGTCCAGCGGACCGACTTGGCGCCGGGTGTGAACTCCACTTCGGAGTTGAGCTCGACCTCCTTGCCCTTGCGCGCCGTTTCGTCGACCCAGCCGCTCATCTCCTTGTCGTCCGGGTGGACGACGAAGGTGTCGCCCTCCTGGCAGGAGTCGATCTCGGCGAGTTCCTTCAGCGTCGCGCAGTCGCCGATGGTGAGCGAGGTGGTGGGCGTCATGTCGTCCGCGTCGTACGTCCCCGGCCTGGTCACATAGGACTCGACCGTGCCGATGACGGCTTCCACCCCGTCGGTGGACCGGAACGCCTCGATGGTCCGGGTGGCGGCGGCGCCGTCGACCTTGTCCGATGTGGCGTAGAACTGGGCACGCGTCGGGTCCTGTCCTGTCGTGCGCGTGAAATCGTCGCCGACGGCGGCGAACAGCATCTGCAGGGCGACCGCCCCGGCGACGGCCACGGTGATGCCGCTGACCGCGCGGGACGCGGCCCCGCTGTTCAGCTGGAGCCGGCGGACGGCGAGCTGCCAGGAGAGCGGTCCGCCGCGCAGCCGGTTCACGCACGCGTCCACCATCCAGGGGAGCAGCAGTGCGAGCCCGAGCAGGACCAGCACCGCGCCCGCTGCGACGGGGTACGGGTTGACGGGGGTGAAGTCGTCCACGCGGCCGGTCAGTCCCAGCACCGCGAGTCCCGTGGCCGGCATCAGCAGACGCCACCAGAGGCGGCGCCTGCGGCCGCCGGAGTGACGTACGACGCCCAGCGGCTCGATGGCGACCGAGCGCATGGCGACGAGGGTGACGACCACGGCGGACAGGGGCACCGCGACGGCGACGAGTGCCGCGAGCCAGGTGGCGGGCACCAGGTCGGACGGGAAGGCGCTGCGGTCCCACACCTCGACGTGACTGACGAATCCGCGGCCCAGGAGGAAGATCGCCACCCCGGTCAGCAGCCCGAGCAGCGAACCGAACAGCGCTTCGCCCGCGGCGATCCGGCGGGTCGACCGGATGTCGGTGCCCACCAGACGGAGGGCGGCGAGGCGGCGGTCGCGACGGTCCCCGCCGAACCGTACGGCGGTGGCGATGAAGATGGCGACGGGTGCCAGCAGGACGACGCAGATCAGGATGGTCAGGACGACGAGGACGGGCTGGAGCGGCTCGTCCTCGGCTTCGCTCCCGTAGCCGGCCACCCGGTGCCCGCCGGTCGAGGGGGTCAGCGAGTCGCTGCCGACGTAGTAGTACAACTCGTTCGGGGAGAGCAGGCCCTGGTCGGCGATCGTTCCGTTGATCCGGTACGGCAGCCGTTCCTTGAGGAGTGCGCCCTCGGGTGAGGCCAGGAGTTCCCGCAGCGCGGGGGAGACCACCATCTCCTGCGCGTCGGGGAAGTGGGACACCCCGGGCGGGAGAGCCGGGCGGGCGCCCTCGGCGCGCATCAGGTAGCCCCCGACGGTCCGGCCGCGGTATTCGGTCCCGGCGCTGATCCGCAGGACCGTGGTGTCCGACTTCGGCACCGTCGTGTCGCGCGACGACCTGACCTCCTCACGGGCCTGGCTCCGATGGTCGCGCTGGTCGATCAGATGGGGGACGGAGGCGGCGAACAGGAGCAGCGCCACGCCGAGGCCCACGCCCACGGCGGTGAGCGCGGTCCTGGCCCAGCCCTCACGTCCGCCGGCGACGGCGAAGCGCATGCCGAGGCCGAGATCCCTCAGCCAGGTCATGCGACGTACTCCAGATCGCGGCAGCGGCCGTCGCGTACGACGACGTCGCGGTCCGAGTACGCGGCCACACGCGTCTCGTGCGTCACGAGCACGACGGCCGTCCCCGCAGTGCGGGCGGACTCGGTCAGCAGCTCCATGACCCGCTCGCCGTTGAGGGAGTCCAGCGCGCCTGTCGGCTCGTCGGCGAAGATCACCTTGGGGGAGGAGACCAGGGCGCGGGCCACGGCGACGCGCTGCCCCTGGCCGCCGGACACCTCTCCGGGACGCTGGGCGGCGACGTCGTCGACCTCCAGGCGCTCCATCCACTCAAGGGCGGTGCGTTCGGCCTGCTTGCGCTTGACGCCGTTGAGGCGGAGGGGCAGGGCGACGTTCTCCACGCAGGTCAGCTCGGGGACGAGCTGGCCGAACTGGAAAACGAAGCCGAAGTCGCTGCGGCGCAGGGCGCTGCGTTCGGCGTCGGGCATCGCGGAGAGCTCGCGGCCGCCGTAGGTGATGGTGCCCGAGTCGGGGGTGACGATCCCGGCGAGGCAGTGCAGCAGGGTCGACTTGCCGGAGCCGGACGGGCCCATGACGGCGACGACCTCGCCGGGGTGTACGGAGAACGAGGCGCCGTCGAGCGCGGGGGTCGAGCCGTAGGTCTTGTGGAGGTCGTGGGCGGCGAGCAGGGAGCCGGCGGGGGTCACGGGGCGACCACCTCGGCGAGCTTGCCGAGACGCGCGGAGGTGAGTTCCAGCCATCGCAGGTCGGCTTCCAGATGGAAGAGGGCGTGGTCGCAGATCAGCTGGTCGGCGAGGTCGCCCTGGCGCTTGCGGTCGGTGAGGATCCGCATCAGGCGCAGGTGCTCGGAGCGCTGGGCGTCCAGGAGGTCGCCGGCGTCGCGGCCGGTGAGCAGGGCCAGGACGACCTTCGTGTACAGGGTCGACTGGAGGTACGGTTCCGGCTTCTCGGGCTGCGCGAGCCAGGCGGCGACATCGGTGATGCCGGCGTCGGTGATGGCGTACCGCTTGCGTTCGGGGCCGCCGTCCGTCTCGACGCCGTCGACCTCGACGAGCCCGTTCTTGAGCAGGCGGGACATGGTCGCGTAGACCTGGCCGTAGTGCAGGGGACGATCGTGCCCGAACTTCTCGTCGAAGGCGCGCTTGAGGTCGTAACCGTGGCGGGGGCCGGACTCCAGGAGTCCGAGGAGAGTGTGACCGATTGACATGGCCCGCACTGTACACGGTGTGTATACCTGGCGTGTATAGGGGGGCCTGGGTGTGGGAGCGGGGCCCTGTGGGCGTGGCCCGCGGTCAGGAGCTCCGCCCCCGGGCCCCCGCCGCGCCTCAATCGCCGGCGGGGCTTGAATGTGCGGGCCCGGACCGGGTGGTGCGGGGCGCCCTGACCGGGGTCACTCCGCCGGGTCGGGCCGATCCGGCGGCGGGGTCGTCGGGGGCCGGCCCCGGCGGGGGATCGGGCCCGCGGTGCCCGGGAGCCGGCCCGCCTCCGCCAGCGCCCGCCGGAGCAGGAACTCGATCTGCGCGTTCGCGCTGCGGAGCTCGTCCGAGGCCCAGCGGGCCAGCGCGTCGTGCACCGCGGGGTCGAGCCGCAGCAGCATCTGCTTGCGGGCGGGGCCGCGCCGGGCCGCCCGGCCGGGGGGAGGGGCCGCGTCGTCCGTCACTGGTAGAGCGTGCCCGTGTTCAGGACCGGCTGCGCCGCGCGGTCACCGCACAGCACCACCATCAGGTTGCTGACCATCGCCGCCTTCCGCTCGGAGTCCAGCTCGACGATGTCCTGCTCCGCGATCCGGGTCAGCGCCATCTCGACCATGCCCACCGCGCCCTCGACGATCTGCTGGCGCGCCGCGACGACCGCGCCCGCCTGCTGCCGCTGGAGCATCGCCGAGGCGATCTCGGGGGCGTACGCGAGGTGGCTGAAGCGGGACTCGATGATGAGGACGCCCGCCGCCTGTACCCGCGCGGTGAGTTCCACCGCGAGCTTCTCGGTGATCTCCTCGGCGTTGCCCCGCAGGGAGAGCCCGCCCTCCTCGTGGGCGTCGTACGGGTACTCGATCGCGATGTGCCGGACGGCCGCCTCGGTCTGGGTGGCGACGAACTCCAGGAAGTCGTCGACCTCGAAGAGCGCCTGGGCGGTGTCCTCGACCTTCCAGACGACGATCGCCGCGAGCTCGATCGGGTTGCCGTAGGCGTCGTTGACCTTCAGGACGGCCGTCTCGTGGTTGCGGACCCGGGTGGAGATCTTGCGGCTGGACGTCAGCGGGTTGATCCAGCGCAGACCGTCCGCGCGGATCGTGCCGACGTAGCGGCCGAAGAGCTGGATGACCCGGGCCTCGCCCGGAGCGACCATCTTCACACCGCTCATGCAGAAGAACGAGGCGACGGCCAGGAGCAGCCCGAGGACGAAGAGCGGGATGCCGGCGCCGTTGTGGCCGTCGGAGCCGAGGACGCCGCCGATGATGGCCAGGGCCACCCCGAGGAACACCCCGAAAACGGTCAGCAGCAGGCCGAGGCCGCCGGGGATGGAGTGGGCGGTCGTCTCCCTGACCTGGGGCGCGGGCATCTCGGGTGCGTCCGGCGACAGGTCGGCGCCGGAGCCGGTGGTGCCGGGAAGGTCGTGTGGTGCGGACATGGGTCCCCCGTTTCGGGCGGCATAGCGCCGCGCTAGCAATGTGATTACACATTAACGCGCTTCGCAACCTTGTGCACCCTTCGGGAGTCGGTTCCTGCAAGAGCGGGTGCTGATTCTCACGTCCGGAAAAGGCCGGATCGCTTGTCATTTGTCCAGGCTTTCAGTGTTAGCTGGCAGGTCTGACCGGAGCGGTACGAGCAGAAGAACAGGAGCACCACAGCGATGGGTCGAGCGGATGCGCGACGAGCCCAGGGGCGGGGAGCGCGGGCCGCCAGGAGTGGCGGCATACGCCGGCTCTTCACCTGGCGGAAGATCCTGGGCACCTTCTTCGGGCTCTGCCTGCTCGGGATGGGAGCCTTCGCGGCCCTCTATGTGTACGTCGACGTGCCGGAGGCCAACGCCCAGGCCCAGAAGCAGAGCAACGTCTACAAGTACAGCGACGGCACACTCCTGGCCCGGAGCAACTCCGAGGTCAACCGGGAGATAGTCGACCTGAACGTGGTGCCCAAGGCGGTCCAGCACTCGTTCGTCGCCGCCGAGAACAAGTCCTTCTACCGGGACCAGGGCGTCGACCTCAAGGGCACCGCGCGGGGCCTGCTCAACACGGTCTCCGGCAAGGGCAAGCAGGGTGGCTCCACGATCACCCAGCAGTACGTCAAGAACTACTTCCTCACGCAGGACCAGACGGTCACCCGCAAGCTCAAGGAGCTGGTGATCTCGCTCAAGGTCGACCAGCGCATGAAGAAGAACGACATCCTCGCCGGGTACCTCAACACGGTCTACTACGGACGCGGCGCGAGCGGCATCCAGGCGGCGGCACAGGCGTACTACGGCGTCGACGCCAAGGATCTCGACACCGCCCAGGGCGCCTATCTCGCGTCCCTGCTCCAGGCCCCGAGCCAGTACGACTGGGCGAACGCCACCCCCACCGGCAAGAAGCTCGTCAAGGAGCGCTGGGCCTACACGCTGAACAACATGGTCGACGAGGGCTGGCTCGACAAGGCCGAGCGGGACAAGCTGACCTTCCCCGTCCCCGACTCGCCCAAGGCCGCCCCCGGCATGGAGGGCCAGACCGGCTACCTCGTCGAGGCCGCGAACGACGAGATGAAGCGGCAGGGCGTCACCGAGGAGGAGCTGGACGCCGGCGGCTGGACGATCACCCTCAACGTCGACAAGAAGAAGCAGAAGCAGCTCGAGAAGTCTGTCGCCGACCAGCTGGAGAACCAGCTCGACCGCAAGGACAGCAAGGTCGACGCGACCGTCCAGGCCGGAGCGACCTCGGTGGACCCGAAGACCGGCAAGGTCGTCGCGCTGTACGGCGGTGTCGGCGCCACCGAGCACTGGTACAACAACGCCACCCGCCAGGACTACCAGCCGGCCTCCACCTTCAAGCCGCTGGTCCTCGCCTCCGCGCTGGAGAACGAGTCGGCGACGCAGGACGGCGACCTGATCGGCCTGAACACGGTCTACGACGGCACCAGCAAGCGCCCGGTCGTCGGCAGCGACACCCCGTTCGCCCCGCAGAACGAGGACGACATCAGCTACGACAGTCCGACCGTCCAGACGGCGATGGACAAGTCGATCAACGCCGTCTTCGCGCAGATGGTCGTCGACGTCACCCCGAGCGCCGTGAAGAGGACCGCGCTCGACCTGGGCGTACCGGACAAGAACTTCCCCGAGCGCCCCGCGATCACGCTGGGCACCATGAACGCCTCGACCTGGGACATGGCCGGGGTCTACGCCACGCTCGACAACCACGGCAAGAAGGTCACCCCGACCATCGTCAAGTCCGCCGAGCACCGCGACCACGCCATGGAGCCCGTCGACGGTGTGGGCGGCCAGGTGATCAGCCGGGCGTCCGCCGACACCGTGACGAAGGCGCTGACCGAGGTCGTCGACGTCGGCTCCGGCCGCGAGGCCAACACCTCCGCCTACGACGCCGCGGGCAAGACGGGTACGTCGGAGAACAACAAGGCGGCGTGGTTCGCCGGCTACACCCCGGAGCTCACCACCGCCGTGGCGCTGTTCGGCGAGTCCACCGGCGATGGCGGCGGCCAGGTCAGCCTCACCGGCACGGCCAACTCCGGCCGGGCCAACGGCGGCGGGTTCCCCGCCAAGATCTGGGCGGACTACACCCTCGACGCGTTGGGCGGCGGCTCCGACGCCGCCTTCGACCTGGAGGGCGTGGAGCGCGGTGACACACAGGTGACCGAGAGCCCCTCGACCACCCCGTCCGAGACCGAGGAGCCTTCGGAGACCCCGTCCGAGGAGCCCGAGACGCCCACCGAGTCGCCGAGCGAGTCACCCAGCGAGGAGTCACCGCCGGCCGAGACGCCGAGCGAGACGGCCCCCGGGACGCCGAGCGAGTCACCGAGCGAGACGGAGGACCCCGAGGACGGGGACCAGCCGCCGGGCGAGCGGCCCGGCAACGGCAACCTGCTGGGGCAGTAGCGACGCGTGAGGGGCGGGTGCCGGCCGGGCACCCGCCCCTCACGCACGTCCGCCGTCAGCCGCCGTTGACCCTCGTGGCGACGCGGTCACCGATGCCCTCGTCCACGTTGCGCCAGTACTGCAGCGCACGTGCCAGGACCGGCTTGCTCACGCCGTCCAGCAGATGCCCGGAGATGTTGCGGACGAGCCGCTCGCGCGCCGCGTCGTCCAGCACCTCGCGCACCATGGTGCCGGGCTGTCCCCAGTCGTCGTCCGCGCTGCGCAGCTTGTACGCCTCGTGGACCATCTCGCCCGACGTGGCCCAGCCGGCCGGGTCGCCGAAGCGCCCGGTGTCCGCCGCGGGCCCGCCGTACGAGTTCGGCGCGTAGACCGCCCCGGTGCGCGACGGCTCGTAGCGCATGGGCCCGTCCTTCGCGTACGAGTGGACGGGTGAATGCGGCCGGTTCGGCGGCAGCTGCAGATAGTTCGGGCCGATCCTGTACCGGTGGGTGTCCGGGTACGAGAAGAGCCGGCCGAGCAGCATCTTGTCGGGTGACGGACCGATGCCGGGCACCATGTTCGACGGTTCGAACGCGGCCTGCTCGATGTGGACGAAGAAGTCCTCCGGATTCCTGTTCAGCGTCATCCGGCCGACCTCGATCAGCGGGTAGTCGCCCTGCGGCCACACCTTGGTCAGGTCGAACGGGTTGAACCGGTAGTCCGGCGCGTCGTCGAAGGGCATGATCTGGACCTTCAGGGTCCAGCTCGGGAAGTCGCGGCGCTCGATCGACTCGAAGAGGTCGCGGCGGTGGACGTCACCGTCGGTCCCCGCCATGGCGTCGGCGTCGTCCTGGGTGTAGAAGTCGATGCCCTGGTCGGTCTTGAAGTGGTACTTCACCCAGAACCGCTCACCGCCCGCGTTCACCCACATATAGGTGTGGGAGCTGTAGCCGTTCATGTTGCGGTAGGTCTTCGGGATGCCCCGGTCACCCATCAGCCAGGTGACCTGGTGGGCCGACTCGGGGGACAGGGTCCAGAAGTCCCACTGCATGTCGTGGTCGCGCACCCCGTTGTCCGGGCGGCGCTTCTGGGAACGGATGAAGTCCTGGAACTTCATCGGGTCGCGTACGAAGAAGACCGGCGTGTTGTTGCCGACCATGTCGTAGTTGCCGTGTTCCGTATAGAACTTCAGTGCGAATCCGCGGGGGTCGCGCCAGGTGTCGGGGGACCCCTGCTCACCGGCGACCGTGGAGAAGCGGGCGAGCATCTCGGTGCGCTTGCCCGGCTGGAAGAGGTCCGCCTTGGTGAACTGGCTGACGTCGTTCGTCACTTCGAAGGTGCCGTAGGCACCGCTGCCCTTGGCGTGGACCACGCGTTCCGGGACCCGTTCACGGTTGAACTGGGCCATCTTCTCGATGAGGTAGTGGTCCTGGAGCAGGACCGGGCCGTCCGATCCGACGGTGAGCGAGTGTTCGTCGCTCTCCACCGGGATCCCGGCATTGTTCGTGGTGTACGGAACCTTCTGGGCTTCCTCGGTCACGAGCGTCCTCCCGTCGGGTGGGGGTATCGGTCAGGTCGCTTCGTTCACGCCTGAAGTCAACTCCGCCGACGGGAGGTCGGCAACATCTGCGATGGGCCCGAATCAGGACAAGGTGTTACGGACCAGGAGTGGCCATCTCGAACCAGACGACTTTGCCCGTGGAGAGCCGGGTCGCCCCCCATCGCCTGGCCAGCCGGTTGACCAGGAACAGCCCGCGTCCGCCCTCGTCCGTCTCCCGGGCACGCCGCTGCCGGGGCAGCTGCGGGGAGTCGTCGCCGACCTCGCAGCGCAGGATGTCCGTACGCAGCAGCCGCAGGGTCACCGGCCGCTCCGCATAGCGCACCGCATTGGTCACCACCTCGCTGACCAGCAGTTCCACCTCGTCCGAGAGGTCGTCAAGACCCCACCGGCTCAGCGCCCTGCGGGCCAGCCTGCGGGCCCGGCCGGGCGCCGCGTCCTCCGGTTCCAGGAACCAGTACGCGACATCACTCGGCGCGATGCCGTCGAACCGTGCCGCCAGCAGGGCGATGTCGTCGTCCCGGTCGCCGGGGCCGAGCATGTCCAGCACGTCGTCGCAGAGCGCCTCCAGCGGCGGCGAATGGTCCGGGCCGGTCAGCTGGGCGGTGGCGGCGAGCCGCTCCCGCAGGATCTCGATGCCCGTCCAGACGTCCCGCATCCGGGACTCCACCAGGCCGTCCGTGTACAGCAGGAGCGTCGCCCCGGCGGGGGCGTCCAGCTCGACCGCCTCGAAATCGACCCCGCCGACACCGATCGGCGCGCCCGGCGGAACCCGCAGCACCTCGGCCCGGCCGCCCAGGTGGAGCAGGACGGGCGGCGGGTGGCCGGCGTTGGCGATGGTGATGCGGTGGGCGACGGGGTCGTACACCGCGTACAGGCAGGTCGCCATGCGGTCGCTGCCGAGCCGCTGCGCCTGCTCGTCCAGGTGGTGCAGGACCTCCTGCGGAGGCAGGTCGAGGCCGGCCAGGGTCTGTGCCGTGGTGCGCAGCTGGCCCATGATCGCCGCCGACGTCATGGAGTGCCCCATCACGTCACCGACGACCAGGGCGACCCTGCTGCCGGGCAGCGGGATCGCGTCGTACCAGTCGCCGCCGACCCGGGCCGTCTCGGCGGCCGGGAGGTAGCGCGATGCCAGGCGCACGCCCGTGGGCTGCGGCAGCGAGTCGGGCAGCATCGTGCGCTGGAGCTCGTCTGCGATGTACGCCTCGCGGCCGTACAGCACGGCCTTGTCGATGCCGAGCGCGGTGTGCGTGGCCAGCTGGGCCGCGACCAGGAGGTCGTCAGCCTCGAAGGGCGGGCGGTCCGTGCCGCGCAGGAAGACAGCGGCACCGATCACCCGGCGACGGCCCCGCAGCGGGGCGAGGATCGCGCGGTGCCCGGTCGGCACGGTCCGGCCGGCCCCCAGCAGCTCGGGCAGGGCGACGCGGGCGGCGGCGGAGTCCCCGAAGACGGGCCGCACCCCGCGCAGCACCTCGGCGAGCGCGCCGCCCGCCCGGATCTCGCACAGGTCGGCGGCGGGCAGCATCCCGGCCTGCGGGTCGGTGACGGACAGCCGGAGCCGCTCGCCCTCCGGCCCGTCGCTCTCCTCGTCGGTCAGCCGCAGCCTGTCCGTACGCCGCAGTCGCAGCACGAAGGGGTTGACCGGCCGCTCGTCGCCCACCGGGAGCGGGTCGCGGAGGTAGACGAGTATGGCGTCGGAGAACGTGGGCACGCTCGCCCGGCACAGGCCCAGCACGATCTCGTCCAGGTCTATGCCCCGCGCGATCCGGCGGGTCGCCGCGCCGACGAAACGCAGCCGGTCACCTTCGCGGCGGCTGAGCGTCTGGGTGTCGGCGACAGGTGTGGCCGGGCCCGCGCCGGGCGCGGGGTTCGGCCCGGCGTTCACCGGCGGGCCGCCCTTCGCGGGGTGCGGCGCCGGGGAGGGGCCGGGGATCGCGGCGGTGGCAGCGGCGCCCGGCGGGGCCTCCTCCTGCCGGGGCCGGGCGCGTTCCTGCGGCCGGGCGGCGAGGGGCTGCCGGCCTTCGTGGGAGGTGGGGTGCTCCGTCACGCGTGGGATTCCGTCCGTCCGGGCCGGTTGTATGAGGCAATCACCTTGTGGGGCGCCACTGTGCCCCGGCAAGAGCGGTGAGAACAACGGCTGTCACCGGATGCCCCCGGAAAAGGGGCCGAAACCGTACGGCCGACGGCGTGACCGCTACGGGGTCCTCCGGCGGCTGGGCAGCGGGCAGCGAACACGTCTCCACCCCTCGTAGTGGTTCGTGCGTCCGCATGGTCCACCCGGCTCCGTGGGCCGTGCGGCTCATGCGTTGCGTGCGGTGACTGTCGGTCAGGCCCCTGACCGGTCACGCCGGTTGTGGCGAGTCGGTCCGGCGGAACGGTTCATGGAGGGCGATCCTACGTTTGCCCCCCTGGGGTGCACCAAGGGTCTCACGACGGCGTGGGGGCGGGGGTGCGGTCCCAGTCATCAGGCAGCGGGGGCACCTGCCACCGGGGGTCGGGCCGCCAGTGCTCCCAGCCGTCGCTGAACGGAGTGCCCCACCGCCGGATCACCTCGACGGCCGCCAGCCCCGCCTCACGTACCCGCGTGGCGGTGGCCTCGTCCATCAGTCCGACCCGCTGCGCCTGTGCGAACTCGTCCTCGTCGAGCCACTCCCAGCTGCGGTCGGGACGCACCGAGATGTCGAGGAAGTGGTCCTGCGAATCGACCCCGCCGGCCCAGCGTGAGCGCGGCTCCTCGAGGTTGACGTACCAGTTGCGGAAGAGCCAGCCGCGGTCCCAGAACAGCCACACCGACCAGGGGTCGCCCGGCCGGGCGAGCTTCAGCACACCCGACCCGAACCACCGGGAGCGCACCGTCGTGCGCGGACGCGTGTAGCGGGTGGCGAGCGGCTCGGCGTGGACATGGGTGCCGTCGGCGAGCACCGGCCTCACACACTCGGTGCCGGACGCCATCCACACCGCCAGCAGTTCGTCGGTGTCCTGGACGACGGTGACCGGCCGGCAGATGTGGACCCTGTGACCTCCGCCGTCACCCGGCCTCCCGTTGTCCCGGTAGCGCCAGAGGATCCGGTCCCCCGGCGACCAGCGCACACCGTCTCCCGCACCCGCCCCGGTGCCTGCTCCCGTACCCGCTTCCGCCGCTGTCATGAAGAGATCTTAGAGAAGCGCCCGCCGGGCACGGTGCGTAACGCGTCAGGGGCGGGTCATACGCAGCACGTCCAGGGCCTCGTCGAGCTGTTGCAGCGTCAGGTCACCGCGCTCGACGTACCCCCCGGCCAGCACGGTCTCCCGGATCGTCGTGCCGTCGGCCAGGGACTTCTTGGCGACCTTCGCCGCCTGCTCGTAGCCGATGTACTTGTTCAGCGGGGTCACGACCGAGGGCGAGGACTCCGCGTACTGCCGCGCCCGCTCCACATTCGCCGTGACGCCGTCGACCGTGCGGTCGGCGAGCAGCCGGGAGACGTTGGTGAGCAGCCGCACCGACTCCAGCAGGTTCTTCGCGATGACCGGAAGCATGACGTTGAGCTCGAAGTTGCCGGCCGCTCCGGCGGCGGCGACCGTGGCGTCGTTGCCCGTGACCTGGGCCGCGACCATCAGAACGGCCTCCGGGATGACCGGATTGACCTTCCCCGGCATGATCGACGACCCGGGCTGGAGATCGGGCAGATTGATCTCGGCGAGGCCGGTGCGGGGCCCGGAGGCCATCCAGCGGAGATCGTTGGAGATCTTGGTGAGTGACACGCCGATCGTACGGAGCTGGCCCGACGTCTCGACCAGTCCGTCCCTGGCGCCCTGCGCCTCGAAGTGGTTCCTGGCCTCGGTGAGCGGCAGCCCGGTCGTGCGGGCGACCTCCGCGATGACCGCTGCGGAGAAGCCGGGCGGGGTGTTGATGCCGGTGCCCACCGCCGTACCTCCCAGGGGGAGTTCGGCGAGGCGGGGGAGCGAGGCGTGCAGCCGCTCGACGCCGTGACGGATCTGCGCCGCGTAGCCGCCGAACTCCTGACCCAGGGTGACGGGGGTGGCGTCCATCAGATGCGTACGGCCCGACTTCACGACCTCCGCGAATTCGGCTGATTTCCGCTCCAGCGACGCGGCCAGGTGTTCGAGCGCCGGGATCAGGCCGGCGGTGACCGCCGCCGTCGCGGCGATGTGGATCGACGACGGGAACACGTCGTTCGACGACTGGGAGGCGTTGACGTGGTCGTTGGGGTGGACCTCGCGCCCGAGCCGCTCCGTGGCGAGCGTTGCCACGACCTCGTTGGTGTTCATGTTGGATGACGTGCCGGAACCTGTCTGGAACACGTCGATCGGGAAGTGCTCGTCCCAGCGTCCCGCCACCACCTCCGCGGCGGCCTCCTGGATCGCTTCTGCGATGTCCGGATCCAGCACCTTCAGCTCGGCGTTGACCTTGGCGGCCGCGGCCTTGATCCGGGCCAGGGCCTCGATGTGCGCCCGTTCCAGCCGTTGCCCGGAAATGGGGAAGTTCTCCACCGCGCGCTGTGTCTGTGCCCGCCACTTCGCGTGGGCGGGCACCTTCACCTCGCCCATCGAGTCGTGCTCGACGCGGTACCGCGTGTCCTCGGCCGGTTCGCTCATGGTGTTCTTACCTCCTGGTGGAGCGAGCACGGTCCGCGCCCGCCGTATTCCCGGCTACTCCTGCCCCGGAGGGCCGGACGGATCACGCCGGGCCGCGACGTTCACGCGTCCACCGGCCCCCGCGCATGTCGAAGGGGCGCCACCGGTGGCCGGTGGCGCCCCTTCGGCGGGTCTGAGGTCAGCCGAGGCCGGGGCCGCGGACCGGGATGCTGGTGAAGGTCGGGGCGGGGGCGGGCTCCGTGAAGAAGTCGTTGCCCTTGTCGTCGACGACGATGAACGCGGGGAAGTCCTCGACCTCGATCCGCCAGACCGCCTCCATGCCGAGCTCCTCGTACTCGACGACCTCGACCTTCTTGATGCAGTCCTGCGCGAGACGCGCGGCGGGGCCGCCGATCGAGCCGAGGTAGAAGCCGCCGTGCGCGTCGCACGCGTCCGTGACCTGCCTCGACCGGTTGCCCTTCGCGAGCATCACCTTGGAGCCGCCCGCCGCCTGGAACTGCGCGACGTAGCTGTCCATGCGGCCGGCCGTCGTCGGGCCGAAGGAACCGGAGGCGTAGCCCTCCGGGGTCTTCGCCGGGCCCGCGTAGTACACCGGGTGGTCCTTGAGGTACTGCGGCATCTCCTCGCCCGCGTCGAGCCGCTCCTTGATCTTGGCGTGTGCGATGTCGCGTGCCACGACCAGCGGGCCGGTCAGCGAGAGACGGGTCTTGACCGGGTACTTGGTCAGCTCGGCGAGGATGTCGTCCATCGGCTGGTTCAGGTCGATCTGCACCACGCCCGACTCGTCCAGGTGCTCGTCGGTGGTGTCCGGCAGGAAGCGCGCCGGGTCCTTCTCCAGCTGCTCCAGGAACACACCCTCCGCGGTGATCTTCGCGGTCGCCTGGCGGTCGGCCGAGCAGGACACGGCGATCGCGACGGGCAGTGAGGCGCCGTGCCGGGGGAGACGGACGACCCGCACGTCGTGGCAGAAGTACTTGCCGCCGAACTGGGCGCCGATGCCGATCTTCTGCGTCAGCTCGAAGACCTTCTCCTCCAGCTCCTTGTCCCGGAAGCCGTGGCCGGTGGGGGAGCCCTCGGCGGGCAGCTCGTCGAGGTAGTGCGCGGAGGCGTACTTCGCGGTCTTGAGCGCGAACTCGGCGGACGTGCCGCCGACGACGATCGCCAGGTGGTAGGGCGGGCAGGCAGCCGTACCCAGCGAACGGATCTTCTCCTCGAGGAACTTCATCATGGAGGCCTCGTTGAGGACCGCCTTGGTCTCCTGGTAGAGGAACGACTTGTTGGCCGAGCCGCCGCCCTTCGCCATGAAGAGGAACTTGTACGCGCCGCCGTCGGTGGCGTACAGCTCGATCTGCGCCGGGAGGTTCGAGCCGGTGTTCTTCTCGTCCCACATGGTCAGCGGGGCCATCTGCGAGTAGCGCAGATTCAGCTTGGTGTACGCGTCGAAGATGCCGTGCGACAGGGCCTCCTCGTCGCCGCCCTCGGTGAGGACGTTCTGCCCGCGCTTGCCCATGACGATCGCCGTGCCGGTGTCCTGGCACATCGGCAGGACACCCGCGGCGGCGATGTTCGCGTTCTTCAGGAGGTCCAGCGCGACGAACTTGTCGTTGGACGAGGCCTCGGGGTCGTCCACGATGCGGCGCAGCTGCGTCAGGTGGGCGGGGCGCAGATAGTGCGAGATGTCGTGCATGGCCTCGGCCGCGAGGGTGCGCAGGGCCTCCGGAGCCACCTTGAGGAACGTACGTCCGTCGGCCTCGAAGGTCGAGACGCCGTCGGCGGTCACCAGCCTGTACGGCGTGGTGTCCTCTCCCAGGGGGAGCAGATCGGAGTACGCAAACTCTGGCATTACGGCCATTCCTCACTCGGCGACAGCAGCTGACCACCCTTGGGCAGCGCATCCACCAGGGTAGAACGCCTCCGGCGCGCCGGGCCTGTGAGGTAAGGCTCACCCCGGGAGGCTTGATCCGGTCCGGCGGAAATGGGCGCAAGGCCGGGCGAGGTCTGGTCGCGATCTATCGCGTTTGGGTACCCTGGTCCGGTGGACCTCGAAAAGCAGCCCCAGCACCCCGTCGCTCCGGCCGGTCCCGCGCCCGCCGGAATCCGCGCTTCCGACGCGGACCGCGACCGGATCGCGGACATCCTGCGGGAGGCCATGGCCGAGGGCCGGCTGACCGCCGACGAGCACTCCGAGCGCGTCGACCTGGTCTACCGGGCGAAGACCGTCGGCGAACTCGAACCGCTGGTCCAGGACCTGCCGGCCGTGGGCGGCGCGGCCCGGCCGGCCTCCTCGCCGTACGGTTACGGCCCGGAGGGGGCGACCGGACCCGCCGAGAACCTGGTGGCGGTCTTCAGCAGCTCCACCCGCAGGGGCCGTTGGCGCGTCGGCGGGCGCACGAACGCCTTCTCGCTCTTCGGGAGTGTGGAGATCGACCTGACCGAGGCGCTGTTCGGCCAGCGTCTGACGGTCATCAACGCGACGTCCATCTTCGGCAGCGTCGAGATCAAGGTCCCCGAGAACATCTCGCTGCGCGGCAGCGGGACAGGCGTTTTCGGCAATTTCGAAGTCGACACACTGGAATCCACCGACCCTGAAGCACCGGTGGTCGTCGTGAACGGCTACTCCGTGTTCGGGAACGTCGAGGCGAAGCCCAAGCGTGGCAAGCTCATCGCCAACCTCCACCAGCAGTTGCGCAAGCACCTCGGCCACTGAGGCCGCGTGGCCGGACGACGGCGAATTCCGGCCAGGGGGCGGTGTGGTGGCGCTCTGGGGGCCGGACGGCGGCGCCACTCAGTGCATAGGCGTGCGTACAGCGGGTAGGGAGTGCTGCATCGCCTCTCGCTCACGAAGTCGAAGCCGTCGTCAGGAGTGGACCGTGCTGCACATGCCGCATCAGCCCCTGCAGGTCGCCGCCGTGCCGTCCCAGCGCACTCCCGCGCGGGAGGACCAGGCGGGGCCCTGGCACTCGGAGGCGGTGTGCCGCCGGGACGAAGCCGGGCTGTTCTTCGCCCCGTCGAAGGAGCCGACTGCTGCCCGGCTGGCCCGTGAGGAGGCCGCGAAGCAGGTCTGCGCGAGGTGTCCGGTGATGGTGGAGTGCCGGGAGCACGCGCTCGTACAGCCCGAGCCCTACGGGGTGTGGGGCGGTCTCACCGCCGCCGAACGCCGCGTGGCGCTCGCCCGGCGCCGCAGGCGCGAGATGGAGCTCAAGGCAGCGGCCGCGGCGGGCCGCATAGCCGGCTGATCCCGTACATGGTTGTGGGGCCGCCCGGCCGGGCGCCCCCACAACCATGTACGCGGGGACTACTTGGCGCGGTCGAAGTCGATCGCGCTGTAGGCGCGCAGCTTCGACAGGCGGTGCGTCGAGTCGATCCTGCGGATCGTGCCCGACTTGGACCGCATCACCAGGGACTCCGTGCTGGCGGTCTCCGCGCGGTACCGCACACCGCGCAGGAGTTCGCCGTCGGTGATCCCGGTGGCGACGAAGAAGACGTTGTCCCCGCTGACGAGGTCGTCCGTCGACAGGACCCGGTCCAGGTCGTGTCCGGCGTCCAGCGCCCGCTGCCGCTCGGCCTCGTCCTTGGGCCAGAGCTTGCCCTGGATGACACCGCCGAGGCACTTTATGGCGCAGGCCGAGATGATGCCCTCGGGGGTGCCGCCGATGCCCATGAGCAGGTCGACGCCGGTCCCCTCGCGGGCCGCCATGATCGACCCGGCGACATCGCCGTCCGAGATGAACTTGATCCGGGCGCCGGTCTCCCGGATCTCCCTGACGACGTTCTCGTGCCGGGGACGGTCCAGGATGACGACGGTGACGTCCTCCGGGGTCGAGTTCTTGGCCTTGGCGACGCGCCGGATGTTCACGGACACGGGTGCGTTGATGTCGACGAAGTCGGCGGCCTCGGGGCCGGTGACCAGCTTGTCCATGTAGAAGACGGCGGACGGGTCGAACATCGCGCCGCGGTCCGCGGCGGCCAGGACGGCGATGGCGTTGGGCATGCCCTTGGCGTTGAGCGTGGTGCCGTCGATCGGGTCGACGGCGATGTCGACCTCGGCTCCGGTGCCGTCACCGACACGCTCGCCGTTGAACAGCATGGGCGCTTCGTCCTTCTCGCCCTCACCGATGACGACGATGCCGTTCATCGACACCGTGGAGACGAGCGTGCGCATGGCTTTCACTGCGGCGCCGTCGGCGCCGATCTTGTCGCCGCGGCCGACCCAGCGCCCGGCGGCCATGGCTGCGGCCTCGGTGACCCGGACCAGCTCCAGGGCCAGGTTGCGGTCGGGGGCCTCCGGGGAGACCTCGAGCTGGGACGGCAGATGATGCTCGGACATCGGAGCGCACCTTTCTGTACGACGACGACCGGAAAAGAGGGTGCTGTGACTCTATCGGTAGGTCGATAAAATGAGCAGAGCGGGTCACGTATGAGCGGGTGCCCGCTGCCTGGGCGTCCGGCGGCCCATGCCACCATTGAGTCCGTGGCAAGCAAGCGAGGCAAGCAGACCGTCCGGGACATGATCCTGTCGATGCTCGTGATCACCGCAGTGGCGGGCGTCGTCTACATCTTCATTCCGCACGACGACAAGGCCGACCCGATCAAGGCGGTCGACTACCGGGTCGAGCTCGCGACGGCCCGTCGCGCCGCGCCGTACCCGGTGGCTGCCCCGGCCGGCCTGCCGGACGACTGGAAGCCGACCTCCGTCTCGTACGAGGGGCACAACGGCGCCGGTTGGCACCTCGGCTTCCTCGACCCGGACGAGAAGTACGTGGCCGTGGAGCAGTCGACGACCCCGGCGAAGAAGTACGTGCCCCAGGTCAGCCAGGACGCCGAGAACACCGGGCGCACGCGCGAGGTCTCGGGCCGGGCCTGGGAGGTCTGGCAGGGGCCGAAGTACGACGCGCTGGTGCTGCACGCCGAGGGTGTGACGACGGTGGTCACCGGCTCGGCCCCCGCGGACCGGCTGGTGGAGATGGCTGCCGCGCTCAAGACCGCGGCCCCCGCCGACGACGCCTCCGGCGCTCCCGCCGCTTCCGCCGCTTCCTGACGAGAACCGCGAGAGCCGCAAGAACTGCGAGAACCGCGAGAACCCCGAGAGCCGCGAGAACCGCAAGAACTGCGAGAGCCCCGCGACGCTCGGCGTCGCGGGGCTCTCTGCTGCTTCCGGGAGGTGTGCCGCCCCGGGGAAGGGGTCAGACGGTCGTGATGACCTCGTCGTAGGACAGGCGCGGCAGGCGCGGGAACCAGGCGTCCTCGCCCGGCTTGCCGATGTTGACGGCCATGAGCAGCTTGTGGTCGCCGTCCAGGAACTCCTTCTCGATGCCCGCGGCGTCGAAGCCGGTCATCGGGCCGGCGGCCAGGCCGGCGGCGCGGACGCCGATGATGAAGTAGGCGGCCTGGAGCGTGGCGTTCAGCGAGGCCGACTGCTCGCGGACCGGGCGCTCGGAGAAGAACGCGTCCTTGACCTGCGGGAAGTGCGGCAGGAGCGCGGGGAGTTCCTCGTGGAACTCGTGGTCCGCGACGAGGAGCGCGACCAGCGGGGCGGTGGTGGTCTTCGGGCGGTTGCCCTCGGCCATGTGCTTCACGAGACGCTCGCGGCCCTCGGGCGTGCGGACCAGGACGACGCGCAGCGGCGACTGGTTGAAGGCCGTGGGGCCGAACTTGACCAGGTCGTAGATCGCCTGGACCTGCTCGTCGGTCACCGGCTCGTCGGTGAACGTGTTGGCAGTGCGGGCCTCGCGGAAGAGGAGGTCCTGGGCGGCGGGGTCAAGAACGAGGGACATCTGGAGCGTTACCTTCCGGAGGGTGCT
This sequence comes from Streptomyces sp. NPDC102441, assembly GCF_044765585.1. Classification (NCBI taxonomy): domain Bacteria; kingdom Bacillati; phylum Actinomycetota; class Actinomycetes; order Kitasatosporales; family Streptomycetaceae; genus Streptomyces; species Streptomyces sp. NPDC102441. The sequence goes on from NZ_JBIWKH010000027.1 coordinate 73,128, forward strand.
GGTCTAGCGGCACGGCCACCGTAACCGAGAGATAGATTAAACTTCAACTAAATCCGTCCCGGAGTGATCCACCGCACAAGCACCTCGAAGCGAACCCGGCACGATCCGGGCGAGACGCCCTAATCCGTGTCGCCGCCGGCCTCCGAGGGCTCCTCGGGGCGTGCCAGCGCCGCGTCCAGCCGGGCCCGCGCGCCCTCCAGCCAGTGCCGGCACACCTTCGCCAGCTCCTCGCCGCGCTCCCACAGGGCCAGCGACTCCTCCAGCGTCGTGCCGCCCGCCTCCAGGCGGCGCACGACCTCGATCAGCTCGTCCCGCGCCTGCTCGTACCCGAGCGTGCCCTTCGCGGCAGCCGTCGTCGTCCCGTCGTCCGTCATGGCGACCACCCTATGCGCGGGGTCCGACAAACCCGGCCCCTCACTCCGCTCACTCCGCGACCCGTACGGTGAACTCGCCCTCGAAGACCCGCGCCCGCAATTCCTCGCCCGGCGCCCCGGCGTCCGCGGGGGCGCGCACCACATGACCGTCCGGCCGCTGCAGCACGGCGTATCCCCGCTCCAGCGTCGCCGCGGGCGACAGCGCCACGACCCGGGCCCGGGTGTGCGAGAGCTCCGAGTCGGCACGGTCCAGCAGGTGCCCGAGCACCCTGCGGCTCCGCCCCACCAGCGCCTCGACCTCCGCCTCCCGCTCGTCCACCATCCGCTGCGGCCGCTCCATGGAGGACCTGCCCAGCGCATGCGCCAGCCCTCGCTCCTCCCGGTCGATCAGCCCCCGCACGGTCCGCAGCGCACGGTCCCGGAGCTGCTGGACACGGTCGAGCTCCTCACCGACGTCCGGCACGATCTTCTTCGCCGCGTCCGTCGGCGTCGACGCCCGCAGATCGGCGACCAGGTCGAGCAGGGGCGAGTCCGGTTCGTGCCCGATGGCGGAGACCACCGGCGTGCGGCACGCGGCCACCGCCCGGATCAGCGCCTCGTCCGAGAACGGCAGCAGGTCCTCGACGCTGCCGCCACCACGGGCGACCACGATCACATCGACCTCCGGCAGCCCGTCGAGCTCCTGGACCGCCTGGACCACCTGATTCACCGCGTGCACTCCCTGCACCGCGGTGTTGCGCACCTCGAAACGCACCGCGGGCCAGCGCCGCCTGGCGTTCTCCAGCACATCGCGCTCCGCCGCCGACGCCCGCCCCGAGACCAGTCCGATCAGCTGCGGCAGGAAAGGCAGCGGCTTCTTCCGGTCCAGGGCGAAGAGCCCCTCGGCCGCCAGAGACTTCTTCAGCTGCTCCAGCCGCACCAGCAGCTCGCCGATGCCCACCGGCCGTATCTCCGTGGCCCGCAGGGACAGCTGCCCGCGCGGGGCGTACCACTCGGGCTTGGCGAGGACGACCACCCGCGCGCCCTCCGTCACCACATCGGCGATCCGGTCGAAGACCTGCCGGAAACAGGTCACGCTCACCGAGATGTCGTGCGACGGATCGCGCAGCGTGAGGAACACCACCCCGGCGCCGGGCCGGCGGGACAGCTGGGTGATCTGCCCCTCGACCCAGACCGCACCGAGCCGGTCGATCCACCCGCCGATCAGCCGTGACACGTCGCCGACGGGCAGCGGGGCTTCCGGGGACGTAGTGAGAGCCATACGGGCGAGCGTATCGGCCGGTGCCGACAATCCGGGTTTTCCTAGGCCGCCCGCCGTCCCCACTGCACCGCGAGCACCACCAGCCCGATCCCCAGCCAGCACAGCCCCACCAGCTGGGCGCTCGTCGTCGCCTCCAGAATCACCGCGACCAGCACGCCCGCGCCCACCACCGGCATCACGACATGGCGCCACCAGCTGGGCGGGCCCTCCATCCGGCGCACGGCGAACCAGCCGACCACCGACGCGTGCAGCAGCACGAACGCGGTGAGCGCACCGACGTTCACCACCGACACCAGGTGGTCGAGGCCGTCGTCGCGCCTGGCCGCCCACACCGCCGCCACCAGCGTGACGACCGCGGCGCACGCGATCGCGACGCGCGGCACCCCCGACCGGCCGTCGATCCGGGACAGGAACGACGGCAGCCGCCCCTCCCGCCCCATCGCGAACACCAGCCGCCCGGCCGCCGCCTGCCCGGCCAGCGCCGCGAAGGCCGCACCGATCGCCTTGCTCACGGCCACCAGGTCGTGCAGCCAGGTCCCGACCGAGGCGTCCACCGCGTCGTAGAAGGCGGACCCCTGCTTCACCGGATCCGCGGCCAGCTCCGCCGAGCTCACGGGTTCGAGCAGGGCCGCCAGATACGACTGGGCCACGAACAGCGCCCCGGCGAGCAGCAGGCAGAACAGCACCGCACGCGCCACCTTCGCCGAACCCCCCGTCACCTCCTCCGCGAACGAGGCGATCGCGTCGAAGCCCAGATAAGACAGCACCGCGACGGACACCGCACCCAGCACCGCGTTCATCGAGAAACCGGTGTCCCCGGTGAGCGGCGACAGCCAGCCGCGCTGCGCCCCGTCCCTGGCGAGCACCACCACCGCCGACACCACGAACACCAGCAGCACCACGATCTCCATGGCGAGCACCGCGAAGCCGACCCGCGCCGCCGCCCGTACGCCCCAGAGGTTGAGCAGGGTCGTCAGGACGACCGCGATCGCCGTCCACACCCACCGCGACACCTCGGGGACCAGCGCGTTCATCGCGATCCCGGAGAAGAGATAGGCGACGGCCGGGATGAGCAGGTAGTCGAGCATCGCCATCCACCCGGCGACGAACCCCGGACCCTCGCCGAGCCCCTTGCGGGCGTACGCGAAGACCGACCCGGCGAGCGGGGCCACATGCACCATCTGGGCGTAGCTGAACGCGGTGAAGGCCATCACCACGGTCGCCACGAGATACACCAGCGCCACGGCCCCGCCGGACTTGGCGTCCAGCGTGCCGAAGACTCCGACCGGGGCCATCGGCGCGATGAACAGCAGCCCGTAGACCACCAGGTCCCGGAACCCGAGTGTGCGTCGCAGCTTTCCCTCTTCCGCGCTGCTGCCCGACATGAAGCCTCCGTCGCTGGTTTGCGTACGCATCAGTCTCGCCACCCCACCGGCCCGGCGCCTGTTCGGTACGGCCTTACGATGGGACCCATGACTGCTTCTCCTGCCCGCCGTGTCCTGCTCGCAGCCCCCCGTGGCTACTGCGCGGGCGTGGACCGCGCCGTGATCGCCGTCGAGAAAGCACTGGAACAGTACGGTGCCCCGGTCTACGTCCGTCACGAGATCGTGCACAACAAGTACGTCGTGCAGACCCTTGAGAAGAAGGGCGCGATCTTCGTCGACGTGACCGCGGAGGTGCCCGAGGGCTCCATCGTGATGTTCTCCGCGCACGGGGTCGCCCCGACCGTCCACGCCGAGGCCGCCGAGCGCAAGCTCGCCACGATCGACGCGACCTGCCCCCTGGTCACCAAGGTCCACAAGGAAGCCGTCCGCTATGCCAAGGAGGACTACGACATCCTCCTGATCGGCCACGAGGGCCACGAGGAAGTCATCGGCACGAGCGGCGAGGCGCCCGACCACATCACGCTGGTCGACGGCCCCGAGGACGTGGCGAACGTCGAGGTCCGTGACGAGTCGAAGGTCGTCTGGCTCTCCCAGACCACGCTCTCCGTCGACGAGACGATGGAGACCGTCGGCGCGCTCCAGCAGAAGTTCCCGAACCTTCTCTCCCCGCCGAGCGACGACATCTGCTACGCCACGCAGAACCGGCAGATCGCGGTGAAGAAGCTGGCCGAGGACGCCGAGCTGGTCATCGTCGTCGGCTCGAAAAACTCCTCCAACTCGATCCGCATGGTCGAGGTCGCCCTGGACGCCGGCGCGCCCGCCGCCCACCTGGTGGACTTCGCCGCCGAGATCGACGAGGCATGGCTGGAGGGCGTCACCACGGTCGGACTCACCTCGGGCGCCTCGGTGCCCGACGTCCTCGTCGACGGCGTGCTGGAGTGGCTGGGCGAGCGGGGTTACGCGGACGTGGAGACGGTGAAGACCGCGGACGAGTCGATCACCTTCTCGCTGCCCAAGGAGCTCCGGCGCGACCTGCGCGCCGAGGCCGCCGCACTCTCCGCGGAGTAGGCCGGGGCGCCCGCCCCCCGGGGCGGGCGCCCCGGGCGCACCCACCGGATCAGCCGTCCGGGGAGTGCGCCTCGCCACCTGCCCGTACCGTGGATCTCATGGAGATCTTCGGTGTGGACATCGGCGGTTCGGGGATCAAGGGCGCGCCCGTGGACCTGGACCGCGGAGAGCTGGCGCAGGAGCGCCACAAGGTACTGACACCCCACCCGGCCACGCCTGAGAGCGTGGCCGACGGTGTGGCCGAGGTCGTCGGCCATTTCGACTGGCAGGGGCCGGTCGGCATCACGTTCCCCGGAGTCGTCACAGGCGGCACCACCAGGACCGCGGCAAACGTGGACAAGGGCTGGGTCGACACGGACGCCAGGAAGCTGCTCAGCGACCGTGTCGGGCAGTCCGTCACGATCCTCAACGACGCCGACGCGGCCGGTATCGCCGAGATGACCTTCGGCGCGGGCCGCGACCGCAAGGGCACGGTGATCATGCTGACGCTCGGTACGGGCATCGGCAGCGCCCTCTTCACCGACGGGCAGCTGGTCCCCAACACGGAGCTCGGCCACCTGGAGCTGCACGGCCACGACGCGGAGAAGCGCGCCTCCACGAAAGCCAAGGAGGACGAGGACCTGAGCTGGCACCACTGGGCGCACCGGGTGCAGAAATACCTGGTCCACGTGGAGATGCTGTTCTCGCCCGAGCTCTTCATCATCGGCGGGGGAGTCAGCCGTAAGGCGGAGAAGTTCCTGCCGCTCATCGAACACGTACGGGCCGAGATCGTCCCTGCCGAGCTCCAGAACAACGCGGGCATCGTCGGAGCGGCCATGGCGGCCGCCGGCAAGTAGTCCTAAGCGCGGGGGCGGCGCGGGGCCCGGTCGCCCCTGACCAGGTGACGCTGCCGCTCCCGCATCTGCCGGACCTTCCGTACGGAGGCGATGAGGCCCGCGATGAGGGTGCCCCCGTACAGCCAGCCCGCGTGGACGGCCAGCGCGGTCACGACGGCCATCGCCTGCCCGCCGAAGCCGCCCGTGCCGCCGGCGACCGGGATCACGCCGACCGCGAAGGCGATGGGCACGATGATCGGGGCGGTCACCAGGTCGGCGGGCCGCACCCATAGGGCGGTCAGGGCACTGACGGGCAGGAACAGCAGCCCGTACACGATCTCCGAACCGCCGAAGAGCACCTGGTCCACGCAGGCCAGCAGGAACATGGCCAGGGCCGCGAAGAGTCCGGCGCCGATGCCGGTCAGCCGGGGGTTGGGGAATCTGCGCAGCGCCAGCACCACGGGCGGCGCCCCGCGCCGGGGCCCGGGGCCCGGGCCGGCCGCCGGCGCCGGGGCGACCACCACCGCCACCGGACCACCGACCGCAGCCGTGGCCTCGCCGAGGCCGCCGGGCGGTACGGGCCGGCCCTGCGGGGGCTGGGCGCGCTGCGGGGTACGTGTCCTGTGCTGCTCCACCCCGACAACCTAGGACGCCGGGTGCACTCCTTCGGGCGTTGGACACGCGCTTTGGGTGACCTTGGCGTTGCGTTCGATACTGCACGGCCGAAACAGGCCCGTTCGGCCCCTTGCCGGCCCCCGCCGCCGCACCCGTGACGGGCCACCCTGCCCCGCCCGTAAACTGGAGAATCGGTCCACTCCCGGCCCGCCCGCACAGCCCCTCTCCTCCCTCCAGTCCTCACTCCAGGAAGTCGCCAAAGTGTCGCTCACGATCGGAATCGTCGGCCTGCCGAATGTCGGCAAGTCGACCCTGTTCAACGCCCTGACCAAGAACGACGTGCTGGCGGCCAACTACCCGTTCGCCACCATCGAGCCGAACGTCGGCGTCGTGGGCGTCCCCGACCCCCGCCTGAACAAGCTCGCCGAGATCTTCAGCTCACAGAAGATGCTCCCCGCCACCGTCGACTTCGTCGACATCGCGGGCATCGTGCGGGGCGCGAGCGAGGGTGAGGGCCTGGGCAACAAGTTCCTCGCGAACATCCGCGAGTCCGACGCGATCTGCCAGGTCATCCGCGCCTTCAAGGACGAGAACGTCGTCCACGTCGACGGCAAGGTCTCGCCCAAGGACGACATCGAGACGATCAACACCGAGCTGATCCTCGCCGACCTCCAGTCCGTCGAGAAGGCCGTCCCGCGCCTGACGAAGGAGGCCCGCCTCCAGAAGGAGAAGGCCGCGGTCCTTGCCGCCGTCGAGGAGGCGCAGAAGATCCTCGAGGCGGGCGACACCCTCTTCTCTCAGGGCATCACGGCCGGCACCGAGAAGGGCCGCCTGCTCCACGAGCTGCACCTGCTCACGACGAAGCCCTTCCTGTACGTGTTCAACGTCGACGAGGACGAGCTGGTCGACGAGGACTTCAAGAACGAGCAGCGTGCCCTGGTCGCCCCGGCGGAGGCCATCTTCCTCAACGCCAAGATCGAGTCCGAGCTGATCGAGCTCGACGACGACGAGGCCCTCGAGCTCCTCCAGTCCATGGGCCAGGAAGAGCCCGGCCTGGCCACCCTCGGCCGCGTCGGCTTCGACACCCTGGGCCTCCAGACCTACCTCACGGCAGGCCCGAAGGAAGCCCGCGCCTGGACGATCAAGAAGGGCGCGACGGCTCCGGAGGCGGCCGGTGTGATCCACACCGACTTCCAGAAGGGCTTCATCAAGGCGGAGATCGTCTCCTTCGACGACCTCGTCGAGACGGGCTCGGTCGCCGAGGCCCGCGCCAAGGGCAAGGCGCGCATGGAGGGCAAGGACTACGTGATGCAGGACGGCGACGTGGTGGAGTTCCGCTTCAATGTGTAATCGTTTCGTTACTGCAGGCTAGCTGGTTCGTCAAGTCTGCAGGCGGCAAGGGGTCGGCTCTCTCGGGAGTCGGCCCCTTGCTGGTTCCCGTGCTGGATGGGTGCTGGATTTTCTGACGCTTCGTCACCTGTGCGCCCTTAGTCGGCGAGCGGTTCGAGCATCGGCTGGAAGGCGGAGTTCTCCTCGTCGGGAACGTGCGGGAGGAAGCCGTCGGGGACGGTGCGGGCGGCAGTGGCGAGGAGACGGTCAAGGACTTCCTGCTCGGTGGCCGGGGGGAGCCGAAGGGCGGCGAGGAGACGGTCGCGGGCGGCGGGGTGGTCCGGGTGGTCGTCGAGGTAGTCGGAGCTGAGGGCCGGGGGACGGAAACCAGCCAGTGCGTCGTGCCAGGACGGGAGGGCGACAGCGAGGGTCAGGGCCTCGGCGAGGGACTCGGCGATCAGGGAAGCCTGCCCCTCGGAGTCGGCGTAGAGGACGGGTCGGTGGCCGCCAGGGACGGCTGGGCCGCAGAGGTAGTGGGTGCCGCCCGCGTTGCAGCCGGCGACAGGCTCCACCGGGAGGCCGTTGGGCAGGGCGATCGGCTCGATCGGGTCGGTGCGGGCAAGGTCGAACTCGCCGTCGCAGGCCAGGTAGGAAGCGACCTCCGGACGCGCGGCGATCCTACGGAGCAGGGCGTTGTCCGAGAGGGCGGCCGGGTTGAGGGCTACGGCGACCGCAGGGGTGAGGGGATGTCCGGCGAGGACGTGGCGGACGGCTTCGAGGCGGACGGGGCGCTCGTAGTAGTCCTCGAAGTGGGCCTGGGCGGCCTCGGGGGAGCGGTCAGCGAGAGGGTGGAAGGGGAAACCGGAGCCGTCCGGGTCCTCGCTGCCGGGCGGGAAGTCGATGTTCGAGCCGGTGCGCCAGGCTGTGTCGCCGGTCTCCCGCCACAGGCAGGCGGTGACCCGAGGGGCGTCGATGCCCTCATCGCAGAAGGCAGGTTCGTCCAGGAGTGGGCGCAGTGCGGCGGGCACTTCGTCGATGACTCCGGGCCAGACCTGCTCGTCGTCCGTCCCGTACGGGCTCATCGCCGACTCGTGGTCGAAGCCGCGTATGAGCACGCCGGCCGGAGTGAAGAGGACGGAGAAGTTGTCCCCCGAACCGTTCTCCATCAAGGCTGCCTCTTCGCCGGGGCCCCAGGAGACGTCGAAGGTGTAGTAGCAGTACTGCGGATCGTCGGCGATCGCAGTCTCCAGGGCAGCCAACGCGCGCAGGTGGGCGCGGAGTTCGGTGGGGCCGGGAAGGAGGGTGGCGATCGCGTGCACAGTGTTCATGGCGTCATGGAAGCAGTCGCCACTGACAACGCCACTGACAACCTGGCCTGCCGGGCCGGGCGGGGGCGTCCCTGACTCTAGGTGTCGTACACGGTGGAGCGATGCCCGATATGTACGACCCACACCACCAGTTCACCGTTGTCGATTGTGTAGACGACACGGTAGTCACCCACTCGTAGGCGGCGGCGTTCCGGCTGGGACACGAGTGCCGTGGTGTTGAAGCCGAGGGGATCGCTTTCCAGTTCGGTCAGTTTGGCCAGGATGCGGAGCGCCATGTCCCGGGGGATCTTGCGTAGTTCCGACTGGGCCTCAGGCCGGAAGACGGTGCGGTAGTCACTCATTGCGCGCCAGCGTCTCCCGCATGATGTCCTCAATCGGAATGCCCGCTGCCGGATTCGCCATGCGCTCGTCGATGATCCGGTTGATCTCGCGCTCTTCCCACTCCTGGTACTTCCGAAGTACCTCGATGGACACGACCGCGGCGACCTCCTTGCCTCGGCGTGTGATCACAGTGGGTACGTCATCCCGGTCGGCTCGCTCCACGACCTCGGCCAGATGTGCGCGCACATCGCGGATGGACTCTATGGGCAAGGGCTGCGTCATGCGCCCAAGCGTACCAAGTATCTCAGGTGTACACAATGCACCGTCGATCGACCCTGGCCCTTTGCCGCGACCTGGCGTGCTGGATGAATCCCGGCGGTGCTGGATTGCTGCTGGATAAGTTGGTCAGGATCCCTGTTTTCGCAGGTGGGGGCTCTGTTCTGTATGTTCCGCTTCAACGTCTAATACGTCCGGAGCAAGGCCGTCTGACCTGCGACGGGGCGGGTTGGGCGGCCTTTGCGGTCCGCACGGAGCGGCAGGCGAAGGCCAGGACAGCCCTCGTGCGACACGTTCCCAGAGGGACATCGCGGCTGACTCGATAGGATCGGGCCATGATGGAGAGTCCCGTGTTCGAGCTGCTTGAGGCCGAGTACCGACGCGTTTGGGACCGCTTTTGCGACGAGTTCAAGTTCCAGCCGAGTACGAGTTCTTTCAAGTGGCCAGCCATCAAGGAGCCCTTCGCCTCGGTTTCCTGGAGCCTTGCCGCGCTTGACGACGATCCTGAGTACGAGCGTTTGGACCGCCTGGTCGAGGTGGTCGAGCGGGGGCTGACTTCCTGCATCGACCCGAGCGGAACGCTGCTCGCGCTCGACTGGCAGCACACGTCGTATCGCTTCGCGCCGCAGGGCGTCGGTGGCCCTGGGCAGCCAGCCTGGCCTCGTTTCCTCCGTCGGTCAGCGTTTGCGGGCAGTGATCAGGAGGGTGGTGGGCCACGGGTCGCGGCGCGGGTGCCGCAGCTCCACCGTCGAGGTGACGCGCAGGCCCGCCCGGGAGAGGTGGGCTCCCCAGCGGCGGGCGTCGAACTCCCATCGAGCGAGGGGCAGTCGGGTGCGGTCGGGCATGGTGACGTAGTCCTCGCGCGGACGGTCGTCCGTGGATGGATGTCTTCCGGCCCGTGCCGGGTGAGGAACGGAGAAGGCCAGGACACCGCCCGGTTTCAGGCGTCGTGAAATGGCGGCGAGGAGGAGCTCAGGGGCGACGAGGCCGACGGCGCCGAAAACGGAGTAGATCGCGTCGAAACTCTGGCCGGTGGCCTGCAGGTGGTGCAGTGCGTGGCCGGCGGCGAGGGTGGCGCCGTGGATGTGGCCGTAGTGGGAGCGTGCCCGGCGTACCTGGAGGCCCACCAGGTCCACACCGGTGACGCGGGCCTGGTGGTGCTTCGCGAGGTGGGCCACGTTGTGGCCGGGGCCGCAGCCCAGCTCCAGGAGGCGCTTGCCGCACAGGTCCCGTCCCAGGATCTCGGCGCCGGGACCGATGCCCGCGTGGGTGCTCCATTCCATCCGGGCCGGCGCGGTGAGGGCGTGCGTGGGGGCGGCGGCTGTGCGCTGAGCTGCGTGGGCGTACCAGGGGGAGACCTGGGCGAGCACCTAGACCTCCAGGAGTTGGACCACGTCGTTCAGGTGGCGGCGGACGACGGGGGTGTAGGCGGGGTCCTTGGCCGGATCGTCGATCCAGCGGATGGCCTGCTCCATGAACCACTCCACGGCCCACATGCGGTGCCAGCCCAGGGCCCACGCCTCGGCGGTCAGGCCGCCCCGGGTGGCGAGGGCGTCCTCGTGACCGCCTGCGGTGACGTACTGCTCCAGGAACACCCGCAGTCGGAAGGGGTTCGGTACGTCGGTGGTGCCGTGGTACGAGGCGAGGTCGATCAGGCCGGGTCCGGTGAAGGCGCGGGCGAAGTCGAGGAGGTGCCAGCCGTTCTCCCCGATGTGGACGCTCGTGGGGTGGAACTCGGAGTGCACCCAGCCGAACGGTTCGAGCGTCGCCCCCTGGACACGAGTCTCAGCCGAGGCGGAGATCTTCCCCAGCGCGGTCTCGATGTCGTCGCAGTCCGTCCAGCGGTCGGCTTTCCGTAGCCGCTGGAGGTGATCGAGGGCTCGGCCGGGCAGGGCTGCGAGGCCGGCCCCGTCGAGGAGGGGCAGACCGCCCGCCGGGCGGGCGGCATGGAGCATGACGGCGGCGGCGACACCGTCGAGGTCGTCGGCGTCCCGTACGGGGGTGCCGAGGTCGTCCATGAGCATCCCGAGCCACTTGTCCTGCATGGCGTTGGCGTGGAGCGAGGGGACCGGGAGCCCGCGCTGGTATGCCGCCCGCAGGGCCTGGGCCTCGCGGTCGAAGGGCTCCTTGGCGTACTTGAAGACGGCTGTGGTGCCGTCGGGGAAAGTGACGCGTTCGACGCCGGACATGCCCCAGACGCGAATCTCGGCACGTTCGGGGAGGGGCTTGCCGACGAGGGTGCATAGGTCGTCCAGCAGGGCGGCGGACAGGCTCTGGTCCATGAGGGTCTCCAGGGGACTGGTGGGCTCCGGGGCGGGCGCGCGCGAGCTGGCCCGCCCCGGAGCCGTACGGGGGTGGCGGGTTACTCGGCTGGGGTCACGCGGTGGGCGTAGACCTGCTCGATCCAGCCCGCCTTGAACTTGGCCAGGTCGTCACGGAACCTGGCCATCGAGGCGCCGTAGGGCGCGACGACACCGCCGGACTGGTCCGGCACGGACTGGCAGCCGTGCACCAGTCGGCCGCCGAGCGCGGCGTGGGCTTTGATGGACTCGATCCGGCGGTGCTCGTTGAACCAGCCGCCGTGGTAGACCTCGTCCAGCATTCCGCCCGTCGCGTCGTCCAGGTCGAAGACGACGGAAGTGGCGGCGGGGAAGAACCAGCACGGGCCGACGTTGGAGATGTGCCCGTCCAGCTCGGCCTTGTTGAGCGCCATCAGTGTGGCCGCCTCGAGGAGCATCCGGAGGTGGTCGGCGGTGATCTGTGGGAGGCCGAGGCCGGCCAGGTGCTCCTCGCGGAAGAGGTACGAGTACACCCCGTACGCCGTCGCCAGCACGCGGGCCGCGTCGGAGGTGGACTCGCCGTGGTTCTTGATGAAGTCGAGCGCGAGCTGCTCGACCGCGCACTCGGTCGTCTCGTCCATGTCCAGGAGCTGGGCCTTCACCAACTCCCAGTCGGCGACGAGCCAGGTGCTGGACTCGAAGCGGAAGAAGTACTCGGCCGGGTCGATGGTGATGCGCCGGCCGTCCACCTGGATGCCGGGCAGGCGGCTCCAGCGCGGGTCGAAGGCGCCGGGCAGCTCGACCGTGATGGTCGCGGTGTCGATGGTGGTCACCGTGTCTCCGTCTCTGATCGTCCGGGCCTGGGCATAGGAATGCCCGAACCCGTGGGGGCGTACGGAACTTGGGGGCCGCCCGGCCCGCGATGCCGTGAGTGGGGCGGCTGTCGATAAGTGAACCGTCCGCTACGCAGAGTGGGTACGGTGTGAGCGAGGCCAAGCGGTATACACGGTTTACGGATCCGGAGCGGAGGCGATCGTGCCGGCACCGACCAGCGCCAACTCCCGCCTGCGCGACACGATCAACGCCGCCAGGTGCACGTACGAGGCACTCGCCAAGGACGTACGCCGCATCGCCGCCGAGAACGGCGAACTGCTCCAGACCAACAAGTCGGCCATCTCCCACTGGGTCGTCGGTGCCCGCACACCGACCGGCCAGGCAGGCCAGTACCTCGCCGAAGCCCTCTCCCGGCGGCTGGGACGCGTCGTCACCCGAACCGAGCTCGGCCTCCACTCACCCGACACGGAGTCGCCACCGGACACCGACCCCGTCACCGCGGTCACCGACCTCGGTCGCGCGGACGTCGAGCGCCGCCGCTTCCTCGCCATCGCCGCCTTCACCACGGCCGGCGTGGCCATGCCGCTCCTGCACGACCACGAAGCCACCTCGCGGATGCTCCGCGCCCGCACCGCCCGCTCCCTCGTCGGCAGCGACGACATCGACGTCGTACGACAGATCACGGCAGCCTTCAGCGCCGCCGACGAACGGCTCGGTGGCGGGCACGGCCTGACCACGGTCACCGCGTACCTCGCCGACACGGCAGCCCCCATGCTGCGCGGCCGCTTCCCCACAGAAGCATTACGCCAGGCCGCCTTCGGCGCCGTCGCCGAACTCGCCTACCTCGCAGGGTGGAAGCACCACGACCTTGGACACGAAGGCGCTGCCCAGCGCTACTACCAGGTCGGCTACCAGCTCGCCTGCGAAGCCGACCCCCACGGCCATGCCGCCTGGATGATGCGCGCCCTCGCCCACCAGTCCCTCAGCCTCAAGCAACCCCACCACTGCGTGGACCTCGTCAAAGGAGCCTTCACTCGCGGCCTCGGCCACGTGGACGGCCAGACCGAAGCGCTCCTCCACATCACGCACGCCCGCGCCTACGCAGCCGTCGGCGAGAACCCATTGGCCGCCCGCGCTCTCCTCGCCGCCGAAGACGCCCTCCTGCGCGAGGACGGTCCCCAGCCCAGCTTCTCCCGCGTCAGCGGCCCCGCCGCCGGCACCGTGGCCAGCCACACCGCCCGCACCTTGACCGACCTCGCCGACCACATCGGTACGGAACAGCAGCACCGCGACGCCCTCACCCGCTGGGACCCGGAGAAGTACAAGCGCGTCCACGCCCTCACCCACGCCGACCTCGGCGACAGCCTCGCCGCCCAAGCCCGCGCCGACGAAGCAGTCGCCGCCTGGACCCAGGCCCTGCCCCTCATGGAGGGCATGACCTCCGACCGCACCCGCAAGGCGATCACCTCGATCCGCTCGACGCTCGCGATCTACCAGCGCCGCCGCGTCCCCGGCGCCGCAGATCTCGCCCGCCGAGCCCGCGAGGCCCTCGCCTAACATGCCCAACAACCTGCCCGACGAAGGGAACCCCGTGGCCCAGCAGACCGACAACCGCCCCCCAGCCCTCAAGCCGGCGCTCGACTCGATGACACTGCTGGTCGCGGCCGTCATCGTCCACGACAAGGCAACCAACCGCGTCGTGCTCCTGCAGCGCAGCGAGAACGCCAAGTTCGCCCAGGGCCTGTGGGACCTCCCCGTCGGCAAGAGCGAACCGGGCGAGCCCATCACCGAAACGGCGGGCCGCGAGCTCTACGAGGAGACGGGCCTCACGGTGAAGCCGGAGTCCCTCAAGGTCGCCCACATCATCCACGGCGCCTGGGGCGTTGAAGCCCCGAACGGCTTCCTTACCGTCGTCTTCGCCGCCCACGAATGGACCGGCGAACCCGAGAACCGCGAACCCCGCAAGCACTCCCAGGTCCGCTGGATCGACGCCGGCGCTGTCCCCGAGAACTTTGTGGACACCACCGCCAGCGCCCTGCATCAGTACCTGGGCGGAAACTCTCAGGTGTCACTTGACGGGTGGAATTAGGCCGCCTATCCAAGGCGGGCGAATCCTGAATCAACCAACGACAGCACTGGAGACCAGGGTGCAGGGGCAGTCCGTATCACGGCGTTCGATCAAGAATTGCGAGCAAGCGTGGATCGAAGGGGTTGCGCAGCTGAGGGTGGGTAATCGGGCCGCTGCGGCTGCATCCTTTCACGCGGCCATCGCGCATAACCCTCTTGCTGCTGACGCCTGGCTAGTGATCTGGTTGTGAGTTGCTCTGGCACCACGTGAGTCGTTTTCCGCACCAGTTCACGGGTTTGGGTGCCGCGAGCCGGCTGGCTGCG
>NZ_JBIWKH010000028.1:0-17016 GCF_044765585.1 Streptomyces sp. NPDC102441
CCCGCGGAGCGGGTACCACATCGCTGCGCGATGTGCAAGGGGAACGGTCGCTGCGCTCCCGTCCGCCCACGCGGAGCGTGGGCGCCCCCTTCCGCTGCGCTCCTGGGGGCAGCGGGGCCGGCCGCTGCGCGCCCGGCTGGCCGCGCGGTGCGCGGGCGGGCTGCTGGGGTGTGGTGGTGCGGGCTTGTGGGGCCTCGAGTACGGGAGTTGGGGGAGTGCGGGGCGCTCCCGGCGGGTCCGCTGCGCTCCCCCGCCTGACGGTCCTTCCGGCTGCGCCTCCAGAACCTTGGGGCCCGCTGGCGCGGGCTTGGCTGGCTGTGAGGGTGGGGGTCGCTCGTTCGTATGAGTTCCAGTGTAGTGCATGCATCGGGTTGATGCAGCATGTACTGTTGGCGGAAAAGCGAGACACCCCCCAACCGCAGTAAATCGGCCTAGGAGATGAGGAAACGTGGATGTCGAGGGATCTCCTCTGGTCTGCCGATCGGTGTGGAATGTACTCGTTCCAGCGCGTGCCGCGTATCTAGATTCTGTATCACCTCACTATGACGAGATCTTCTGGGAGGTTGCGCAGCATGTAGAGCGCACCAGCAGTCTCGGCAAGGCGCAGATCGCGGCCTTGGTCGTATGGAAGCGGCTCTCCGCACAGACGCGTTGGGTGACAGCTCTCCTGTCGATGCCCGACAGCGAGGTACGAGCAATCACTGAGCAGGCCGTCGCGTCGGTCAGGGACCCCGATCTCTCTCGCGGCGAGGCAGCTCGCGCAGGGCGCAGCGCCATCTCGGAACTGCCGGGGTTTGCAAAGGGTGACGCCCTCGCTTCCGCCATTTTGACCTCGGCAGCACCCATGCGGATGGCTGTCTACGACCGCCGGGTCCAGCGAGCCATCGAGTCCCTCGGGCTCACCCTCACAGATCGTCCGGGCCGCTATGGCCGGTACATGGACCTCCTCGACACCCTGCTCGAAGACGGCGGAGGGGCCGCAGACAAATGGACTGCGCGGGATATCGACACGGCTTTGTATTGGGCTGGAAAGAATCCCCAGTAACAGGCAGAAATAAAGAAGTCGCCTTCGCGAAAGTCGGAGAAAGGGTCTTGAAGTGCAGGGTATTAATCTAAAAGAACACCAGGTTGACCAGAAGTTGGCGTTCCGAAGGTGGGTCGGATTCCCTGCAAGGTCATCCGTGCCCCCGCAGGGCGCCCGGGGCACGCTCGTGTCAGCGACCGGCTCGGGCAAGACGATCACGGCCGCCGCGTGCGCGCTGGAGAGCTTCGCGGACGGCCGGATCCTCGTGACCGTGCCGACCCTGGACCTGCTCGCGCAGACCGCTCAGGCGTGGCGTCTGGTGGGCCACCGGGCCCCGATGGTCGCGGTCTGCTCGCTGGAGAACGACGCGGTGCTGCACGAGCTCGGGGTGCGCACCACCACGAACCCGATCCAGCTCGCCCTGTGGGCCGGGCACGGGCCGGTCATCGTGTTCGCCACGTACGCCTCTCTTGTGGACCGGGAGGACATCGACGCGCCCGTGGGCCAGCGGAAGGTTCGCGGGCCGCTGGAGGCCGCTCTGGCGGGCGGAGAGCGGCTGTACGGGCAGCAGATGGACGGTTTTTCGCTCGCCATCGTGGATGAGGCCCACGGAACCGCCGGTGACCTTGGCAGGCCGTGGGCGGCGATCCACGACAACCAGAGGATCCCGGCGAACTTCCGGCTCTACCTCACCGCGACCCCTCGCATCCTCGCCGCCGCCCGGCCGCAGAAGGGCGCGGACGGCCAGGAGCTGGAACTCGCGAGCATGGCCGACGACCCGGACGGCACCTACGGCGCGTGGATTGCGGAGCTCGGTCTGAGCGAGGCCATCGAGCGCGAGATCCTCGCCGGGTTCGAGATCGACGTTCTGGAGATCCGCGACCCCTCCCCCGTTCTCGGGGAGTCCGAGGAAGTCCGGCGGGGCCGGCGGCTGGCCCTGTTGCAGACCGCGCTCTTGGAGCACGCGGCGGCGTACAACCTCCGTACGGTCATGACCTTCCACCAGAAGGTGGAAGAGGCCCGCGCGTTCGCGGACAAGCTGCCCGAGACCGCTGCCGCGCTGTACCTGAACGACGCGTCCGATGAGGACCTGGCCGCCGCCGACAAGCTGCCGAAGTCGTCGATCGACGCGGAGTTCTACGAGCTGGAGGCCGGCCGCCACGTACCCCCGGACCGCGTCTGGTCGGCGTGGCTGTGCGGCGACCACCTCGTATCCGAGCGGCGTGAGGCGCTGCGCCAGTTCGCCAACGGCATCGACGCGATCGGGCGCCGGGTCCACCGGGCGTTCCTCGCATCCGTTCGCGTGCTCGGTGAAGGCGTCGACATCACCGGCGAGCGGGGAGTCGAGGCGATCTGCTTCGCCGACACCCGCGGCTCCCAGGTCGAGATCGTGCAGAACATCGGCCGGGCGCTCCGGCTCAACAAGGACGGCAGCACGAAGATCGCGCGCATCATCGTGCCGGTCTTCCTGGAGCCGAACGAGGACCCGACCGACATGGTCGCCAGCGCCAGTTTCCGCCCTCTTGTAGCGGTCCTCCAGGGCCTCCGCTCGCATGATGAACGACTCGTTGAGCAGCTCGCTTCCCGTGCGCTCACCAGCGGGAAGCGCAAGATCCACGTCAAGCGGGACGATGACGGGCAGATCGTCGGGGCCGGGGACGAGGGTGACGGCGAGGACCAGGAGGACGACGACACCCAGGCCGCCGCCGAAGCCGCCCTGCTGCACTTCTCCAGCCCGCGCGACGCCGCCACCATCGCGGCGTTCCTCCGTACGCGGGTGTACCGGCCGGAGTCCCTGGTGTGGCTGGAAGGTCTCCAGGCCCTCATCCGCTGGCGGACCGAGAACGAGATCACCGGCGTCCACGCCGTCCCGTACGACGTGGAGGTCGAGGTCGGCGTCACCAAGGACTTCCCGCTTGGCCGGTGGGTGCACCAGCAGAGGAAGGCGCTGCGGGCCGGGGAACTGGAGGAGCGGCGCAAGACGCTGCTGGACGCGCCGGAGGCCGGGATGGTGTGGGAGCCGGGCGAGGAAGCGTGGGAGAACAAGCTCGCCGCGCTCCGGTCGTACCGGCGGGCCACGGGGCACCTCGCGCCGCGTCAGGACGCGGTGTGGGGCGAGGGCGAGGCGATGGTGCCGGTCGGGCAGCACATGGCCAATCTCCGGCGGAAGGGCGGCCTCGGGAAGGACGCGAAGCGGGCGGAGGAGCGGGCGAAGCAGCTGGCCGCGATCGACCCGGACTGGAACTGCCCGTGGCCGCTCGACTGGCAGCGGCACTACCGGGTGCTCGCCGACCTGGTCGACGCCGACGGCGTCCTGCCCTACATCGCGCCGGGCGTCATCTTCGAGGGCGACGACGTGGGCAAGTGGCGGTGGCGGCAGCAGGAGCCGGGCACGTGGGCGCAGCTGTCGACCGAGCAGCAGGAGCGGCTGGCCGTGCTGGGCATCAAGGGCGCTGAGGCCCCGTCTCCCGTCCCGGCGACGGCGTCCGCGACGAAGGGCCCGAGCAAGGCGCAGCAGTCGTTCCAGCGGGGTCTGGCGGCGCTCGCGCAGTGGGTGGAGCGGGAGGGCGCTGACCGGCCTGTGCCGCGCGGCCACGGCGAAGAGATCGTGGTCGACGGCGAGGCGGGGCCGGTGGCCGTGAAGCTGGGCGTATGGGTTTCGAACATGCGTTCTAGGCGTGACAAGCTCACCGCCGATCAGCTCTCCGCCCTCGCGGCGCTGGGCGTGGACTGGGCGTGACACCGGCCGTGGCTGGTCGTTGAACAGGACGGTCAAGCGAAGTGCACCGAGAGGCCCCGGGCGTCATCGCCCGGGGCCTCGTGCTGTCGGTGTCCGGCGGCTCTGCCCGGACATGGCGCGGGCCTGCAACGCGAGGCGCAACACCGGCTCCACAAACCTCTATCCGGGGCATCACCCAAGGTCAGAGCGAAACGCGCGGCGGTGTTGCACTGAACGTGTTGCAGCACAGGAGCTGGTGTTGCAGTCGGCGATGCCGGGCTGGGGGGAAGCTCTGCGAGGCCGGGAGCGGCGCTGACAGACTCGGGTGCGTCGTGATCACCGAACGTCGATGGAGGACGCAGTGAGCCAGCAGGAGCAGCCCTGGCAGCCGGGCCCGAACGATCTGCCCTTCACCTTTCACCTGATCAATCCGCACGGCGACCGGCATCTCGGCTTCAACGAGGTCGAAGGCCGGTACTACCGGCTGTGGCAGCACAAGGCCCCCGAGCGGCTCCACACCGGCGACGCCATCTTTCTGCGTCCCAGCGACATCAACCAGATCATCAGCTACGCCATGATCTGGGTCCGCAACCACCCCCAGGACCCCCGCGGCTACGAACTGATCGACGAAGTCGCCGCCGGCTCGAAGGCGATCGTCATGCACTTCGCCACGGCCGCCCAGCATCCGGTGCAGAGCTAGGACGACGTCCCGCCCGCCGCGCCCCAGCCCCGTACGAAGGAGGCCAGGGCGCGGCGCTGTTCCTCCTGCCGGGCGGTCTGCTGCGCGAGGACCTGGCGGTCGATGTACGGGTCGACGGCGGCGAGGACCAGGCGCCGGAGTTCGTCCGGCTCCAGCGCTTCGACCTCCCACTGCACGGGGTGCTCAATGTCGAATCCGTAGCGGCGCGCGAAGGCCGGCCACCGGGGATCGCCGCGCTTGCCCTCGGTCGCGGGCAGCTCGTAGTCGTCGACGACCTGGTCGTAGGTGAGCAGCACCCGCTCGGTGTGGCTCCAGCAGGCGGTGCGCGTCAGGAAGTCTCGTTCGAGATCCACTCCGGAGCAGTCGAAATCACCGACCACCAGGAGCACCGCTTTTCTCGGGTCGGCGGCGACGCGGTCGCGGACGACGTCGACGTAGGACTGGGAGCCGAACCCTCGGATCACCAGGACGGGAATGCCCGCGTGGGCGAGCCATCCGGTCAGCTGCTGCCGGAGGGTGTCCTTTTCGGCGGCAACGTAAACGGCACGCGACTGGCCATGCGTGAGGTCCAGGCCGAACCAGTCGGGGCTCTCGTGCACGAACGTGCCCGCGTCCGGCCAGGCCGGGGGCACGTGGACTTCGCGCAGGGTGTCGATCAGGTCGGGGAAGCGGCCCTCGCGGCGGGCCTTCGCGAGGTGGGAGGAGAGGTGCCGGTACATCGACGGCGTGTGCGGCAGCACGCCCGCGGAGGCGATTTTGTACATCACCTGGCGCAGCGTGACGCCGCCCTCGTAGCTCTCCACGATCTCCCGGGCCCGGTCCACGACGACCGGCCACCGGATCCGCTCCCGCGCCATACCGGTACTTGTACCCATCGCGGCGCCACCGGTCTCCGTTGGGCTGTACGGGTGACCGCCTGACCCTCCGGCGTACCCGAGCGGCCGGGCGGCCGGTTGTGGATTGAGCGGACCGTTCGGCCCGTGCACGGGGTCACTTCTGCGAGGCACATCATGGGACGTCACAAGCAGCACAAGCCGCGCCACCCGCAGGCCAAGAGGCAACAGCCGACCACCGAATGGTTCGGCACCGCGTTCCATTCCACCGAAGGCATGTACCACCTGGACGTTCGCCAGTCCGGCAACGGCATCCTGATCACGTCCTCCCCTGCCGAGATGGATGGCGTGCCAGCCGCGTGGTCGCTCCGGCTGCGCAACGACGACGGCGGCCAGGGCCTGACCGATCTGGGCGCGGCCCTCGCCTCCGGGCAGAAGCACGGCATCGGCATGGACGAAGGGCCCGGGTTCCAGACAGCCCTGCTGTTCCTCCCCGACTTCCCCGAGGAAGGCGTCGGCACATTGGCCCGGGTCCGTACCGTCGACGGGGAAGACGGCGGAACTTTCGAGCGGCGAGCCGAACGGCCGATGAGCCTATGGGCCGAGGCGGGCGAGAACCTCCGCCGGATCGTCCCGCTGCTTGGCCCGGACGCGCCGCCGGCGGATGAAGTCGAGGACTGCCGCCTGTGCCCCGGCTGCTACCGGCCCCTGTACGAGAGCGCCGCCTCGCACACCCTCATCGGTGCCGGTCCGTTCCCGGTGATGGGGCTGTGCAGGCTGTGCGCCGAAGGGACGACGCTTCGCTCGGTGCGCGAGACCGAGGCTCCCATCGACGCGCAGCAGCGCGCCGTGCTGGAGACCGTGGCCGCCGCCCTGGGGTAGCGGCTGGTTCAGACGGCTTGAGCGAGCGCCGTCTCCAGACGGTCCAGGCGTTCGTAGAGGGCGCGCACGAGGCGGGCGCGGTTCTGGACGCAGCGCACGGTGCCCTCGATCGTCGCGGACAGCCGGCCTTCCGCCTCGCGCAGTACGAGGTCGGCGAGCGCCCGGGGCCCGCTGCTCTTGGGCAGCTGGTCCGCGCGGCGCCGGACGTCGGAGGCGACCGCGCGGGCGTGGCCGGTCAGCTGGAGGCCGATCTGCTCGTAGTCGCGTTCCGCGAGCGTGTCCTCGCCGGTCCACGCGAGGACGGCTTTGACGAGGCACTCGTACGGTTCGCGGTCGAGCGGGAGCTCCGCCCCGAGGAGTCCGTCGGGGTCGTACAGGACGGTGTGGGTGCTGGTGTGCATGGCGGGCCTCGCTGCCGGGAGCGTCTCGTGCGGGTGGCCGGCGGTCACCGCTGGGTGCCCTCGCCGCTGTCGGCCCCGTCGTCCTGGTCCTCGTCGTGCTGCCCGAGGAACCGGGCGTAGCCGTGGTCCGCGCGGGCCAGCAGGTCCGGGGAGGGGACGCCGTAGAGGGGCGACTGGAGGCCGCGGCCCTCCGGGGCCGGGGCGCTGCTGTCGGGGTGTGTGCGCATCGGGCCCCGCCTCTCCGGCTGGCAATCCGTCGGTGACTTCGACGCTACGCAGCGTGGGGAGCAGTCTTCAACGAGATTGCGGGTAATTGCGGCCGGTTCACTCCAGGGCGTCGATCGCGGCCTGGATGAGGGTGCGGGCCGCGTCGCCGTGCACCGCCATCTCCGCGAGGCCGGCGAACGCCCTCATGTAGTCGGCGATCTCCCGCGGCTGCGTCACCTTGATCTCCGCCGTCAGCGTCTCCACCACCGCCGTGGTGTCGTCGTGGACGTAGAACGCTTCCAGCGGCCACACGGTGCGCTGGGCGGTGAACGGGATGATCCCCAGCGAGAGGGCGGCGAGCGGCATCACGGCCAGGAGGTGGCGCAGCTGCCCGCGCATCGCGTCGGGGCTGGCGGTGCGGAAGTACAGGACCGACTCCTCCATGAGGACGACGTACTTGTGCCCGCCCTCGTAGAGGAACCGGGAGCGGGCGACCCGGGCGGCGACCGCTTCGGCGACGTCGTCGGGGGTGCCCTGGAAGCGGGTGATCTGGGTCATGAGGGCGGTGGCGAACGCCGGGGTCTGGAGGAAGCCGGGCGGCACGTTGGAGAGGTAGACGCGGCAGATGCGGGTCTGCTCGTGGAGCTCGTACCAGTCCTGTTGGACCTTGCGCATGCCGCCCTGGTGCAGGCGGCGCCACTCCATGTACATCGAGTCGACCGCGCGGGCGGTAGCGATCAGATCCTCCGCCTGGTCGTCGGCGCCGCACGCCGCGCACCAGGTGCGGATGTCGGTATCCGAGGGCGGGGCGGCGCCCTTCTGGATGCGGGTGGTCTTCGCGGGATGCCAGCCACACCGGGCGGAGAGTTCGCGCCCGGTGAGGCCGGCGTCCTTGCGCAGGTGCTGCAACCGCACGGCGAGCGCCTCGCGCGCCGACTGGGCGCTGGACGAGGGAGATGTGGTCGTCATGAAAGTGGCGGCCCTTGAGGTGCGTTTCGTCAGATGCGGTAGTCGGCGTGCGGGGTGGCCAGGTCCCACACCGTACGGAACGCCTCGGTGCACAGCTTGATGGCCTGCGGGTCCTCGATGTGGTCGGGCTCCAAAGCCTCGCCGTCGCCGGAGAAGACGTTGAAGCGGACGACCTGGTCGTCGATGAGCCAGAAGTCGTTGCCCGGCAGGGCGAGGGTGGAGGCGCGGCGGCGGGGCAGCCAGCGGACCTGTTCACCGGCGCGGAGGTTGGCGTCGGTGATGGCGTGCTCGAAGCGGATGTACTCGGTGACGGGCTCGGACACGACCCGGGCCCGCCAGACCTTCACCCCGCGGGCCACCGTGCGCTTCACCAGCGGCAGCCACCCGCTCCAGTACTCCGAGTCGTCAGCGGGCACGCTCCCATCCCGCAGGAAGGTGTCGTAGACCTCCCGCTCCTCCCCCACGGCGTAGGCGTCGCGGAGCTCCAGGTGCAGTGCGTGCCGTTGGGCGGAGTCGAGCAGGTCCTCAAAGCTGAGGACGGGCGGCTTCTGCGGCATCGCATGCCTTCCTGATCTGGTCGACCATCCGCACCGAGAGCCGGATGACTCCCTCGTCATCCGCCGGCGGACTGTCCTGGCTGCACGCGGCCCGGGTCGCCGTGTCAGCGAACTTGCCCTGCAGAACCAGTTCCGGCCCTTGGGCTGCTTCGGTGTCCACCCACACCGCCGGGCAGTTCCCGCCGCCCGAGTTCGGGTCCGTGCCGAAGAAAAGTAACGCCATGATCGCCTCCGGAGAAAGCCAGTTGCGGGGAGTTGCGTAACTGACCGTCCCGCAGCCCGGGGAGCCGGTCAAGAGGACCGGGACGTCGGAGAGCTGGCCCACGGGCTGTGGAGTGGGCCAGCTCTCACAGGTCACTTCCTGTGGGCGGGCCGGGCCTCCAGCGCTGTACGCAGGCGCCGCCCGATGGGCTGGTACCGCTGGACGAAGTCGGGGTCCTTCAGCTGGTCGGGCTCGGGCAGCTCCTTGTGCGGGTGAGGCCGGCGCCCGGCAGACGACCAGCCCAGGGGGCGCAGTCCGGCACGGTCCATGTCCCGGTCGACGCCCGCCAGGTAGTCCGCGTCGACGGGCAGCTCCCCGTACGACTGCCAGATCACCCCGTCCAAGACGATGGGGAGGTGCGGGGATCCGAAGAGGAAGTCCAGGCAGCGCTCGCGCAGTACCGCCGCGCTCTGCTCGGGGCTCAGCGGCACTCCCCTCTCTTCGCCCCCGGGGCCGGGGAGCGCGGTCCTGCAGTCGGTGTCGGGGAAGATGTCGATCTCGCCGATCACGACGTGCGCCGTCGCGTTCTCACGGTCCGGGTAGGACCAGTACTTCGGCACGAGGACGATCACGTCGTAGGTGCCGAGAGCGTCGGCTACCGCCACCGTGAGCGGGCTGCGGTCGGTGCGGGGCAAGCCGCGGTCGCTCTCCTGCGAGGGGTGGCGAACCTGCCACATGCAGGTGTGACGTGTCAGAAGGCCGGGGCCGTCCGGTGAGGCCCACAGGGTGCTGGTCGTCGGCTCCGGCGGGGTGGCCGGCTCGCTCTCCTTCTTGCGGCGGCTCCGGCCGCGGCCTACGCCGCTCATGGTCCACCGCCAGTAGTCCTCGGCTTCCTCGAGGAGCAGGACCCGTTGTCCGCTGTGCGCCCAGGACGCCGCGATGCCGCCGACCAGATAGTGGAGGTTCCCTGAGCGCTGCGCCAGGAACCGCAGGACATGCGGGGAACGCGGCGTATCGCCGTTCTCCGCGCGGCGCAGGGCCTCGGTGTACTTCTCCCCGCTCCGGCTCGCCAGGCGGGCAGTCTGTGCGGCGGTGGACTGGTTCTTCGGCATGACGTACTCCTCTGCCGGACCGGGCCACGCCCCCGGCACCGGCTCGTACGACTGCCGTGGACACGACGGAACGCAGAACGGGAAGGAGCGGGCCCCTCAGGACCTTGACCCCCGCGCCCGGCGGCGTGGCTCCGGAGGCGGGCGGTGATCGGCAGTACGCACTAGCCGGGCAGGATGCTAACCCGGCGCAGCCCCGCCGACCGAGGCCACAAGCCGCCGGTTCCCCCGAACGAGCGAGACCGGCGGTCGTCCGTGCTGCTCAGTCTTGCCCGGTCGCCAGCTCCCACACGGAGTGGGCGCGCCCGCTCCCGTCACAGTGGAAGCAGACGCCGCCTCCGGGCCTACTGCGGGCACCGATGGTGTCGGTGGCGTCCCGGAAGAGCTGGGTGAGGCCGGTGGCGTGCTCCGTGTGAATCGGGAGTTCCTGTCGTCTGCTGAGCGTGACTTCCAAGGCGACGCCGGGACCGGTGAAGTGGGCGCGGGGGAGGTTGCCGGTCATCGCGCGGAGCGTCTCGTTCACCTCGTGCATCGTGTCCGCGCCGGTCAGCTGCACCCGGGCGGCGAGGATGGTGTCGGCGGCCGCCGTGTAGGTCAGCAGCCCGGCCGGGCGGGCGAGCGGCCCGACGCGGCCCACCGGGTCAGGATGGGTGTGCTGGAGCTGGGCCAGGGCGTGCCACAGGTCGCCCGTCAGGTCCGGTGCGGTCTCTTCTTTGCTGCGTCTCATGAGACCTGTCTACGGCCTGGCACTGGCGTACCGCCGGGCTCGGGTTGTTCCCTCCCGCACGGCGGCGCCGCGACTTCCCGGGCCGTCCCGCCGGGCGGGGCACTCACGCCCGGCCCGGCGAAGGCGGCTTGCCCGGGTCAGGTCCGCCGGCGGAACCAGCCGCGGCCCGTGCCCGACTCCTGGTCGTCCTCCGGCTCCAGTGCCGCGGCGGCTTGGAGGCGAGCTGCTTCGGCGGCTGCTTCCTTTCGGGCGACGTCGTCGGCACGGCAGGTGCCGCACACGGACGTATCCCCGGCGCTCCAGGCCGTCCGGTGCGCGGTGGTCTCCTCCCAGCGCTGGTCGGTGAACTTCGCTCCGCACCGCTTGCACACCGGGCGCTCCGCCTCCCGCTGTGCGGCCCGGCGCTGCTTGTCCGCCGCGTCGGCGCGGGCCTCCTGCTCGCGGTAGAGGACGTCGCCGTCGGGGTTGTCGAGCGCGTCCGACAGCTTCTGCTCGCCCTCCCGTCCCAGCCGCCGCCACACCGCCGCGTCGGCGCCGTGCTCCGTCAGCTGCTCCAGGGTGGTGACGACGACGGGCACCGCCTGGCCGTAGTCCTTCGCGGTGACCGCCTTCGTGTAGAGGGTCTCGTACCGGCGCGGCGCCCAGTAGCGGCGGCCGGCCTCCTCCAGCACGGCGACCGTGTTGTCGACCTTCGCCTCGGTGGTGTCCGCGAACACGAACGCGAGGGGCACCAGGCCCTCCCGGCCGGTCGGCGGGTAGAACCGGCGCCACAGCCGCTTCTCGTGATCGACGTGCTCGATCGCGTCCGGCCGCGAGCGGACCCGGTCCGTGATCTGCTTGTCCGTGTCCCGTGGCAGCAGCCGGCCCCACTCCCAATACCGGCGCAGCTTGACCACCAGGTCGTGCGCGTCCTCGCTGCGGCGGTCGATCTCCAGCAGCATCACCGGCACCCCGGCCTCCTGTGCCCGCACTACCAGGTCCGCCCGCTGCACGAAGCTGCTGCCGAGTCGGTGGCCGATCTCGGTCTGGAAGCCGAGCTGGTGGCCGATCCCGGCACGGTGGAGTTCGGCGGCCGTCGAGGTGACCGCCGCGGCGTGGTCGTCGTAGCTGGTGCCGAGCAGCTTCCCGGTCACCGGGTCGTACTTCTTCTCGCGCAGCACCGACACTCGTATGCCCTTCGGCTCCAGCAGCTTCTTCGCCTCGCCATGTCCTCGCTTCGTCAGTACCCACACCTGCCGCTGGTCCTCCCGGACCGTTTCGATCCTCACCAGGTGGTGCTCCTCCAGATCCAGGAGGTTGTCCCGTACGAGCTTGTCGTGCTGGTTGTCCGGCCGGGTCAGCTTCCACAGTTGGTCGGGCGTAGCCCTCTGGAAGATTCCCAGCGCTTGCAGCAGTTCCCGGCGTCGAGGCTCGGTCGAATTCTTCCTGTGCTGAGGATTCCTTTGAACGAGAGGGTTGTCGGACCTGCGGCGACCCCCCTTTCGTCGTGTCTGACCTGCGGAAACGCCCGGTCCTTGGCGTCGGGGCGCGGAGGGGGTGATGGAGGGGTCCACGGAGGGGGGCCTTTTGGCCTGGACAAGGGGGTTCTCGGGGTCGTCTGCGGTGCTCGCCACAGGGTGCTCCTGAAGGGTGGGGCGGGCCTATCCCGCCATCACCTTCTACAGGTGTCGTCCGCGGCGAGTTTGTGACGCCGATCTTGAAAAACCTGTCCGCCGTGACCGCATCGTGATCAACCGGCGGGGGGAGAGATCTCCCTCCTCAGCGGCCGGACTCTGTCCACAGGGCCGCAATTAGAGGCTCCTCTTGAGGCCGCCACGATCAGCGTGGCGGCCCGTCAAGGAGGAGCTGTCATGCCCGAGAACACCGTCACCGCGCCGCTCGCCCCGATGGAGCCGGAGGACGTCGCCACTGCCTTCGCCTACATCCGGGCGATGCAGGCCGACGACATTGACACCGCCTGCGCCGTGATCGACGGCATGGGCCCGGAGGTGCACCGGATGCTCCTGGACGTCGCCGCGCGCATCTTCATCCCGATCACCGCAGCGGACGACCACGACGGGGAGCCCTGCGCACATTCCTTCCTGGCGGCGGCGCTCGGACGGCTTCTGCTGGAGCTCCTCTGCCACAGCGTGTGCCTGTCCGGTGCGCCGGGCATCGCCCAGACCATCGTCCGCTTCACCGACAACATCCTCACCGAGGACCACGGCGACGTCTCCGACGTCCTGGGCCAGCTGGAGGCCGCCGGGATGAAGCAGGCGATGGAAGCGCACCCGGTGCGCCGCACCACTGCGTAGAGCGCACCACCCGATGCCGGTGGTGCGCGTCGTGCGCGCGCCACCGGTGGGAGGTGCGGTCCATGGTGCGCACCGTGGACCGCGCCGCGCGCACCGGGTGCGCGCACCACCGGCGGAGGTGCGGTGCTCCGTGCGCACCATGGACCGCGCCGCGCGCATCCGGTGCGCGCACCTCCCGGAAGGTGCGGTGCGGTACGCGCGCCGCGCGTATCGAGTGCGCGCACCACGTGATCGTTCGCCGTCCCGCAGGCGAGGCGGACCCCTCTATCACACACCCCCTTGTCCGCCGTCTGATCGGCGGCCGGGACCGGCTCTGTCCAGGGGAAACGCTCTGGTAGCCAACGTGGTCAAGGGGAAACGCGCGGCCTCCCAGAGCTGGACAAGGGGTCTCCGACCGGCCTGGTCCGACCAGGACAAGGGGTAGGCGATCCGCCGCCCCGAGCTGGACAAGGGGTGCGCGATCGGCCGGTGCGCGCACGATCCGGGAGGTGCGCTTCGCGTGCGGTGCGGAACATCGGATGCCGGACATCGGGGTGCGCGCGTGAGTACCGGAGATCGTGGTGCGCACGGTGCGGTGCGGAACATCGAGTGCCGGGCATCGTCATCGGAGGCGCGCACCGGGTGCGGTGCGGAACATCGTGGTGCGCACGGGAGTGGAGTCCACCCGGTGGAATCCATCGGGTGGGCTCCACTCTCCACTCGGTGGAGGCCACCCGATGCTCTGCATCGGATGCCGGGCATCGTCCACTGGATGCTGAACATCGTGGGTTCCACCCGGTGGGCGATGCCCGGCATCGTCACCACAGCCAGGCACTGGAGTGCCGCACCCGGGACAGGGCGCGGGCATCGCGCCGCGCGGCCGCGTTGCCGATCCGGCTCTGCCGGGAGCGGGGCCGGCGCGACTCTCCCGCGGCGAGGCGGCGCTTCCCTGCGTCCTGGAGCCGCCGCCGCTGCTTGCGCAGCTGCAGCTTCTTCGCCGCCTTCGACTTCGGCGTCCGGGGCCGCTTCCAGACCGGCTGCCACCCCGCGGGCTCATCCGGCTCGGGCTCCTGGTCCTCGTCGAGCGCAGCGGCGATCATCGCGCGGGCCGCGCGGGCGCGGGCGACGGCGTCCTGGGAATTGGGCAGTTCTTCCGGGGTGCTCACGCGACTCCTCCGGTGGTTCGGCCCGGCGTGTGCTCGATGCCGGGCTGCTGAGTGTGCGGCGCCGGGGCCGGCGCCGGGGTGGGCTGTGGACGCAGGCCGTGGGCGACTTCGCGTGCCCGCTTGCTGTCCTGGATCGTGGCGGCCACCTTCGCGGCGGCGGCCTCCATGGTCTGGCGGGTCCGCTCCACCGCGTCGATGCCGGTCTCCGCCTCCAGGAGACGGCCAGTCTTCGGGCCGGTGTGGAACGACCGCAGGTGCGACCTCGAGGCGGCGGGCACAGCGACGGCGTACGGCAAGGGGTGGGAGCCCAGGCGCTCCGCACGCCGCGCGGCGCGGACCCGGGCGGCCAGGGCGCCGGCGGCAAGGCGGGCCCGCTCGTACGGGGGCGCGGTGCGCTTGCGGGTCAGCGGGCGCAACACGGCCTGGTCGTCGGTGTCGCGCGGGTACAGGGCGGACAGGTCGGCGGTCATCATCCGGCCCCGGCCGACGGGGCGGGTGTAGTCGTCGACGGCCGTCTGCACGATCTGTTCGTCCAGGCCCGGCTGATGGGGTCGGCCGCGCAGGACGTAGGAGAGGTGACGGCGGACTTCGGCGAGCAGGTGGTGGCGCTTGAACGCCCCGCGCATCACGTACACCACGGCGACGGCGTCGACGGCGGCCAGCACTATGTCGACCACCGGCCGCACCCGCGCCCACACCGCCGCGGCTGCCGCCCGCGCCCGCTCCGCCAGCCGGTCGATGACGTCGGCCCCGAACGCGGCGACCGCCGACTCCCGCCATCGCATCCGCAGCTCGGACAGCGACCGCAAGTCCTTGCGCTTCGGGGGGCGCGTCCGGTCGGCGGCCTTACAGGCCAGCGCGTAACCGGCCCGCTCCCCCGGCCTATGCCCGTGCTCGTCTTCGTAGTCGGCCACCAGGACGGACAGTGCGTCCTCGATCTGCTGGCGGCGGGTCGACTGCCAGCCGATGAGCCGCTGATCAATCCCCGCAATCTCCATCACGGGCCGGTAGCCGGGCGTCACCTCGCGGGGCTCCCACGCCCACCCGAGCCGGGCGGACACCTCCTCCATGAAGAACAGGAGGTACAGGGTGTCTGCGACGACGATGTTGGCCAGCAGCGAGTCCGCCGACAGGTTCCCCCACGTCCCCGCCTCGTCCGGCCGCCGGACGCGGATCGAGATCACCGCATGATCGTGGAGCAGCGGCCTCGATTCCGTGGCTCTGGACTCGTAGTGCCGGAGTACGGCGACGATGAGCCCGCCGTCCCGGATCGGCTTGCGGTGCTTGCCGTCGCTCCCCCATCGGACCTGCGCGACCGACTCCCCCACCCACTCCAGCGTCTTGTCCACGGAGATGTCCTGGCACAGCTCCAGCACCCGGCGGATCTCGTCAGCGCCGAACGCCCACGCGATGTGTGCCGTCGGCGGCGGCCGGAACGTGAAGTCCATGCCCAGCCAGGGCCTGCGCTCCTTGGCCTTCTCGGTCTTCGGCGACCGGTTGTGCTCGATGGGTCTGCCCAGCACGGTCGCCCGCCGGGCCTTCGCCGGATCGTCGCCCGCCTCCAGGCGCTCGCGCTCGATCCGGTCCGCGTCCGGGTGCCGTCCCTCCCCCAGGAGCAGTTCGGCCTGCCGCTCGCTCACCACGTCCCCAGCCGTGAGGCCGACCGCGTCCAGGCCCCGGCCCCTCCAGATCCCGGGCGGGACTCCGGCTTCGTCCTGGGCGTCGCGCAGCGCCGTGCCCGCGGGGCGGTGGCCATCGCCGACCATCACGCCGCGGAAGAGATAACGCACCCCGTCACCCGGGCGGAGCTCCGATTTGCTGATCACCGGCACATGAAACACCGGCGTTGACCTGCGCAAAAGTGCGATCCGGGGCCCTTCCCGCCGGGCGGGAGGCCATCACCAAGTCTTTACCGTGGGGCCCGCCAGGCGGGACGCCGCAGCAGCCCGAGACGGTAAGCCGCGGCCGTGTGCACAGTCCGCCGCATGTTGAACGAACTGATCCACGCAGACGTCTGCCCGCTGTGCTCGCGCCCGATGCGACCCGAGTTCCGCAGTGTCGGCGGCTCTGCCCAACAGGACCACCCGGCTCGCACCGACTTCCACCGGTACCACTGCGACACCTGCGAGGCCGCCCGCCCGCAGGAGTTCTACGACGCGATGCGCCGCCTCACCGAGAGCTGACGGCGGTCGTGCGAATACTGCGCACCGACGTTCAGCCCTGACGTTTCCGTCGTACCTGCTTCGCCTGCTCAACTCCGGCGCTGTGATCCGTGACGGCTTGGGCATGGTTCTTGTCGTCTGTGCGAACAGCGCGAGCCTTGAGGTCCGCAATGAGGAGTACGGCTGCTTCTCGAAGGTCGACGCTCAAGCCCGCGTGGTGGATCAAGTGCTGAAGGGCAGCGAGCTCTCCAGCGCGTACCGGGACCGAGAGGATCGCGTCCTCGCCCTCGGGAAGTACGGCGTTGATGGCCAGGCGCTCGGCTATGGCGTTCCGGGTGTGACGGAAGCGTGCGCTGAAGGAGCCCCTCTTATCGAACAGGGCGAGCCGTGCGGCCAGGCCGTCAAGGTCGTCGCCGGTCTGGCGGTAGTAGGGACGGTCCTCGCTGCCAGCGTTCCGGAAGTCCAGGAGGCCGGAGAGGAAGAAGCCGGCGACCTTGTCGGGTGCGGGCGCAAGGCCGCCTCCCATCCAGCGGGTGACAGGTGAGATTCCTCGAGCCTCCACAACGAGAGCCCAGCCGCTGCTGGTGTCCCATGTGAGGTGGAGGTCCAGGCCATCCTTCGGTGCCCCGTTGACTTGAGCAAGGGTCTCAAGGCCGAGGTCGACGTATCCGCCGCCGTCATCTTCGGCGTCTGGCAGTTCCTCTGGCTGACACGAGCTGATGGAGATCACTGCGTAGCCGTCGACCTGGAGGAGTTCGGCGACGTCGGCCATGTAGTGGCCAGTGCGGTGATAGATCGCCCGGTCACGATCTGTGGGGATCGGCTCGCCCATGTGGGAGCGGCTCCTTCGGTGTGGTCGGATGGCGGTCCCCCGATGATCCTCCACCGTGCAGCTCTCCGGCCTTCGCTTCGCGAGATCGGCAACGGCCTCTTACGGGACGCTCCCGGGCGACTGGCAGGTCACCGCCGACACCCCTGGGGCCGGTTTCCCAAGTTTGGGAAACCGCCCCCGGGGGGGGGGGGGGCGCGACATTGGGGGCCGTGGGTCCCGGGGCGCCCCCGCCGCGCCCTACAACACCCGGACC
>NZ_JBIWKH010000028.1:17026-61479 GCF_044765585.1 Streptomyces sp. NPDC102441
CCGCGCCTCGGCCCCGCTCCCCCCCCCGGCCCCCTCCGGCCCCCCCCCGCGGGCCGGCGCCCCCCCCCCCCCCCCCCCGGGGGCGGGTCCCCCATTTTTCCCCCCCCCCCCCCTGGGGTGTCGGCGGAGCGCTACTTGGCGGCCTTGGTCACCGTTGCCGCCCATGAGGCGACTTCCTCAGCGAGACGCCGGGCATCCTCCGGGCTCTCCTCGAACGCCTTCTTCACCAGCCCCCGCGTCAGGTGCTTCTTCGCGAGGGCGACAGCGTTCTCCAGCTGGCCCACCGCGCTCGGTGTGGTGGCCGCGTGGTTGGTGCTGCTCAGCACCTCGCCCTGGATCGCCTGCTTCGGGTTGCCGTACCCGAGGTCGTCGACGGCGGCCTTGAGGGTCGTCGCGGTGGGCTGCCCGTTCCTCTTCTCGGATTTTGCCCACGCTTCGCTGACGGCTTCCAGCCCGTTGTGCCGGAGCACCGGCGCGAGGACTTGGACGTGCCCGGTGTTCGCGTTCGTGCCCTCTGGGAGAGCCTTCTGCACCTTGGCCGTGGCGACCAGGAGGTAGCCGTGGGTGGAGGAGTAGTCCCACCGCCGCTTCACGTAGTCGACGAAGCTCTCGTAGTCCGGGCGCCACAGTTCGTCGTCATGGATGAGCGCGAGCGCGGGGCCGGCCTCGCGACTGAACTTGTCCTTCGCTTGGCGAACGGTGAGTTCCGCGTTGTCCTGAGCCTTGCCGATGATGCCTTCGAGTACGACCAGACGCTCTTCTGCGGTTCCCTCGTGCGCTGTGCGCGGGAGCGGCACGAGGCCGATGGTCGTGTCGGCCGGGTCGGCTCGGTCTGTGGCTTTCTGGAGGCCGCCCCGTCCAGCCTTTGCAGGGGGCGTGGCGGCCGCGGCCTTCTGAAGCAGTTTGGAAGCCATCAGGCGCCCTTCTGTGTGACGACGTGGTCCAGGAGCTGGCCGTACCAGCCGCGGAGCTTCTTCGCCTCGCGGCCAGGAGCGGAAGTGATCGGTGTGCAGGCCACCCGGCACTCCTCCCGTACGGAGTAGCTGACGATTCCCGGGTAATGCCCCTCATCGGCTGTGAGGTGATCGAGCAGCTTGTCGCCGAAGGTTTCCACGAGTTGCCCGTTGACGAAGTGGTTGACGGCGCGCATGTCGTCCTTCTTCGGCAGGATGCTTCTCACCACCCCGGCGATCTCCAGGTTCTCGTTCATTCCGCTGCCGGGTGAGCTGACGAACCGGATGGTGCGGAGTGCTTGCTCGGCTCCGAGTCGCCCATCGGCGGTGAGGGTGGCGGGGATGAGCACCTTCTTCGCGGCGATGAGCGCGCAGGTGGCGAGCTTGCCGCCCGCTCGTGGCGGGACGTCCATCACGGCGAGGTCGATCTCTCCGTCCAGACCTTCCAGGGCCCGGCGCAGACGTGCCTCGAACATGGTGGAGTCGGTCTCGCGGCGGCCGAGGGGCCGTTCCGAGGGGAGCACCCAGACGTTGGACGGCCATCCCTCACCGGCCCGCACGATCGCGTCGTGGATCAGTTCGGCGGGATCCCCGGGAGGCGTGTCGGCTTCGGGGTCGATGTAGAGGAGATCGTTGAGCGTGAAGCGCGGGTCCTTGACTCCGAGCTCCTCGGTGAGCGTGGCTCGGGGATCGAGGTCGACGGCGAGGACGTTCAGCCCGCGTTCGGCGGCTTCGGCCACCATGCCCGCGGAGTTGCTCGTCTTCCCGACGCCTCCCTTCTCCGAGTAGTTCGCGACTGCGTCCACGCCAACCTCCACTTATGCGATCACTTCCGCGCCGGATCGTCGCTGCTCAGGCTCTCCCCAGGCAAATCACCCTGGTGAGAGGCATCGCGTTGACCTGCGCGTTCGGGAGGCAGCGTAGCGGTCCGCCGTTTCCCAAATTTGGGAAACACCCGTGTCGTCGCCCTACCGAGGGTTGTGGCGGAGTCTTGATCTTGCGCGGCGGCTTCATCTCGCCTGTGCACCAGCCAGGCGTCGCGCATCTTGCCGGACGTTCTCCAGGGCATCGGACGCGCAGCGGATGAACGGGCCGACCAGGTCCGGCGCAAGGATGGCGTGGAGGGCGAGCAAGATGTGCCACGCCTCCTGACGGCCCTCCGCTCCGTCAAGCGGTCCGAGGCGAGTGCGCAACTCACCGGCGAAGTGATCAATGAAAGCAAGCGGGGAGACGGCTCCCTGCTGCTGGCTGGCGATGTCGGCCCGGAGCGCGGTCTGGAGGAAGGCCGCGAAGTCGTCCTCCCCGAGAAGGCCGGCCATCGCGTTGGTCATGTAGACCGCCGCCCTGCACCGGGTGGGCTGACTGCGATCTCTCTGCGGACCGAACCGCTCACGCAGCAGGTCGGCGAGTTCGTCCGGGTAGTCCATGAGATTCCTGGTATCCACTCGGACAGCAAAGCCATCGCTGTCCGGCTGGAGCGAGCGACTCGCCGGAGGGCCACCGAAACGCAAGAAGGCCCGGCCCCCTCGCGATCGATACGCGGGGGTGCCGGGCCTTCGGTTGTCAGGCTGCCCAGGTCACAGGTGCACCTGCGTCAGGGGTAGGGATGCTGATGACGCCGGACTCGGCGCGTCTCGATCTCGTACCGGGCGGGAGCGGTCACGCACTCACCCCCGCAACGGCGGCGTCCAGGAGGGCAACGGCGTCGGCCTCGTACGGGTCGGCGAACAGCAGGTGGTCGCTGACGTCGAAGGGCGCGTACCGCACGCCGACGCGGTAGCCGGGTACGAGGGTGGTCTCCCGCCCGTCCAGCGCGGCGGTGATCCGGTCGTGGTCCTGCTGGGCGTGGCGGGTCTGGGTGTACGGACCGAGGCGCAGCAGGGTGTAGCCGTCGAGGCTGCCGTCTTCGCGGTTGCGGACCTCGATGTAGAGGGCGTAGTGGGCGAGCTCCATGCCGAGGTCGTCGGGCAGGGGCAGGTTGGCGGCGGCGTGGGTGAGCATCGCGTAGCCGGGCTGCCAGATGCCGAGGATCGCGGTGGTCTCGCAGCGCAGCCAGCCCCGTTCGGTGTAGCGGAGCTGGCGGCCGTGGAGGTAGGCCGCGGCGTGCGGGGTGTCGGGGTGGACCAGGGCGACGGCGATCATGTCGGGGCCGTGGTCGTCGCCGGGCCGGGTATGGGCGCGTTCGACGAACGGGCCGACGCGTACGGCGATGTCCTGGGAGTGGCCGGGTGCCCAGGGCTGCGGGTTGCGTACGGCGGTGAGCATCGCGCGGAACTGGTCGACGACGGCCTGGTCCTCGGGCGTGACGTCGCCGGGCGCGTTGCCGCACCGGCGGAACAGGTGACGGATCATCGGGCGATCTCCTTCTCAGAGGTGGCAGGGGCGGCGGGGGGTGACTTGAGCACGCGCGGCAGGTGGGCGTGACGGTGCTCGACTTCGACCTCACGGCCCCGTGCCCGGAGTTCGCGGGCAAGGATTTCCGTGAGGCCGCATGCACGGTGGCGGCCTCCCGCACATCCGATTCCGATGCGGCGGGGGCCAGCGGGAAGGTCGGCGTAGTCGGCGAGGTTGGCGATGAGCTCGCGGGCGCCGGGGGTGTTCAGGACGACGTCCTGGACGCGGGGGTGGAAGCCGTCCAGGTCGAGGATGTCGCGGGCGGCGGCCGGGTCGCGGAGCCGGTCGCGGACGTCTTCGATCCGGTCGGCGGCGGGCGGGACGGGAGAGCCGTCCGGGCCGGTGGGCAGGTGAAGGTAGCCGAACGAGATCAGGCGGATGGGTTCCACGAAGGTGCCTCCGGAGCGCTGGTGAAGGGTGGGAACGCCGGAGCGCCGCGCCCGGCCGGGAAGGTCAGGAGCGGCGCTCCGGTGTCGCGGTTCGTGCGGTGTATTCAGGAGGTGAGGGCCGTGGCCGCGCTGAGGATGTCGGCGTGGTCGAACGCCAACCGGTCCGGCAGGCCGTCCAGGGGCCACCAGCGGGCGGTGCGGGCGTCATCCCCGGCGACGATCGGGGTGTCGGCGGGGACGGTGACCACGTACGCGACGGTCACGTACCGGGCGCGCGGGTCGCGGTCGGGCTGGTCGAAGACGCCGATCTGGCGCAGGTCGCCGGCGCTCACGTGGACGCCGGTCTCTTCGGCCAGCTCACGGACGGCGGCCTCACGGCTCGTCTCTCCGATGTCTACGTGACCACCGGCGATGGCCCAATCGCCCTTGTACGGCGGCCAGTCCCGCTCGATCAGCAGGACGTCGCCGTCGGGCGTCAGGACCACCACGTCGGCGGTGTAGCGGATGGTCTCGAACGTCTCGGTCTCGAACGTCTCGGTCATGTTCGCCTTTCGGTCGGGCGGGTTATCGGATGGTGTCGGTGATGACGAGGAACTGGTCGGTGGCCAGGTCCATCACGACGTGGGCGTCGCGGCCCTGGTCGCGCTGGGTGGCGGCGTATTCGTCGGCAGGCCAGGAGCCGCGGGGGTGGCCGGCGGGGAACCGCTCCAGGACGGTGCGGGTGGGCGCGGTGGTCGTCATCAGGCGTCGCCGCCGGTCACGCGCTCGTGGATGTCGATCAGGGTGGTGATGGCGTCGGGGTTGTCGGCGAGGCCGACCCACGTCCCGAGCGCGGTGAAGACGGGCACTTTGTCCGTGCTGGCGTCGAAGATGACGACGTAGTCGCCGTACCGGTCGATGACCATGTCGTTCAGGACCGGCAGGAGCGCGGTGTCCAGGACCTCCAGGACATCCACGGTGAGCCGCGCGGGCTCGCCGGACGCCGACGGCTGGACCAGGGTGCCGGTGACGCGGAGCAGGTCGCCGGGCTGTATGCCGTGCAGCAGCTCGTGGACGATCCCGGCGGCCTTGCCGGTGCAGGAGATGACCGTGTCGGGGGCGTCCTCGGGCAGGGTGTCCGCGTCGGCGGGGCGGACGATCAGATCGAACGTGGCGGTGCTGTGCGGGCCGGGAGCGGGGATGACGTCCACCCAGCCGTCGACGGCGCAGTGCGTGGTCTCCATCAGCTGGCCTCCGCCAGGGTCTTGGTGGTGCGCGGCGAGCGGGGTCGGGGGGTGTGCTGCGCGCGGAGCAGCAGCTCGCAGTTGCGGCGCTGCTGCTCCGGGGTGATCGGCCGGGGCTTGGGGCCCTGGCGGTGCCAGAGCGGGGAAGCGGGCGGCTCGGGGTAGGCGAGGGTGGGATCGACGTCGTCCTGCGGAGTGCTGCTCATGGGAGCCTCCGGGCGGGTAGTTCAGGCGTGGTTGTCGTCGCGCCGGCGCTTGGGCTGGGTGTCGGAGGCGAACCGACCGAGGCGGGCCTCGGTCGGGTGCTCGGAGATCCAGGACTCAGCGCACACCTTGTGAGCGGGCTCCCCGGAGTGGGAGCGCAGCGGTGTGGGCTGCTCGCACAGCGCGCAGGGGCGCATCTGCCAGTGGTCGTAGTGCTGGCTGTCGCGCCAGTCGAGAAGGCCGCCGGGAGCCGGGACGCAGCCCGGCTCGAACGGCGGCTTCTTGTCTCGCTTGCGGGTCACGGCCGGAAGCCGGGCAACTGCTGGAACACCTGCTCCAGCAGGTCCGGCGTCGGCTTCCAGGGACCGAGCTGACCGCCGACGGGGACAGGCAGGGCGAGCTCCTGGACGTCGGCGAGCACCACATGCCACGCATCGCGCTGTGCCCACTCGGTACAGGGCGGGGAGCCGGCGGGGTCCTGGTGGCAGTCGGTGATCCGGGCGACGCCAACCACCGCGCCGGTCACCAGCTCGCGGCCGCGGATCGTGCGGGCGACCAGCGGCAGGCGCAGGGCGGGCCGGTCGGTCTGCAGGCCCGCGTGCAGGAGCACCCAGCCGGTCCGCCACGGCCGGGGCCGGTTCTCGACCGTCTTCGCTCCGGTCAGGATCGCCGTGGTCCACGGCTGCCTGATGCTGATGCCGCGGATCCAGTCGCCCTCGGGCAGGGTTACGGCGCTCACGCGGCCCGCCCCCACGTCGCTGTACCGGGGCGCCCGGCCCGGCGGCCGTTGATGGACGGCACCGTGACGTGCTGCGCCGTCGCGAGGACCGCCCGGCCGGAGTGCTTGCCGTCGTAGAGCGCAGCGTCGGCGGCCCTCTGCAGCACGGTCAGGTCGCGGGAGCCGACCGAGGCCGGGGCCGCGGCGCCGACCGAGGCGGCGACGTCGACCGTACGGCCGTCGGCCAGGACGACCGGCGTGTGCAGCATCCGGACCAGCTGCTCCAGGCGCTGCGCGCGGCGGTCGCCCTTCAGCTCCAGGACCACGGCGAACTCATCGCCCCCGAGGCGGCCGACGGACGCGCGCGGGCCCGCCCAGGCGGTGAGCCGGGCACCGATCGACGCGAGGACGGTGTCCCCGGCCTCGTGGCCCATGCCGTCATTGATCTGCTTGAAGTGGTCGGCGTCGACCATGACCACGGTCACCTTGTCGCCATGGCGGGCCAGGAGCCGGCGGGCGCGGGCGGTGTAGGAGTCGCGGCGCAGCAGGCCGGTCAGCGGGTCCTTCTCCTTGGCGGCGATCTGCTTGAGCAGCACGGTCGCGTGGACGGCCCAGCCGGTCAGCGGGACGGCGGCGGCGGTGATCAGGAGGGTGCGTGGGCCGAACCGGCCCGTCGTGTGCAGGACGGAGTCCATACTGAGGTCTCCCTCTCGTCTCGTACGGGATGGGTGGCCCGGGGCAGTCGTCAGCCGGACAAGCAGGGCGGCTGTCCCGGGGCGGAGCTACAACTCGAAGGTGCTGGGCTTGGTCCAGCGGTAGGGGTTCGTCCAGCGGCCGGCGGTCGCGGCGGGCCAGTCGAGCTCCCAACCGGGCCGGTATCCGCAGGCGCCCCAGCCGTCCGGCCGCCCGTGGGGGATCTCCCGTCCGGCCTCCGTCGCGGCGCGTGCCGCGTCGTAGACCTCGTGGGCGATCCGTACGGCGGCGCTGCGGCTGTCGGCCCGGCCGGTGAAGACGTGCAGACCGTGCTGGCCGGGGGCCACGGTGCTGCGTATCGGGACGTCCACCTCGAAATACGGCAGCGGCATGACGTCCATCTCCTCTCTGTGTTGAGGGGCCACCGCGACCGCCCCGGGCCCCACGAGGTGCGGGGGCCGGGGCGGCACGGAGTGCGCTCAACTCAGGAGGTTCAGCCGGCCGAGGCGACCGCGCCGCGCAGGTGAATGCGCGCCTGCGCCAGGAGCGCGGCCTGATCGGCGCCGGGCTCGGTCAGCGCGTCGGTGAGGCAGGTGGCGGCGTGGTCCAGGTCGTCGCTGGCGTCCTCGTAGTGGGGGAGGCGGGAGTCGGCGAGGAGGTCGCGGACCTCCTCGATCAGGTCGATGAACCGGTTCGGGGTGAGCGGGCGCGGCGGCTGGCCGCCGGTGTGGGCGGCGAGGTCGGCGGTGAAGCACTCATCGAGCGCGGCGAAGGTGTCGACCTTGGTGAGCGAAGCAGGCATCAGGTTTCCCCTTGTCAGAAGTCGAGCCGGATGGTGATGGGGGTGCGGCGGTCGCCGTAGTCACGGCGCGGGTTGTGGACGGTGCGGCGGTGCGCGGCCAGGCCCGCGCCCCCGCCCTGGACGGGCAGGTGGCACTCGGGGCAGCCGAGCGACCAGTCGTCACCGGGTGGGAGGTCGGCCGGTGTGAGGGGGTGCGGGTGCGGCCCGTCGGCGGCCCGGCTCACCGGCTCTCGCCTCCGGCCGGCTGCCGGTCGGCGAGGACCAGGAGCTCCGCGGCGAGGTCCGGCGCGGCCAGGATGGTGCGCAGGATCGAGGTGATCCCGTCGCGCTCGATCGGGTTGAGGCGGTCCCACACGGCGTGGGCGTCACCGTGGACGCCGACGGCCTTGAGGTAGTCGGCCTCGGACGTCGCGGTGTGCTCGGTGCCGCACCGGCCGCACCGGAAGACGGCCTGGTCCCAGCCGCACGCGGGGGTCTTGGTCGTCATCCGCTGATCGCTTCCAGGGCCTGCGCTTCGAGGTCGGCGTGGTCCTCGGGGTCGTCCTGCCCGGCGTGGTCGTAGAACCCGCCGTGGGCGGTGCAGTGGATGTCCTCGTCGTTGTCCAGGTCGCCGTTGAGCGCCCGGAAGAGGCAGGTGACGCTGTAGGCGGGCGCCCAGGCGTAGTCGGTGCACTCGTCGTCGTGCGGGCAGGGCACGGCGACGTCGAACCCGACGTCGCCCTCACCGTCCACGTCGGTGCGCAGGGTGAGGGTCAGGTACTGCTGACCGAGGCGGATCTCCGCAACGCGGTCGCCCCCGGCGACGTTCGAGCCGTCCTTCCACCGCCACAGCGGCAGGATCTCCTCGCCGAAGGTCCGGCGTACGAGGTTCAGTTCGCCCAGGCCGTCGCTGCCGTCCAGACCGAGGTCGGCTTGCCGCGTCCCGCTCAAGCGCTCCAGGAACGGCAGGAGCCGGTAGAGGCTGTCGGAGAAGACGACCTCGGGGAAGCCCTCCGCCTTGAGGGTCCGGTGGGAGTCGACCATGTCCTGACGCTGCTTGACGACCACGGCTTCCGGCACCGTGCGGTTGGCCGGCCTTGGTCCCTGCCGCTCGATGCAGACGCTGCCGGGCGTGGCGACCATGAGGGCGATGGGGAGCATGTCGTGCCGCTTGGCGGCGGCGAGCAGCGGCTCCCTGGCGGACCTGGTCACGTTGGTCGCGTCGACGACGGTGAACAGCCGGCGGCGCATCCTCGCCTCCAGGAGCAGGTGCAGGGCGGCGACCGCGTCGCCGGTCGCGTCCTGGTCGCCCGCGTTGTCGCTCACGACCTCGCGCAGCGCGTCCAGGGACAGGACCTGCGAGGCGGGCCAGGTGCGCGCGATCGTGGACTTCCCGGCGCCGGACGGGCCGATGAGGACCACCAGGCTGCGCTCGGGCATCTCCGGATAGATCAGCTCGGTCGTGCGAGATCTCCTTGCGGGTGAGGGCGCCGGGCAGCCCGATGAGGCGCTGCCCGGCGTTGTCGGTGAGGGGAGCGGGTGGCTTCGCGCCGTCAGCGGACGATCATGTGGGCGGGGTGGCCGTGGTTCATGTGGTTCACGCACTGCGGGCAGTCCTCGCGCGGGCCGAGCCCTGCGTGGGCCTGGCGGCTGGCGTACGCGTGGTACCAGCACTGCGTGCACTCGCCCCGGGGCGGGTTCTCCGCCTTGGCGTTCGCTATCAGCTGTCTCCCTGCGGGTGGAGGGCGCGGGCTGCCCAGAGGAGGCGCTGCCCGGCGTTGTCGGTGATCAGGGCGGCGGCTTCGTGCAGCGGGCAGGAGGCGTCTCCGTCGCGGTCGGGCTCGATCTGCTCAGCCCTGCGGGCGGCGGCGGTGAGCAGCTGCGCGAGGAACGGGATGAAGCCGCCGGGCGGGTCGGTGTCCTCGATGAGCTCGCGCAGGATCGCGGCGAGCTCCTCCTGGTCGACGTCGTCTGCGCTGAGGTCGTCCTCGATCTGCTGGAGGGCCAGGGAGGCGATGCCGACGGCGGCGCGGACGCGGTCCAGGCGGGT
This sequence comes from Streptomyces sp. NPDC102441, assembly GCF_044765585.1. NCBI lineage: Bacteria > Bacillati > Actinomycetota > Actinomycetes > Kitasatosporales > Streptomycetaceae > Streptomyces > Streptomyces sp. NPDC102441. Next base: position 26,432 of record NZ_JBIWKH010000028.1, read on the forward strand.
GCGGGTCACCGGCGGGCGCCGGGGCGGGTGGTGAGCCAGACGGTGACGGCGGCGGCGCCGACGCCGATCGCGCGGTGCAGTGCGGCGTCCAGCTCCATCCACGAACTGCCCGGCCCGTTCACCTCCCGGGTCAGCGTGCCGTCGTCGGCAAGGCGGACCGCCTGGCAGTGCTCGATGTAGCCGTTCTTCTTGGTCTTCTTCGCCAGCCACAGCAGAGCGGCCCCGCGGTCGATCGCCGCGTGCGTTCCGGCGTTGATGGCCGCACCGGCGAGCAGCGCGGCCGGGGTGACGCGGTAGCCGAACGCGCGGGTGATCGCGACGGTCGCCCCGAGCTGCACGGCGGTGTACGAGGCGACATGGCAGGCCACGGCGCGCCTGCCGAGCGTGGTGGTGGTCATGGTCGGGCGGGTGGAGCCTGACGTGGCGGGGGAGCCGTCGGCGTGGACCAGGTCCTCGCCGTACAGCCGCTTCCGGGAAGCCGTTTTCGAGCCCTGCACCCAGTGGTCACAGGCGGGGTGCAGCTCGCCGAAGGTCGCCAGCAGGGTGCCGAAGAGGGCCAGGCGCTCGGTGGTGAGGGGCAGTCGGTGCATGCTGGGGTTCTCCTGATCTCGACATGGGTGAAGGGAGCGGGGCGGCCGGCCTCCTTGCCGATGCTGCGGTCGCCCCGGTGCGCGGCTCCGCCCCCGGCCTGCGTGGCCGGGGGCGGAGTTCGTACTCAGGGCCGGCCGAAGGGCTGGACGGTGAAGCGGGTGCCCTGCCCGGAGCTGGTGGGCGTCGCGGCGAGGAAGCCGGGTTCGGCCTGCGCGAGGGACGCCAGCAGCGCCTTGATCCAGCCGGTGGAGCGCTGAACGTCGACGCGCAGCGCGTTGAAGTCGGCGAGGTTCACCGGGCGCGGCGCCGTGCCGTAGCGGTGGCGCCACAGCCGGGAGCGGATCAGTTCGACGGCCTCGGTGTCGTCGGGCCGGGCGGGAACGCCGCGCGGCATCGCCCGGCAGGCCGTGGCGTGCGCGTTGGCGGCCTTGGCTGCCTCCGCCTCCGACATCGGGTTGTGGCCGGTGTTCTGGTCCGCGCGGTAGGTGCAGCCCAGGCACGCGGCGGCGTAGTGCCCGGTGCTCCGGTCGGCGTCGGCGGTGTAGACGAGGACGGTCGCGCCCTCCAGCGCCCGGTAGCGCTGGGAGACGAGCGTCCCCTCCGGCGTCCAAGTCTCCGGCTCGGGGACGGGAGCGGGGGCGGGGGCGGGGGCGGTGCGGGTGAACAGCGACACGGTGACTCTCCTTCGAGGGGGTCGTTGATCAGGCGGCGAGCCGGTGGAGGACCGGGGCCGGGGACGTGAAGTACGTGTCGGGGCTGGGCTCGTAGCCCCTGGCGCAGGGGTCACAGGAGCCCTGGGTGCGCAGCGGGAGGCAGAAGTAGTAGCGCCTGCGGCATTCCGGGCACGTGGACCTCGCGGCCATCGCCCGGTCCAGCGCCCATTCCTGCGCCATCGTCGGCACGCGTTTGGGCCGGGCGAGCGCCACGTCGTACAGCCAACCCCTGGTCGGGTGGTTGCACGAGATGTCGGGGCGGAACGCGCAGTACTTGCAGCGCAGGATGGCGACCGGGCCGTGCCCGCCGGGGCTCAGGCCCCGCTCGCGCAGTTGCCTGCGGGTGACCAAGCCCTCGGGGCAGGAGCGCCGGTCGAACTCCTCCAGCGTCGCGGTACTGCGCGACACCTTCTTGACCTCGCGGCGGGGCCGCTTCTTCCGAGGGCGGGGCATCACCTGCTCCAGGTACCGGGGAGCCTGTGGGGGCGGTGCGGGTAGCGGGGGCCGGGACGCTGCGGGCGGGGCCGGCCGATCCGGCGGCGCGGGCGGGGGATGAGCACGAGGCGGTTCCTCCAGAGGTCGGTGGACAGCGCCGTGGCCCGCCGGCGTCGTTCGTCGGCGGGCCACGGCGTGTGCCGGGTTCAGGCGGGGTGCAGGGCCGTGTGCGTGCGGTGCGTGCCGGGCTTGGTCGGTGCCGGCGTGGTGTGGCTCGGGCGCGGGTGCTGCGGCTGCGGGTCCGGGGAGCCGTGCAGATGGGTGCCGATCAGGTAGCCGATCAGCAGTCCGCCGACGCCGTAGACCTTGTGCCGGTTGGCCCTCCACCAGGTGGGCGGGGTGGGCTCCGTCAGCACGCCTATGACGGCCACGAGTTCTCCATTCAGTTGGGGGCAGGGCTGGTGGTGCGTGAGGCCGGGCGGCCTGTCCGGTCCTCGCCCGCGCAAGGGGCGGGCGAGGACCAGGCAGGGCGACGGGTCAGCGCTTTTGGAGCGGGTGCACGTTGTCCGGGGTGTCAGCGGCGGGCGGCGCGGGCGGGGCGGGCGGGGCGGGGACGTGGATTTCGGGGCGGATGTCGATGCTGGGGGCCGCGTTGTGGATGAACAGCGACGGGCGCAGGCTCAGGCCGCGCAGTGCGAAGGCGGAGGCGACAGTCCAGGCGAGGACGGCGAGCCCGGTGGCGATGGCGCGGCCGTCGGCCGGTGCGGCGCTGTAGACCATCGCGATGCTGGACACGCCGAACGCCGTCCAGGTCAGGCGGGCACCGCTGCTGCGGAAGAACCCGCCGACCAGGCCGAAGAGGCCGACCACCTGCCAGAGGGTGTAGACGGTGGAGGCACTGATCGGCAGCGACCCGGAGTGGGCCGCGATGTACGAGCGGATCGGCTGGTCGACCACGGCGAAGACGCCAGTGGAGGTGTCGGTGCCGACCTGGACGCGCGGGACGGCGGTCAGCAGGTCGTGCAGCGCGGCGGCCAGGACGTCGGTCGCGCCGTCCAGCAGGATGATGACCGCGCAGATCGCGGCGAGTCCGAGCGCCGCCTTCACCCAGTTCGCCATGCCGTGCCAGCCGAGCTCGGGGACCTGGCGCACGTCTTCCCAGCGCTGGTGCAGGAAGCCGCCGCTCTCCCACGCGTGGTCCCACCATTCGCGGGCGGCGGCGAACTGCGTCTGCTTCGGCTTCTGGTACTCCCCGGCCAGGAGCGGCGGGAAGTTGAAGGGCTGCTCCTCCTGGGCGTGCTGGAGGAAGTCCGGCTGGTCGGTGTTCGGGGCCTGGCGGTCGCGGTCGTTGTGGTCAGCCACGGTCAAGGTCTCCTTGGGTGTGTCGGTGAGTGCGCGGAACGGGCCGGGCGGCCTGCTTCGGCTCCCGAACTCCGTCCGGTTGATGGCGGGTTCGAGGGCCGGGGCGGGTTGTCCGGAGGTGTGCGCGGGGATCTGTTGGAAGGGCCTGGTGTGCGTCAGGCTGTGCGCATGAAGCGAAGGGGGCGGTGATGGGCTGGTTCACGCGCGATGAGCCGGAAGGCGTCGTGTTCGATCAGGTGATCGCCGACGGAGTGATCTGGCCGGCGTACACGGACGACGACGGCGTGCTGTTCATCGACGTCGAGGAAGACGTCGAGGTTTTCGTGGATGGCGCGATCGTCGACGGCGTCATCTACGACGCGTGGGTCGATGACTACGGGCGGATCCTGATCGACCTGGAGAGCTGACCGCCCCGGGCCACCTGGCCCGTACTCGACTCCCGGCCTGCGGGGTTCGAGTACGAAGCAGGCGGCCCGGTCAGCGGTTGTTCGTCGTGGTCGTCGACGTGGAGTGGCCGAACCAGCGGCTGGTGTTGTGGTTGGTCACGTGGTTCTCGTTGTGGATGTGCGTACGGCCGCCGCCACCGCCGGTGACCTTGATGAGCAGCCACAGGGCCAGTCCCACGACGACGGCGCCGGTTCCGCCCGCGGCCGCGATGCCCGTGAACGCCTGCCCCAGCCCCCAGCCGATCCCGGCTCCGGCCGCTCCGGCGCCGATGCCGCCCGCGGCGACCAGCTGGGCGCGCGGGTCGAAGAGCGGGACCGGGGTGAGGTCGCGCTGCTGCGGGGCGGGCATCGTCTCGAAGTGGCGGTAGCCGGCGGGCAGCATCTCGCGCGGCACGGCCATGAACTGGTTGCCCGGACCCGGGATCCACACCATCTGTGCGCGCTCGCCGGAAAGTTCCACCGCGTGCGTGGAGGCGCTGACGATCTGGAGCGCGCGGGCCTGCGCCATCGCTTCGGCCACCGGGTCGGCGACGGGCAGGTGCTGGGCGGTGGTGACGGCCACTTCGTAGGGGCGCTGCGTGCCGGACTCGTACATGGCGGTGGGTCCTTCCTGCACAGGGCCGCCCGCCGCACCGGTGAAGGGTGCGGCGGGCGGCCGGGGGGGGTGGTGCGGGCGGTTATGCCTCAGCGCGCCGTACGGCGGCGTCGAGGTCGGCGAGCGTCAGGTACTGCGGGAGCGGCCGGGTCGTGGCGGGCTCCGGGAGCCGGACGCCGTTCTTACGGCCGATGGCGAGCAGGTCGTCGATGAGCGCCTGGACGTCGGGCTGCCCGGGTGCGATGGGCCGGCCGACGATGGTGGTGGCCCTGTCGAGCGTCACGGTGATGCGCTTGACGGGGTTGCTCTTCGATTCGGACACGAGGTTCCTTCTCTCAGGGTCGGGCGGGGTCAGAAGGAGGAGACCCAGCCGGTGACGGAGGTGATCGCGCCGGTGATGCCCGGTGCGATGCCGGTGGAGGCGAGGCAGAACCCGAACAGCACGGCCGCCAGGGCGGGCCACAGCCGCAGGTAGCCGGTGCGCAGCAGGATCAGGACGATCAGGGCAGCGACCACAACGAGGGACAGGGAGATGGCCATGGCGGTTCGGGCTCCTTTTCGGGGGTGAGGGTCAGTTGTTCTTGAGGGCGGTCAGGGTGTTGCGGACGCTGCCGAGGCGGACCTGGCGGCCGCCGTCGGCGTTGACGGCCTCGAGGATCGCGGCGGCGTCCATGTCGTCGTCGGAGTCCTCCAGGACGGCCTGGACGCGTTCGGCGAGGGTGCGGGTGCGGGGCTTGGCCGGCTCGGGCATCGCGGGGCCCGGGTGGGCTGCACGCTTCTTGCCGCCGCCGGACTTCCGCCCGCCACCGCCGCCGCCTTCGCCGTCCTCGTCTTCCTCCTCCATGGGGAAGATCGCGGCGTACGCCTCGGGGCCGTCCAGGCGTCCGGCGTAGGCGTCGCCCGCGTCGTCCAGGGACTCCTTCTCCAGCTGCGCGACGGGCCCGTCGCCGTACAGGGCGAGCATCTCGGGGTCCAGGCCCTCCACCGGCTCGGTGCTGCCGACGTTGAAGAACCGGAAGCGCGAGGTGGGGGAGTGGCCGGACAGGAGGTAGCCGCTGCCCTGGGTGCCGGGCGCGTCCTCGTCTGCGGCTTCCTCGAACTGGCTGATGAGTTTGATCGCCCCGGCGTACTTCGGGATCGGGGCGAGGGACTGCCCGGCGGCCAGCAAGCCGTCGGAGACCAGCTGGCGCATCATCGTCGACGTCCAGCGCAGCAGGATCACTTCGCCGTCCTTGAGCATGCCGCGCAGCGTGTCCGAGCCGCCCAGCTCCTCCAGGTGGCCGGCCTGCGCGGACAGGTGGACCCCGATGCCCAGCGACCGGCCGGTGCGGCCGATGTCCTTGATGTAGTACGTCGCCTCGTCACGGAACGGGGCGCCCTTCTCCAGCAGCCTGTTCGCCTCGTCGATCCGCAGGTTCAGCAGCGGGTCGGGCCGGTTCATCAGGAACTTGGAGCGCCCCGCGGCGGCATAGCGGACCTGCCGCGCCTGCATGATCAGCCACACCGTGCGCAGCTGCGCCATCGCGCCCTCGGGCGTGGTGACGAACCAGTCCACGTTGTCGCGGGCCTCGGGAACGGACTGACCGCCCTTGAGGTCCGAGAGGAACGTGACGATCCCCGAGCGCTTCTCCGCCGCCAGGATCACCTGGAGGCCAGTGGACTTACCCGCGCCGGTCGTGCCGAAGAGCAGACCGCGCTGCGCGGATCCGGCCCTCGGGTCGTACAGGCGCATCCGGGCGGGGCGGCCGTTGTGGTAGCGGCCGACCCAGATGCGGCCCTGGTCGTCCATGGCCAGCTCGGTGGGGTCGGGCAGTTCGACGTCGGCGAGCGGGTCGGAGGGGTAGATCGTGACCAGGGCGTGGTTCATGCCGTCGGTCTCGATCGCCAGCCTGCTGGGGTCCTCGATCCGCAGGGCGGAGGCGAGCCGGATCGGGTCGTAGGCGATCAGGTCCCCGGGAGGGGCTTCGACGGTGAGCTCGTAGATGGTCTCGGCGGTCATGCGCCCAGCTCCTTTTCGATGGTGACAGCGCGGATGGAGGTGATGACGGTCCCGGGCATGCCCTTGGGGGCGACGTTCTGCGCCCAGTGCGCGTACGGGTCGTCGGTCTGTTCGGCGGGGGCGGTGCCGACGCTCAGGCGCCGCACTCCGGCGCCCTGGCGGGGCACGGGGGTGATCTGGAGTTCGTCCTCCGGCCAGTTCAGGGCGGCGGACAGCTCCAGCAGGTTGATCGTGGGGACGGGCTTGCCGGGGAGGGTGGAGCGGATCACGGCGCGCATCGAGCGGCCGCCGGTCTCCTCCACCTGCTCCAGCACGGTGTTGGGGGCGGCGCCGCCCTCGATGGCGACGCGCTGCGCCCAGAACGCGGCGGCCGGGTGGCCCGGTCCGGCCGGGGCGGTGTCCACCAGGAGCTCGCGGCTCGTTTCGACAGCCGTAGGTGTCAGCGACGGCTCGCGGCCGGCGAGGACCTTCGCGATCCGGGCGGGCCGCACCTTGAGCACGACGGCCGTCCATACGGCGGCACCGAGCAGGTCCCACCACCAGTCCAGGCCGGTCCAGATCCGCTGGGTGGTGAGCAGTGCGGCCAGCGACAGAGACGAAGAGAGGTAGAGGGCCATGGCGGCGTCCAGGGCGCGGCCCTTGGGCAGCGTCGCCGACCACACGGTGCCGTATCCGGCGGCGACGACCGTCGCCGTCATCGTGGCGCTGTAGGTGCCGGGGAAGAACGCTCCGGCCGCGAGCGCTCCGGTGCCGGCCACCGTCAGGACGCGGCCGAAGACGTCGCGGGCCTGAGCGATCCGGCCGCGCAGGGGACCGAGGGGAATCATCGGGGGCTCCTCCTTCGAGGGCATGGGGAAGGGCGGCGGACCCCTGGTGGGGTCCGCCGCCCTTGCGGTGCAGGTGGGGAGGGAAGAGCCGGTCAGCGGTTGCTGTAGAAGCTCCGGTCTGCCATGGGGACCGACATCCGGTTCACCGCGTCGGCGACGGGGCCGTAGTCGGCGATGTGGGCGTCGGCGGTGTCGTGGAACAGCGTCGACATCTCCTCGCACTCCACCGCCATCGCCTCCGCCTCATCGAGAACCGAGAGCATCACGGTGGCCGCGTCGCGGTGTTCGCCGATGGTGTCCTTGTCGACGGTCTTCGCCGCCGCCAGGTCGGCGAGCCGGTTCACCTGCTTCGCGCAGTTCTCCACGTACTTGAACGTGGAGCGGACCGTCTCGGACAGCCCGATCATCTTGGCGCTGGCGGCGGTGAGCTGGACGATGACGACGCCGTAGCGGATGCCTTCGCCGATCACCGAGCCGGTCGCCGCGAGGGCGCCGCCGATGCGGGGGACCAGTTCAGAGGACATGGGCACCTCCTATTCGTTGTGGTAGTCGGCTTCGGCCGGGGCGGCGTGGCCCTGGTCGCGGGTGACGTCGGCGACTTCCCGGTGGCGTTCCGCCGCGTTCTCTCCGGCGACGCGGATCGCCTCGGAGGCAGCGGGGATCTTCTCCGCGACCGCCTCCGCGCGCGCCTTCACGTTCATCGCCTTCTCCGCCAGGAGCAGCACCCAGCCCTCCAGGACGCCCGGCACCTTGAGGTCCATGACCTTGGCGTGCAGGTACTCCAGGCGGGTCGTGAGCTTCTCGCAGCCCTCCGCCGCCTCCCTGGCGTTGTCGGCGCCCGCCATGATTTCCTCCGCCATGTCGGCGTCGGAGTCGATGACGTCGTAGATCGTCAGGTCGGAGTCGGCGTACTGGGTGTTGGGTGCCTTGCGCGGCATGGGCACAACCGGTGCGGCCACGGGCGCTCCTTTCGTTCCGGCGGGCAGCGCGACCCGGCTCGTGGTGGTGGATTTATGGCGGCGCTCCTGGGCGCCGGGGCCGCCATCGAGGCGCTCCAGCGTCACGGTGGTGTCCACGGTGTGGCCCCAGCCGGGCGGCGGGCCGAAGCCCCCGCCCGGACCGGCAGGTCCCGAAGCGGTGCCCCGGCGGGCGTTCGTGCGCTCCCACCGCTCACGCGCGCCACGGCCCTTGTTCGGGTCCTTGCGCCCGCTCCAGCGCCAGCCCTTGCGCTTGCCCTTCGGTGCGCCGGTGCCCGTTCCCGGGCCGGGCCCGGTCGGACCGGCTGCCGGACCGGCGGGGCCGGCCTTCTTGCCCGAGCCCTTTGCGCCGGGCTTCTTCTTCAGGTTGACCCGCGGCTTCTTGCGCAGGTTGACCTTCGGCTTCGCCGCTCCCGGCGTACCGGCCCCGGCGGGGCCGGCGCTTCCCGAACCCCTGGTGCCGGGCTTCTTCGTGAGGCTGACCTTCGGCGGCCGCGGCTTCTTGGTCAGGCTGACCTTCGGCGGTGCGGGCGTCTTGGGCTTCTTCGTCAGGCTGACCTTCGGCGTGGTCGGCGCCGTCCCGGCCGCCGTCGCCTTGCCGCCCTTCTTGGGCTTCTTGCCGGTGCGCGGCCGGGCGATGACGGGCTGCAGCCGCTTGCGGCGCTTGTTCAGGCGGCGCTCGGACTCCTTCGCGATCGCCTGCGGCAGCGTGGTGCGCCCCGTGCCGGAGCCGGAGGACCCGGACTTGGAGCCCGAGCCCTTGGAACCGGAACCCGTTCCCGGGGTGCCGCCCGACCCCTTCGTCCCCGGCTTCGGGGATTTCGGGGACTTCGAGCCGGAGCCGGGTGTCGCACCCGGGCCGCCCGATCCGGTCTTCTTCCCCGACGGGCCGCCGGAGCCGCTGCCGGGTGTGCCGCCCCTGCCCCCGCCGGACTTCGGCGACGGGCCGTTCTTCGGAGCGGGACCGTTGCGGACACGGTCCGCGGCCCGCTGCCGGGCGGCCGACCGCAGACTCGGTCCGCGGTCGGTCTTCGAGTTGCCCGAGCCGTTGCGGACCCCGCCCGAACCACCCCCCGAACCACTGGAATTCCGGTTCGCGGGGGTCTTTCCGCCCGAGCCGTCCAGTGGCTTCTTGCGGGACGGCGAGAGCCTGGACTGCCCAGGTGTGCCCCCGCCGCCGGAGCGGCCGCCAGAGCCGCCGCCAGGGCCCTTGTTGGGCGTCTTGCCCCCGCCGCCGCCCGGCCGGTTCGGTCCTCCTCCGGACCGCAAAGACGCCGGAGTGGAATTCTTCGAAGAATTCGAGCGGCCTCCCGAACCGGAAGAATTCCGGGACGACTTGCCGAATTCAGGACCGGACTGGATACGCGATTTCTGGCGGGCCGCGTCGACCCCGATGCGGGCCTTTTCGAGTTCCAGCCCGGACTTGTCCGCCGCCACGCCCTGCTGATCCGCGATCGCGCGGTGGTGGTCGTGACGGGCTTTCAGGTAGGCGGCTGCATGATAGGCACCGCGCATTGCCGCGACGGTGATTCCCGCCATCATCACCACCGACATGGCGGCCACGCCACTGCCGGAGGACTGGGAATCCCCGGAAAGGCCCGGATCGCGATGTGCGGTGGTCGTGCCCGCCGCCGCGCCCCCGGAAAGGTCAGGGGCGTCGGCGACGGAAAGCGAAGCGGGAGGTGCGAGAGCGGCCACGGGGGCCAGGACCGGGAAGCCGCCGGAGGCCGGCGGCGGGTCGTCCGCGACCGCCCCGGGGATCCGCAGCCCGGGGAAGGGGTGGAGCGTCCCTCCGGTGTCGTCATCGGCCATCGGCCGGTCTCCTTCCTTGGTCACCCTCCGTGACCCATCCGGGGTCGCCTCACGCGTACGCGTACACGCGTACGTGGCGACCCCGGATCACGGGGATGAAGTGATGATGATGAGCGCGAAGCGTTACGGCCTGCCCTGCTCCTGCTGCTCCTTGGTCCACTTGCTGAGCAGCCGGACCAGGTCGGCCCACACCTCGTCGTCGCGACCGGCGATCGTGCGTGCCAGGTCCCATGTCGTGCGGGCGCGGTCCGGGTTCGTCTGGGCCGCCGCCAACCGCTTGTTCCAGTAGTCGAGCTGGCCCTGGGAAAAGGCCATCGGTTACGCCCTCCTCTGGTTGTCGAGGAAGTCCAGGAACGTCGGCTCCTGCCCCTCCGTGCCGGACTTCTGGGCAACGGCCTTGCCGTCCTTCGACGGGTCCTCCAGCCCCAGCGCCATGCCCTGGAGCTGTCCGGCGGTGTTCACCGCGCGGGCGTTGCTCAGGCCCTTCTTGTTAGCCTTTTCCAGCTCCTTCTTCTCCGCCTGCCTCTCCCGCTTCGCGGGGAGTTCGACGTAACGGCGCTGGAATTCCGAGTCGAGCTTTCCGGAGTTGTTCACCGCGTCCCGGAGGTTCTTCTCCAGATTCGCCAGCGGACGGGACGCCAGATAGGCCCGGATGCGGTTCTGGAACGGCTTGTCGCCGTCGAACCGCATGTTTTCCAGATCGAACCGGTACTCGCGCAGCAGCGCCTGGACCTCATCGGCCAGCTGCCGCAGCCGCTCGCGCTGCTGGGCGCCGTACACGGCGGTGCCGCCGGGCTTCATCAGGTGGTCCGAAGTCCACCGCTTGTTGTTCTCGGGCATGGGAGAAGACCTCCAGGTCTCGGGGGTGGGAGGGGATGGGGTCCGTGGGTCCGTGTCCCCGAGGCGTGCGTGCGGGGCCGGGATCGTGCTCGGGTCGGGCGGCTCGCCCGCGTCCCGCTCGGGGCGGGGTGCGGGCGAGCGGCCTGCCGGCCGTGGCCGTCACCGGTCCGCGCTCGCGGTGTGCGAGCGCGGGCCGGTGGCGACCATGAGCGGCAGGGGTTCTGCCAGGAGGGTGAGCGCATCGGCGCTCACCGGGCGCTCACCTACGCGCTCGGGGTGGCCTCTTCGACCTGAGCGCGCAGGCGCTGGGCGGTCGGGCGGGAGACCGGGGTGCCGGTCGTACCGTCCAGGTCCGCGTCGGTGAGCGCGTCGCGGATCTCCGTCCACTCGGGGCGGCGCCCGAGCTCGGTGTAGAGCAGACGGATGCGAGCGTGGCGGCGCTTGGTCAGCGCGTCACTCTCGCTGCGCGTAAGCGCCCCGTCCGCTCGGTGAGCGTCGTCGTCCGCCGTGTCGCGCTCACCCTCGTGAGCGCCGGAGGTGAGCGCCGGGCGCTCACGCTCACCGCTCGCCTCGCCCTCGGTGAGCGCGCTCATGTCGGGGTGAGCGCGCGCGCTCTCCTCCACCCGCTCGATCGTGTGAGCGTCCTCGGGGGTGAGCGTGTCGGCGAGCGCGGCGGGCGCTTCCCCGAGCTTGAGCGTCATCCGCTTGTCCAGTGGAGCCTTCCAGCGCCACAGCCAACCGAACTCTTCCTTGAGCTGCGCTCGCAGGTACGTCTGCTCCTGGAGGCGGGTGAGCGCCTCCGTGTAGGAGGTGATCTCCCACAGGATCATCCGGCGGCGAAGGCGGGCGGTGGGGATCGGGGCGAGGATCCAGCGGCTCCGGCGTACCGTCTCCATCCGCTTCTTGCCGGTGACCGCGCCGATCCGCGTGCCGTACACGTGCGAGGCGATCTCCGAGAAGATCACCCACAGCAGCGTCAGGGCAGCGTGCCCGAGACGGCCGCCGGCCGTGGAGGACGCCTGCCAGTTCAGGTAGACGGTCACCGCCGTCAGCGCGCGGGGCACCCAGCGGATCCAGCGGAGCTCCATGCCCATCCGGATCAGGATCAGGCTGGCGCCGGTGAACGCGGGGATGGCGACGTCGATGCCGACGGGCAGCAGCCACGGCCAGTCCCAGCCCCAGGTGGCGGCCTTGGCCTCCAGTGCGGTGTAGGAGGAGAGCAGCCCGAGGGTGGAGACGGTCGCGGCCGCCAGGACGATCCCGACAACCAGCACCAGCTCCTGGCCGGACAGCGGCGGCACCCCGCCGACGGGCCGGGCCTCCTCGCGGGCCTTGCGCCGCTTGGCGCGCGACTCGGTCCGGATCTCCCGGCGCCGCGCCCGCTGCACGGTGCGCTGCGCCGCCGCCTCGAGGACCCGGTCCGCCTCGGTGAGGGCCGACGCGGCGGCGGCCTGATCGGCCGTGGCCTGCGCCGCCGCCTCCCGGGCAGCCTTCGCGTCGGCTTCGGCCTGCTCGCGCAGCCGGACCACGTCCTTGTCGGCGGCGGCCCGCAGCTCCTCAGCGGAGATGCGGGCATCGGCCAGGGCGCGGTCGGCGTCGGCGCGAAGGCCAGCGGCGACCTTCTCGGCTCCGGCCCGTACCTGCGTGGCCTGGCCGTCCGCGCTCTCGCGCATCCGGTCGGCCTCGCCTCGCGCCCGCTCCAGCACCTGTTCGGCGTCGGTCGTCGCGCGGGTGCGGGTCTCAGCCGCGGTGCGCTCCGCACCGGCCAGCAGCTCGGTGCGCTGTGCCTCCGCGTCGGCGAGCGCCTTCGCGGCGGCCTGCGCGGCCTCGGTCCGGACCTGCTCCGCCTGGACGGCCGCCGTGGTAGTGACCTCCTGCGCCTGGCGGCGCGCGTCGGCGAGCAGCTGCTCCACCGTCACCTTGGCGTCGGCGAGGACCTGATCGGCCTCACCGGCCGCCGTCGCCGCGACCGTGTCGGCGTCGCGGCGCGCGTCGGCGAGCAGCTGCTCCACCGTCGCGTCGGCGGCGGCACGGACCTGGTCGGCGTCGGCGACCGCCGTGGTGGCGGCCTCCGTACGGACCTGGTCGGCTTCCTTCATCGCGTCGGCGATGATCTGCGCCTGCTCCGAGTTGACCGCCGCGGTGAACGAGGCGGCCTCCGTACGGGCGTCTTCCATCAGTTCGGCGGCGAGCGCCTGGCCGTCGGCGAGGATCCGCGCGACGTCGTCGGCGGCCAGGTCCCGCAGATCGGCGGCGCGGTCGGCGGCGTCGGCCAGGAGCGGGTCGGCCTCCGGGTACACCAGCGGCACGGTGGTGTCGGGGGCGGCGGCCTGAGCGGGGATGGAGGCCGGCGGCGGCGTCGCCTTGGCGCGCCCGTTGCGGGGCTTCGTGTTCGCTGCGGGCTGGCGCCTGCGGCGGGTGGCGGGCTTGGTGGCCACGGGGTGTCCTCTCTTCCGGGCGCCTCCGTGCAGAGGGGCACCGTGGATCTACGGCGGTGGGTAGGGTCGTGACCAGGCCCTCCGGGACCCCGGCAGCTCTAATGCCGGGGGCTCGGAGGGCCGTTGTGCTGGGTGGTCAGTGCCGGGCGGGCAGCGCGGCGGCGTCCTGTACGAGGTGCTGGCGCAGCCAGGCGACGGCGGCCGGAGTCATCGCCCCGGTGTCCGGCTCGCTCAGCGGCGCGGTGTCGATGTCGTGCATCGCGTCGGCCGCCGGGAGCGGCCGCATGTAGTCGGGCTCGATCCCGGCGCGGGCGGTTGCCGCTCAGCTCCGTCAGGTCGTAGAGAAGCTTGCCGCTGTGGACGTTCGTCCAGGACCGCTCCACCCGGCCGACGAACGTGTGGCCCGGCAGACCGAGCCAGAACCGTTCGACGTCGCGGAACAGGACCAAGTCGCCCTTGAGGTAGTGGGTCTTCGGCTGGACGGCCTGCGTCTGCGGCTGCTGCGCCATGGGCTCTCCTCATATCGCGTGCACCGGCACGAGGCCGGGCGTCCGGGCTGTCCGGCTCTCAGTCACCGCCCGACCCGGCCGCCAGGAGTTCGGCGGTCGGTGCGGGCGGATCAGGCAGCCGTCAGACCGTGGCGAGGGGCCGGTGCGGGGCGATGATCCGGCCGTCGGGCAGCAACTCGCCGGTGTCCTCAAACACCAGTACGGCGTTGCAGAGCAAGTTCCAGCCCTGCTCCGGGTGGGACGCCACGACCTGCGCGGCCTCGCGGTCGGAGCTGGCAGCCGACGGGCACTTCGGGGTGTGCGTGCACAGCGAGTCCGGCAGCGCGGTGGTGCCGGTGAACGTCGTCGCGATGTCGAGCTGGAGGCTGCTTTCCATGGGGCTCTCCTGCGGGGAGGAAGGCGAATCCCGGGATTGTCCCGGGCTGGAGACGTGCGAAAAGGCCGGCGGCCCGCCGTGCGGACAGCCGTTGTACGTCGGTACTGCGAGGCGGGCCGGAAGTTGCCCAACGCTCCCGTCAGGCGGTGCGCTGGCGGGCCGCGCGGCGCCTGAGGGAACGGCGCTCCTTCGCGGACAGCCCGCCGAACACGCCGTAGTCCTCGCCGCGCTCCAGCGCGCCCTGGAGGCAAGACTCCATGAGCGGGCAGGTACGGCAGACGGCCTTGGCTTCCTCCTCCCAGAGGAGCGACGGGCCGGTGTCGCCGATCGGGAAGAACAGCTCGGGGTCCTCGCTGGCACAGGCCGCGCGGGGGCGCTCGATGATGTCCGTGGTGTCGGCGCCGTAGTAGGCGGTGCGTACGATGGAGCGGTTCATCAGGGCCTCCCAGAAGGTCCGTTCGACAGCCCCGGGGGTGCATCCCCGGGGCTGTTCGCGTGTCTGCGGCCGGACGGCCGGAGCGGGGGTGAGCTCCCGACGCTCTCCGCCGGCCCCGCCCGTGGGGGCGCGGGGACGACGGGCAATGCCGGGGGATCGGGTCAGCGGCGGTTGTTCTCCGACCGCTGGTTCTGCTCGCTGTTCTTACGCGAGAGCTCAGCGCGCTCCGCGTCGGTCAGGCTCGTGATGGCGTTCACCGGACCGCCCCCATCTGTGCGAGGGTCCGGCGGGCGCGGCGGCCAGCCTTCGCCGCGCGGGAGTCGCCGTCGGCCACCAGGTGGCGGACCAACCAGTGGAAGGCGTCGGTCTCGTCCCGCTCCGGGCCGCGCTGGTTGTCGTCGTCCTCCATGTCGTCGTAGAGGCCGTTCGACGGGGCGGGAATCGTGCGTGCCATGCTGGGCATCAGGTCCTCCAGTCAGGTCCTGGACGGTCCGAGGGCTGCAATCCCACGGGCTGTCGCGATCACTCCCCAAATGGGGAGTCGACTGCTGTACGAGCAGCCGCGGCCCCGGCCTCCCCGATCACTCGGGATGGCCGGGGCCGCGGTCGTTCGTCCGGGCCGGTTGGTCAGGCGGCGAGTGCGGAGCTTCGGCAGCGGGCGGTGTACGCGGCTGCGGTCTCGCCCGAGGCCGGGGCGGGCAACGCGGCCCTGACCGCAGCCACCAGGGCGGTGTGTGCGGGCTGGTCTGCCGGGGTCAGGGGGCGGCCCTCGATCGTGGCCAGGTGCGTGTAGGCGGCGCGGGTGAGGTGCTCCGCAAGGGCGTCGCTCGCGCACCGGTCCTGGTCGGCGTCGACCAGGGCATGGAGGATGCCAGTGGCCAGGGCGAGGACGGAGCGGCGATCCCCAGCGGTCTGGGGAATCATGGCCAGCGGGGCGCCGGCGGGTCCGTCGACGGCCCGGCCTCGAGTGGTGGGGATCGCGTCGGCGGGAACCGTACGGGCGGCGTCGGCCTGGCGGGCGGCGGGCGCCGCGCGCTCCCACTGAGCTCGCCGGTCGGCGGGGCGCTCCTGGGGCCGGGCGACCTTCAGAGTCTGGACGGTGGCGCGGCGGTGGCGGGTGATGTCGACCGCGAGGCGCTCCTCGCGTGCCCAGTCCCTGTACTGGCGGCGCCAGGCGTAGTCGGTGATGTCTACGTCGATGAGGCGGTTGCTGGAGCGGCAGCGGATCGCGGCGGCGACGCCAGCCTTGCCGGTGTGGTGCGGGACCGTCTTGAGCAGGTAGGTGCCGCGGTGGGAGGTCACGGCCACCCAAGTGCCGCAGTCCGGGCACACCAGCGAGATGCGGCGGGTCTGCGTGGTTTCCACGGTCCGCATGTCGATGTGTCCGGGCGACAGGGCCGAGAGGGCGATCGCGTCGAGAGTGCTGACGCGGGAGGTGTGGGTGTGGCCCTTGCGCTTGGCGGCCTTGGGCATGGCGAGCTCAGGCATGGCGACTCCTCGGCAGGAAGAGAGAAGGAGGGGTGTGTGCGGGACGGATGCTCTCTCCGCCCACCAGGCCCACGAGCCAACGGCTCGAATCCCGGCGGACAGACAGCGCATCAGCGCTGAGGTCGTACAAGCAGTGCTGCCGGCCGGGGGGTTTGATCGTGCTACCGCCTCCGACCACCTGCTCGACTCCGAAGAGACGAGCTGCGGAACTGCGATGGTGCAGTGGTGCGAGGTCATATGACCCAGCGTCAACCAGCCCTGTTGCGCTGGTCGTTGCCACTTCCTATCGGAAGCTGTTCCAGACGGTAGACCCACAAGGGCCCCGCCGTCAACAACTTCCAATAGGAAGTTTGCCGCACTTCCCGGTGACCCTGCGTGCGCGGGCCACCACGTCCGACCTGTTGAATAATCCCGGTTTTTTCCTGCGGGTCAAGCGGTTCCGTGCGTTAATACCGGAATTAAGGTTGGATGGGTCGTCAGACCGTAGGAAGGGAGGCGCCATGGCATCGCCACGGTGGAAGAAGCTCGCGGACGAGATCGCGAGCGAGATCGCGGAGGGCGTGTACCCGCCCGGCGCAAAGCTGCCAAGGATCGCCGACCTCGTCGCCGCCGGTCGCGGCTCACGAACCACGGTCCAGCGGGCATACAGCGAACTGAACGAGCGGGGCTTGACCATCGGCGTCCAGAAGCTGGGCACGATCGTGTCGCCCATCCTGGGAAAGATCCACCGCGATGGGACCGGCCGCTACATGCGTGTTGCCCGGGAGCAGAACGGTGCCCGCGGTGCCTTCGCAGCCGAGATCGAGCGCCTGGGAATGGCTCCGGTCAGCAAGACCGACATCAGCCGCGGCAGTTCGCCGGCGCGCATTGCCGAGCTGCTCGATGTCGATCCCTCAGCCCCGGACACCGTGCTGATCCGGGCGCGAGTCATGTCCGCCAGCGAGATCGTCGTCCAACTGGCCACGAGCTACTTCCCGGGCAGCGTCGCGTTCGGAACCCAGTTGGAACAGCAGGACACCGGCGCGGGAGGCTCGAAGTCCCGGCTGGAAGAGCTGGGCCACGGCCAGCGGACAATCACGGAGACCATCAACGTCCGCTCACCCAGTCCGGCGGAGGCCAGCGCTCTGGCCATCCCCATGGAACGCCAGGTGTACGAGATCACGCACGTAGCCCGTAGCGCAGAGGGGCGGGCCGTCGAGGTTTGCGTGCACGTGGTGTCGACGACGCTATGGACCCTGAGCTACACCTGGCCGATCGACCCGCCGGAAGCAGCTGTCGACCCGGCATGACCACCCATCAAAACCACGAGATGAAGGACGGTTTCCTCACCGTGAACGACAAGATCCTGCGCGACTCCTCGACCCGCTATCTGCGTGCCCGTCGGGAGGAGGGCGCCTCACGCGGAGCTTTCGACACCGAGATCAGGAAGTTGGGCGGCGTCCCGCGCGTCGAGACGACCGTGGAGCGCGACGCGGCCCCGGAGGCCGTCGCCGCGATCCTCGGTGTGGAGGCCGGCACCGAGACCGCCACTCGCAAGCGTCAGATGTTCAGCGCCGACCGCCTGGTGCAGTTGGCCGACTCGTACATCCCGCTCGATGTCGCCGAAGCTGCCGGGATCGAGCAGGCCGACCCGGGCAAGGGCGGGATCATCTCGCGTATGGCCGAGGCTGGCTTCGAGCAGGCCGAGGTCACCGAGGAGATCCAGCAGCACTCGGCGACCGAGGCGGAGGCGACCGCACTCGGCATCGAGACCGGCACTCTGCTGCTCCGCATCATCCATGTGGGCCGAACCAGCGAAGGCCGCGCCGTCGAGGTGACCGTGCACACCCTGGCTCCGAATGCTTGGGTACTGCGCTACAGCGTGCCGACCAGCTGACCGACCGCCGTTCGGGGCCGTTCAGCCCGTGGTTGATCGATTGGACGGCCCCACCCCATTACTTCCTATCGGAAGTTGCGCTATGGTTCCCGCCATGACTAAGAAGCCGGCTACGGCCAGATCGATCGCGGAGACCTTCCGCGCCCGGATCGACTCCGGTGGGCTGCAGCCGGGCGACAAGTTGCCCAGCACGAAGCAGATCTCGGCGGAGTTCGGCGTCAGCGAGCTCCTCGTGTATCGGGCCGTCACCCAGCTCAAGGAGTCCGGCCACGTCGTCGCGCGCCAAGGCGCGGGCGCGTTCGTGAGGGTCTACAACCCGTTGCTCTGGAACCCCGGCGAGTACGAACGTGGCGAGAGAAGCGACGACCCGGTGACCAACACCGACGACTGGAAAGCGCAGGTCCGAGCCCAAGGCAGGGAGCCCGAGCAGGGCGTCCCGCAGGTCTCGACCGAACCGGCGCCGAAGGACATCGCGAACTGGCTCGGTCTGGAGCCGGGCACACCTGTCGTTGCCCGCCGGCGGCTTCGTCTCGTTGACGGCGAGCCGTGCCAACTCGCCGATTCTTGGTTCCCTGTCGAGATCGCTGAGGGCACCCCTCTCATGGAAGAGCGCGACGTCACCATGAAGGGCGGCATCCTCGCTGCCACGGGCAATCCGCAGCACCGCATCCGCGACGAGCTCGACATCAGGATGCCCACGAGTGCCGAGATCGAGCGCCTCAACCTGCAGAACCTTCCGGGTACCCCTGTATGCCAGCACGTCCGAATTGGCTTCGGAGCAGACGGTCTTCCGGTCCGCGTGATGGTGACGATTGCTCCCGGTGACCGCAACCGGATCATCTACGAGCTGGAGATCAACCGGTGATCCTGCGCCCCGCCACTACGGCAGACGTTGACGCCTTGATGGCACTGCGTATCGAGGCAGAAGGCTGGCTCGCTGCCGCCGGAATTGACCAGTGGAGAAACCCTCAGACGCGCGGCCCGGCCTTGGCGAAGTGGATGGCTGATATCGAGGCTGGCCGCACCTGGGTCGTCGAGGACCAGGCCGTACTTGCCACGGTGACACTCGCTCCAGCCGACATGGATTTCTGGCGACCGGGCGACTCTCCCGAAAGCGCCGTCTACGTAGCCAAACTCATCACCGCTCGGGCCGCGAAGGGCAGCAACCTCGGCGGTCTTCTCCTGGACTGGGCCGGCAGCCAGGCGCGCACCCAGGGCAAGTCGTGGGTACGGCTGGACTGCTGGCGCGACAACCTGATGCTGCAACGGTTCTACCTGCGCGAAGGCTTTGAACACGTCCGCACCGAAGCCCCCGCCCATCGCCTGTCCGGATGGTTGGGTCAGCGGCCTGCCTCAGTCGTACGCCACTCGAAGGCAATCAACACACACCTAGGCGGGTTGACCTGATGGCGCCTCAGGGACTTACCCACTGGGTGACCCACCTCGGTCACGACTTTGCCGTCAAACACCGCAGTCTTCCCGGCATTCGCGACTTCTCGGGCGCGGTGCGTTTTCAGCCCCGCAATGTGTCGTCACACGGGGTTAGGGTGATCGCAGATTTGATCCATAACGGCGAGAACCCCCAAGACCGGGCATGGTCCGCTGGGGGCTCTCGAACGGGGCTAAGCCTCGTTGGGCGACTCACCTGGAAAGGAGGTGATCGCGGGATGAAGAGTACCCGCGTCGTCGGAACTTCACGTGCCGCTACGCCGTTTCACCATCGCGATCACGCCATCGGGTGCGCGCCTGGGCAGCTTGACGCCAACCTCCGTATTCAGGGGGTTGGGATGACCTAGCGGCCATCGACCGCGCGTGCCAAAAGAGTGGACTGCCAATCCACTTCGGCCCCGCGTGGCCCGTCTCGCCGACCAGATCAATATCCAGGTCGGCCGCCCAGTCGCCGGTTCACACCCGCCGCTGGGCTCCAGCTCACTGAGCTGGGTCTTCTTTATCTCAATCAGCACAACCCCGCCTTGCCAGGCGGGTCGCTCCACTCGGTCAGCCAAGACCGAGCCATTCCACCCGGTCTGCCAAGACCGAGCTGCTTCACCCGGTCTGCCAAGACCGAGCTGCTTCACCCGGTCTGCCAAGACCGAGCTCCACCGGCCCCTGCCAGGGCCACTGAACGGCCCTCACGGGCCACTGAAACATCCGTTCGAATCACCACAGGAAAGAAAGGCTCGCCTCTGGATCTTCGTCCGGCCGCCCGCTCCTCACGGAGTGGGCGGTCCCCTCACATCTCCATCGGTCGGCCCCTTCCCGCGTAGCGGGCGGAGGTGCGGCCATGAATCTGAAAGGTTGTTCCGCCATAGTGCACGATCTGGCGTCCCCCTGTCAGCCTGAGTTTGCCCGTTTCACCCCGGTTCATGGGTGGCGGGCTTCCCGTGTGACGGGATCCGCTCGGGCTATTTACGTAGTTCGCGGCATTAATCCTGATCACATCTTGGTCACAGGTGTCACACCGGCACCGGTGGGAGCTGCGGAGTCGCGCGGAGGGCTGTATGCCCTCGCGGCGGCCCGGACTCTGTCCACAGGGCCGGTCCTCCAGGCTCGCCGGATGACCTGTTCCTCTTCCTCTTCGCCGCGCCCCGTGTCTGTCCGGGTGGGCCGATGAGTGCCGTGGCGGCGTCGGCCGCCGTGCTGGACCACCCGCTGCGGGACGACGTCGACAACTCGGTCGACGGGGCCCGGCTTCCGGGGCAGCGGACCGCGCTGCGGTCGGTGCCGGCCTCCGGGAAGCCGGGCGAGAACGGCCTGGAGGATCCGCTGCGTCTGGGTCGGCGGATGAGGCTGCGGCTGCTCGCCGCGATCCAGGCGCTGCTGTCGGACCCGTCGATCGTCGGGTTGAAGGACGCGCCGCGGCTGGCGGCGGTGGTGCTGTACGCGAAGTCGCGGGCGCCCAAGGGCGAGAAGAACGACAACCAGACCTCGATCTGGGGCGCGGAGCTGGGCCGCTGGCTGGGCATGAAGGAGTCCACGGTCCACCACAAGGTGCTGCCGGTGCTCCGCGGCTCGGACGTGCTGCACACGCAGGTGGTGACGGACGCGAAGGGGCACCCGACCGGGCTGGATTGCCTGGTCATGCCGCTGTGGAACGCCCGCAAGAGCGGGGGAGCGGGGCACCCGCTGGCGCTGACGAAGGCGGAGCTGGCGACGCTGCTGCACCTCCTGGAGGCGCTGTTCGGGCACGGCTGGACGCCGGAGAACAAGGAGCCGACGCCGCCGGGTCTGCTGGCCGGCCGTAGGGGCAAGGGGGCTGCGACCGACCGGCTCGCTCTGCTGCTGATGGTGCTGAACACCCGGGCGTCGGGCTGGCTGCAGCTGTGCGGCGGCTCGGTGAGGGTGAAGGAGGGGCGCGGGGCGGCGACGCTGGCCCGGCTGCTGGGCTGCTCGCCCTCGGGGGCCCGGAAGGTCCTGGCCCGGCTGACGGAGGCCGGTGTCGTGGCGCGGCAGCGCAAGGCGACGTCGACGCGGATGAACGGCCGGGCCCGGGTCATGCTGCTGCCGGTGGCCCGCGCGTACGGGCGCTCGCCGGCCTCTGTGGAGGCTGTTGAGAGCGCCGGTCTCGGGTTTTCGGTGCGTCCTGATGGTGCGTGCGGAGATCATGCTCCGGCCGGTACGGCTGGTGCCCTTGGTACGTCTGGGATCGGCGGTGCTGAGAGCGCCGGAGATGCGGCGGATCAGGAGCGTCCCGATGGTGCAGCGCTCCACGCAGACCACGCTTCTGTGGTTACTCCCGTCGTTCCTCAGCAGCTTGATTGTGGTTTTTCCGGCGAAGGCCGTGGGGCTGAAGGCCGTCGGCCGGAGCGCGTGTGCGCGGGCGAGGACCGGGCCGTCGACGGCGAAGGCACCGCTGCCGCGTCGACGTCGCCGGTGGCCGGGGTTGGCCCGCTGCGCGGGGAAAAGCCGAAAGAGTCCGCGGTCGATGAGCTGGGTGGGCAGCGCGCTGCCGGTGCCGGGGCCCGTCGCCGGCTGAAGGCCGTGGGTGGTGGAAAGGCGCAGCAGCAGCGGAGGGTGGCCCTTCCGGCTGATCTTGGTCTGCGGGTGGCACTGGGGCCGGTGGCGTGGTTGTGGGGGCGGCTGTCCGGCTGGCAGCAGGACCGGGTGGAGGAGGTCGCGAAGGCATCGCTGGCGCAGGTGGTGGGCCTGGGAGTGGCGTCGGAGGGTGCGCCGCGTCTGCTGGCCGACCGGCTCGCCGACCGGCTGGAGCAGACCGGCGGCGAGGCCCTGGTCACCGACCCGTTCGGGTGGCTGCTCGGGCGGGGCCTGCCCCAGCGGCCGGCCTGCTCGCACCGCAAGTGCGACGACGGAATCCGGCTCGACACCGGCGAGGACTGCGAGAACTGCGGGAACGTGCTGCACCTGCGCCGGGCCCGCCGCGCCCGGATCGGAGCGGACATCGACCGGGAGTTCCCTGGCCTCGGTGACGACGAGCGGCGGCGCGTCCTCGAGGGGCGGTTGCGCGAGCAGGCCGCCCTGGAGGCGGAGGACTTCGTGTGGCGCCGTGAGCAGGCAGCTGCGGAGCAGGCCCGGCGGGAAGCGGCCCGTGCGGCTGACCAGGAGCGGGTGGAGCGTGAAGCGGCGGCCGCGGCTGCTGCCGATGCGGTGCGCCAAGCCCTGGCGTGCGAGGACTGCGGGCAGGAGCGGGCGGCCGGGCTGTGTGAGGCGTGCGGCTACCGGCGCCGGACCGAGGCCCTGATCGTGGAGGCCGGGATGGTCGCGGCCACCTGGTCCGCCGATCTCACCGACCTGGGCCACGTCGCCGCCACCGTCGCCGATGTGCGGGTGTCGCTGGAGCGCCAGATCGCTGCTGTCCGCGCCGACTACGTGCGCGCCATGGACCCGGCCGACCAGGACGGCGACCCGGCGGGTACCGCGTCCGTCCTCGCGTTCGGCGCCCTCCACACCGCTGAGCAGGCCCTTGCGGAGTACCGGCGCAACGCCCTGGCGATGCTGGGGCAGAGCGAGGAAGCCGAGACGGAGGCGAAGCGGGCCTACAAGACCGAGCAGGGCCGCCGCTGGTTCCAGCACAACCCGCACGGTGCGGACGCCGTCGCAGCGGCGACGAAGGCCGCCGACACCGCCCGGGAGCGCGCTGTCGAGTACCTGATGGCCACGCGCCTGGAGCAGCTGCGCGCGCAGGCGGCGGCCCGCACCGAGACGGCCGTGCCCGCGCCGTGGACGGACCGGCTGCCCGAGCTCGCCACCCGCCGGCTGGACGGCGACACGGCGGTGATCGCATGACCACCGAGACGCAGCCGAGCGGCGTCGACCTCGCGCGCCAGGCCCTGCTCGCCGCCCGGGAAGCGGCGAGGAAGAACGGCGCCACCACGAAGAAGCCGAAGCGGCGCACCGGCACCGCCGTACGACGCGACGGCCGGGAGCCGCTCGGTCTGGGGAGCGCGATCGGGATGATGATGACGGAGCGCGGCATGGTCGCCCCGGCCGCCGGCGGAAGCGTCCTCGCCCAGTTCGACGCCATCCTCGCCGCGACCGTGCCCGAGCTCGCCGGACGGGTCCGGGCGGTGGCGTTCGACGCGGACACCGGCCGCCTGGAGGTCGCCCCCGACGTCCCGGCCTGCGGCACACAGCTCCGCTGGAGCGCGCCGAAGCTGATCGAAGCGGCCAACGAGCGGGTGCGAGGCGCGAACGTCCGCGCCCTGCACGTCCTGGCGCCCGCACCCATGACGGCCGGTCCCGCTGCCTCGGTCGCCGCCCCGGCCCCGCAGGTGGCCGCGCCCGCCGTTCCGGTGGAGCGCCGGCCGCCGCCGGACGGGTACCGCCGTGCGATCGAGGCGCACCGCCAGGCCGCACGGCCGTCCCGGGTGGATCCGGGTATCGCGGCGGCGGTGGAGCGGCAGACGAAGGCGATGCGGGAGCTGGCGCGGCGGGCGTTCCCCGAGCCGGGTGTCGTCGCGGACGATGCGCCGGCTGAGATCGGGCAGGCCCGCGTCCAGCGCCGCCGCCAGGCCGCCACGACGGAGGCCGCGGCGCTGCGCCGGGCCCGCGCCGAACGAGCCGGAGCACCCGCCGCAGTGGCACCGCCCCCTCGGCAGGCGGCCGGTGAGGTGGCATGAACCGACGTCTTGATGAGGCGGGCACCACTACCGTGAGCAGCGACTTCCTGGGAGGGATCGTGACTTCGTCTCCGCAGTTCACCAAACTGGACCGGCTGACTTCCGATGAGGTGGGGGCCCTGCGCGACCTGTTCTGCGCGTGCGCGGACCTGAGACACGAGCTGCGGAGCGCAGACGTCCTGGGGCACCGCGTGGATCAGACGCTGAGCAACACGAACCGCTACACCGAGGGGCAGCGGTTCACCCGTCATGCCGGGGCGCTCCTGGCGCTTGAGCAGGCCACGGTCGACTACGAGATCGAGGTGGAGAACCTGGCGTGGAAGCACGTCAGCGCGTGTGTGATGCTCGCGACCGCGTTGTTGGACAGGCTCGCCACCAATGCACCCGGGCTGTCGGTGGAGACGCTGGAGGAGCTGACGTCCGAGCCGTGGATGAGCGTCCTGTGCGCTGGGCTTTCGCTGCCCGGGGAGCGGCTCCTGCCCGGGTGCAGCGGCGGGCCGCTCGACCATTTCGAGCTGGACCGGAAGAAGATGCTCGCCCGAGCGGAAGCCCTTGGAGGGCGAAACGTCGCAGACGGCGGCCTGGACTTCCTCCTGACCGAGGCGAAGACCGGCGGTCCGTTCGGGGACATGGGGCCGTGGTTCGACTGGGCCAACTACCTGGTCGCCCAAGAAATCGCCCATCGTGGTCAGAGCATCTCCTGATGGGCGACAGCGGGGCCCATCAGCCCGACCTCTATTCGGAACCGAGTCGTGCGTCGATGACGATGGGTGGAATCGGCTTCCCCTCCGCCTCCTTGAGGTCCACCTGGTCCAGTACCGCGGCGGCGGCGTCGTAGACCCGCTGGTAGACGGCCCGCTCGTGGGGGTGGGCGACGGAGTAGCCGCGCGCTCCGCGGAACAGCTTGGCGAGCACGAGGGCCAGTTGTGGGCCGGTCAGGCTGACCGGCTGCAGGTCCCGGCCCTCACCGCCGGCGTCCCGGCCCGGCAGGGCAATGATGTCGTTGCGGCGGGCGCACTGGGAGTGGACGGCCCGCCAGGTGTCGCCCGCACAGATGAGATCGACCGAGGCCACCCCGGCGGCTTTGACCAGGCGGTCCTTGTGCTTGCCGGTGAACACTGCCACCAGGTTGTCGAGCACGCTTGTTTCTCCACTTCGACGGCGGGACGGACACGGGTTCCTGGAAAGGCGGATCAGGTCTCGGAGACGTCGCTGTTCGCGGGGCGCTCCAGGCGGCGGAGCAGCAGCTCTGCGCGGATGAGTACGGCGATGCCGGTGACCGTTGCAGCGAGCATGACCAGCCAGGCCGCGGCCTGCCACGTCGATTCGGTCCGCAGTACGTACGGCGTGAACACCGCCATCACAACGGCGAGCACAGTGATCGCGGCCAGCCAGACGAGTCTCATCACGTTCTCCCTCAAGCGTCGTCAGGACGGATCAACCGGCGCCGCTTCCTTCGGGCGCAGGGTGTCGAGCAGTTGCGGGGACAGCGCCGGCGGCAGGAGCCACAGACCGCCGATGCCGATGGTCGTGACCATCAAGGTCAGTACCACGGCGACGAAGTCCCGGTGCGCGGAGCCGAAGAAGCCGGCCATCAGGGACAGGGCGACGACGAAGACCATCATGAAGCGCCAGCCCTTGCGGCCCAGCAGGAATGGGCGGGCCTCGGTGCTGTACCACCAGGACGTGCTGGACATCGTGGTGAAGCTGAACGCGGCGAGCGGGACGACGATCGGCAGCCAGAAACGCAGGTCGTCATCGGCGGGGAGCTGCTGCCCCCAGCGGTCGCCCATGTGGTGCAGGAACCACAGGTACAGCGGGACGCTCACGAGCGCGTACAGCCACAGCGCCGCCCGCATCGCCCAGTCGACCGGGCCGATCTTCCCCTTTGCCATGGTCACGACGGTAATGACCCGCGTCTCCCGCCGGTGCGCATTCGTAAGAACCAGCCATGGCGCGGATTCGCCGCGCCATGGCGCGCCCTGCGGGGTCAGCGCGAAGCGTCGCCTCACCCTCAAGAGTGGTCGTACGGTGTTCGTACGGTCGAAGTACGCCATTCTTACGGTTCATGGGGTAGAGTCTGCGTCAGGAGGTGTTCCATGTCCGAGATGTTCGACGCTGTCGACGCGCTGGTCGCGTCCCGCTCTCCTCTACCGTCGGCGGAGGAGCGCAAGCGGCTGCGGGTCGCCCACGGCCTGACGCTGGACGACATCGCCGGCGCGCTGAACGTGCGCCGGGCCACGGTGTCCGCCTGGGAGTCGGTGAAGAAGCCGACCGAGCCGCGCGGCCCCGAGCGTGAGGCGTACGCGCGGCTGCTCAAGCAGCTCGCGGAGCTCTACCCGGCCCCGGTGCCCGCCACGTTCACCGGCGCACCTGCCCCGGCGGAAGTCCGGTCTCTGTCCACAGGTCCGGCGTCCGAGGCTGCGGTCATGACTGCAACCGAGAACACCCAGCCCCCCGCCCCGGCCCCTGTCGCCGCTGCTCCGGCCGCCGCGTCGCGCCCGGCGCCCGCCACCAGGAGCACGCCGACCTCGCGCCGTCCCGGCACGCGGAAGGCGGCCCCGGCCAATACCCCGGCGGGCGGCACCGATCCGCGGTTCGAGAACGGACCGCTCGCGGTCGTCGACGTCGAGGACGGGAAGGTGCTGGCGTACTGCACCGGCGGCCTGGTCCTGGACGTGCCCGCCAAGTCCCTGCCGTCCCTGGTCGACTGGACGCTCAAGGAGGCGAAGCTCGGGCAGCCGAAGCTGTCCGGCCCGGGGCGGCCCGCCGACCCGCTGCTCGTGCTCACCGAGGCCGCCCTGGAGCGCTACGGCCTGCCCGTCGCGTTCACGGCGGAGGAGAAGGACGCCGGTCGGATCCCGGAGGGCCACAAGGTCATCAAGCAGCTGGTGCGCGCCGACTGGAAGCTCACGAAGAGGGGCTTCGGGCCGTGGGCGCGGATCTTCCGCCCGGCCAAGGGCTCGGAGCGCCAGTGCGTGCAGCTGTGCATCCCGTCGTGGAACGCGCTGGACGCCCGGTTCTGGGGCGACGCCGCGCAGCTTCCGCCGGCGGAGCTCGCCCGCGTCCTGGGCGTCTACGCGGCCCGGGTGATGACGCCGCGCGGCTCCACCGCCGTCACCGGCCTGGAGCTGATGACCGCGCTGCACCCGCCGACCCACGCCGTACGCGATGAGGAGACCGGCGCCCTGCGGCAGTCCGAGACCAAGACGCCCGGGTCGCTGGGTAAGGACCCGGTGGACTGCGCGCCGTGCGAGGCCCCGGACGGGCACCCGCTGCTGGCGGACCTGCCGCGCTTCACCGTCCGGGGACCGGACCAGAAGCTGTTCGAGGAGGCGTACGACTGGGCGCGGCCGATGACCGATGCCGAGTGCACGCTGCGCTACCTGGTCGGACTGGACGTCAACATGGCGTTCGCCGCCGGCGCGAACGGGCTGAACGTCGGCCTTAGTGAGCCGACGCAGGTCAAGAACCCGGTGTTCGACCCGAAGCTGCCCGGCTCGTGGCTGGTCGACCTGTCCCACGTCGACCTGTCGAAGGTGAAGGTCGGCAAGGAGTGGGTGGAGCTGGACGGCTCGCTGCTCCCCTCCCCGTTCACGCCGAAGGGCGACCGCCCGACGGGCCCGGCCTGGTACGCGACGCCGACGGTGGCGTACGCCCAGGAGCTCGGCTACGACGTCGCGCCGGTCGAGGCGTGGGTGCGGTACGAGAGCGGCCGTTACCTGGACGGCTGGTACGGGCGGCTGCGTGACGCCTTCCTCGCCACGATGGCCGACCTCGGCGTCGACGCCGACCTCGCCCCGGCCGACTTCCTCGCCGCGATGGACGGCTACAAGGACCGCGACCCGGAGCTGACGATCGTCGTCTCGGCGATCAAGGCGACGGTGAAGGGCGGCATCGGCAAACTGCGCGAGCGGCCCCGCGGTGAGGGCTGGCGGTCGGGCGAGCGGTGGCGTGCCCTGGAGCGCCCGACGTGGCGCCCCGACATCCGGGCGGCGGTCATCTCCCGTACCCGGATCAACCTCCACCGGAAGATCGTCAAGCACGCGGCGTTCACCGGGCAGTACCCGATTGCGATCCTGTCCGACTGCGTCGTCTACGCCGCGAACGGGCCCTCGCCGCTGGACTTCCTGCCCTACCGGGAGGGCAAGCCGCTCCCGGGTGGCTTCAAGCTCGGCATCAACCCCGGCCTGGTCAAGCACGAGGGCACCCAGTCCGTCCTGTGGGGCGAGGAGGTCCGGGACAAGTTCAACGCCCCGGAGCTCAACCTGGCCCGGTCCATCAAGGACGGCACCGTCACCGACGCCGACAACGGCGAGTAGGGGAGTACGCAGGCGATGAGCATGTTCGGGGACGGCCTGGACAAGGCGGTGCAGAAGGCGTTCACCCGCCCGGCACCCAAGTCCGCGGGCCCGCAGATGCGGTACATGGTCAAGCAGCTCGGCGGCACGAAGGCCGTCGCCGAACTGCTCGGCATGTCCCAGCGGCAGGTGGAGCGGTACGTGGCGGGCAAGGCGAAGAAGCCGCGCGCCGACCTCGCCGCGCGCCTGGAGCGCGAGGTGACCAAGCGGTGGCAGCCTCAGATCCGGGCCAAGGCCCGCGAGAAGGCGGCGACGACCGGCGGCATCGTCATCGACGCCCGCGCCCGCATGGGCTACACCGCGCCGATCGGCTCCACGGACCAGGACCGCATCCGGCACCTGACCGTCGCCCTGCCGCCCGTCTACGCCGCCCGCCTCTTCGACGCCCAAGCGGCCGGGGTCAGTGACGACCGCCTGCGGGAGATCGCGGCCGAAGCACTCAAGGAGGTCTACTTCCAGGACGGCGGCCGCCGCGCCGGAAGCCTGGATGAGGTCCGCATGCTCGATGTCGAGCACCTGGAGTTCGACCTGTAGCAGCCTGCCCCGAACAGCCCGCGAGCCCGGACCAGTTGGTCCGGGCTCGCTCGCGTGTGGGGGCGAAAGCCCGGCCACTGTCCACAGGTGAACCGTGGTCCCTGGAGGTATGAGCGATCACGAGCAGCAGCAGCCGGCCCCGCGCCGCGGCAAGATCCTGGAAGCCCTCGCGCGGGCGGAGCGGAAGCTCTTCACCCGGCCCGCCCCGAAATCGGCAAAGGCACGCATGAAATTCCTCCGCACGCGCGAGGGCGGGTCCACCGCAGCCGTGGCGGAGCGCCTGGGCACCTCACGCCGGACGGTGGAGCGCTACCTCGCCGGGAAGCTGAAGAAGCCGCAGAAGCGTCTCCAGGCCGCCTTGGTGGAAGAGACGGAATCGGAGTGGCAACCGCAGGTCAGGGCACAGGCACGCGCACAGGCGTCCACGTCCCGGGGGATGATGGTGGAGGTGACGGCGTACTTCGGATTCACCTGCACGGGCAGCTCGGACGACGGCCGCGAGCGTCAGATCACCACGGACATCTCGCCCTTCTACGTGAAGCAGATTCTGGAGCTCCAGGAAGCTGGTGCGACGGAGGAAGATCTACACCCGATCGTCGCGGCGGCCATCACCGAGTCGTATTTCACGGACTGGGGCACACTGGCCGATGGTCTGCGCGCAGATTTCACGTCGGTGACGAAAATAGCTTTCAATTTCTGACCCGCCCGAATTCAGGGCCTGCTATAAAACGTATCGGCGGGCCGTCGTACAGCGCTCTGGCGGCGGCCCGCTCCATTCCTCACCACGAATGCGAGACCGAAGATGACCAGGATGTGGCCGCCCGGCGGCGATACCCGCCGACCGCTGCCCCCGTACGCCGCTGCGCCCCGTGAGCCGGTCGACCAGGCGAAGGTGGGCCGCGGCTCGGTGCGCCGCCGCGCCCGGGGCATGACGCACACGGAGGCCGCGGCCGCGCTCGAGGACGCCCACTTCATGGCCCGGCAGGACTCCCGGCACGAGGACCTGGCGAACGATGAGCGCGGACCGGCGGAGCTCGCGGAGTGGGCGCGCATCACGCAGCTGCTCGCCGGGACCGACGACGTGTACGACCCGCAGGGCGACGTCGTCGTCCAGGCCGAGCTCGCCGCCGACGCCGCGGCCGCCGCCGCCCGGGAAGCCGAGCTGCGCGAAGCCCAGCGGATCGCGGCCCGCGCCGACGAGGTCCAGGCGCTGCGCGAGCTCGGCACCCTGGAGCAGGCCGAACCCCGCACCGGTGACGAAGCCGTACGCGACGAACTCACCCGGCGAGCCGGCGGGTACGTCCAGGCCGACGTCGACGCCTGGCTCGCGCACGCCCTGGCCGCGCACCTCGGGCACTACCGCGACCCCGCCGCCCGCGAGGAAGCCGCCGGCCTTCTCAACGCGCCGGTCCTCGCGCACGCCGCGCTGCTCGCCGAACTCGCCCGCCTGGTCCCCGGCGCCGACCTCGGTGAGCTGGCGTTCGCGGCCCGGATCGCCACCACCGAGCCCGAAGCCGCCGATGCTCTCGCCGCGTTTCTCACCCGCGCCCACCCCGCCCGCTGATTACCAAGGGTGACTGTCACGCTGTCACGCTCGGGGTGTCACGCACCCCCGATCCGGCTGTCACGCTGGGGTGTCACGCTGCCCATCGGGCCCGCAATCACGGGGCCGACCCCCGGATTTCGGCCCCGCACCGAACAGCGTGACACCCCGCCGGAAACGACTACGGAGCGCAACCGATGCCCAATTCGGCCGGAGCGGTCCCCGGCCCGCGCCCCCGGCGATACCGTGGTGAGCAACGCCAGTTCCGGCCCTCTGGAGTCCACGATGAGCGAACAGCCGGCCCCCGCCGACACCGCCGCCCGGCAGCTGGAGCCCGCGGCCGCCGACGCAGTGCGCGCGTACGCCGCCAAGACCCGCGCCGACGCCGACCGCTTCGCCGCCGTCCTGGAGGACATCGCCACCAACGGCCTGCCCGACCCCGAGCAGTGCACCCCATGGGAGGAGCTGCGCGAGGCCCACCTCACCCGCCTCACAGCCCAGCGCCCGGCCGTCGCCTGATGCCCAGGCAGCACGGCCCGCGCCGCGCCCGGATCACGTTCTCCGACTCCGCCGCGAAGCAGCTGGAGAGCATCACCAGCGAGGCGGACATCCACGCCCTGGACCGCGCCCTGGTCGTCATCTCCGTCAACCCCGGCATCGGCGAGCCGCTCCCCGGCACCGACGCCGGCCCCCAGCTGCGCGAGTACGCCGACGACGTCGAGCGCGTACGGCTCTTGTACTGGGTTTCGGTGTTGGGGACCGTGATCGTCGTCGCGTACATCGAGGTCTAGCCGCCGAAGGAGCCGAGGTGCCCCACCTCATCCAGCAGCTCTCCGCCCACCGCAACCTCGGTGGACTCCGCACCGCCCCGACGGGCTGCTCCCTCCCGGCCGCCACGCTCCGCGAAGGCCCGGCACGGGACGACGGGCCGGGCGCGGCCTGGCTCGTGTTCCTGTGCCCCGCCCACTCCGAGGACCTGCCCGCGTGGCCCGCGGCCGCGTCCCACCCCGACGACGGCTCGATGTCCTGCGGGACCGTCCTGGACTACCGCACTGCCGAGCAGCAGCTCCGCTCGCACGCCGACCTGTGGCTGACGGCCCTGACCGGCGTCGACCCGAAGGCGCTGGGCTACGTCTGGTCCGACGTCCTGGACCAGGCCGACCGCGTGCTGCTCGCCCGCGTCGAAGAAGCCGGCGCCGACGGCGAGGACAGCCCGCTGCAGAACATGCTGGCGGTGATGGGCCTGGCGTGCCGGGCCGCGGCTGAAGGCGACCTCGAAGTGGCGGCGACGTCCCTGGGGCACTGCGAGACCCTCGCCCAGCGCCTGCCGTGACCGGGAGGTGCCGTCGGCACCTACGGGCAGACGGCGGACCTCATGTTCGTTGTTTGGTGAGGGATCGGGTCCGTCGTTTGGTGAGGGATCGCTCGCGTAAGAGGAATACCTAGGACTGACTGACCAGATGACGAGCGCGCTCTTCCCACCCGCCGTAGGCGAAGTACCGGTAGGTGAAGCTGTGGAAAACCCGGCTGACGCGACGGCGCGCACGGATGCGCCGGGCGGTCTCGCGCTGCGCGCGGATGAGATCGGCACCGTCAGCAGAGAGAGGTTCGACGCACGGGCCTTGCACCCTTGCACCCATCCCCGGGTGCTCCTCGGGGCGCCGCTGCGGGAGCCACGGCCAGCGGTTCGTCGCGGGCCGGATCCGCAGCCGTTCTTGCACCCCATCAGTAGGTAGTACAGGTAGTACCTATGTGCGGGTTGAACTCTCTTCCCCCTGAGAACGAAGCTCGCCACGCGGGGAAATCCTCACCCGCTCACCTGCACCGACGCCCGACTACGACCCCGCCCGCATGATCCTTCCCGGCGCTGTACGGCCGCCTGCGGCGTTTTGACGCCCTCCGGGCTCCCCGAATGCGTCCAGGGCCCACAGAGGCGCTCACAGCGGCGCACAGCGGTTCGAGCGGGCAGGGGAGCGCCGGGCCCGCGGCAACGGCCCCAGGACCGAGGTCGCCGCGTCTTCCGTCCCGGAGCTGCACCCTCGCCGTTCCCGGCCGCGAGCCCCGCTCTCAGGGGGAGGAGAGTTCTACCCGCGCATAGGCACTACAACTACTTACCTACATTGGGGTGCAAGGAACGGTGCCGCCACGGCCCCGGCCAGACGCCCTGGCGACCTCCCGGCGAAGCCCTGACGAGCACCTCCAGCACCCGCCGGACCTTGCACCCTTCCGCCCTCGGTCCGTCCTGCTGCACGAGCCGCTGCTCCTGGTGGTGAGGGTGCAAGGACGTCTGCTGCAAGTCCGCTGAGATGTGCAGCAGAGCGGAGCGCAGTAATCGCACGGCCAGGCGGCACAGGGCTGCTGCACGGGTAGCAAGGGCAACCTCACCGGTGCAGCGGATGGCCGCTGAACCGGGGCAGCCGCGGGCACGGCTGCTGCAACCGGGTCGCCGACCATGGCTAGGCCGGCGACCCGGACAGCTCCGAGCGCGTCTGGGGCTGCGCGTCGGCGGGGGCCTGTCTCGTACGGGGGCGGGTGATCTCGGATTTGTACAAGGTGGCGTGGCGCTTTGGTGTCGACGCAGGCACCCCGCTTTCCCCTCCAGGGGAACGATGTACGCGCTGGTCGGCGGCAGGCTCCCCTCAACACGGACTTCGTTCTGCGCCTCCAGAACACGTCGGTAGCACCAGCGAGACCGACGTCGTACCGCGCATGCCGCTGACGTGGGTAAACGCGTAGCAGCGCTGAGGGTTTCCCCTAGAGGGGAACGATGTATCACCAGGGGGGCGGCGCGGCTGTTGCCGCAGGTCAGCGCGCTCGGGCGAGGCCCTGAAGCAGCGCCAAAAGGCCGCCCCACCTGCCGTTTCCCGCCCAGGGGAACGATGTAACGCCTCTCCCGCGATACGAGAACGGCGCCGCACCCTGGTGAGGTGCAGCGCCGTGGTGCCCGGCCGGGCGGGCGGCCGGGTCAGGAGGCGTGAAGGTGCCGGACGGTCGCCAGGGGCGCGTCCGCGTCGTCGTCCGGCGCTCCGGGCGCCGGCGGTAGGCCCGACGCCTTGGCACCGAGGCGGTAGAACTTCACGCCGACGGCGCTGTAGGCAAGCTGGAGCCAGCCGTTCTCGGCGAGCCGGCCGATGCTGCGCGAGGCGCTGGTGGTGCTCAGGCCGACCATGCGGCCGATGTCCGTGGCGGTGCTGCGGACCGGCTCGCCCATCGGGACGGCCGTGGCGTAGTACATGAGGACCTTGAGGTCAGCGCCCTGCTTGAGCTGGGACCGGAGGAGGAGGTCGTTGAGCTCTGCGGCCTCCATGAAGCGCGGGGCGAACGGCTCGGCGATCTGCGTGGTCATGACGCCTCCTTCTTCTCCGGCGGGCAGGTGGTCGACGGGTGGCGCGCGTGCTGTGTGGCGTGCCGCTGCTGTCCCGAGGAGCCGTCGTAGGCCGCCCGGGGATTCAGCTTGTAGAACTTCACCCGACCCACCTTCTCCGCCTCCAGGAGGTAGCCCCCACGATGAAGGCTACCCACCGACTTGCTCACCGCGTTCGGACGCAGCTCCAGGTTGATGCCGATCTCGCGGAAGCTCTCGCGCAGCGGCTCGTCCCCGGGGGGCGAGTTGAACAGGTAGTAGCCCCAGACCAGCTTGTCATTCTTCGAGTACCCGCTGTCCTTCGAGAACAGCGCCGCGCCCAACTTCTTGCTGGCGTTGACGTGCCGGCCTCCGCCGCTCCACGTAAACGGCTTGTCGTTCTTGTCGAGCAGCTCCAGCTGGAGGTACTCGCCAGTGCTCGTGTTGGCTGCTGGCCTTGCCCGGCCCATACCGCTCCTCACCTCGGGCTTTCCCCTGGAGGGGAACGATGTACGCGCCCTGACCGTAGTGGGCATTTCCCCTGGAGGGGAACCGCCACGCCGAACTTGCCCCGAATCGGCACATGATCATTTCCCCTCTAGGGGAAAGGTGCGTCCCGATTGATACTCAACTAGCCCTCAGCGATACATGGCATGGCCGCTGAGCTGCGGTGATGCTTGATCGCTCTATACGCACCCATCTCGCCGCCCACGGGTGCCGGCCGGACCCGAGGGGGCTGAGGCGGCTTCGCGTGCGGCTCCGTGGCCTTCGCGCGGGTCGTGGACGGCAGCAGCGGCTCTGAGTCTCGGGTGGAGCCGACCGTGACGAGAGAAGCGCCAACGAGAGGGGCTGAGGTCCGTAACGGGTTCCGCCGCCCGGCCCGAGGGGCCGTTCGCCTCCGGTACCTCCGCACGCCGGAATTCCGACTTTCCCATATCTGAGGTACCGTTCTGTGGCTCGGGTCCACAGCTTCCCAATTCGTTATTCCTCGGCTGAGTGGTGGAACTGAATTCCGGCGCTGATGCCGTATCAAAAAGCGCGCCCCGCCCGGGTGGTTGGGGGGTGTCCCGTGTTTCCGCCAACGGTACATGCTGCATCAAACCGATGCATGCACTACACTGGAACTCACACGAACGAGCGACCCCCACCCTCACAGTCAGCCAAGCCCGCGCCAGCGGGCCCTAAGGTTCTGGAGGCGCAGCCGGAAGGACCGTCAGGCGGGGGAGCGCAGCGGACCCGCCCAGGAGTGCGAAGCACTCCCCAACTCCCTTACTGGAGGCCCCACTAGCCGCACCACCACACCCCAGCAGCCCGCCCGCGCACCGCGCGGCCAGCCGGGCGCGCAGCGGCCGGCCCCACTGCCTCCAGGAGCGCAGCGGAGGGAGGCGCCCACGCTCCGCGTGGGCGAAGGGAGCGCAGCGACCGCGCCCCTTGCACATCGCGCAGCGATGTGGTACCCGCTCCGCGGGG
>NZ_JBIWKH010000029.1:0-58648 GCF_044765585.1 Streptomyces sp. NPDC102441
ACCGGCCCCTGAGCCGTGGTCCGCACCTTGCGGATCTCGAAGTCCATCGCACCCCTTGAGCTGGGGTGTTGCGACAACCACTAGAACCTAAGGGTATCCCTGCCCGGGCCCAACAGCCTTGCGGCTGCCGCTACTTCTCGCTCTGCTTACGCCAGCGGATGCCGGCCTCGATGAAGCCGTCGATCTCGCCGTTGAAGACCGCTTCAGGGTTGCCGATCTCGAACTCCGTACGCAGGTCCTTGACCATCTGGTACGGATGGATGACGTAGGAACGCATCTGGTTGCCCCAGGAGTTGCCGCCGTCGCCCTTGAGCGCGTTCATCTTCGCCTGCTCCTCCTGACGGCGGCGCTCGAGGAGCTTCGCCTGGAGGACGTTCATCGCGGACGCCTTGTTCTGGATCTGCGAGCGCTCGTTCTGACAGGAGACGACGATGCCGGTCGGCAGGTGGGTCAGACGCACCGCGGAGTCCGTGGTGTTGACGCCCTGGCCGCCGGGGCCCGACGAGCGGTACACGTCGACGCGGAGCTCGGACTCGTCGATCTCGACGTGGTCGGTCTGCTCGACCACGGGCAGCACCTCGACACCCGCGAAGGACGTCTGGCGGCGGCCCTGGTTGTCGAAGGGGGAGATCCGGACGAGCCGGTGGGTGCCCTGCTCGACGGAGAGCGTGCCGTAGGCGTACGGAACCTCCACCGCGAAGGTGGTCGACTTGATGCCGGCCTCTTCGGCGTAGGCCGTCTCGTAGACCTCGGTCTTGTAGTTGTGCCGCTCGGCCCAGCGGAGGTACATGCGCTGGAGCTTCTCGGCGAAGTCGGCGGCGTCGACGCCACCGGCCTCGGCGCGGATGGTGACCAGGGCCTCGCGCGCGTCGTACTCGCCGGAGAGGAGCGTGCGGACCTCCATCTCGTCCAGCGCCTTCCGGACGGACTCCAGCTCCGCCTCCGCCTCCGCCCGCGCGTCGGCGTCGCCCTCGTCCTCGGCGAGCTCGAAGAGGACCTCGAGGTCGTCGATGCGACTGCGCAGGGCCTCGGTCTTGCGGACCTCGGCCTGGAGGTGCGAAAGCTTGCTGGTGATCTTCTGCGCCGCCTCCGGGTCGTCCCAGAGGGACGGCGCCGCCGCCTGCTCCTCGAGCGCGGCGATGTCGACCCTCAGCGCATCAAGGTCCAGGACGGCCTCGATCGACCCCATGGTCGAGGAGAGGGACTTCAGCTCTTCGGAAATATCGACGACTGCCACGGGTCCAGCGTAACGGCTGGACGAGTGAACATGCCCCTCCCCTGGATCCAGGCCCCTCACGGGCTGCTCTCAGGGGGTCGAAGGAGCCGAATTCCGCGTGTCCTCGGGGGCTGCGCCCGGGTCGTCGCCGCTCGTGGCGAGCCAGCCGCCCACCCCTATCGCCGCGCACAGGGCGACCGCCGCGACACCCAGGGTGATCCTCCGCTTCCGGATGGCCGCCGACTTGTTCCGGGCCGAACCCGGGCGCGGCCGGCCGGGCGCACGCGGGGCGCGGGCCGTGCCGAGGGGGCCTCCGGAGAGCTCGTCGGGGGCGGGGACGCGCATGCTCGTATGGGTGTCCCGGTTGGAGTCCGGGGAGGCGCCGGGGACCAGTGGGACCGCGCCGCGACGGCGGGGCTCCTCGGCGGCCGGGGTGTACTGCTGGTCGTCGTACGCCTGCGGTTCGGCCTCGTTGTCCGGCTCGTCGACGTCGAGCGGGGGTATCCCGGACAGCAGGGGGAGCATCTCCCGCAGCCGGGTCGCGAGCTCGGAGGCGCGCAGCCGGGAGGCCGGGGCCTTGGCCAGGCACTGCACGAGGAGCTGCCAGAGCTCGTCGGGGATGCCCGGGAGCGGGACGACCGTCTCTGTCACATGGCGGCGCAGGACGGCCCCGGGGTGGCCGCCGCCGAAGGGGGTGAAGCCGGCGAGGAGCTCGTAGAGCACGGTCGCCAGGGCGTAGATGTCCACGGCGGCACGCGGCGGGAGGCCTTCGACGATCTCGGGGGCCAGGTAGTCGGGCGTACCGATGATCTTGGTGGCCTTGGTGCGGCGCGGGGTGTCGATCAGCTTGGCGACACCGAAGTCGGTGAGCAGCGCGGGATGGGAACCGCCGGGGCCGAGCGGGCCCTCCATGTCGAGCAGGATGTTCTCCGGCTTGACGTCCCGGTGGACCACTCCTGCGCGGTGCGCGGCGGCGAGACCGTCGGCGACGTCCGCGATGATCGCGGCGGCGGCCTCGGGCGCGAGACGGCGCTCCCGGTCCAGACGGGTGCGCAGATCGGTACCCCGCACCAGGTCCATCACCAGTGCCAGGTCGGTGCCGTCCACCACGAGGTCGCGGACGGCGACGACGTGCGGATGCCCGAGCCCGAGCAGCGCGGTGCGTTCCTGCACGAAGCGGCCCACGAGC
The DNA here is from genome assembly GCF_044765585.1 of Streptomyces sp. NPDC102441. Taxonomy (NCBI): domain Bacteria; kingdom Bacillati; phylum Actinomycetota; class Actinomycetes; order Kitasatosporales; family Streptomycetaceae; genus Streptomyces; species Streptomyces sp. NPDC102441. Next base: position 2,406 of record NZ_JBIWKH010000029.1, read on the forward strand.
TCCTGGTCGGACGCGAGGTCCTCACGGAGCAGCTTGATGGCGACCGGGCCCTCGGGCCCCTCGCCGAGCCACACCGTGCCGGCGCTGCCGCGCCCCAGGATCTGGTGGGCGGTGTACCGGCTGCCGATATTCCGTGCCAAGACTGCTCCCTCAGCGGCTGGCGTTGACCCCCGGTCGACAAAGTTACGCGGCGAACGGGGTGTTGCGTGCCCTGGATGGCGCCAACCTAGACTTCTGCGGGCGAATTGGGCCCGCAGAAGTCGACAAAGACACAGACTGGGCGACGTTACTGACCGGTTGTGCCGTCGGAGCCGCTTCCGCCCAGGTCCTCGAACCAGCCGGTGACCGTGTCGATGCCGTCCCCTATGGCGTCCCAGAAGCTCTTGCCCTGGGCGACCCAGTCCTGAAGCGGTGTCAGCTCCCAGATGAGCCAGCCGGCGACGATCAGCAGCACCACCGTGAACAGGCACCCCTTGAGGCAGCCGAGGCCGGGGATGCGCATCGGGTTGGCGCCGCGCTGCCGGGGCTGGCGCGGGGCCGGCGCCTGGGGCGGGGGCTGCTGCGGGGGCGCGTGCTGCTGCTGCTGCGGCTGCGGGGGCCGCTGCTGCTGGGGTTGCGGCTGGTATCGCTGGGGCTGCTGCTGCGGCGGGTACTGCTGGGCGCGCTGCGGCTGTCTGTCCTGCGGCGGCTGCTGGCGCTGTGGCTGCCTGTCCTGCGGCGGCTGCTGGCGCTGAGGGCGGCGGCGCAGCGGGTCCTGGCTCGGGTCGAGGTACTGGACCTGCGTCTGCTCGTTGCGGTCCCGGGCGGCCCTGAGCTGGGACTGCCACGGGTGCGGCTCGTCGGGCCCCGGCGAGCCGTCGGGGCGCGGCGGCACGGGCGGCATCATCGCGGTGGGGTCGGCCTGGCCGCCCCCGCCCGGGGTCTGCTGCATCACGCTGGTCGCGGCCGACGGGTCGTACGAACCCGCGTTGCTCGGCAGCACCTGGGTCGGGTCCGCCGCGTCCGGGGTGTCCGGGACGGCGGCGGGGGCCGGGTCGGGGGCGAGCAGGGCGCCCACACCCTCGGCGGCCGCGATCTGCGCCGAGTTCGCGTGCACACCGATGCCGGCGCCGACCGCACGCAGCGCACGGGCGAGGCTCACGGCGCTGGGCCGCTGGTCCGGGTCCTTGCGCAGGCAGCGCTCTATGACCGTCCACAGCGGTTCAGGGACGTTGCCTGGGCGCTGGGGCTCCTCGCTGAGGTGCCGGTGCAGGACCTCGAGCGCGGTGCCGCCGGCGAACGGCGGACGGCCGGTGACCAGCTCGTACAGCAGGATCCCCGCGCCGTAGACATCCACGGCCGAGGTCTGCGGACGGCCCTCGGCGGACTCGGGCGCCACATAGGCGGGCGTGCCGACGAACTCATGGGTCCGGGTCAGGCCCGGGGAGTCCGCCAGGCGCGCGATGCCGAAGTCGGTGAGCATCGGCGTCATGCCGCCGTCGCGCTCGTCGAGCAGCACGTTGGCGGGCTTCAGGTCGCGGTGCACGACGCCGTCGGCGTGGCTCGCGGCCAGCGCGTCCGCGATCTGGGCGGTGAGCAGCGAGGCGGCGACCGGGGTCAGCGGGCCGTTCTCGCGTAGATAGCGGTGCAGGTCGGGACCGTCGATCAGGTCCATCACGAGGGCGAGGAGATCGCCCTCGACGACGAGGTCCCGGGTGCGCACGATGTTCGGGTGGGTGAGCCGCAGCAGCACGGAGCGCTCACGCAGGAAGCGCATCACGACGTCCGCGTCGTTGGCGAGCTCCTCCTTGAGGACCTTGATCGCAACGGTCTCGCCGGGCTGCCCGGCGACGGCCGCCTCGGCGCCCGCGGTCTCCCGCTGGCGGGCTCGCCAGACGGTGCCCGTGGCGCCGCGTCCCAGCGGCTCCTCGAGCAGGTACTTGCTGCCGACTGGCCGCACGTCACGCGCTCCCTGCTGATCGTTGTGCTCGCGGTCCCCCGGGGCCCGCCGGATGTTCCGACCCACTCTAATGCCGCCGTACGGGGCACCGGTCGGTCGTCCTCCGGTCGTGTTGCCGCTGTGTTCACGGGAAGACGCCCACACGGAAGAGTTGGTTGCCGAACGAGTGTGCAGCACGTCCCCGGCAGGACCAAGCAGGCACTTTTACACCCACACTCGGCCATTCAAGATCACTAAGCGGTCACCCTCGGGCGTGTTGTCAGTGGCAGGTGCGAGGATGCCTCCAGCACAGAACTGTGGGGTCGGGAGCCTCATGTTCCGTGACGACCTGTACCGGACGACGCGTCCGCGCCGGGTGGGGGGAATCACAGGGCATTTCCCCTGCCGGGCGCCCCGCGCAGAAGGGACCGCTGACGGCGATGCAGATCCGGCTGACCGTCCTCGCGCCGCACAGCGGCCAGACCCCGGCGCGCGCCTGCGACGTGCTCGTGACCGCCCCCGCCGGGACGGCTCTCGCGGCCGTCGCCTCCAGCCTGGCCTCGGCGGTCTCCGGCCCCGAGGGCTCCCTCGGCGGCGGCGCCACCGTGCTGTACGCAGGGCGCGACCGGCTCGATCCTCAGCGCTGCGCCCTCGGCGAGCCGCCCCTGATCGACGGCACGGTGCTCTCGCTCCAGGTGCCCGGCGAGGACGAGGCGGCCGACGACGCCGTTCCCGCCCGGCTGCATGTCATCGCGGGTCCCGACGCAGGCGGGGTCCACCTGCTGCACGGCGGACAGATCCGGATCGGCCGCTCCGCCGACGCGGACGTCCCCCTCGACGACCCCGACGTCTCACGGCTGCACTGCGCGGTGACGGTGTCGGACGACGGCCGGGTGTCCGTCGCCGACCTTGGCTCCACCAACGGCACCTCGCTGGACGGCACCGACGTCCACGACCGCCCGGTCCGGCTGGTCCCCGGCGCCCTGCTGCGGCTCGGCGAGTCCACGCTGCGGCTCACGCCAGGCACCCGCACACCCGCGCTGACGACGACGCCGGACGGCGAGGGCCATCTGCGGGTGGCCCGCCCGGACGCGGCGGGCACCACCCCGGCGCCGGCCGGAGAAGGAGAACCCGACACGGATCCTGCCGCCCCCGGGGAGCACAGCCACAGCTACGTCTCCGGCCCCACAGGACACGAGGCGTACGGAGACGGCCCGTCCGGCCATGAGGGCGAGCCCCTCGCGCGGGTCACCCACGGCCGCGGCTCCGCGCTCGCGCCCGGAGAGCCCCCCAGACGCGGCGGCATAGGTGCCTGGGCGCGACGGCTCGCGAGCGGCAAGGGGGAACAGACGCAGGGGACGCCGTCCGGTGGTTCGCCGGCGACCGGACCCGAGCCCGCCTCCGCCCCGCGCTCCCCCTCCGTACCCCCTCACTCCCCCTCCGCCCCGGCAGGCACCTGGCCGGACCCCGCGACCGTGCTCCTCACGGCGCTCGGCCCCGGCCCCCGCCTGTGGGAGCGCGACACCGCGCACCCCGAGGCCCTGGTCGTGCGGCTCGGCACGACGGAGCGGGCCGACCTGCCCGCCGTGCCGGTCACCGTGGGGCTGCGGGAGGCCGGCTCACTCGGGCTCGCGGGCCCCAGGTCGCGGCTGACCGGACTCGCCCGCTCGACGGTGGCGCAGCTCGCCGCGCTGCACTCCCCCTTCGACGTGGAGATCGTGCTGATCAGCACGGACCGGACCCGGAGCCTGGAGGAGCGGCGGCGCGAGTGGTCCTGGCTCGGCTGGCTGCCCCATCTGCGCCCCATGCACGGCCAGGACTGCCGCCTGCTCGTCGCGTACGACCGTGAGCAGGCGGGCGCCCGCGCGGCGGAGCTGGTGCGCCGCATGGAGGAGGGGCCGCTGGGGCACGGCTGGGCAAGCGCCGACCGGAGCTCCGTGGCCGAGGCGGCCCGGCAGCACACCGGGCCGTACACCGTGGTGATCGTGGACGGCGATCCCGGGTCCGCGGCCCTGCGCGAGACCACGGCCGGCCTGGCCGGTGCCGGAGCCGCCGCCGGAATCCATCTGATCTGCCTGGCCGAGACCCCGGCCGCCTCCCCGACCTCCCCGGTCGCCGCGACGTACGACGCCGCGTGCCTGGCCTCGATCGCCTTCCGCGAGTGCGGTGCGGTCGCGATGCTCAGCGGCGACGTGGCGACCGCGCTGCGGCTGCTGCGCACGGCGGGCGGCCAGGCCGCCGGCCATGGCACGGTCGCCGCGGTGGACGCGGTGTCGGCGGCCTGGGCCGAGCGGTTCGGCCGTGCCCTGGCCCCGCTGCGGGACGAGGGCACGGCCGTCCTGCCCGGCCGGCCCATAGCGGCGGCCCTGCCGCCCTCCGCCCGGCTGCTGGACGAGCTGGGCCTCGCCAGAGCCACCCCGGCCTCCCTGATGGCGCGCTGGGCCTCCACGGCCGAAAACCAGCCAGGGGCGACGGTGCGCACGGCCGCATCCGGCTCCGCCGACCTGGACACGGCGGGCTCCGGCCGCACCCTGAGCACCGGGCCCCGGGTGGGCGCGCAGCGTGAGTCCCCCGACTCCGGGCACACCCCGTTCCGGAGCAGCGGTCCGACCAGTTCGGGCTCGGGCCGCTCCGCCTACCCGCCCGCGGCCGGAGGCGGCTCCACGCCCCGGATCGGCGCGCAGCGACGCGACAGTTCCACCATGGAGACCGGCCCCACAGCCGTGTCCTCCGGTTACGCGGGACGGCCCGTGATCGTCCTCGGGGCAGGCCCCCGGGGCCCGCTCTCCGTAGACCTGGCCGACGAGGGACCCCATCTGCTGGTCGAGGGCCCCGCAGGCAGCGGCCGCACGGAGCTGCTGCGCGCCGCCGCAGCCTCCCTGTCCTCCGCCGCACGCCCCGACCGGCTGGGCATCCTCCTCATCGACGGGGCGGGCGGCGAGCACGGGGAGCGCGGCGAGGGGCTGCGCCCCTGCACGGAGCTGCCGCATGTCTTCACACACCTGGTGGCCTCCGATCCCGTACGGATGCGGGAGTTCGCCCAGGCTCTGGGCGGCGAGCTGAAGCGCCGGGCGGAGCTGCTGGGCACGCTGGACTTCACCGAATGGCACGCGCGGTACGAGGAGTCACAGGGGCTGACCGGACGTCGTGCCGCCGACTCCGCCGAACAGCGCGGCGACCTCGAATCGCCCGCCAGCGGCACTCTCCGGCTACGGACCACCGCGGCCCGCCCGTTGGACCCCGGGCCCTCCCCTCTCCCCCGGCTGGTCGTCCTGGCCGACGATTTCGACGCCCTGGTGGCCCCGGCGCTCGGCAGCCCCGGCCGCCCGTCCGCCGGGTCCGTCGTCCGGGTGCTGGAGGCCGTGGCCAGGGGCGGCGGACGCCTCGGCGTCCATCTGGTCGCCACGTCCGCCCGCCCGGACCGCACCGAGGACACGGAGCTGGCCAGGGGCGCCCGGCTGCGCATCGTGCTCGACCCGCCCGTCGTCCCCCCGTCCCCGGACGAGGCCGCGCCGGGCCGGGGGCGGCTGGGGCATCCGGACGGCCGGGTGACGCCCTTCCAGGGCGGCCGGGTCACCGGCCGCATCCCGCGCACGGCGACCCTGCGCCCCACCGTCGTGCCCCTGGAGTGGGAGCGGATGGGGGATCCGCCGACCCGCCGGCCGGTCCGCGAGCTGGGCAACGGACCCACCGACCTGGCCCTGCTCGCCAGCGCCCTGGAGAGGGCGGCCCGTTCGGTGAACGCGGAGCCGCTCCCTCCGCTGATTCCCTAGACTTCTGCCGCCGGCCACGACGTCACGAGCCCATCACGATCACCGAGTTGGCACAGGCCGCGGTATTGCGGCTCCGGTGCGCCGGGCATAGGACTGTGCGCACGGACGACGTGAACCGCACGATGTGAGACGTGAACGGCACCGCAGAGTCCCGCCGTTGGTGCCGCTCGACGCTCATGCGCGCGCAGGAGAGACGGGGCAGGGATGCGCAGAACCCTTCGCATGCGTAGGGCCGCACTGGTGTTCACCGCGATCGGGGCGCTGGCCCTCACCGGGTGCAGCGGCGACAGCGGCAAGGACAAGCCCGCCGACGACGCCGGCAAGAGCGAGGACCCCGCGTCGAGCGTCAATCTGCCGAAGCTCGACGGCGAGAAGATATCGGTGGCCGCGGTCTGGACCGGACCCGAGCAGGCCAACTTCACCAAGGTCCTCGACGAGTTCGAGAAGCGGACGGGTGCCACGGTCACCTTCGTCCCGGCGCAGGACCCGATCGTCAACTTCCTCGGTACGAAGATCGCGGGCGGCCAGCCCCCGGACGTCGCGATGCTCCCGCAGGTCGGCGCGATCCAGCAGGCCGTGGCCAAGAAGTGGGCCAAGCCGGTCGGCAACGAGGCACGGGCCCAGCTCGGCCAGAACTACGCGCAGGTCTGGCAGGACCTCGGCGCGGTCGACGGCACCCAGTACGGCGTCTACTTCAAGGCCGCCAACAAGTCCCTGGTCTGGTACAACGCCAAGGCGTTCGAGAACGCGGGCGCGAGCGAGCCGAAGACCTGGAAGGACTTCCTGACCACGGCCGAGACGGTCTCCGCCTCCGGCGTCACCCCGGTCTCGGTCGGCGGCGCGGACGGCTGGACGCTCACCGACTGGTTCGAGAACGTCTACCTCTCGCAGGCGGGCCCGGAGAAGTACGACCAGCTGGCCAAGCACGAGATCAAGTGGACGGACCCCTCCGTCAAGGACGCCCTGACCACGCTCGCCGAGCTCTTCGGCAAGCCGAGCCTGATCTCCGGCGGCGCCGACGGCGCGTTGCAGACCGAGTTCCCGGTATCGGTCACCCAGACGTTCACCGGCGGTGACCAGCCCAAGGGCGCGATGGTCTTCGAGGGTGACTTCGTCTCCATCAACATCGCGCAGACCGAGGCGAAGATCGGTACGGACGCCAAGGTGTTCCCGTTCCCGGCGGTCGGCGCGGACTCCCCGGTGGTGACGGGTGGCGACGCGGCTGTGGCGCTCAAGGACAGCAAGGGCGCCCAGGCGCTGCTGACCTGGCTCGCCTCGACCGACGCGGCGAAGATCTGGGCCGAGGCCGGCGGGTTCGTCTCGCCCAACAAGGCGCTGGACGCGGCCGCGTATCCGAACGACGTGCAGCGGAAGATCGCCGAGGCGCTGATCGACGCCGGGGACGACGTCCGGTTCGACATGTCCGACCAGGCCCCGCAGTCGTTCGGCGGGACGCCCGGCAAGGGTGAGTGGAAGACGCTCCAGGACTTCCTGAAGAACCCGAAGGACATCGCGGGGACTCAGGCCGAGCTGGAGTCCGACGCGGCCAAGGCCTTCACGAGCTGACGGGGATGACCACAGCGACAGCGGGGGGCGCCGGAAGTGCGCCCCCCGCCGACAAGCGTCCTGCCACGGGCAAGCGACCGCGCGGGAGCGTGACCGGCACCCGGAGGGCTGTCGCGGCGGCGTTCCTGCTGCCGGCCCTGGTGCTGCTCGGCGCACTCGTCGTCTATCCGATCGTGTACTCCGTCTACCGCTCGTTCCTCGACCAGGCCGGCACCGGCTTCGTGGGTTTCGACAACTACAAGGCGCTGTTCACGGACGACACCATCCGGACGGCGGTCAAGAACAACGCGATCTGGGTCGTGTTCGCGCCGACGGTCGCCACCGTCCTGGGCCTGATCTTCGCGGTGCTCACCGAACGGATCAGGTGGGGTACGGCGTTCAAGCTGGTCGTCTTCATGCCGATGGCGATCTCCATGCTGGCCGCCGGCATCATCTTCCGCCTGGTCTACGAGCAGGCACCGGAGCGCGGTGTCGCCAACGCCGTCGCGGTGGGGGTGCACGACACGTTCGCGCAGTCCTCGGGCTTCCCGAAGGCACATCCGCTGCCCGTCCATCCGCTGAAGGCGGACGGTGGCGGTGCCTTCGTGACGAAGGAGACGGTGCGGGCCGGTGAGCCGGTGAGTCTGCCGCTCGTCGGTGTGGTGCCGGCGAAGATGCCGGGCGACGCGGAACCCGCGAAGGCGCCCGCCGCGTCGGGTGAGGGCATCACCGGGACCGCCTGGCTCGACTTCACCAAGGGCGGCGGCGGCAGACCGAACGCCGTCGATCCGAAGGAGCTCGGCCTCAAGGGCATCACCGTCGAGGCGGTGAAGGACGGCAAGGTCGTGGCCTCGGCGACGGCCGGTGCGGACGGGGTGTTCACCCTGCCCGCCTCGGCGGACGGGTCCCTGCTCCGGCTGCCGGCGGACAACTTCCGGGAGCCCTACAACGGAGTCGACTGGCTCGGGCCGTCCCTCGTCACACCGGGGATCATCGGGAGCTACGTCTGGATGTGGGCCGGTTTCGCGATGGTGCTGATCGCCGCCGGCCTGGCGGGGCTGCCGCGGGAACTCCTCGAAGCGGCGCGGGTGGACGGCGCGAACGAGTGGCAGGTGTTCCGCCGGATCACGGTCCCGATGCTGGCCCCCGTGCTCGCGGTGGTCCTGGTCACCTTGATGATCAACGTCCTGAAGATCTTCGACCTGGTCTTCATCATCGCCCCGGGCTCCTCCCAGGACGACGCGAACGTCCTGGCCCTCCAGCTGTACCGCTCCTCGTTCGGCACGGACGCGGATCTCGGGGTGGGCAGCGCCATCGCCGTACTCCTGTTGCTGCTGGTGATCCCGGTGATGCTGTTCAATGTCCGCCGCATGCGGAAGGAGGGGCGCCGGTGACGACGACCGGAATCACAGAGGCCAAGCAGTCCCTCGGGGCGCGGATCGCCTCCCGGGCGGGCGGTGGTGCCATGAGGGTCTTCCTCGTCCTGGTGGCCCTGTTCTGGCTGATGCCCACCATCGGACTGCTGCTCTCCTCGCTGCGCGGGGCCGAGGACATCGCGGCGACCGGCTGGTGGAAGGTCTTCACCGCCCCTTCCGAGCTCACCTTCGACAACTACCAGCGTCTGCTGGACAACTCGACGATCACCGGTTCCCTCTTCAGTACGGTCATGATCACCGTCCCGTCCACGTTCCTGGTGGTCGTCATCGGCTCGTTCGCCGGATACGCCTTCGCCTGGATGGACTTCCCCGGCCGCGACTGGTGGTTCCTGGTGGTCGTGGGCCTGCTGGTGGTACCCGTACAGGTCGCCCTGATCCCGGTGTCCGAGCTCTTCGGCACCATCGGGATCTTCGAGACGACCTTCGGTGTGATCATGTTCCATACGGCGTTCGGCCTGCCGTTCGCCATCTTCCTGCTGCGGAACTTCTTCGCCGAGATCCCGCGCGAACTGCTGGAGGCCGCACGGCTGGACGGCGCGGGCGAGATCCGGCTGTTCACGCGGGTCGTCATGCCGCTCGGCGGTCCCGCGATCGCCTCGCTCGGGATCTTCCAGTTCCTCTGGGTGTGGAACGACATGCTGGTCGCCCTGATCTTCGCGGACTCGGAGTCCCCGCCGATCACGGTCGCCCTGCAGCAGCAGGTCCGGCAGTTCGGCAACAACATCGACGTGCTGGCGCCCGGCGCCTTCGTGTCCATGGTCATTCCGCTGGCGGTGTTCTTCGCCTTCCAACGGCAGTTCGTGTCCGGTGTGATGGCGGGCGCAGTGAAGTAGCGCACGGCTGCGAAACGACACGTCAGCACATACGTTCGTCAACATCCGGGCGGCCCGTTCACTCCCGATCGGGCCGCCCTACCTCGTATTTCCCCCGAATGCCACACGCCACGTAACCAAGTCACCCCATCGGCCGTTTGCGGGCCACCTGCCCTCCCGCGAGCGACCCCTGGATGTGTTGTGCCCCGGTTCAGTGTCATCGTGCCCGCGTACCGGGTTCAGGCGTATCTGCACGCGTGCCTCGACTCCGTGCTGAACCAGTCCTTCAAGGACTACGAGATCATCGTGGTCGACGACTGTTCACCGGACGCCTGCGGCCAGATCGCCGATGAGTACGCCGTGCGCGACCCCCGGGTCAGCGCCGTTCACCTGCCGCACAACTCCGGCCTCGGCCCCGCCCGCAACGCCGGGATCGCCAGGGCGGCCGGGGACTACCTGCTCTTCCTCGACGGCGACGACACCTTCACCCACGAGGCGCTGCAGACCATCGCCGACCGTCTGGACACCACCGGCGGCCCGGACGTCCTGGTCTACGACTACGCCCGTACGTACTGGTCGGGCGAGAGCGTGCGCAACACCTTCGCCCGGCATCTCGCCGAGACCGGCCCCGCCACCTTCCGGCTGACGGAGCGGCCCGAGCTGCTCAAGGTCCTGATGGTCGTCTGGAACAAGGCGTACCGCCGCGAGTTCGTCGAGGCCGAGGGCTTCACCTTCCCGCCCGGCTACTACGAGGACACTCCCTGGACCTACCCGGTGCTGATGGCGGCCGGATCGATCGCCGTGCTGGACGCCGTGTGCGTGGGCTACCGCCAGCGGCGCCGGGGCAACATCCTGTCCACCACCACCCGCCGGCACTTCGACGTCTTCGACCAGTACGACCGGGTCTTCGCCTTCATCGACGCCCGCCCCGAACTCGCTCTCTGGCGCCCGGTGATATTCCGCCGGATGCTCGACCACTTCTCCACCCTCTTCACCTCCCGGGACCGGCTGCCGCGCGGCACCCGGGCCCAGTTCTTCCGACGCGCCCGCGCGCACTGCCGCCGCTACCGCGCCGCCGGCGCCCCGGTGCCACGCCGGACCCGGCTGCGGCACGCGCTGTTCCGGCTGGGCGCCCACCGCACCTACCGCGCCCTGTGGGCCGCGCAGCGGCTGCACGGCAGGCTCGCACGCGCGGCCGCGACCACACGCCGGGCGGTGCGCGGGGCGGCGCTCCAGCTGCACTACCGCGTCCAGCTGCGGCTGCCCGTCCGCAGCAAGGACGCCGTGTTCGCCGCCTACTGGCACCGCGGCTACACCTGTAGCCCCGCGGCGCTGGAGGCCACGGCCAGGGCCCTCGTACCCGGGCTGCGCACCTCCTGGATCTGCCGCCCGGAGGACGCGGGCACGGTTCCGGACGCGACCCGTGTGCTGCACCCGGGGACGGCCGCGTACTGGACGGCTCTGGCACGTTCCAAGTACCTCGTGAACAACGTCAACTTCGACCGCAGGCTCGTGAAGAGACGCGGCCAGGTGCTGCTCCAGACCCACCACGGAACCCCCTTGAAGTCCATGGGGACCGACCTCGTGCACCGCCCGGCGGCGGCGGGCTCCATGGACTTCGGCCAGTTGCTGCGCAACGTCGACAAGTGGGACTTCTCCCTCTCGGCCAACCAGCACTCCACCCTGGTGTGGGAGCGGACCTACCCGTCCGGCTACACCACGCTGCAGTACGGCAGCCCGCGCAACGACGTGTTCCATCGCACGGGCCCCGACGAGACCGCGCGGCTGCGCGAGCTCCTGGGCGTCCCCGAGGGCAGCAGCGCCCTGCTGTACGCACCGACGTACCGCGACTACCTGCGTACCCAGCGGCACTCCCTGGACCTGGAACAGCTGGTGCGCGTCCTGGGTCCCCGCTTCGTGGTCCTGGCCCGCTCCCACTACCTGGACGCGACGGCCGGGGCCACCGCCGGCCACACCCGGCATCCACGGATCATCGACGTCAGCGACCATCCGTCGGTCGAGGAGCTCTGTCTCGCCTCCGACGGGCTGATCACGGACTACTCGTCGCTGATGTTCGACTACGTCAACCTGGACCGGCCGGTCGTCCTGCACCTAGAGGACGCGCAGGCCTACGAGGCGGCCCGTGGCACGTACTTCGATCCGGCGGCCTTCCCTCCCGGGGCGGTGGCCCGTGACCAGGAGGAGCTGCACGAGATCTTCGCCACGGACCACTGGCGCGGGCCCCGTTCCACGCAGCGCCGGGCGGCGTTCCGGGCCCGGTTCTGTCCGTACGACGACGGGCACGCGGCGGAGCGGGTGGTGCGCCGGGTCTTCCTGGACGACACCTCGGGCCTGCCGCTGCCCGCCCCGCTGACGGACTCGGGCACCGGCGGGGTCCCGCGTCAGGTGCCTGTACGGGAGTACACCAACGGGTGAGGCCCGGCCCCGGGGCGCTACCCCGGGGCCGCCGGGGCGCCCCGGGGCGTTCAGCGCTCCAGGACCGCGAACAGCTCTTCCCAGCGGTCCATGATCTCCGCCTCGGAGAACCGCTGGACGTTGGTCCGTGCCCGGTCCCCCATCGCGTCCCGCATCCGGGGGTTCCCGGTGAGCCGGAGCAGCCGGTCGGCGAGCGCGCCGATGTCACCGGCGGGCGCGAGCAGTCCGTCCTCTCCGTCGCGCACGATCTCCCGTACGCCCGGCGCGCAGTCGAACGCCGCGCACGGCACGCCGCTCGCCATGGCCTCCAGCAGCGCCAGCGGGAAGCCCTCACCGCGTGAGGACTGGACGAAGACGGAGGAGGCGGCGAGCGCGCCGGGGACATCGTCCGTGCGCCCCCGCCACCGGACCGAGGCGTCGAGCCCCAGCCCTGTGCACTGCGCCCTGAGGTCCGCCTCGTCCTCGCCCGTCCCGTACACGTCCAGCCGCCAGTCCGGGCGCTGGGGAGCCACCAGCGCCCAGACGTCCAGGAGCATGTCGATGCCCTTCTGGTCGGTGAGCCGGCCGATGCTCGCGACCGACTTCTCGCCGCGCGGGGAGGGCACATCGGGCAGCGCGGCCAGGGCGTTGGGCATGAAGCCCACGTTGTTCATCCCGTCGCCCGCCCACTTGTCGGCGTCCTCCTCCGTGAGGACGAGCCAGCGGTCGAGCGGCGGGTAGTGGTTCTTGATCCAGCGGTAGCGGTGACTCGCCCGGGAGTAGTCGTAGGACTCGTGGCTCATGCCGATGACCCGCAGCCCGGCGGTGTCCGCCTCGCCGACCCACTCCATCGCCCAGACCTGGCTGACGATCACCACCCCGCCGGGCCCGGCCGCCCGGAAGATCTCCGAGAGCCGGTCGACGGCCTGCCTCTTCCGGGCCGCCCGTGCGGCCTCCGCGCGCCGTGCGGGGACCCGGAAGCGGTCCCGTACGCCCTTGGGCGCCCAGGGTGTCGGAGGATGCGCCGGATACAGGGCGGTCACGGGATAGCCGGGCGGCTCGGGCAGGGCCATCTTCCGCTCCGCCGCATGGATGCCGATGGTGTGCACCCGGTGGCCGGCCTCCTGGAACAGCTGGGCGGTCCGGTGCATCCAGCCGGTCACACCACCGAGTTCGTCGGTGCTGTTGGAGACGATGAGGACATCACGGCTGCGGTTCATCGACGGGCTCCCCGGTGCGGGCGGTACGGGACGGGACGAGATGCCGGGCGAACACGGTGTCGACGACCGCCCGGGCCGCGTCCCCCCGGTCGTAGGCTCCGAACTCCTCGGCGAAGGCCCCGCGCCGCTCCTGGAATCCGGTGTCGGCGGTCTTCAGCCGGGCCAGTGCGGCGAACAACTCCTCCTCGGTCGCCGTCACCGGTCCCGGCGCCTTCTCCCGCAGATCGAAGTAGCTGCCCCGCTCGGCGGCGTAGGCGTCGAGGTCGGGCGCGAAGAGGACGATCGGGCGGTCCAGGAGGGCGTAGTCGAACATGATCGACGAGTAGTCGGTGACCAGGACGTCGGTCAGCGCCAGGAGTTCACTGACGTCGTGGTGGTCCGAGACGTCCACGACCGTCCCCGGCGGGCACGCGGGCAGACTCGCGGCCTCCAGGTAGTGCGCCCGCACAAGCAGCGTGTACGTGTCGCCGAAGCGTTCGGCGAAGCGCGCCGCATCCAGGAGCAGCCGCTGCCGTTTGCGCTTGCCCGGCCCGCCCCGGAAGGTCGGCGCGTACAGCACGACCTTGCGGTGGTCGGGCAGACCGAGCTCCGCCGCGAGCACCGGGCGGGGGAGCCTCCCCTGCGCCTCGTCCCGGGCCCGCGCGGCGACCAGGACGTCGTTACGCGGGTAGCCGGTGCGCAGCAGTGCCTTCTCGGGCAGCCGGTAGGCGCGGGCCAGCGTGCGCTCGTCGTGGCCGGACCGTACGAGGAAGTGGTCGAAGCGGTGCACGGCCTGCTGGAGCCGTTCACGCTGCGGGGCGTTCTGCAGACGCACCCGGGTCTCGTCGAACCCCATACGTTTGTACGCCGACCCGTGCCACGTCTGGAGATAGGTGGTGCCGGAGGGCTTGTCGAGGTGGAGCGGGAATCCCTGGTTGTCGACCCAGTACTCCGCCCGCGCCAGGGCCCACAGATAGCGCCAGGACCAGCGCCGCACAAGCCTGGCGTCCCTGGGGAAGCCGGCCTGGGAATCGGCGTACGACCAGACGGAGCGCAGCGGGAGCCCCCGGGCGCGCACCTCCTCGTGGACGGCCCGGGGGCTGTCGCCGTAGCAGGTGCCCATGTGGCTCTCGAAGACCACGGAGCCCTTGCGCACGGGCAGCCGGAGCAGCCACGAGCGGTAGACGGAGACCTTGAAGCCCCTGGCGTGCAGCCGGTCCCGGCGCCTGCCCAGGGCCCGCAGCAGGAGCCTGGTGCCGCGGGCGGGGCGGAAGTGGGTGGCGTAGTGGACCAGCCGGCGGGCCGTACGGGCGGGCCGGCGGCGCGCTTCGAGCCGCAGCGCCAGATGGTCCCGGAGCGTGATGTAGGGCTGCCAGGTGTCCCCGGTCGTCCTGCCGAGCCGGGGCAGTGCCGGGGAACGGTCGGCCGGGCCGACGAGGTCGTGGGCGGCGAAGAGGTCGCTCACCGAGCGGGTGCTGCCGTCCTCGACCACCATCCGCGCGTCCCACACCGTGTCCCGGGGGCCGAGGGGGCGCAGCAGGCGTGTGAGGTCGGGGCGGGCGGACCAGCTGATCCCGGTGGCGTCGGGCCGCAGCTCGTCGACCGGTGCGCGGAAGGTGCGGGAGCCGTCGCGTACTCGGAACTCCAGACGGGCCGTGAGGTCGCCCTCCGGGTCGGGCCCGGTGTGCGCGGGCAGGACGAGCCTCCCTTCGAGCAGGACCCGGCGGCCCTCGGCCTCGTAGCGGGTGAGCCTGTTCATCAGCTTCAGCTCACCGAACGCCCGGTACTGGTGGCCGAGTCCGGTCACGTCCAGCACGGGGTCGGGGCCGCCCTGCCAGTACACCCGTCCGTCGTCCGCCGTGGTGAGTGGCGCGGCCACTGCGCCCCTCCTGCGCAGCGCGTACGCCGCGGTGAGCACCCCGTCCGCGTCGCCCCGCTCCAGCAGCCGGACGCCGACGCGCTCGACGGGCGGGAGAGTGAGCAGGGCCGGCTCGGGGACACAGCCGGGCAGCACCCGGGCCGCCGTCGCCGCGATGCGGTCGCGTCCGGCGGCGGGCAGTTCGGGGAAGGTGCGCACCAGCGGCACGAGGTGGTCCAGCAGGAAGGCGCGGTCCCGCTCCTCACGCAGTTCTGCGAGCCCTTGGGCCACCAGCACATGACACACCCGCCGGTGCGCCTCCACGAGCCCCGCGAGGTCCCCGCCGGCGTCGGGCACTGCCCGCCCGGAGACGATCCGGCGGCGCACGAGTGCGATCCGGCCGACCACGGACGCCGCCAGGGCGCCGAACAGGATCCCGCTGTGGGTGAGGTCCTCGTCGTAGCGCAGGGCGTGCCGCTCCAGCGCCGCGCGCCGCAGGCAGAATCCGGTCACCAGGGCGTCACGCACGGCCAGTTCGGGAGCCTCGGCGAACCGGGTGACCGTACGGGAGCGGAGGAACAGCGGTTGCTGCCAGGAGGGTTCCCGTTCCTTCGTCCCGTCCCCGGTGAGCCGGGCCCAGCGGCCGGCGACCAGGTCGGCACCGGTCCGCTCCCCGGCCTCCCAGAGGTTGCGGCAGGCGTGGAGCTGGAGGCGCTCGCCGACGTCGAGAACGAGGACGTACGTGCCCCGCGCCGCGTCCAGGCCGGCGTTGCGCAGCGAGGCGACGGGGTCCGAACCGGGGTCGAGCACGCGGACACGGTCCGGGGAGCGCCCTGCGAGCGAACCGGCCGCCTTCCGCAGGGCGGCGGACGCTCCGGCAGGCAGGACGACGAGGGCCTCGACGGCGCGCAGGCTCTGGTCGAGCACGGACTCCACGGACGCCGCCAGTGCCTCCTCCCCGCCGTGCGCTGCGGTGATCACACAGCTGAGGTCGGGCGTACTCATGCCTGCGCCCCCTTCAGCATCCGGTCCACGACCTGGGCGGCCGCCGTCCCGTCGTCGAGATCGCAGAACGACTCGCGGAAGGCGGCGTACGCCTCGCGATGGCCCGCCGTCGCGGCCTCCGGGTCGCGCAGCGCCTCGACGACGGCGGCGGAGTCGGCGATCAGCGGGCCCGGCGCCCGGTTCTCGAAGTCGAAGCAGAAGCCCCGCAGGGTGTCGCGGTAGTGCTCCAGGTCGTAGGTGTGGAAGAGCATCGGGCGGCCCGTCTGCGCGAAGTCGAACATCAGGGACGAGTAGTCCGTCACCAGCACATCGCTGATCAGCATCAGCTCGGCGACATCGGGGTGGCGCGACACGTCACGTACGAAGTCGCTCGAAGGGATGCTCCCGCCGACCAGGTAGTGGCGGCGCACCAGCAGGACGTGGTCGTCGCCGAGCGCCTTACGTGCCTGTTCCAGGTCCAGTTGGAGGTCGAGGCCGTACAGCCCGCTCTGCTTGGGCCGGTCCTCCCGCCAGGTCGGGGCGTACAGGACGACTCGCTTGCCCTCGGGCACGGCGAGCGACTGCCGGACGGCTGCGGCGACCTTCGCCCGGTCGGGGGCGTACAGCAGGTCGTTGCGCGGATAGCCGCACTCCAGCACCTCGCCCTCGTACCCGAACGCACGGCTCAGGACGGGCGTGGAGAAGCGGTTCGGCGAGACGAGGACGCTCCACTGGGCGGCCCGCCGGGGCATGGACTCCATGTACGCGGTGTCCGCGAAAGCGGTGCCCGCCAGGTCACGGCCGATGCGCTTGAGGGGGGTGCCGTGCCAGGTCTGGACAACGAACTGCCCCTCCGCCCGCTCGAACCACTCGGGCAGCTGGGTGTTGGTGACGATCCACCGGCTGCGGGCGAGCGCCTCGTGCCACTCGGCGCTGTGCAGGGCCACGGCACGCACCCCGGCGGGCACGACCGCCTGCTGGTCCCGCACCACCCAGAGGTGCTCGACGCCCGTGCCGCGCCGGACCAGCTCCTCGTGGACGGCGCGGGGCGAGTCCGAGTACTGGCGCCCGTCGAAGCTGGAGTACAGCACGGTGTCCCGCAGCTCCCGTCCGACCAGGCCGCCGTACCACTCGCGCAGCCGGCGCCGGCCGTACGCCCCCCGGTCCTCCGGTGACAGCGCGCTGCCCGACCGCAGGGAGAGCCGGTCGTGGAAGCGCCGCTCCAGGGTGAAGTCGCGCCCTCCCGAAGAGCGCCCGAGCGGCAGTTCCGCGTGCAGCTGATGCACCACGCGCAGCGGCAGATAGAGCTCCGGGTCGGTCTCGCCCCGCTCCCTGAGGAAGGGGTACCACCGGCCCTCGGCGAGCGGCAGCGCTCCCCCGGGCCCGTCGACCGCCCCGGGGGACAGCTCCGTACGGAAACCGGCGCCCGTGCGCTCCACGGCGAAGGTGTGCTCCTCCTGGTGGCCGCTGTGACGCAGGACGAGCTCGACGGGGTGGTACCGCACCGCCGGGAAGGTCCCCTCCAGCACCGGGCCGGTCTCCTCCGTCCATGACACGCGCGTCACGACGGGCCGCACGTCCCGGTCGCTGAGCACCAGGTCCCCGGAGGGATTGGCGGCGGCGTAGACCTCACGGCCGCCGGGCAGCTGATACCGCCCCGCGTCGGTCTCCGGACGCGCCGCGACCGTCAGCCGCCGCGCCCCGCCGGTCAGCTGGACACCCCAGTCGCCGTCGGATCCCTTGAACACGGCCAGTGGGACCTCGGCGAAGAAGGAACGGCCGTCCGTGCCCTCGTCGGCCGCCAGGGGGAACTCGCGGGTCTCCTTCGTACGCCACTCCTGGATGCGCAGGGCCGTGGGCGCGTCCGGGCCCAGCAGTCGCACCGCGATCCGGATCCCGCCCCCTGCCTCCGTCGGCCCGTGTCCGGCGAGCACGGCGTCGACCCGCTCGGCGCGCAGCTCCAGCTTGTTGCCGGAGAGCAGCGGGACGACCCGGGTCCGCTCGTCGACGTAACGCACGGCGGGCGCGGCCGGATTGCCGAGCAGCCTCATCGGGCCACGGCGCGGCCGTCCCGCGCCGATGACGAGGGACTCCAGCTTCCAGAGGGTCCGGGTGCCCCGTGCGGTGCTCCGGGTGACAAGGCGGCGCGGGTCGATCACCGTTTCGAAGCCGGACCGCTCGTAGTGGTGCAGCGAGCGGCCGGACGCGGCCGTCGCCTCGTCCGTCACCGTCCTGCGCAGCCGGAGCGGGATCAGCCGACGGCCCGACCTCAGCCAGCCGGCCCCGGCCGGCCCTCCCGGGGCGTTGCGGACGTACGCGTACCCCTTGATGTGCAGCAGCCCGTCCCTCCACACCGCCTCGGTGAGATGCGCGTGGACGGGGAGGTCCTCGGCGGACAGCGCGGTGGCCTTGCGTGGGAGAGGGGCGTCGACACCCGGGTACTGGGCGTGCGGCCGCAGTCGCCCCCGGACGTGGAAGGTGTCACGGTCGGTGGACTCGTGGGCCAGGAGTGCGAGCAGCTCCGCCGTCCTGCGCTCGCGGATGAGCTGCCACTTGACCCGCAGATGCAGGGGAAGCGCGTCGAGGACGGCGGGGTCGACCGTCGCGGCGAAGGCGTTGGCGTGGGTGAGGAAGGCCTGGTGGAAACTTTCGTCACCGCCCGGGAGCGCCTCGATGAACAGCCACAGGTCACCGGAGAGCGCATGCTCGTCGTAGCGCCGCTTCGCCTCCGTCATGCCCTGGTCCGCGAGGAACCGGCTGACCGTGGAGACCGCCGTGACACGGTCACGGATGCCCCGGGGGACCGCGCGCCGGGTGGTGATCGAGCCGTCGCGGTCCCGCCAGTGGTAGACCGGCTCCGCCACGACGTCGACGCTCCGGGCCAGGAAGTGGGCCGGCAGGACCACTGCGATGTCCTCGTAGAGCACACCGGTGGGGAAGGCGAAGGCGTGCCGGTCCCAGAAGGACCTGCGGAACACCTTGTTGCACGCGATGCGGTCGCCGAGCAGGATCCAGTCCCGGGTGACGTGGGTGGCCCGGCGGGACCTCTCCATCGGCCTGCGGAACATCGGGGACTGTTCGAGCGCCCCGTTCGCCCGGAGCCTGAGGACGTTGCCGGTCGCGAAGTCCGATCCCGACGCGTCCAGTTCGCCGAGCATTACGGCGAAGGCGCCCGGCGGCACGACGTCGTCGCTGTCGACGAACGCCAGGAAGTCCGCGTCCGGGTGGGCCTGTGCGGCGCCCGCGTTGCGTGCGGCCCCCAGACCGCCGTTCCTCTGCCGGATCAGCCGGAAACGGGAGTCCCGCCGGGAGAACTCCAGTGCCACATCGGCGCTGCCGTCCGTCGAACCGTCGTCGACCATGACGACTTCCAGGTCGGCCATGGTCTGCCCGGCGAGCGAGTCCAGGCAGGCACCGAGGTAATCCTCGACGTTGTAGAGCGGGACGACGACGGTGAGACGGGGTGCCATGGCGCTGCGCACGATCCTTCCGGACGGACGAACTGACTTCCTCTGTATGGAACGAGCCCCGTGCCGGGGAGGCACGGGGCTCACAACGGGGCGCTGCCCGCCCGGGGTTCGGCGGGCGCGGCCCGCTCAGGGTTTGACGGCGATACGGCCCTCGTCCATGCGCAGCAGCAGGAGCTGCTCGCCGGTCTCCTCCAGGAATTCGTCCACGGCCTGGCGCGAGCCCTGCCAGTAGCCGTAGTCGTCGATCAGCAGCACCCCGCCGCTCACCAGCCGCCCGTACAGGTGCGTGAGCTCGTGCTTCGTCGACGCGTACCAGTCGGTGTCCAGCCGGAGGATGGAGATCTGCTCCGGCGCCTGCTCCGGGACGGTGTCCTCGACCTTGCCCCGCACGTAGTGGACGCGCTCCTTCGGGTACGGGACCTGCTCGAACCCGGCCTGTACGTCCTCCAGGGAGGCCACGGCCCAGATGGGGCGGTCCTTGCCCTGGGCGTCCAGGAGCTCCTGCGCCGGCCTGCCGTCCCGCCGCAGGTCCTCCGCGGTGGGCGGGGTCATGCCCTCGTACGTGTCGAAGAGGTAGAGGTCGCGCTCCGTCTCCCCGAGCGACAGCAGTGTCCTGGCGCAGGCCTGCATGGAACCGCCGCGCCAGACCCCGCACTCGACGATGTCGCCCGGGATGCCGTGCTTGACGATGTGCCGGGTCGCGAGGACGAAGGCGTTGAGCCGCTCCGGGGAGGTCATCGTGTACGGCTTGACCGCGCGGATGACGTCCTTCGCCTCGTCGTCGTAGTCCGCGGGGAACTGCGGCGGCTTCTTGGCCGCGGCTTTCGGGGCCGGCGCCTTGCCGGCCGGCTGCTCCGCGGCCGGCTGCTTCTCGGCCTGCTGCTTCCCGGCCTGCTGCTTCCCGGCCGCCGCCGGAGGCTCCGCCGGGGCGGAGCGGGGAGCGGGGAGAGTCGCTCGCCTGAGCTCGTACCCGGTGAGTTGCTGAAGGACGCCGTTGACGGCGTTGCGCCAAGCCATGGGGCCGGACAGTACGCGCGCTTTGCGGCTCATGTCATCTTTCGTCAACCTTTGGTTGATGCACCCGCACGAGTGTCCGGACGCCCGCACCGCTCGCGTCCGTCCAGCGGGCGCGGCAGCGGCACCCGGTCCACTCCGCCGGCCCGGTTGGCCCACCAGACCGCCGTCTCCCGTACGGCGAGGTCGGCCAGTCCGTTCTTCAGCCGGGTGACCGGGCGCCGGTGGGGCCGGGGCCTGCGGAAGACGCCCACCGAGTCGCCCCAGTAGGCGGCCTTGGCGTCGATGGAGGCGTAGTCGTGCCAGATGCCCTTGGCCGGCGGGAAGTCCGTGTACGCCTCGCAGAGTTCGAGGCGGGAGTGGGCGGCCATCGCCCGGAAACCGTCGGGGTAGTAGCGCCAGCAGTCCTGCGCGTCGTGGGCGTGGCCGCGCGAGGGGGCCGTGATGAAGGCGTAGCCGCCGGGCTTGAGCACCCGGGCGATCTCCATCATCGACACCCAGAAGAAGGGGATGTGCTCGAACGCCTGGCCGGACAGCACCACATCGGCGCTGCGTGACTTCGCGGGGATCCGGTAGGGCCTTTCCATGACCGCGTCGACGTTGGGCCCGTCGAGGACGTCCACCCCGAAGTAGTCGATGTCGTGGTCCGCCAGGAGCCCGCGGTGGGTGCGGGCCTGCTTGCCGGAGATCCGTGAGCCGAGGTCCACGACGCGGTGCCTGCGGGTCCTGGGCAGGTACTCCTCGATGCAGAGCTGCATCTGCTCGTAGGCGGACCGGTGCATGAGCTTCTCCCAACGTTGCGGTGTGCGCGCACTGTTGAACACAACGACGGCGGCGCACGGAGGGATCGCCCCGTACGAGTGACCCCGGTGTTCAGTTCGAACGCACCGGGAAGACCTTCCGCACCACACGCTCCGCCGCGCGTCCGTCGTCGTACGGGCAGAAACGGCTGCGGAACGCGGCCCGCAGCGCGTCGGCCTCCGGCGACCTCCAGGCGCCGCTCCGCAGCACCTCACGCAGCTCGTCCTCCGTGGTGGCGACCGCGCCCGGGGTGTCGCCCGGACGGCCGGACAGCAGATCGACGTAGACCCCGCGCGCCGCGCGGTAGGCGTCCCAGTCCGGCACGTAGGTGATGATCGGGCGGTCCAGACAGGCGTAGTCGAACATCAGGGACGAGTAGTCCGTGATCAACCCGTCGGCGGCCAGGAAGAGTTCTTCGACGTGAGGATGACCGGTGACGTCGACGACCTGGTCCCCCGCCGCCGTCCCGGCCGACCGCCCGTAGAAGTAGTGGGCGCGCACCAGCAGCACACAGCCGGGACCCAGTTCGCGGACGAGACGCTCCAGGTCGAGCCGGGGGAGGAAGCCCTCGCGGTAGTCGCGGTGGGTCGGCGCGTACAGCAGCACGGTCGATCCCGGTGCGATGCCGAGCTCGGCACGGACCTTGCCGGTCCGCTCAGCGGTGGCGCCGCACAGGATGTCGTTGCGCGGGTAGCCGTACGGCAGTTGTTCGTACGAGGAGGGGTAGACCCGGTCCCAGATCTCCGTACTGTGCGGGTTGGCGGAGAGGCTGAAGTCCCACTGGTCGGTGTGGGCGACGATCCGTTCGAAGCTGACCCCCTTGGTGAGAGCGGGGTACGGGAGCTGGTCCAGGCCCATCGTCTTCAGCGGGGTCCCGTGATGGGTCTGGAGGTAGACCTGACCGGGCCGTTTGGTGAAGCCGCCGGGGAAGCTCGAGTTGTTGACGAGGTACGTCGCGGTGGCCATGGTCCGCCAGTAGGCCCTGGAGCCCTCGATGACGTACGGCACCCCGGGGGGCATCCGGTCGCGGTGACGCGAGGAGACGGCCCAGACGCCGTGGATGTGCGGGACCAGTTCCCGGGCCTTGGCGTAGACGGCGGCCGGATTGCAGGCGACTCCCCTGTTCCAGTAGGCCCCGTAGACGGCGAGGTTGGGGTCCAGCGGCCGGTGCAGGTCGACGCGGTAGAGGGCCCTCATCACACGGGCGCGCAGCGACTTCCTGCCCGCGCGCGCGATGGCCCGCACCCGGGCGCGCACGGCGCGTACGGCCTTCCCGCGCCGGTGCGCGGCGTACCGGCCGGGGAGCCCCGCCGCCCGGAAGAACGCGGCGCGGTCGCCCGGGGCGGTCCGCCCCGGGTCGTCGAGCACGGCCGTCAGGTGCGCGGTGCGCGCGGCCGGGATCCGCGGGTCGCCGCCGGTCTCGGCGGCCAGCCGCTCGTACGCGTCGATGACCCCGAAGTGCGCGCGGCCCGGCGTCGTGGCGAAGGTCCCCGTGCGGCGCACCCGGTGACGTACGCAGGTCCGGTCGAGCGAGGCGAGGGCGCCCGCATCGGAGGCGAGGAAGGCCGCACGGTGGACGGGCAGCACGTCGTCGTACGGGCCGTCCGTGAAGCGGAGCCGGTGGGTGTCCCAGAAGGCGCGGCGGAAGAGCTGGTTCCCGGCGGCCGGGAGCGCCTCCCCCGGCCGCGTCCTGCCCCACCAGTCGATGCGGTCGTGGCCCAGACGCAGCACGTCGGGCCGGTCCTCCGCGAGCCGTACGGAGATCTCCGCCATCGCTCCGGGAAGGAGCAGGCCGTCGCCGTCGAGGAAGAGCAGATAGGTCCCGCGCGCCGCCGCCGCACCGGCGTTACGGGCCGCGCCCGTGTCCCAGGGGCGGTCGAGGGCCAGCACGCGCACCCGGGGGTCGTGCGCGGCGAACTCCCGTGCGATGGCGAGTTCCGGCCCGTCGTCGGGCGCGCCGACCACGATCAGCTCCCGGTCCGCCGGCCCGTTCTCCGCCGGTGCCTGCCCGGTCACGGACTCCAGGGCCGCCCTCAGGTATCCCTGAACACGGTGGGCGGACACGACGACACTGAGCAGCATGACAGCCGAGGGTAACGGGGACCGGACGGCCCACCCCAGGGTTCTTCACCCGTTCGGGTCAGCGGCGTGACCCGGGGCGCTCCCCCGGGTTGAGCCGTTCATGAAGCCACTCCTCAGCGTCGTCGTCCCCGTGCACAACGTCGAGGACTATCTCCAGGAGTGCCTCACCTCGCTGGCGGGACAGTCCCTGAAGGACATCGAGGTGGTGCTCGTCGACGACGGCTCGACGGACGGGAGCCGACGGATCGCCGAGGACTTCGCCGCCCGGGACGACCGGTTCCGCTGCGTCCACCAGCCCAACGCCGGCCTGAGCGCCGCCCGCAACACGGGTGTCGCCCACACCACCGCCGGCGTTCCCTACCTGGCGTTCGCCGACAGCGACGACATCCTCGTCCCCGACGCGTACGAACGGATGCTGGCGTCCCTGGAGTCGACCGGCTCGGACCTGGTGACGGGCAATGTGTGGCGGCTCAACGAGCAGGGAAGGCAGCAGGCCTGGCAGTACCGCTGGCTGACCTCCGACCGTCCGCGTACGCACATCACCCGCGATCCCCGGCTGCTGGCCGACCGCGTCGCCTGGAACAAGGTGTTCCGGCGCTCCTTCTGGGACCTGCACGCCTTCGCCTTCCCGGTGGGCAAGCTCTACGAGGACACCCCGGTGATGATCCCGGCGCACTACCTCGCCCGGACGGTGGACGTGCTGCACGAGCACGTCTACTACTGGCGGGTGCGGGAGGGTTCGATCACCCGGCGGCGTACGGACGTGCGCGGCGTGCGCGACCGGATCGCCGCCTGTGAACAGGTCAGCGCCTTCCTGGCGGACCGCGACGCAGCACAGCGGCTGCGCTACGACACCTCGTGCCTGCGCGACGACTTCGTGTACTTCCTGGAGGGGCTGCCGATGGGCGGCCCCGCCTATCGCTCCGCGTTCATGGCGGACGCGGGCGCCTTTCTCGACCGGGCGGGCGACGCGGCCCTGGCCGGCCTGCCGGCCGAGGCGCGTATCCGCTGGCAGCTGGTGCGGGAGCGCAGGACGGACGAGCTGCTGGCGGTCCTGGAGTTCGAACGGGCCAACGGGGCGGGCACGTTCGCCGTCTCGGGCCCGCCGGGACGGCGACGCGCGGCGCACCAGGGGATCGCCGTCGGCGGCGTCCCCGCGCGCCTCGGCCGGGGCGATCTGCCCGCCGTGGCACGGCTGGTGGAGTCGTCCTGGGGCGAGGACGGCAGGCTGCGACTGCGCGGATACGCGTACATCCGCAACCTCCCGGCCCGGCACTCGCTGAAGGCCGTCCTGGTGCGGGAGGCGTCGGGCGGACGGCCGCGGGCCGTGCCGGTGCGCACCGTCAGGACGGAACAGGCAACGGCGGACTCCGGCCAGGAGCTGCACTCCTACGACCACGCGGGTTTCGAGACGGTCCTCGACCCGGGGCGGCTGGGGCCGGG
Organism: Streptomyces sp. NPDC102441; assembly: GCF_044765585.1. Classification (NCBI taxonomy): domain Bacteria; kingdom Bacillati; phylum Actinomycetota; class Actinomycetes; order Kitasatosporales; family Streptomycetaceae; genus Streptomyces; species Streptomyces sp. NPDC102441. Next base: position 27,156 of record NZ_JBIWKH010000029.1, read on the forward strand.
CAACTGGCTGGTGGGCGTGGTGGTGGCCGGCCGCGGCGTCGTACGGCGGGCTGCGCTGCGCGCCGTGGAGGCGGCCGCCGCGCAACCGCTGGTCCACGACCTGGGCGGCGGACGGCGCGCGGTGCTCGGCTACCGGGACGGCCGGCTGCAACTGGCCGTGTCCCGGCTGCCCGCGGTGGCCACCGGCCACGACGGCGGTCCGGGCACCCTGGAGCTGACCGGCAGGCTGTACGGGACCACCCGGCCGACGGCCCTCGTCCTGACCCGCGACGGGGCCGCGGAACACGTCTGCGCGGTGCGGTGCGGCGACGGGGACGGCTTCAGCGCCCGGATCCCGCTCGCGGCGCTCGCCGCCGGTCCCATCCCCGCGCCGGGGGCGCCCCACGAGGACGTTTCCGGGTCCCCCGAGCCCCGGGGCAGGTGGCGGGCGGCGCTCCTCCTGGCCGACGGCGTCCGCGTGCCGCTCGCTGCGGCCCCGGACCTGCCTCCGCCCGCCTTCGCGGACGCGGCGGGCCACCTGGTGGTGGACACGTCCGGTGACCCCGTCGTGAGCGGCGCCGGGCCCGCACCGGACGGCGGGCTCCGCGTCGGCCTCCACGGGACCGGGGCCGGGGTACTCGTGCTGCGGCACAGTGCCCTCGGGGAGACGGTCACCGTCCCTGCCGAACAGCACGCGGGCGGCTTCGCCGCCGTGCTCGCGCCGCCTCCCCGAGAAGGCGACTGGGAGGTGCTCCTGGACGGCCGTCCCGTGCGCGTGGGAGCGGCGTTCGCCGCCCTCCTGCCGATGAGCGCGGTGAGCGCCGCCGGCGCCCGCTTCCGCCTGGACCGCCGTCACGGCGACCGGCTGACCGTGCACTGCGAGCCGGCGCTCGACGACACGGAACGGAGCGCGTACCGCCAGGGCCGACTGCGGACGGCGCACTACCCGGCGCAGCGGCGGCTGCCGCTCAGGGATGTCGTGCTCCACACGGGAGGGGGCTCCCCGCGCGCCGTACACGCCGAGCTCGTGCGCCGGAGCACCGATGCCGAGCACCTCTGGGTCACCGACGGCTCCCCGGGTGGAGCGGCCCGCGTACCGTCCACCGCCGTCCCCGTCGTCGCGCACAGCGCCGCCTGGTACGAGGCGCTGGCGCGGGCCCGGCGGATCGTGACGGCCGGCCATCTGCCCGTCTGGTTCGAGCGCCGCCCGGACCAGACGGTCGTCCAGACCTGGCACGGTCCCCCGCTCGGCCGGTTCGGCCTCGACCTGACCGGCACCCTGTACGCCGACCACCAGCACCTCGCCACGCTGGAGCACCGATCCGCCCAGTGGTCGTTCCTGGTCTCCCCCGGCGCCTTCGCCACCGAGCGTCTCCGCCGCGCCCTCGGCTACCGGGGCGAGGTGCTGGAGGCGGGCACCCCCGCCGACGACCTGCTGTTCGCACCGGGCAGGGACAGGACGGCCGAGCGGGTACGCCGTGGGCTCGGCATCCCGGACGGCCACCGGGTGGTGCTGTACGCGCCGACGTACCGGGACCATCTCGCACACCCGCCGGGCGCCGTTCCCGCGGGCTCCGCCCCGCTGTACCGCTGGGATCCGGCGCTCGACCTGCCCGCGCTGGCAAGGTCGCTGGACGGCCGCACCACCCTGCTGGTCCGCAGGCACCCCCGGGTGACGGGCAGCGTGCCGGCGCACCCCGCCCTGCGTGATGTGTCCTCGCACCCGGATGCCACCGAGCTCCTGCTGATCGCCGATGTGCTGGTCACCGACTATTCAGGCCTGGCCTTCGGCTTCGCGCACACCGGCCGTCCCATGCTCTTCCACACCCCCGACCTGGAGCACTACCGGGACACGGTGCGCGGCTTCTGCCTGGACTTCGAGACCCGCGCCCCCGGGCCGCTGCTCGTCACCACCGATGAGGTGGCTCAGGCCCTGCGGGCCGCGCCGGCTTCGGCGGACCTTCACGCGGAGGCGTACGAGAGCTTCCGCCGCGACTACTGCGGCCCCGCCGACGGCGGGGCCGCCCGCCGCGTCGTGGACCGGCTGCTGGACCCGGGCCGGCCCGTCAGGCCCTGAGCGCGCGGACCGCCGACTCCGCGAGGTCGTCCAGATACCCCTTGGGCAGATCGCCCCTGACCACGACGAGCCGCCAGTACAGCGGGCCGACGATCAGGTCCAGCGCCCGGTCGGGATCGCTGCCCTCGGGCAGTTCGCCGCGTGCCACCGCCGCCCGTACGACCACGGCGGCCACCCCCTGCTGCTGGTCCAGCAGGGCTGCCTTGATGGCGTCGGAGATCTCCGGGTTGCGGGCCGCCTCGACCAGCAGGTCCGGGATCACCTGGGAGGCGACGGGGTGACGCAGGGCGTACGCGGCCAGTTCCAGTACGGCGCGCACATCCCCGTACAGCGAACCCGTCGCGGGCGCCGGCATGCCCTGCGCGGCGACGGCCGCGACCAGGTCAAGGACGAGATGCAGCTTGGACTTCCAGCGGCGGTAGACAGCGGTCTTGCCCACACCCGCGCGCCGGGCGATGCCCTCGATCGACATCCGCGCGAATCCCACGGCGGCGAGCTCCTCGAAGACGGCGCCACGGATCGCGTCGGTCACGTCCTCCCGCAGCACCGCGGCACCTGCCGGGATGCGGCGCCCGGTTCGCCGTTCGGTGGTCATGGCCCGAATGATAGACCGTAACGACGAAACGGTTGCGTTGCGACGTACAAACGTCCTACTGTCAGCGTTGCGACGATACGGTGCCGTCCCATCGAGCCGGATCTGTCCGCCCTGATTCCCCCGCCCCCTGTCGAAAGCGACCGTGGTGAGCCAGACAGCAGCCCCGCCGGCCCCGGTGGACACCGCTCCTCCCGCACTCCTCCCCGTGTACGAACCCGGCGAGCTGGCCGCGCTCGCCGCCCGGCACGGGCTTACCGTCAGCGGGGCCCGGCCGGCCCTCGGCGCGTACGTCCGGCAGATCTGGGGCCGCAGGCACTTCATCACCGCCTTCGCCACCGCCAAGCTGACCGCCCAGTACAGCCAGGCGAAGCTCGGCCAGATCTGGCAGATCATGACCCCGCTGCTCAACGCGACGGTCTACTACTTCATCTTCGGCGTCCTGATGAACACCAAGCACGGAGTCCCCGACTACGTGCCCTTCCTCGTCACCGGCGTCTTCATCTGGACCTTCACCGCCAGCTCGATCACGGCCGGCACCCGGGCCATCAGCGGCAACACCGGGCTCGTCCGGGCCCTGCACTTCCCGCGCGCGTCCCTGCCGATCGCCCTGGCCATCCAGCAGCTCCAGCAGCTGCTGTTCTCGCTGGGCGCGCTGTTCCTGATCCTCCTCGTGTTCGGCCAGTACCCGCAGCCGTCCTGGCTGCTCGCGATCCCCGCGCTCGCCCTGCAGGCCCTGTTCAACACCGGTATCTCGATGGTGATGGCCCGGCTGGCCTCCAAGACCCCGGACATCGCCCAGCTGACGCCCTTCATCCTCCGCACCTGGATGTACGCGTCGGGCGTCATGTGGAGCCTCGACACCCTGCTCACCGCCGACCGGGTACCGCGGCTCGTCCTGCTGGCACTGGAGTGCAACCCGGCGGCCATCTACATCGACCTGATGCGCTACGCCCTGATCGACAGCTTCACCGGCGCGCAGCTGCCCCCGCACGTGTGGGCCCTCGCGACGGGCTGGGCGCTCGTCTGCGGCATCGGTGGATTCGTGTACTTCTGGAAGGCCGAGGAGAGGTACGGACGTGGCTGACACCCTCGATTCGCGTGTGCCCACCGTCGTCGTCGACGACGTCCACATCACCTACACGGTGAACGGCGCCCGCACCGGAAAGGGCAGCGCGACCTCCGCGCTGAACCGGATCGTGTCGCGCCGGCAGCCCCGGGGCGCGCGCCAGGTCCACGCGGTGAAAGGCGTCAGCTTCGCCGCGTACAAGGGCGAGGCCATCGGCCTGATCGGCTCCAACGGGTCCGGGAAGTCGACGCTCCTCAAAGCGATCGCGGGGCTGCTGCCCCCGTCGAAGGGCCAGGTCCACACCCAGGGCCAGCCCTCACTGCTCGGCGTGAACGCCGCCCTGATGAGCGATCTGACCGGGGAGCGCAACGTCGTGCTCGGCGGCCTGGCCATGGGCATGACGCGCGAACAGATCCGCGAGCGCTACGAGGACATCGTCGACTTCTCCGGCATCAACGAGAAGGGCGACTTCATCACCCTGCCCATGCGGACCTACTCCTCCGGCATGGGTGCCAGGCTGCGCTTCTCCATCGCGGCCGCCAAGAGCCACGACGTACTGCTGATCGACGAGGCACTGTCCACCGGCGACGCGAAGTTCCAGCGGCGCAGCAAGGACCGGATCATGGAGCTCCGCGAGGAGGCCGGCACGGTGTTCCTGGTCAGCCACAGCAACAGGTCGATCACCGACACCTGCGACCGGGCGATCTGGCTGGAGGCGGGAACCCTGCGGATGGACGGCCCGGCCAAGGAGGTCGTGGCCGCGTACGAGGAGTTCACCGGTCCCGCGAAGGGCAAGCAGCCCAAGAAATGACGGACTGACGCGCTGACGCGGTAACGCCGTCCGCCGGACGGGCCGATGGGGCCCGTCCGGCGGACGGTTGTGTGCCGAGGAGCGGCCGCTCCTCGGTCAGGCGTGCGTACGCAGCAGGGTCCGCATCGTCCGCATGGCCACCGACAGGTTCGCCAGGTCGAAGGACTCCGAACCCCGGATCTCCTCCAGGGTGGCGCGCGAACGCGCCAGGATCGCCGCGTTCTTCTCCTCCCAGGCCTTGAACCGCTGCTCGGGCGACGACGTGCCGTTGCCGACGGACAGCACGTCCGACGTGAGCGCGGCGTGCGCGGCGTACAGGTCCTCGCGGATGGAGGCGCGGGCCATGGACTGCCAGCGGTCGCCCCGCGGCAGCTCGACGATCCGGTCCATCAGCTGGGAGATCCCCAGCCGGTCGGCGAGGTCGTAGTACACCTCGGCGACGGCCAGCGGGTCCTTGCCCGTACGCTCCGCGATCGCCACGATGTCCAGCACCGGGAAGGCCGACGAGAAGCCCGCCACCCGGCCCGCCAGCTCGTCGGGGACACCCACGGCGGTGAGCTCGTCGTGGATCGACTGGTACCACTCGATGTCGGCGCCCCTGAGGAGCTTGGGCAGCTCGCTCCAGACGCGTCCGACGCCGTCCCGGAAGAACTCGATGGTCTCCGCGATCTCGACCGGCTGCGGCCGGTTGCCGAGCAGCCAGCGCGAGCCGCGCTCGACGAGCCGGCGCGAGTGCAGCCGGATCCGGGTCTGCACATCGGCGGCCACCGTGTTGTCGAGCGCCTCCACGGCGTCCCACACCCCGGAGAGGCCGAAGATCTCGCGTGCGGCGAACTGGGCCCGCACGATCTCCTCCAGCGAGGCCCCTGTCTCCTCACGCAGCCGGTGCAGGAAGGTCGAACCGCCGCTGTTCACCGTGTCGTTGACCAGCACCGTCGTGATGATCTCGCGGCGCAGCGCGTGCCCGTCGACCGCCTCGGGGAAGCGTTCGCTCAGCTGCTTCGGGAAGTAGGCGTGCACCAGCTTCTGCAGGTGCGCGTCGTCCGGAAGGCTGGTGGAGATCAGCTCCTCCGCCGCGGTGATCTTCGTGTAGGCGATCAGCACGGCCAGTTCGGGCTGGCTGAGCCCCCTGCCGTGGTTCAGCAGTTCACGGATCTGACGGTCGTTCGGCAGGAACTCCAGCGCACGGTCCAGGTGCCCCTCGCGGCCGAGCCTGCGCATGAAGCGCTGGTGGGCGTGGAGGAGCGACGGCGCCTGGGCGCAGGCGTTGGAGAGGGCGATGTTCTGCGCGTAGTTGTTGCGCAGCACCAGCTGTCCGATCTCGTCGGTCATCTCCGCGAGCACCTTGTTGCGCTGCTTCACGGTCATGTCGCCGTCCCGGACCAGGCCGTTGAGCAGGATCTTGATGTTCACCTCGTGGTCGGAGGTGTCCACACCGGCGCTGTTGTCGATCGCGTCGGTGTTGATCCGGCCGCCGGCCCTGGCGAACTCGATCCGGCCGAGCTGGGTGGCACCGAGGTTGCCGCCCTCACCGACGACACGGGCCCGCAGGTCCGCACCGTCGACCCGGATCGCGTCGTTGGCCTTGTCGCCGACGTCGGCGTTCGACTCGGCCGTCGACTTGATGTACGTACCGATGCCGCCGTTCCACACGAGGTCGACCGACGCCTTGAGGATGTTCTGCATCAGCTCGGCGGGCGTCATCTTCGTGACCTTCGAGTCGATGCCGAGCGCCGCGCGGATGTGCGCGTTGACCGGGATCGACTTGGCGGAACGCGGGTGGATACCGCCGCCCGCTGACAGCAGGTCCTTGTTGTAGTCAGCCCAGGAGCTGCGCGGCAGGTCGTACAGCCGGCGCCGCTCCGCGTACGAGGTCGCGGCGTCCGGATTCGGGTCGATGAAGATGTGCCGGTGATCGAAGGCCGCGACCAGCCTGATGTGCTCGGAGAGCAGCATCCCGTTGCCGAAGACGTCACCGGACATGTCGCCGACGCCGACGACGGTGAAGTCCTCGGTCTGGGTGTCGTGGCCCAGCTCGCGGAAGTGCCGCTTCACGGACTCCCAGGCGCCGCGGGCGGTGATGCCCATGCCCTTGTGGTCGTAGCCGGCCGAGCCTCCGGACGCGAAGGCGTCACCGAGCCAGAAGCCGTACGCGACGGCGACGTCGTTGGCGATGTCGGAGAAGCTCGCGGTCCCCTTGTCCGCGGCGACGACGAGATAGGTGTCGTCCTCGTCGTGGCGGACGACCTCCGCGGGGTGCACGACCTCGCCCGTCACCATGTTGTCGGTGATGTCGAGCAGCGCCGAGATGAAGATCTTGTAGCAGGCGATGCCCTCGGCGAGCCAGGCGTCACGGTCCACGGCCGGGTCAGGCAGCTGCTTGGCGACGAACCCGCCCTTGGCGCCCACCGGCACGATCACGGTGTTCTTGACCATCTGCGCCTTGACCAGGCCGAGGATCTCCGTACGGAAGTCCTCCCGCCGGTCCGACCAGCGCAGTCCGCCGCGGGCGACCTTGCCGAAGCGCAGGTGGACGCCCTCGACGCGCGGCGAGTAGACCCAGATCTCGTACGCCGGGCGGGGCGCCGGGAGGTCGGGAATCGCCTGGGGGTCGAACTTCATCGAGACGTAGCTGTGCGGCTCGTGGTCGTCGGCCAGCTGGAAGTAGTTGGTCCGCAGCGTGGCCTTGATGACGGTGAGGAAGGAGCGCAGGATCCGGTCCTCGTCCAGCGAGGCGACCTGGTCGAGGGCGCCGTCCAGCTCTTCCAGCAGCCCGTCCGTCAGCTCCGTGCCGGCCTTCTGGCGGGCCGGGGACATCCGGGCCTCGAAGAGGGAGACCAGGAGCCGGGTGGTGTGGACGTTGTTGCGGAGGGTGTCCTCCATGTAGTCCTGGCTGAAGGTCGAACCCGCCTGGCGCAGGTACTTCGCGTAGGCCCGCAGCACCATGGCCTGACGCCAGTCGAGGCCGGCGCCCAGCACCAGGGAGTTGAAGCCGTCGTTCTCGGCCTCGCCGGTCCAGATGGCCGCGAACGCCTCCTGGAAGCGGTCCCGGGCGTCGTCGGCGAGGTAGTCACCGTTGCCCGTGGCCTTCTTCGGCAGGCGCAGCCCGAAGTCGTAGATCCAGGCGTGCGTGCCGTCGGCAGTGCGCAGCTCGTACGGACGTTCGTCGACGACCTCCACACCGAGCCGCTGGAGCGCGGGGAGGACGGCGGAGAGCGAGACCTGCTCACCGGTCCGGTAGATCTTGAACCGGCGCTCGGCGGGGCCGGCGCCCACCGGTTCGTACAGGCTGAGCGCGAAGTCCTCGCGCTCGCTCTTGAGCTCTTCGAGGTGGACCAGGTCGGCCACGGCGGCGCGCGGCGAGTGGTCGGCCTTGTAGCCCTCCGGGAAGGAGTGCGCGTAACGGCGCAGCAGTTCGGCGGCACGCTCCTCGCCGCACTCGGCGCCCAGCGCCTCCTGGAAGCCGTCGGCCCAGGAGCGGGCGGCCTCGACGAGACGCGCCTCGATACGGTCCGCGTCGGCGTCGGTGAGGTGCGAGAGCTCGGTGCCCGGCGGGACCCGGACGACGAAGTGCAGCCGGGAGAGGATCGACTCCGTGTTCCAGGCCGTGAAATCGACGCTGGTGCCGCCCAGTTCCTCCTTGAGGATGTCGATCAGGCGGAGCCTCACACCGGTGGTGTAGCGGTCACGCGGCAGGTAGACGAGGGCGGAGTAGTAACGCCCGTACTCGTCCTGGCGCAGGTAGAGCCGCAGCCTGCGGCGCTCCTGGAGGTACAGCACCGAGGTGACGATGGAACGCAGCTGGTCGACGGGCGTCTGGAACAGCTCGTCGCGCGGGTACGTCTCCAGGATCTGGAGCAGGTCGCGCCCGTCATGGCTGTTGGCCGTGAAGCCCGCGCCCTCCAGCACCTCGGCGACCTTGCGGCGCACCACGGGCACCCGGCGCACCGACTCCGTGTACGCGGCGGAGGAGAAGAGGCCGAGGAAGCGGCGCTCGCCGACGACATTGCCGTCGGCGTCGAACTTCTTCACCCCGACGTAGTCCAGGTAGCTGGGACGGTGCACGGTCGCCCTGCTGTTCGCCTTCGTCAGGACGAGGAGCTTGTGCTCCCTGGCCTTGGCACGGGCGTCCGCGGGCAGCCGGTCGAAGGACGGGCTCACCGGGTGCGCCTCGTCCTCGGCGTGGATCGGGTCGGAGCGCAGAATGCCCAGACCGGTGCCGGGGACGGCCGTCAGCGCGTCGGACTCACGGAGCTCGTACTCCCGGTACCCGAGGAAGGTGAAGTGGTCGGTGGCGAGCCAGCGCAGCAGCTCGCGGGCCTCCTCGACCTCCTCGTCGTCCAGCTCGTCGAGCGGCTCCGAGGGGAGGTCGTCGGCGATCCGCAGGGCGGCGTCGCGCATCTTCTCCCAGTCCTCGACGGTCTCCCGTACGTCGGACAGGACACGGAGCAGATCTGCGGTGATCTGCTTCAGGTCCGCGCGGTCGGTCTCCCGGTCGATCTCGACATGGATCCAGGACTCGACGAGCGCGTCGTGGGGCAGCTCGGACCCGGACTCCTTACGTCCGCCCGACCGCTTCGCCCCGTTGTTCCTGGCCGGGTCGGCGAACACCTCGATCAGCTTGCCGGCGACATCGCGACGGACGACGACCTGGGGATGGATGACGAGATGGATGCCGCGGCCCTGCCGGGACAGCTCGTTGGTGACCGAGTCGACCAGGAAGGGCATGTCGTCGGTGACGACCTCGACGACGGAGTGGCTGTTCGTCCAGCCGTTCTCCTCGACGGTCGGGGTGTGCACCCGGACGTTCGCGGTGCCCTGCGGGCGGTTCTCGGCAAGACGGTAGTGGGACGAAGCGGCCCCGAAGATGTCGACCGGATCGCGGTCGCTGACGTCCTCCGGAGCGGTGTGCAGGTAGTAGCGCTGGAGATAGGCGAGCAGCGTCCTGTTGCCCGACCGCCCGTCGGGGCCGGCCTCGGCGGCTTCCTCCGCTTCGCCGCCGGTCCCGTCGGCAAGGTGCACCCGGAGGCCACCTCCCGGGCCACCGACACCACCGCCCGGACTGTTGTCAGCTACCCGGGCCGCCCTTGCGAGCAGCTCGGCCTTGGCTTCGTCCAGCTTGGTCTGCATGTCCTCTGGCTCCTGTCGCGCGCCGTTGCGTGACGTAGGTGAAGAAGGCGACGTACCGCCACGACGCGGGGTGTCCGGTCTGACTCGACGCTATGCCGCCTGGGGAGATGTCCGGGGTCATATCGGCCATTTTCGGCGGAGGGCCCGGGACGCGGAGATCACGCATAGCCCGGGTGCTGTGGCACTCCGGGCGCAGGCCGGGGGCTTCGCTGCCCCCGAGGCGTATCGCGCTGATCACCGCACCAGGCTATCCCTCCTGCACCCACAACCGTCATGAGCCGCATATGTACAAAAGAAGACCCCGAACTTTGACACTCTGGACATCGCACCGAATCGTTGCCGCACGTACGGACACACAAAGGACACACAGGCGAGCAGATCCGCTCAGTCCGCCATCAGCTCGGCCAGTGCGACCGCCTCGGCCAGGGTGTCCACCACGGGCACGCCCACCGCCTCCAGGCTGCTGCGGCTGTGCGAACCCCCGGTGTAGAGCACGGCGCGCGCGCCGACATGGGCCGCGGCCACGGCGTCGTCCACCGCGTCACCGATGACCACGGCGGATTCGGGGGCTATGTCCCCGAGCACCTCGAAGTGGCGTTCCATGTGCTGGGCCTTGCTGCCGCCGGAGGGGCCCGTACGACCGTCGACACGGACGAAACGGCGCTCGATGCCGTATCCCCGGACCACCGGGACCAGGTGCTCATGGCCGTACATGCTGAGCAGAGACTGACTGCGGCCCCCGCGCTGCCACCGGGCCAGCAGCTCCTCGACGCCCTCGGTCAGCCCGCAGGCCGTCCGCTGCTCGGTGTAGTGGCGGTGGAAGAGGCCATCCATCCGCTCCCATTCGTCGTGGGTGGGGAGCCTGCCCATGAGCCGCTCGTAGAACTTGGGTATCGGCACGCAGTACATCTCGCGGTACTGCTCCAGGGTGAGCGGCTCCAGGTCGACCTCCGCGAAGGTGGCGTTCGATGCCCCGAGGACCGCCTGGATGTCGTCGAGCAGTGTGCCGTTCCAGTCCCAGACCAGATGTGTGCGGTGCTTCCCCGATGTCGCCATGCGTAGAAAAATACTCGCCCGGTACGACAGTCACCCGGGCCCAGGTGGCCGTGCGCCCGGCCGGTCAGGCGATCAGGCCGGGGATCTCCTGGATCCCGAACCACAGCAGCTCGTGGTCCTCCGCGCCGTCCACGGTGAACTGGGCGTCGTCGTCGCCGAGGTCCGCCGCCCCCAGTGCCGCTGCCGCCGCGGAGACGTCCTTCTCGGCGTCGTCGGCGTCCACGTGCACGGCGGCGGCCTTCGACAGCGCCACCGCGCCCGCGATCCGAACCTCGCCGAGCGACGACGCGTCCAGGACGTGGTCCGGATCGGCGACCGCCACCCCGTCCGGCACGTCGAGGGCCACGACGACCCGGCGCCTGGCCTCCTGCGGCCGGCCCGCGATCAGCCGCAGCGAGGCGGAGGCGGCACGGTTCAGCGCCGCGTACTCCAGCTCCTCGATGTCGTCGGAGACGTACCACTCGCGCAGACCGGGCGTCACGGCATAGGCGGTCAGCGGCCCCGGACCGATCTCGCCCGCCCCGTGCACCGCGGCAAGACCGGAGAGAGTCAGGGGGACGTACACACGCATGGCTGACCGCTTTCGTAGTCGATGACGCCCTCAGGATACGTGCGACGTCCCCCTTCGGGGTTGCCGATCCGCCCGCCGTCGTCCACCGCGCGACGGCCGTCACCCCCGCCGCTCCCCTTGCGGCGCGGGGCTCATCACCCGGATAGGTGATCTCGTCGGATGTCCGGTCGCCCGTCACCGCCGCTTGCGGGGCCGGCGACCTGCCCCGTAGAAGATCCCCAGCAAAAGTTACCGCCCGGTACTCACCCGGGCACCGGACATCAGCCACGGGGGCTACGACATGAGCACGGACAGGACGAGGCCGGCCGGACGACACGACCGCAGCAGGCCGGGCACCGTACCGGCGCAACGGCCCAGGCGGCCGCTGCGCCCGCACCAGTGGTTCGCCGAACGGCTGCTCGCCGTCCTCAGCGGTCAGCGCCCGGTGCACTGGATGCTCGGCCACACGATCGGCGAGGCCTACGACCAGCTCACCGAGCTCGCCCCGGACACCCCGCTCGGCGCCGGCTGCCGTCGCCCGGTCGTACGCGCCTGCCACGGCAGCCAGCCGGCCAACGGCGTGGTCGAGGCGTTCGCCAGCATCGCCACGGGCGAGCAGGTCCGCGCCATGGCCTTCCGCCTGGAACAGGGCCCCGACCTCCGCTGGCGCTGCGCCGCGATCGACCTGGGCGGAGAACGCCTCCCGGCGGTGAGATAACCCGGGGGCCGGTCCGCACCCACCGTCCGAGCGGAACCAGATCAAGCCCGTCGGGGGTACCTCCGGACGGAGTCCGGGTGAGATTGAGGACACACCGCGCCGGACCCGCACAAGGGCCCCAGAGGGCCACAGAGGGCCACAGGAGAGCCCCTCCGCCCCGAGGGGAGCCCAGGAGGCCCCCAACCACCCCCAACCCCGGAAAACCCCGCAGAAGGCCACCAAACGCACCTGGCCCGGACACCCCAAGGGCGTCCGGGCCAGGTACAGGCAAGCCGCGCTACTTCTTACGGCGCCGCCCACTCGCACTCTTCTGCGCCTTACGGCGCTCCGCACGCGTCATCCCGTCGCCCTCGGACGGCGCACCGTCACCGTCACCGTTGGAGAAGTCGCCCTCGACGACGCCGCCCTCCCCGTCCACCGTGGGAGCGGAGAAGTGCAGCCGGTCGGGACGCTGCGGCGCGTCCAGGCCCTTGGCCCGGATCTCCGGCCGCCCGGACCCGGCCGCCACCGGCGCGTCCTGCTTCTCGAGCGAGGTCCGCTCCGCGCCGTCCTGCACCGGGACCTCCTCGACCTGCTGCTCGACCTGGACCTCCAGGTTGAACAGATAGCCGACGGACTCCTCCTTGATGCCCTCCATCATGGCGTTGAACATGTCGAAGCCCTCGCGCTGGTACTCGACCAGCGGGTCCTTCTGCGCCATGGCCCGGAGGCCGATGCCCTCCTGGAGATAGTCCATCTCGTAGAGGTGCTCGCGCCACTTGCGGTCCAGGACCGAAAGGACCACGCGGCGCTCCAGCTCACGCATGATGTCCGAGCCGAGCGTCTTCTCCCGCTCGGCGTACTGCTCGTGGATGTCGTCCTTGACCGATTCGGCGATGAAGTCGGCGGTCACACCGGCCAGGTCGCCCGCGGCCTCCTCGAGCTCCCCGACCGTGACCTTCACCGGGTAGAGCTGCTTGAAGGCGCCCCACAGCCGGTCGAGGTCCCACTCCTCCGCGAAGCCCTCGGCCGTCTCCTGCCGGATGTAGTCGTCGATCGTGTCGTCCATGAAGTGACGGATCTGATCCTGCAGATCCTCGCCCTCCAGGACGCGGCGGCGCTCGCCGTAGATGACCTCGCGCTGCCGGTTGAGCACCTCGTCGTACTTCAGGACGTTCTTACGCGTCTCGAAGTTCTGCTGCTCGACCTGCGACTGCGCGGAGGCGATCGCCCGGGTCACCATCTTGTTCTCGATGGGGACGTCATCGGGCACGTTCGCCATCGACATGACGCGCTCGACCATCTGCGCCTTGAACAGCCGCATCAGGTCGTCGCCCAGCGACAGGTAGAACCGGGACTCACCCGGGTCGCCCTGGCGGCCGGAACGACCGCGCAGCTGGTTGTCGATACGCCGCGACTCGTGACGCTCGGTGCCCAGGACGTAGAGGCCGCCGAGGTCCGTGACCTCGTCGTGCTCGGCCTTGACCGCCTGCTCGGCCTTCTCCAGCGCCGCGGGCAGGGCTGCCGCCCACTGCTCGACGTGCTCCACGGGGTCGAGCCCGCGCTGACGCAGATCCGCCTCGGCCAGGTCGTCGGGGTTGCCGCCCAGCTTGATGTCCGTACCGCGGCCGGCCATGTTCGTCGCAACCGTGACGGCACCCTTGCGGCCTGCCTGGGCGATGATCGGCGCTTCCCGGTCGTGCTGCTTGGCGTTGAGGACCTCGTGCTGCACACCGCGCTTGGAAAGCTGCTGCGAGAGGTACTCGGACTTCTCGACGGAGGTCGTGCCGACCAGGATCGGCTGCCCCTTCTCGTGCTTCTCCGCGATGTCGTCGACGACCGCGGCGAACTTCGCGACCTCGGTGCGGTAGATCAGGTCCGACTGGTCGGCACGGACCATGGGCCGGTTCGTCGGGATCGGCACGACGCCGAGCTTGTAGATCTGGTGGAACTCGGCCGCTTCGGTCATCGCCGTACCGGTCATGCCGGAGAGCTTGCCGTACAGGCGGAAGAAGTTCTGCAGGGTGATCGTGGCGAGCGTCTGGTTCTCGTCCTTGATGTCCACCCCTTCCTTCGCCTCGATGGCCTGGTGCATGCCCTCGTTGTAACGGCGGCCGGCGAGGATACGGCCGGTGTGCTCGTCGACGATCATGACTTCGCCGTCGATGACGACGTAGTCCTTGTCGTTCTTGAAGAGTTCCTTGGCCTTGATCGCGTTGTTGAGGTAACCGACGAGCGGGGTGTTCACCGACTCGTAGAGGTTGTCGATCCCCAGCCAGTCCTCGACCTTGGAGACGCCGGGCTCGTGAATGGCCACGGTGCGCTTCTTCTCGTCGACCTCGTAGTCGCCGGTCTCCTCGATGCCCTTCAGCGGGTTGCCCGCCTCACCCCTGGTGAGACGCGTCACCAGCTTGGCGAAGTCGCCGTACCACTTGGTGGCCTGGTCGGCGGGGCCCGAGATGATCAGCGGGGTACGGGCCTCGTCGACGAGGATCGAGTCGACCTCGTCGACGATGGCGAAGTTGTGGCCGCGCTGGACGAGCTCGTCCTGGGACCACGCCATGTTGTCGCGGAGATAGTCGAAACCGAACTCGTTGTTCGTGCCGTACGTGACGTCGCAGGCGTACTGCTCGCGGCGCTGGGCCGGAGTCATGTTGGCGATGATGCAGCCGACATCGAGGCCGAGGAACTTGTGTACCCGGCCCATCATCTCGGAGTCACGCTCGGCCAGGTAGTCGTTGACCGTGATCAGGTGCACACCCTTGCCCGAGAGCGCGTTGAGATACGCGGGCAGGGTGCCGACGAGGGTCTTGCCCTCACCGGTCTTCATCTCGGCCACATAGCCGAGGTGCAGGGCGGCACCGCCCATCATCTGGACGTCGTAGTGGCGCTGTCCGAGGACACGCTTGGCGGCCTCACGGACGGTCGCGAATGCTTCGGGAAGCAGGTCGTCCAGGCTCTCGCCGTCCGCGTACCGTTCTTTGTACTCGTCGGTGAGCGCCCGCAGCTCGGCGTCGGAGAGGTTGACGAAGTCCTCTTCGATGGAGCTGACCTGGTCCGCGATGCGGTGCAGTTTGCGCAGGATCTTGCCTTCGCCTGCACGCATGAGCTTGTTGAAGACGGACACTGAGGCTGGTCTCCTTGCCGGTCGGGCCTGGCACTGGGTCGTGTGATGGACTCTGGCGCGGGCACGGCAGGTGGGCCCCACCGCAACGGCCATCGTAAGCGAGGACCCCGCCACGCCGGGAGGGCTCCCACGGCGTTCTCCCCTCCGCACCCTTCCGGGACAACGGCCGGAGTGGACGGAAGGTGCCGGGAAGCACCGAAAAGTGCTCGCATCCCGTGGCCCCCGTCACCAGAATTCCCGCATGGAACACACCACACTCACCACTGAACGCCTGCTCATGCGCCCCTTCGCCCCCGAGGACTCGGACGCCGTGTACACCGCGTGCCAGGATCCGGAGATCCAGCGCTGGACGGTTGTCCCCTCGCCGTACACCCGTGCCGACGCGGAGCTCTTCACACAGAAACTCGCTCCCGCCGGCTGGGAGGACGGCTCGATGTACAACTTCGCGGTCCTGCTGCGGGGCGGCAGGCCGCTCGCCGGCGCAGTCGGCGTCAACCGCCGCATCCAGCCGGGCACGTACGAGGTGGGCTTCTGGACGGCGAAGGAGCACCGCGGCGCCGGCTTCATGACGGAAGCGGTGCTCGCGGTGGGCCGCTGGGCGTTCACCGCCCTCGCAGCGGACCGCCTCGAATGGCGGGCGGAGGTCGGCAACGCCCCCTCCCGGGCCGTCGCCCTGCGTGCGGGCTTCCGTATGGAGGGTGAGCAGCGGTCTGCCCTGTTCAACAAGGGCATACGGCGGGACACCTGGACCGGGGCGCTGCTCCCGGCCGATCTGGGGCTGCCCGGCACCCATCCCCACAGGCCGGCCCCGGATGTCAGTGGCGGGTTCTAGGGTTTCACGCATGACCTCTGTGCCGCCGCCCGCCCTGGAACTCTCCGCCGACCAGGCGCGCCGTATCGCCCTGCGCGCCCAGGGCCTCCTGGGCGCTCCGGACCGCCGGGGCGGGGTCCCGGGAGTGCTGCGCCGTCTCGGAGCCGTCCAGCTCGACACCATCTCGGTCCTGGCCAGGTCGCACGAGCTCGTGCCGTACGCACGCCTCGGCGCGCTCGGCCGCCGCGCGGTCGACGAGGCCTACTGGTCGGGTGGCCGCTCGTTCGAGTACTGGTCGCATGCCGCCTGCGTCCTGCCGGTCGAGGAGTGGCCGCATTTCGCGTTCCGCCGCCGCGCCTACCGGGCCCGGCCGCACTGGAACCACGACCTGCCCGACGGGGCGTACGGGACGGTGATCGAGCAGCTGCGCGCCGAGGGCCCCTTGACGGCGACGGAGCTCGGCGGCGCCAAGAACGGCGGCGAGTGGTGGGACTGGTCCGCGTCCAAGGTCGCCGTCGAGCGCGCCCTGATGTACGGCGAGGTGGTGTGCACCGAGCGGCGCGGCTGGAAGCGGGTCTACGACCTGGCCGAACGCGCGATCCCGGACGCCGTGCTCCACGACGACCTGGACGACACCGAGTGCCTGCGCCGCCTGGTGGCCCTGGCCGGGCGGTCGCTGGGCGTGGGCACCCGGACGGACATCGCCGACTACCACCGCCTCAAGGCCGAGCAGTTCGATGCCGTCGTGGCGGATTCCGGGCTGATCCCGGTGTCGGTGCGAGGCTGGGCGAAGCCTGCCTGGGCAGACCCTGAGGCCCTCGCCTCGGAGCCGCGCGGACGGCACCGCACGACGCTGCTGTCACCGTTCGACTCGCTGATCTGGGAAAGAGCGCGCACGGAGCGGATCTTCGGCTTCACCCACCGCCTGGAGGCGTACGTCCCCCGGCCCAAGCGGATCCACGGCTACTTCGCGATGCCGCTGCTGGCCGGTGGCAGGCTGCAGGGCCGGGTGGATCCGGCCAGAGACGGAGCCACGCTGGTCGCCCGCCAGGTGTCCCTGGACGGCGGGAAGTCCGTGACGCCCATGGCCGAGGCCCTCGTGGAGGCGGCGTCCTGGGTCGGCTGCACGGACGTACGGCTGGAGCGTGTCGACGCACCGGAGCTGCGCGAGCCGCTCATGGCGGAGATCGCCCGCGCCCTTCCGCAGGCGCCGGACGGACCGCGCCCTCCCGCTACCTGATCTCGAGGATCTTCTCCCGCATCGCGTAGACCACGGCTTCCATCCGGGAGTGCAGCTGAAGCTTCTCCAGGATATTGCGGACGTGGTTCTTCACCGTGTTCTCGGAAATGAACAATTCCTTCGCGATATCACGGTTGTTCATTCCGGTGGCCACGAGTTTGAGCACCTCCAGCTCCCGCTCGGTGAGCCGCGGCGCGGGAACGAGACGGCGCTCGTCGGTGCGCTGAATCATCGACTTGAACTCGGTGAGCAGCTTGGAGGCCATCGACGGGCTGATCTGGGACTGGCCGTCCGCCACCGCGCGAATGGCCGTGGCCACCTCGTCGGTCGAGATCTCCTTGAGCAGATATCCGGTGGCCCCCGCCTTGATCGCCTCGTAGAGATCGGCCTCCTCATCGCTGATCGTCAGCATGATGATCTTCGCGCTGGGAGCCACCTCCTTGATGGAGGTACAGGCTTCGATACCGCCGCGCTTGGGCATCCTCACGTCCATCAGCACGATGTCGGGCAGCAGGTCCGCCGCCTTGTCCACCGCCTCAGCCCCGTCCCCCGCCTCTCCGACGACCTGGATGTCCTCCTCCTGCGCGAGGACGATCTCCAGACCCCTGCGGAACAGCGCATGGTCGTCCACCACCAGGACTCTGATGGGTTCCTTCCGGGAACTTCCGTCGTCCGCAACGGAATTCGCACCGGCAGTGCTGTCGGCGTCGTTCGTCCCGCGCACGGGACCGAAGGTGTCCGCCATCGTTCCTCCCCCTGAAGGCCACTGCCTGAGGTCACAGGCTGTCCGCCAACGTCAGTGCACAGAGCACTGATTGGCCTGGGGCACCATGATTTCATGCCTGGCCGCCGAAGCGGCGCCCCGCGGTCGCACGCGGTGCCCCTGGGGGCGCCAGACGCCTCCAGGGGCACCGCGTATCGGCTGTGAGCGGTGGGGTGTCAGCCGCCGAGCGCGCCGCCCGCGCCGCCCGCCCCGTCGGAGGCCAGCGGGTCGGTCCTCAGGTGAATGACACCGTAGTCATAGGCGTGCCGCCGGTAGACGACACTGGGCTCCTTGGTCTCGGAGTCGACGAACAGGTAGAAGTCGTGCCCGACCAGCTCCATCTCGTAGAGCGCCTGGTCGAGCGTCATCGGCGCTGCCACGTGCGTCTTCTCACGCACCACGAGCGGCCCTTCGCCCTGGACCTCGATCGAGCCGATCCTGGTCGTGGGCACGGAAGGCTCCGGCTCCGTGGGGATGAGCTCGCCGTCCCCGTTGAACGAGGCGGCGTCCGGCACGACCTCTCCGACCTCGGCTGCGGACCGACGGCCGTTGCCGCGCCTGCTGTAGCGCTTGTCATGCTCCTTGCGCAGCTGAGTGTCCAGCTTGTCGGTGGCCAGGTCCAGCGCTGCGTACGGGTCGCCTGCTGCCGCTTCCGCCCGGATGACCGGCCCACGCGAGCGGAGCGTGATCTCCACCCTTGCAGCACGGTCGGCCTGACGGGGATTGGGCTCCTTGGACACCTCGACGTCGAGGCTGATCACCTTGCCGTCGAACTTCTGGATCTTGTCCAGCTTCAGCTTCTCGGCCACGTGCTTGCGGAACCGCTCGGGCACCTCGGTCTTGCGGCCCTTGACGACGATGTCCACGCAGAACTCCGTTCCCGGATCGCTCCGCTTCGGCGGCGGAGCAACTCCTTTTTGCACCAGACTCCGGTGATCGCCGGAGCCGCGGACTCGGTGGCTGTCACCTCCTCCTCCCCCGTCGGCAGGATCTGCATCCCACCGATTTCCATGCTTCTGGCGTACCGGTGAGTTACCTGCCCGAAACCTGGTGGCGCATTCACGGAGGCACGGAATTCACCGTCCCTCACAACCGAACATAGCCTGACCACCACCGTGTCGGCACCCGCTACTCACGCGTACCTCCGATCGGGGCCCTCTACCCACTCGCTACCTGCAACGATGCAAGTTATCTGTCAGTTCCGGTTTATTTCGAAGGCAGACGGAGAAGCTGCGACAACCGCCGCGCGGAACCCCTCCGCCGTGCCGTCACCCACGCAGCCCGTGGCACGGACCGCGCGTGCCGCCTCCGCCAGCGTCGACCCCGTCGTCAGCAGGTCGTCCACCAGCACGACCCGGCCCCCGTCGAGCAGCCTCCGGCCGCCGTCCGCGACGACGAGAGCACCCGCCAGATTCGCCTGCCGCTCCCGCGCGCCCAGCCCCGACTGGTCAGCCACCGCACGCCGCTGCCGCAGCACGGCGAGCACCCGGGCCCGCGTGCCCCCGCGACGCAGCTCGGCCGCGCCCGCGGCAGCGATCCTGCGCGCCGGATCATGCCCACGCCCTGCCGTGGCCCGCCGCGCCGACGGCACGGGAACCAGCAGCAGCGGGTCCGCGTCGCCCGCATGCCCCGCTCCGGCCCGCACAGCACCCGCCAGCGCCCCGCCGAGCACTCCAGCGAGGCCGAGCACCCCTCGCTCCTTGTGGGCCAGCAGCATCGCGCGTACGGCGTTCTCGTACGGTGCCGCCGCGTGGACCGGGGGGAGACCCGCAGGCTCGGGCGCCGGCCTCACACGGCTCGGCCCGGCCGACAGACCGGCGGCGCACTCGTCGCACAGCTCTGTCCGCGGCCTGCCGCAGCCCCCGCAGGCCACAGGCAGCACCAGTCCCGCGATCTCGCGCCACCAGCCCCGCACGGTCCCACTGTGACTCGGACGACCGGCACTCGGCCACCCCTGTGGAAAACCCTGTGGGCCGCCCCGGACACGGCGAACCCTGTGGGCCCGTCCCGGACACGGCGAACCCTGGGCCCGTCCCGGACACGGCGAACCCTGGGCCCGTCCCGGACACGGCGGGTGCGTGTGGCCCTGCCGGGGCCCGGGCGATCAGCCCGGGTAGACCAGTGAGGAGCCCTCCTTGAGGACCGTCTGCCAGTTGTCCCCGGGCGACAGCTTCACTATCCCGTCGCTCTCGGTGTCCGCCATCAGCGGAAGCTGGTCGTCGTCGGCGGCCGCGACAGCCGTCACCTGGTTCACGCCCGGCAGGACCCCGGAGGAAGACGTGGACCCGTCGGCCTGGACGTAACGCACCTGCTGCACTCCGCCCTCCTCCTTGCCGACCACCACGAGACGGCTGCGGCCGGACCAGGAGACAGCCGTCACGTCGGACAGCTGGGGCGCGGCCTGGCGCAGGTCCTCCACCGAGACCCGCTCGGCCTCTCCGGAGCCCTGGCGCTCGACCCGGCCGATGAGCAGCGTCGTGTGCCCGTCCCCCGACGACACCCGCAGGGCGATCCGCACCCCGTCGGACGACATCCGCAAGGCCTCGATCCGCCCGCCGTTCAGACCGGGCACCGAGACCTCCTGCGGTTCTCCGGTGCCGTCGACCAGACGCAGCAGCCTGGAATCCGACGGATCACGATCGGCGACCCACAGATCACCCTTGCCGTCCCAGCTCGGCGCTGACAGCCGGTCCGCGGCCTTCTTCGCTCGACTGGTCACCACGGGGCCGGCGGGTTCGCTCTCCTCCGTGAGGGAGGAGACGTAGAGATGCTGCTGATTCTCCGAGACCGCGGCGGCCTGCTCTTCGTCCCGGGCCACACCCACGGCGCTCATGGCCACAGTCCCGCTGCCCAGCGGACCGATCACCGGCTCCGGATCACCGCTGCCCTTGCTGCTGCCGGGGATGCGCTGCACATGCCCCTTGTCGTCCACGAAGTACTGGCTGTCGGGCTCGCCGGAGCCACCGTCCGAGGCGAAGTCCTCGGCCTCGTCGGCCCCGAGCGAGCACAGTGGGCCTCGCTCACCCTGCAGCTCGACCTGCCCCACCCGGGCGGACGTCAGGTCCCGCAGCGTGAAGAGCACCTGGGCCGCCATCATCCGGCAGGCGCCCTGCCCTGCCTGGTCGGCCTTCTTGTTGAGCGGCACCTTCAGGACGTTCTGGTCGTCAGTCGTCAGCGAGGTGACCCCGCTCTTCAGCGCCGTGCCCATGGGAAAGCGCGAGTCGACCACCGGCCGCAGCCAGTTCGACGGGCCTTCCAGCAGTGTCCGCACCGTCTGGGTGGCGGTGTCCATCCGTGTCACGGGGTCCGTGCGGTTCCGCACATAGACGGGATCGGCGACCAGGGCGGCCGCGTCGTCGGTCCGCCCGGCGGCGAAGTAGTACTTGTTCACGGACCGGTAGAGGCGCTTGAAGTCGGACTGCCCGAGCACCAGGCCGTCCGGCACGAGGTCGATGCGCCATTCCTGCTTGCCGTCCGGCCCCTTCTTCCGGACCAGATGAAGCATCTGGGAGTACTCCGAAGGGGCCAGCGGCCGGTACGAACTCTGCGCGTCGACCGCGGCCACCTGTTCGCCTGTCAGCGTGTAGGTGGTCTCGGCGGTCCCGCGTTCCTCGTCGTGGATCGTGGGCCCGTTGCGGTTGGGCGCCTTCGCGAGCACCGTGGTGCCCTCGCCCGGCTGCCAGGTGCGGCCCGCTTCCGCGGTCAGATATTTGCGGGTCGTAAGGAAGTCGGGGTCGTCGCTGGTCATCGACTCCAGGAAACCGTCGACGATCTCGATGGGCGTGGCACCCTCCCTCGGAGGTACGGCGTACACCTGTACCTGGGAATCGCCCGGCTGCGAGGCGTCGACGGCCTTCACGTCGCCGGTGACCGGCATCGCTCCGCACCCGGCGAGCACCATGACGCCACAGCCGAGCAGCACGGACAACCGCACCCCCCGGCCGCCCCGACGGCGGTCAGTGTCCACGAGTCGTGCCCTCCTGCTCCGGATTCTGCGTCTCTGAGCCGGTGCCCCCGGCCGGACGCGACACCACCCGTGCTCCGCTGCCCGGCAGAGCGGCCGGATCGACCGGCGTCGCCGCCCGCGGTGCCGCAGGCCCGTGCGCCGGCACGGCCAGGTGGGAACGCGCCGTGGAACCTGTCTGGCTCGGCACGGACACCAGCCGGTGATCGCTCACCGCCGGTGCCGCCTCCGCCCGTTCACGGTCCTCCCGGTTACGCCGGGAGTCCTCCGGCTCCAGCGGTATCGGCGACCCGCGCAGCGGCTCGTCCGCCGTACGCGGCAGGGTCAGCCGGAACTGCGAGCCACCACCGGGCTCACCCCACGCCTGCAGCCAGCCCCCGTGCAGGCGGGCGTCCTCGACGGCGATCGACAGCCCCAGACCGGAGCCACCGGTGGTGCGGGCACGTGCCGGATCCGCCCGCCAGAAGCGGTTGAAGACCCGGGTCGCCTCGCCCGGCTTGAGCCCCACGCCGTAGTCCCTGACCGCCACGGCAACGGCGCCCTGGGCGACGCCCATGCGCACGATGACGTCCCGGCCCTCGCCGTGCTCGACGGCGTTGACGACGAGATTGCGCAGGACCCGCTCGACACGGCGCGCATCCGCCTCCGCGACCACGGGCTGTTCGTCACCCACCACCCGGATCCGGCTGCCCTTGCGCTCCGCCAGGGGCTCGGCCCCACCGATCACCCGACGGACGACCATACGCAGATCTATGGGTTCGGCTTCCAGCGCAGCGGCCCCCGCATCGAACCTGCTGATCTCCAGCAGATCGGACAGGAGTGACTCGAAGCGGTCGAGCTGATCCCCCAGGAGCTCCGCGGATCTGGCCGTGACCGGGTCGAAGTCCACACGGGCCTCATGGATGACATCGGCGGCCATCCGCACGGTCGTCAGCGGGGTGCGCAGCTCATGGCTGACATCCGAGACGAAACGCCGCTGCATGCGGGAGAGCTCCTCCAGCTGCTGGATCTTCAGCTGCAGGTTCTGCGCCATCTTGTTGAAGGCCTCGCCGAGGCGCGCGATGTCGTCCTCACCGGTGACCTTCATCCGCTCCTGGAGCCGGCCCGCGGAAAGCCTCTCCGCGATCCCGGCCGCCATCCGAACAGGTGTGACGACCTGGCGCACCACGAACCAGGCGATGGCACCGAGCAGCACGACCACGAACAGGCCCGCCGTCGCCAGGGTCGTCGTGACCAGGGTCAGCGACTTCTCCTCCTGGGTGAGCGGGAAGAGGTAATACAGCTCGTACGGGTTGTGGTCCACGTCGTAGAGCCGCTTGCCCACGACGAGCCCCGGCTCCGGGTCCTTCCCGTGGGAGTACCGGATCAGCGAGTACGTCTGGAACGCACCCGCTCCCTTTCCCACGTCGTCCCGCAGACTCTGCGGGATGCTGGACGCCTCCACGCTGCCCGAACCACGTGGAGCGCGGCTGGTGGTGCCGTGCCCCACGGAGTCGTCGCTGAGCGCCACCACGTTGAAGGCGTTCGTGCCCCCGCTGGCGAGCTGGTCGACGAGCTCGGTGCGCCAGGAGGTGTTGGCCGTCATACCGTCGGCGCCCTCCTCGGTCTGGTCCCCCGGGACCAGAGGCGCGTTCGCGTTCGTCTGGGCGGCCGCGAAACCGCCGGCCGCCTGTGTCTGCGCGGCCTTGCCCTTCGCCTCGAGCAGGCCGTTGCGGACCTGCCCGATCACGACGAAACCGAGCAGAAGCACCACGGCGATCGACATCAGCAGCGTTCCCGCCACGACGCGGAGCTGCAGATTGCGCCGCCACAGGCGGACAGCCGGCAGCAGCGGGCCGCGGATCCACCGCATCAGCAGCCGCGGCACCGGGCCGCCGGGCGCCCGGTCGCGGAACAACCGGCCGCCCAGCGCAGCCCGGCCGAAACGAGGAGTGCTCCGCGCCTGACCGGCAGCCCGCTCCGTACGGGCCCCGGGCACCCCAGGTGGCGGAGCAGCGCTGCCCAGGGTCATCTCAGCTCGGTCCGGCCTTGTAACCGACGCCACGGACGGTCACAACGATCTCCGGCCGCTCCGGGTCCTTCTCCACCTTCGAGCGAAGCCGCTGGACATGCACGTTCACCAGGCGGGTGTCGGCGGCGTGCCGATAGCCCCAGACCTGCTCCAGCAGCACCTCACGGGTGAAGACCTGCCACGGCTTACGGGCGAGTGCGACCAGCAGGTCGAACTCCAGCGGGGTGAGGGCGATGGACTGCCCCTCCCGCTTCACCGAGTGACCTGCCACGTCGATGACCAGGTCACCGATCGCCAGCTGTTCCGGCGCGGGCTCTTCGGACCTCCGCAGACGCGCCCTGATCCGGGCAACCAACTCCTTCGGTTTGAACGGCTTGACGATGTAGTCGTCGGCCCCGGATTCCAGGCCCACCACCACATCCACCGTGTCGCTCTTGGCAGTGAGCATGACGATCGGCACACCTGACTCGGCTCTGATCAGCCTGCAGACCTCGATGCCGTCCCGTCCGGGCAGCATGAGATCCAGCAGCACCAGGTCCGGCTTGGCCTCACGAAATGCGGCCAGTGCCTTGTCGCCGTCCGCTACGAACGACGGCTCGAAACCTTCTCCACGCAGCACAATGCCGAGCATCTCGGCCAGTGCGGTGTCGTCGTCGACGACAAGGACGCGTCCCTTCATAAACGACATCATCCCATTAGCTAATCGTTACCTGCGATGACCTGGCACACAGCTCTGCCAGTCCGACCCCCGTGACCGGGGAAATGACGCCCTCCTCCGTGACGATCGCCGTGACCAGTTCGGGCGGCGTGATGTCGAATGCGGGGTTGTACGCCTGGGTTCCCGGAGGCGCGACGACCGTCCTGCCGCCTTCACCTTGGGCCGGAGCACCCGGCTTCGATGTGAACTCTGTCACTTCCGCCGCGGAACGCTGCTCCACGACGATCGATGTGCCGTCCGCCGTCTCCAGATCGACCGTGGTCGTCGGCGCCACGACGAGGAACGGCACATGGTGGTACTTCGCGAGCACCGCCAACGGATAGCTCCCCACCTTGTTGGCCACCGAGCCGTCCGCGGCGATACGGTCCGCCCCGATGATTACGGCATCCACCTCCCCCGCCGCAAACAGCGAACCCGCCGCACTGTCCGTGAGCAAGCTGTACGGCATCCCGTTCCGCCCCGCCTCGTACGCCGTCAGCCGGGCACCCTGCAGCAACGGCCGGGTCTCGTCCACCCACAACTGCCGCAGGCTGCCCTTCCGGTGGGACCTCAGAGCCACGGCGAAGGCCGTCCCCGCGCCACCGGACACGAGAGCCCCGGTGTTGCAGTGGGTCAGCAGCCGATGCCCGCCATTCCCCGGCAGGAGTTCCGCGAGCAGCTCCAGACCGTACTGCGCCATCCGCTCACTGGCCGCCGCGTCCTCCTGATGCAGAGCCCGTGCCTCGGCCAGGGCCGCCCCGGCAGCCGCCTCGGGGCCGGAACCGCTCCCGACAGCCGCCTGGTACACCCGCGCCACCCTCAGCGCTCCGTACCCGAGGTTCACCGCGGTGGGCCGCGCCTGTTCCAGCAGCTCCGCGGCGCGCGCCACGTCCTCACCCCGGGCAGCGGCCAGCGCCACCCCGTACCCCCCGGCGATACCCAGCAGAGGCGCCCCGCGCACCGCGAGAGTCCGGATCGCCCGCACCAGCGCGGGCACATCGACGCACACCAGCTCGGTCTCCTCGGCCGGCAGCCGTGTCTGGTCGAGGAGCACCACCGCAGGGCCTTCCGGAGGCTCGTCCCAGCGGAGTACGGAGAGGGCCGGAGGCTCGATGCCCACCGGCGATTGCGCGTCCTGATCAGCCATCTGCCCAGTCTGCCCGCTGAACCGCCCGCGCACGAAGGCAAGAGGGAGATAGAGCGCCTGGCCCGCACCGGGCCGCCGCGTGGCACGATGGCTGGCAACCTGCCGCCCCGATGAGCGGGCAGGACTGTGAAGGAGCGACGATGAACGACTCTCCGGGCTGGGCTACGCCCGGATCCGCCCCCTCCGACGACCAGGCGACGGGTATTCCCAAACCCTCCGCCCCCGTCGACGGAAGCGCCGGACAGTGGTCTCCCGCACAGCCGCCTCCGGGGCAGTGGTCCCCGCCGAGCGCCCCCGGCACCGGTCCAGGCGCGCCACCGCCCGCCCCGGGCTGGGGCGGCATGCCGCAGGGACCCGGACGGGGCCGCCCGCCCATGGCAGCGAAGCCCGGCGTCATCCCGCTCCGCCCCCTGGGAGTCGGCGAGATCCTCGACGGCGCGGTGTCCACCATGCGCACCCACTGGCGCACGGTGCTGGGCGTCAGTCTCACCGTCTCCGTGATCGCCGAGATCGTGATCATCCTCGTGCAGCGCTACCTCCTGCCCGATCAGGAATCGGTCGACCCGAACGCGACCGGGGCGGAGGCACTCCGCCAGGCCACGGACTCCGCGCAGTCCCAGCTGATCAACAGCGGCCCCAGCACCCTCGTCGCGATGATCGCCACACTCATCACCACATCGGTCCTCACCGTGGTGATCAGCCGCTCCGTGCTGGGACGGCGCGTCACGCTCTCCGAAGCATGGTCCGAAGCCCGGCCCCGGCTTCTTCCGCTGCTCGGGCTGACCCTCCTGCTGAGCCTGATGAGCGCCGCGATCATGGCTGTGGGCCTGCTTCCCGGCCTGGCCCTGGGCGGCGGTGCGGGCGGGATCGCCCTGACCTTCCTCGGCTTCCTCGCCTCCTGTGGCGTCGTGCTCTGGCTGATGATCCGCTTCATGCTCGCCGCGCCGGCGCTGATGCTGGAACGCCAGTCCGTACTCGCCTCGCTGCGCCGGTCC
Organism: Streptomyces sp. NPDC102441; assembly: GCF_044765585.1. Classification (NCBI taxonomy): domain Bacteria; kingdom Bacillati; phylum Actinomycetota; class Actinomycetes; order Kitasatosporales; family Streptomycetaceae; genus Streptomyces; species Streptomyces sp. NPDC102441. The sequence continues at coordinate 53,872 of NZ_JBIWKH010000029.1, forward strand.
GCCAAGCTGGTCAAAGGCAACTGGTGGCGCACATTCGGCATCCTGGCGCTCACCTACCTGCTGGTCATCGTCCTGACCCTGATCATCGCGATCCCGTTCGGCATCATCGCCGTGACCGTGGACAGCGACGGCCTGAGCGAGTTCCTCAGCAGCAGCTCGACGGACTTCGGCTGGCCCTTCCTCATCATCACGGGCATCGGCGAAGTGATCGTCTCGACACTCGCCTACCCCTTCACCGCCGGCGTGATGGCCCTGCTCTACGTCGACCAGCGCATCCGCCGCGAGGCCCTCGACCTGGAACTCGCCCGCGCCGCGGGCATCCCCGGCTACGACACCCCCAGGAGCTGATGCGGTGACGGGGGCGGGGGGCAGCACCGCAGCGGCACGACTCATCCGGGCAGGCGAGGACATACCCGTGGACAGCTCACGGGTGCCGGCCCGTGAAGCGGCGCAGGACGAACTGTCCGACCCGATGTACCACGAGCATGACCCGAACCTCATCGAACGCGGCATCGACCGCTTCTGGGACTGGGTCGGAGACCTCTTCGCCGACGCCGCCGGAGCCGCTCCCGGCGGCCCGCTGGGGCTCGTCGTGCTCGTCCTGGCCGTCCTCGGCCTGGGCACCGCCCTGTGGTGGAGGCTCGGGACACCGCAGCGCACCGCCCGCTCCGAGGAAACGCTCCTCGGAGGCACCACCCGCAGCGCCCCCGACCACCGCACCACGGCTGCCGCACACGCCGAAGCCCGACGCTGGACCGAAGCCGTCCAGGAACGGATGCGCGCCCTCGTACGGTCCCTGGAGGACCGGGCCGTACTCGACCCACGCCCGGGCCGCACCGCAGACGAGGCGGCCGCCGAGGCGGGCCGGCTGATGCCCGCACAGGCAGACCGGCTCCGCGCCGCCGCCCGCGTCTTCGACGACATCACATACGGCGGCCGCACCGCCGACGAAGCCGCATACCTGACACTGTGCACGCTCGACCTGGATCTCGAGGCCGCCAAGCCCTCGCTGACCGCCGGCACGGCCCGAGGGGGAGCCGGATGACCGCCACCGCGGCCACTCCCACCACGTCGGAATCCCAGGGCCCCCACCAGATCTGGCAGCGCGTCCGCGGACTGCTGCTCGCCCTCCTCATCCTCGTCGTCGCCGGGGTCGCCCTCGCCGCCGTGCGCTCCGGCGGCGAGCACGGCCGGCTCGATCCCCGCTCCTCGGACCCGAACGGCAGCCGGGCCGTCGCTCAGCTCCTCAAGGACCGCGGTATCTCCGTCGATGTCGCCACCACCCTCGACGAGGCCGCCGGCGAGGCGGGCCCAGGCACCACGCTGCTCGTCGCCGCACCCAACATGCTCACCGCTCACCAGCAGCAGATCCTCCACGAGGCGACCACCGGCTCCACAGGCCGTACCGTCCTCATCACCCCTGACAGCTCCTCCGCGGCCCGGCTCGCCCCCGGAGCGCACCCGGAATCGCGGGGACCGGTGACCGCCCGCCCTCCACGCTGCGACCTCCCCGCAGCCCGCGCCGCGGGAACCGCCGACATGGGCGGCATCCACTACGCGACGGACGCGGACGACGCCACCGCCTGCTACCCGGACACCGGATTCGCCCCTCTCCTCGTCCTGCCGGGACAAGGCGACGGCGACACCGTGCTGCTCGGCTCCCCCGACTTCCTCCACAACGACCGAATCGACCAGCAGGGCAACGCCTCGCTGGGCCTGCAACTCCTCGGTTCCCGCCCGCATCTCGTCTGGTACCTCCCCTCGCTCGACGATCCCTCCGCGACCGACGGCGACTCAGCCGACGGGGACGACAACGGTGGTGCCGGAGCCGAAGGGGAGAGCGGCTTCACCGATCTCATCCCCTCGGGCTGGCTCTGGGGCACCCTCCAACTGGCCCTCGCCGCAGTCCTCGCCGCCGTCTGGCGCGGCCGCCGATTCGGCCCGCTGGTCACCGAGCGGCTGCCGGTGGCCATCCGGGCCTCCGAATCCACCGAAGGGCGGGCCCGCCTCTACCGCAAGGCCGACGCCCGCGACCGCGCGGCTGCCGCATTGCGCTCCGCCACACGGAACCGCATCTCCCCCCTGCTCGGTGTGTCCCCCCGTGACGCCGACTCCCGCGCTGTGCTCCTGCCCGCCGTCGCCTCCCGCCTCAGCAACCCGCGCAGCGACCTCGGCACCCTCCTCTTCGGCCCGGCGCCGGCCGACGACGCCGCGCTTGTCCTTCTGACCGATCAACTCGACGCCCTCGAAAGAGAGGTACGCACGTCATGAGCGCCCCGACCCCGGAGACCGCCGAGCTTGCGGCAACCGCAGGAGTCCCTGCTGCCCCGGCGGACGCCGACAGCGCCCGCGCATCCCTGGAAGCTCTGCGTGCCGAGATCGCCAAGGCCGTGGTCGGCCAGGACCCGGCTGTCACCGGACTGGTCGTCGCCCTTCTCTGCCGGGGCCATGTCCTCCTCGAGGGCGTGCCCGGCGTAGCGAAGACCCTCCTGGTCCGCGCACTTGCCGCCTCCCTCGAACTGGACACCAAGCGCGTCCAGTTCACCCCCGACCTGATGCCGAGCGACGTCACTGGTTCACTCGTCTACGACGCCCGCACCGCCGAGTTCTCCTTCCAGCCCGGGCCGGTCTTCACCAACCTGCTGCTCGCCGACGAGATCAACCGGACCCCTCCCAAGACGCAGTCCTCCTTGCTGGAAGCCATGGAGGAACGTCAGGTCACCATCGACGGGACCCCCCGGCCGCTGCCCGACCCCTTCCTCGTTGCAGCCACCCAGAACCCTGTCGAATACGAGGGCACCTACCCACTGCCCGAGGCCCAGTTGGACCGCTTCCTCCTCAAGCTGACAGTCCCCCTTCCCTCACGCGAGGACGAGATCAACGTGCTCACCCGACACGCGGACGGGTTCAACCCTCGCGACCTCAAGGCAGCAGGCATACGGCCGGTGGCCGGCCCCGCCGACCTCGAAGCGGCGCGCGCCGCCGTCGCCAAGACCTCGGTCTCCCCCGAGATCGCCGCCTATGTCGTGGATATCTGTCGTGCCACGCGTGAATCCCCCTCACTCACCCTCGGCGCCTCCCCTCGAGGCGCCACCGCACTGCTCTCCACCGCGCGGGCATGGGCCTGGCTCACCGGCCGCGATTACGTCATCCCCGACGATGTGAAAGCCCTCGCTCTGCCCACACTCCGTCATCGCATCCAGCTGAGGCCGGAGGCGGAGATGGAGGGAGTCACACCGGACTCCGTCATCACCTCTGTCCTCGCCCACGTCCCCGTCCCCCGGTGAGGCGGTGACCATGGCCCTCACCGGACGGGCCGCCCTCGTGGCGGCTTTGGGGTCACTCCCCGTAGGCATCCTGGCCCCGAGCTGGACGGGCATGCTCGCGGTCGAAGTCCCGCTCTCACTGGCAATTCTGTGCGACTACGCCCTGGCCGCGCCAGTGCGTACGCTGCAGTTCACCCGATCCGGTGATACATCCGTTCGACTCGGCGAGACGGCAGCGGTACAACTCACAGTGACCAATCCGTCTCGGCGCCGGCTCCGCGCCCAACTCCGCGACGCCTGGCCTCCCAGCAGCTGGACCTCGGAGACCGAACAGATCTCGTCACGGCACCAGCTCGCCGTACCTGCCGGGGAAAGTCGCCGCCTCACCACGCTCCTACGGCCGTCGCGACGTGGGGACCGCCAGGCCGACCGCGTCACAGTCCGGTCGTACGGCCCTCTCGGTCTCGTGGCCCGCCAGGGAGCTCACCGAGTGCCCTGGACGGTCCGGACGCTGCCCCCCTTCACCAGCAGGAAGCACCTGCCTTCGCGCCTCGCCCGACTGCGTGAGCTGGACGGCCGGACCAGCGTGCTCACACGTGGAGAAGGCACTGAGTTCGACAGCCTGCGCGCCTACGTTCCAGGAGACGACACCCGATCCATCGACTGGCGGGCAACCGCGCGCCAGTCCGCGGTCGCTGTCCGTACCTGGCGCCCGGAGCGCGACCGCCACATCCTCGTCGTCCTCGACACCGGCCGCACATCGGCCGGCCGGGTCGGTGATGTGCCGCGACTCGACGCCGCCATGGACGCGACCCTCCTCCTCACCGCCCTTGCCACCCGCGCCGGCGACCGTGTGAACCTGATCGCCTACGACCGGCGTGTCCGAGCCCGGGTGCAGGGCAGAACGGCCGGAGGGGACGTCCTGTCGACGCTTGTCAGCACGCTGGCCACCCTGGAACCTGAACTCGTGGAGACCGATGCTCATGGTCTCAGCACGACCGCACTGGCAAACGCTCCCCGTCGTTCCCTGATCGTCCTGCTCACGAGTCTGGACGCAGCGCCTGTCGAAGAAGGCCTCCTTCCGGTCCTCCCACAACTCACCCAGCGCCACACGGTTCTGGTCGCAGCGGTCGCGGACCCCCACGTCGAGGCGATGGCCCACGCACGGGGCACGGTGGACGCGATCTACGAAGCCGCGGCGGGCACACAGGCGCAGGCCCAACGGCGCCGCACAGCGGACCAGCTTCGGCGTCACGGTGTCACGGTCGTCGATGCCCCACCCACCGACCTCGCCCCCGCGCTGGCTGACGCATACCTCGCGCTGAAGGCGGCCGGCCGACTGTAGAGGTCCGGCCAACAAGCCAAGGGAGCGGCCTACTCAGCTCCGGCGGGCAATGGCGACGGGGGTGGGCGGTAAACGCAGAAAAGCCCCGTGCCACAAGGGCACGGGGCTAGTCCGGAATAATAGTTCGGCGGCGTCCTACTCTCCCACAGGGTCCCCCCTGCAGTAC
>NZ_JBIWKH010000030.1:0-55801 GCF_044765585.1 Streptomyces sp. NPDC102441
CCGCTTCGCTCTTCCTCCGGAAGCGAATACTCGCTTCGCTCGTTTCGGGCGTCCCCGCCCGAAAACCGGAAAGCCGCCTCCGGCGTCTTTCCGGGCGCCCCTCCGGGGCTTTTTCCTTTCGTCCTCCGGACTGAAAAGGAAATACGTGCCTCCGGCACGTGGGTTTACGTGATGGGGTCTCATTTTTCCTCTCTTCAGATGTTGTTGGGGTTTTCTCTGTGGGCATTCCATGCCCACGGTAGGCCATTCCATGGCCTACCGGTTGAGTGTTTGTCAGACATGTTTTAGCTGGGGTGTTGGTGCCTTCCAGGCATCAAGAAACCCCTGTGCGGGGTCTTCTTGGTCTGGTGGCTGAGGTCACGGCGGTGCAGGGTCCACACCGGCGGAAACGCGCTCAGCCGGCTGGCCATGTGCAAGGGCCTCGCGGAGGTGGCGGGGGAAGCGACCGGCAGCGCCCGCATGACCCCGATCCGCTTCGGCCTGAAGTTCTACGAGCCAGGCGACTACATGCACGTCCACCGGGACGACGGGAAGTGCTCGATCACCTTCTCGTGCGGCCTGACCCCCGGCCTCGCCTCAATGGGTTGGCTGCCCCGCATGCGGTGGCTGACCACCCGGCAGGTGGCCGACCGCCTCAGCGACACTCCGTACCCGGACGGCGGCGAGACCTTCCCGGTCCGCCACCGCGTCCTCACCGGATTCGACGGAAGCCGAATCCCTCACTGGCGTACCCCCCTCGACTCCCAGTCGCGCGAGGTGCTGATCACCATCTGCTTCACCGACCTCTCGGTGTAGCAGCGTCCTTCCCGATCAAGGAGGAACGACCATGTCCCAGCAGATCTCTTCCGCCGCGACGCAGGCCGTGGACCCGGCCGACTTCGTGGCCGAACTGCACGCCGAGGGCAACATGCCGCAGAACTCCGGCGGCGACCCGGCCGTGCCCGACTCCGCCTTCCCCGACACCCACACCTACCCGCTGCCGTCCGCCTGACGGCGCCATAGGCGGTAGCCGAGCCCCGCCCGGCCGTCGGGCACCCTCCATGACCTGGGTGCCCGACGGCCGGGCTTCGGCATCTGCGAAGGGAAGAACCCATGCACAAGGCATATTTCGAAGGCACCCACCGCACCCGGCACCCCGATCAGACCTGGGAGGCGACCCGGCCGCTACTGATGGCATACGGCATCACCCGCGTCGCCGACGTCACCGGCCTGGACGATCTCGGGATCCCGGTGGCCATGGCCGTACGCCCCCTGACCCGCACTCTGTCCGTCGCCCAGGGCAAAGGCGCGACCCTGGCCGCTGCCCGGGTCTCAGCAGCCATGGAAGCGATTGAGGTGTGGCACGGCGAGCGGGCCGTCCCGACCGCCGAAGTGCGGGCCCCGGCCGACAGCCTGGACCTGCCGTATCCGGTGACCGCCCTGGAGAGCCATCCCGGCTCTCTGGTCACCGGCCGGACGGTTATGAACTGGATCACCGCACGTTCGACGCCGGACCGCGAACCCGTACTCGTGCCGGCGGCGTGCGTGCAGCTGGGCCGAGAAGCCCACGACCGGTGGCGCCTGCACCTGCCCAGCGCGTCCACGAACGGTCTCGCCTCCGGGAACACCCGCGCCGAGGCCGTCGTCCATGCGCTGGCCGAGCTGATCGAGCGGGACACGATCAGCGCTCTCGCCGACCGGCCGGGCCGCGGCCAGCTCGTCGACCCCGACCCCGACAGCGTCGAGGACGAGCATTGTGCAGGGTTGATCGGCCGGTTGCAGGCGGCCGGGGCCTGGCTGGAACTGTGGCACCTGCCCAACCGGTTCGGGGTGCCGGTCATGAGCTGCTACCTGTGGCGCGAGGACCAGCCAGCCCTGCTGGTCTCCGGCTCGGGGGCTCATCTGGACCCCCACGTGGCACTGTCCCGGGCGATCACGGAGGCGGCTCAGTCCCGGCTGACCCAGATCACCGGCAGTCGGGAGGACATCCATCCGGCCGCGTACCGGGCCGCCGTGCAACGCAGCCCCCAACCCGCCGGGGGCCCCGGCGTCAGCTGGGCTGAGGTCGCTGCTCAGTACACCACCGGGTTCGCCACGGACGACGGTGAGGCCGAGCACCTGGCCGCCCGCATCGAGGCCGTCACCGGCCATCACCCGCTCGTGGTGGACCTCACCCACGGGCCCTACCAGCGGCGCGAGTTCGCCGTCGTCAAGGTGCTGGCCCCGACCCTGCGCTACGACGCCCGCCATGTCATCCCCCGACCGACCCAGGAGGCTGCCGCATGACCGTTCATGTCTTCTCCGGCCCCACCGTGCCCGCCGCACGGGTCCGCGAAATCCTCCCCGACGCGGTGACGCACCCTCCGGTCCGGCACGGAGACTTGATGCGGCTCGGTGCCGGCTGGGGCGACACCGTGCTGATCATTGATGGGCTCTGGCACCAGAGTGCGCCGGTGCGGCACAAGGAGATCCTGGCGCTGCTGGCCGAAGGCGTCACCATGGTCGGCGCCGCCAGCATGGGAGCTCTGCGGGCCGCGGAGCTCGCCCCTTACGGGATGGTCGGCGTCGGGCGCATCTTCGCGGACTTCCGCAGCGGCGCCCTGGACGCCGACGACGAAGTCGCCGTGCTGCACACCGAGGACGGGCGCCCGCTGTCCGAAGCCCTGGTGAACCTGCGGGCCGCCCTGACCCGGGCCGCCGCCGATGGAGAGTTGGACGACACCGAAACCGACCGGCTCGCCGACCTGGCCCGCTCCCTCCCCTACACGTCCCGGTCCTGGACCGCGCTGGGCCGTCTCGCGGCCGGGCAGGGGCTGGGGCCCGCGTTCAGCCGGGCGGATTCCTGGCGCCGCACGCATCCCTGCGACGCCAAACGGGAGGACGCCGAGCAGGCTCTCGCCCTGGTGGCCGCCGGCCTACCCCCAGCCCCCGGCGCCGGGGCGTGGGCGGGCGAGCCGTGGCAGACCAGTTTCGTCCGGTACTGGCAGGCAGCCTGCCTGCCGGGCGCGGTGGCGTGCGGGCAGCCCGTGAGCTTCCTCGCCCTCCTGCACCACCAGCAGCTGTACGACCCGGGGTTCCCGGACCGGTGGCGGGCGCGGGTCCTGGCCGCCCTTGCGCATGAGGCGTGCGACGGCGTATGCCGCCCGGTGCGCTCCGCGGCGGTGGAACGGTCTGCCCTGCGGCGCGCTGCTGCGGCAGGCGTGGAGGTGGCCGGTATGTCCGGCGACCAGCTCGCCCATTGGCTCACCGAGGAGGAGATGAGCGAGCTTGCGCCCGGAGAAGCACTGGTGCGGGTCATCGTCCGCTCCGCCCGCTTGGACGGGGCCTGGACGGTGTGGCCCGCGGCGGTGGCCGAAGCGGGTGACCTGCTCGGCTCCGTTCCTGTGGCGGCCGAGGCGGTGGCCGCCGCGTTCGCTCTCAACGCCGAGATCGAGGCGGCCGACCCGCACCACACGACCGCCCACTTGAGCGCATCGCCTCTCATCTCGTCCAGAGGTGGGGGCTCCCCGAGGACTGCAGTCGGTCCGTGCTTGATGCGGCGGCCCGGGACCGGGCGTTCCGGGATTTCGCCGGTGCCGTCGAGGTGGCCCGGGTCTTCTACCTCTCCGCCCGTGCCGTGGCCGCGACCCCGACGGCGTTCTTGGCCGGTGTGGGGGCGAGGCAGAGCCCCCGGACCTGAGCGATGGCCAGCGGCACAACGGCGGCGGCCATGATGATCAGGGCGCCGGTCGCCAGGGTCGTGCGGAGCCCGAATAGCTGGGAGGCGGGACCAGCCAGGAGATAGCCGAAGGGCACGGGCAGGATCTGCCCGAGCGTCGAGTAGGACAGGGTCCGGCCCAGCCGGTCCGCCGGAATCCTCTCCTGCACCAGCGACGCCCACACGGTCATGCTGACTGCCAGCCCTGTGCCCGCCAGCCCCGTCGCGGCCACGAGCACGGGCAGCGGCACGGTCGCCGCCATCGCCGCCAGCGGCACCGCCATCGAGCCGGTGCCCGCGCAGACGACGACTCCGACCTGGCGCGGCTTCCACATCAGGGCGAGCGCCGCTCCGACCACCAGTCCGGCGGTGAAGCCGGACACCACCACACCCCACGGGGCGGCGCCGCCGAGAACCTGCTTTCCGTACACCGGGCCGAGCAGCTGGTAGCCGACCAGCCACACGGGAACGATCACGGCGGCCTGGCAGACCATCACCCAGAGCCAGCGACGGGAGCGGAAGTCATCCCACCCCTCACGCAGATCGACGGTGAACCCGGTCCGGACCTTCACGGTCTTGCCCCTGAGACTGATCCGGGAGAAGAGAAGGGCCGAGGCTGCGAACGTCAGCGCGTCCCACCCGAGCGCCCAGCCAGGGCCGACCACGGCGACCAGGACGCCGCCCAGGGCCGGCCCTGCCACCTTCACCGTATTCTGGCCGATCTTCAGCAGAGCGTTGGCCGCGTGCCGCAGCTCGGCCGGGACCACCTCCACAACAATGCCCCCGGCCGCCGGGGTGAAGAAGGCCCCCGCGGCCCCACAGACGGCCGACATTGCTACCAGATGCCAGACCCGGGCCGTGCCCGAGACCAGCAACAGCACCGCCACCGCCTCCGCGACGGCACAGATAACGTTGGACCACACCATGACCCGAGCCCGGGGCAGCCTGTCCGCGACGACCCCACCGACGAGCAGCAGCAGGATCTGGGGCACGACGCTCGCCGCGAGGACCGCACCCAGCGCACCCGGCCCGCCACCGATCTTCAGAACCGCGAAGGCAAGACCGATAGGCGCCACGGCCGAGCCGGTCCAGGAGAGCAGACGGGCGGTGAAGTGCAGCCGGTACGGCCTGATGGCCAGCGGAGCGCCTGCCTCCCGGGCCCGGGCCGCCCAGCCGATACGTGGAATGGGCCCCGCTGGATTCCGGTCGTGCAGTCGCGCCTTACGCAAGATCCAACTCCACCAGAAGAACACGAAATCCCGGCAGCGAGACGCCACCGGGAAGGTCGCCCCGACTCTAGAACAACCCGAAGATCGTCTGTGTCAGACGCACCAACCATCACCCGGCAGAGCCGCCCCGCCGATTCACAGACCGGAGCACGCGACGACTTCACCGCGGTGTGCGGCAGAAAGCCACGATGCGGATCTGGGTCATGCTCAGGTCTCGCCGAACGGCGGAACATCGGCTTCGTCCACGCCCAGGCGGAGCCGTTCGTAGCGCAGCGGGTGGCGCCACACCCCGTGATCCTGTGACACGTCGACACTGATCTCCGCAACGAGGGCGGGGGCGACCAAGTCCGGCTCCAGTGGGGTGCGGCTGTTCCAGGACGCGGTGAAGCGCGCACCGGTCCAGGGATGGTCCGGGCCAGCTGCGGTGAGGTGGTCGGCGACGTCGCGGGCCGGGCCGGGTTTCAGCGGGGTGGTTTTGCCCACCAGCCGTAGGCGGCCGGTGGTGTCGTAGCGGCCCAGCAGCAGAACCTGGGGGCGTTGCAGGGAGCCCGTGACGCCGCCGACGAACGCTTCGGTGGAGTCCCTGCAGCTACCTTGGACCAGCCGCGCACGCCCGGCCGGTACCGGCCCGTCAGACTCTTGACCACGACACCTTCGACGCCGGTGACGTCGGTCCACTCGCGCAGCCACTCCCCCGCTACCGCAGGGTCCGTGCCCCGGAAGCACGTTGTCATTGTGCCGCGGTCGGATGACATCCGACCGCGGCACAATGACAGCATAATCGCTACAGTGGCTCTTTACTCTGCCGCCAACGCGATCACTTCCCCAAAGCGCTCAAGGGCATCCGCAACAAAATCCTCGCCGCCGAAACCGGGAATTTTGACAATCCACCAGTCAGCATCGGCCGGCCGGACAGTCGGCCCTGACTCCACGAGGCTCTTGAACCGGAGATCGATTACATCGAGCTCGCCCGCAAACCATGTAGCAGGTGCCGAACATCCTGAAAACCGGGGATCTGTAATGACCACCTGTAGGACCCTTCTGACAGATATGTCATTCAGGTACTCAGAATAGTCAAATTCGTAGCCGTCTTGACACTCGTCAACGAACGAGGACCAAGAATCCAGCAATTCCCCAGGAGAAAGGGCCTGCCTGCGTCCAAGACGCAGACATGCCTCAGCCGCGATGAGTGCGAGGTCGGGAGCGTTCGGCGTCACTTGAATTGCTCAAAGAAATACGTCACGGCGTCTCCTTCCGGCCTGAAGTAGGTCGATATCGTACCAGACGAGTTCATGTATCCGAAGTGTCCTGAATTTGGATTGACGCGGAACATTCCCCCACTTGAGCTCGGAAGCGAAATGGAGCCTTCCGGACCATTCCCGGACATGAAGCTTCGAGCGGATTCTATGTACCGCTCCCTCCCGCCGGGCCCCTTGAATTCAGGCATGTCAATTCCATTGGCATTCACCTTGATCTTTCCTTTGTATTTACCGATTACGCCGAGGACATGCTTGGAGTAGTGCCGTACGGCAGATCCATTCGAGTTAAAATCTGCCCGCAAAGCAAGTTCAGCCCCGGGCGCGCTTTTGCTTTCGGCTTTTGCTGCAGCGGCTGCAACTGCGCCAGACCCTACGACCGCGCTTCCGCCGGACGCGCCGCCGGTCGCCATTTCTGCGATCTCCGCAGCGCACACCGGTGCGGTGGCCAGGCAACCCGACCACAGGGCTGCAGCGACGGGTGCGACGGCAACTGCCAGTCCCACAGCCGTCACGACGCCTAGGACAACTTTCTGCCAGGTCGCGAGCTTTCCTCTGTCTGGCAGGTCGTTGGCAGTCGGGCTGTAATTGGGGTTGGTTCCCATAGCCCAGCAGGCATTGCAGTAGCCGTCGTTGTTCTTCGGTTTGGGGTCGGGCCCCTTCTTGTAGACGATCTTCGCGGAGGTGGCGCCGACGGTCTGAGTGACCGTGGCGGTCATGGTTCCGCTACCGAGGGAGCCGTTGCTCTTCTTGTAGGTGAACTTTTGGGTGTAGGTCTTTGTGTACTTCCAGCTCCACCCGCCGTTGCTCTTCTTTGTGAAGGTTTCGGTGCCGCCGTTGCAGGAGCTTGAGGAGCCGCCGCACATGCCGTCGGGTCGGAGCCCGGTGGGGTCGGACAGAGTGACGGGGGTGTTGTTGGCGTATGCGTAGCCGTTGAGGGACTCGTGGTCTTCGGGGGCGAGGATGGGGTCGACGGAGAGGAAGCGTCCGCTGGCGGGGTCGTATTCGCGGGCGCCCACGTGGGTGAGTCCGGTGTCGGTGTCGGTTGGTTTTCCGAGAAAGCCCTTGTCATCGGGCCAGGCTGGGGTTGCTGTGCCGCGTGCGTCGCCGAAGGGCTTGCTATAGCGGCGGGAGATTGCCTGGGTGGTTGCGTCAACGGACATCGACGCGGTGCCGTGGTGGTCGTCGACCATCCAGGACAGGCCGGCCTCGGTACGAACGGCGGTGGCGTCACCAGTTGAGTAGTAGCGCTGGGCGGTGAACTTCTTGGTGGCCGTGTCGTAGTGAAGTTCCTGGTCGCCTAGGTAGAGAACGGTTTTGACAGGACCGCGGCGGATTAGGAGCTCGCCGGCTGCGTCGTAGAGGTAGTCGGTGCTCTTGGTGCCTTCGGTGAGGCGGGCAAGCTCACCTTCGATGTCCCAGACGAGGCTCTGCGCAGTTCCGGTGGGCCCGTAGCGCTTGGTGGTGTTGCCCTGCTCGTCGTAGGTGAGGGGCTTCGCGGTTGCGCCGCCCACAGCGACAGAGGTCATGGTGTGGGGCTGGCCAGCCCCGGCGGCGTTGACCGCGGGGTAGTCGTAAACGGTCTTCGTATCGCCACTGGTCTTGTGTTCGGTCTGGGTGTCACGCAGGCCGCCGGGCTTGTAGGCCCAGCTGGTCCAGTAGGGGGCCGGGCCTCCGAGGGCGGATGCCAAGCGGGCGGTCGCGCAGTCGTTGGAGGACGGGGTCCAGGCCTCGGTCAGACGGCGGTATCCGTCGTAGGCGAAGCACTGCGTGTCCTTGCTGCTTGCATTGTCAGTGATCGACTTGACGTTGCCGGAGACGTCGTAGCTGTAGTCAGCGTCCCTGGCGTGGCCGCTGTTGGTCTGGTCGGTGGTGTGAGTGTTGGTCAGTCGGCGGGTGCCGTCCTCGTAGCGGTTGAAGATCTGGAACTGCTTGGCATCGGTTGAAGTACCCAGGCGGGTCTCCTCGATCTCGCCGTACGGCGAGTAGCCGATGTTCTGGACGTAGTCGGTCATGCCGTCGGTGCCGGTGAGCATGCCCAGGCCGTTGTAACTGTTTTCGACAGTTTCGGCAGGCAGGCCAGCTACTGCGGGCATTGAGGTGGACTGCACCGTGCCGTCGATGTTGTAGACGGCAGAGGTGGTGAAGCTCTGCGGCGCGCCGGCTACGACTAGCGGGTCGGTGGCTGCGATGACGGTCTTGGTGCCCTTGGGGCGGCCGAGAGCGTCGTAGCCCGTCACGGACTGCGAGTAGATCTTGCCGGTGGTGCCGCCGACATAGCGGATCGAGGCGGTCGGCTGTCCCTTGGCCAGCGAGTCGAAGGTGAACTTGGTCAGCTGGTGGGTGTTGTCTTTCACCCCGTCCCATGTTCCGGTCGTGCGGCCGAGCTCGTCGTAGTCGGTGATCAGGGTGCGGGAGGCGCCGTTGAGGGTCGTGGTGACGGTCAGCGGCTGGTCGGCGTCGTTGTAGGTGGTGTCGACACGTCCCTTGTCGGGATCTGTGGAGGTGATCTTGCGGCCGCGCAGGTCGTAGCCGTTCGTCCAGGCCGCCCCGTCCGGCCCTGTCATCTTCTTGAGCTGGCCCCCGGGGGTGTACTCGTACAGGGTGCGGGTGTAGTTACTGCCGGTCGGTACGGGGCCGCCGTATTCACGGCGTTCAGTGGTCCTGCCGCGGGCGTCGGCGATCGTCAGGATGCCGGTGCCGCCTTCGGCGGCAGTGACCGCAGTGCGATCGCCTTGGTCGTCGGTCTCGGTGCGCCATTTCTCCTGGTCGTAGACTCGGAAGATTGATTCGGTGGCCCGGCCGACGGCGTCGAAGACAGTCTCGGTGGAGGCCGGAACGGAGCCGGGGAAGGTGTTGGCCAGGGTGCCGGTGGGTGCGTTGTCGTCGTGGACCTGCGCGTTGGTGATGTAGGCAAGGCCGCGGTCGTCGTAGAGCGTTTCTGAGATCACCCGGCCGCCGTTCGGCGCGGGGACCTGTGTCTGGCGGGAACGCAGCAGGCTGTCGAGGATTTCGTAGGCGCTGTTGTAGGTCTTTCCGTCGGCCTTGAGGGTGCCGGTGCGGACCCAGGTCTCCTTGTTGTTGTTGACGCTGTAGTCGTAGACGATGCTGGCGGCGTCGTCGAGCGTGCGGGAGCGGTCCGGCTTCCAGACCGACTTCAGGCGGCCGAGCGCGTCGAAGGACCACTCGGTGATGTTGCCGTTGGCATCGGTCGTCTTGGTGGCCGTGCCCCAGGCTGGGTCCACCTGGGTGGTGGAGGTGTAGAGCTTGGGGTCGGTGGTGGTCTTGGAGGTCAGCGGGCCGTAGCCGGTGTCATCCGGGACATAGGTGGTCCTGATGGTGCGCTGGAGGGCGTTGGTTTCGGTGAGTGGGCGGCCCAGCTTGTCGTAAGTGGAGCTGGAGACCTGCTGGTAGACGGGCTTCTTGTCGAGTTCGCCGTAGCTCGCAACCCGGTAGGAGGCAGTGCTTTCACCCGTTGTGGGCACTGCCCCGACCGCTTGGTCGTCGTAGGCCAGGGTGATGTCGGAGAGGACGTCGTCGGGGATCGACGGGGTGGTTGCACAGGAGACCGAGTAAGTCTCGGTGCGTGAGACTGCGTCCACCAGCCAGGCGGAAGTGTTGCGGACGTAGGTGGTACGCATGCAAGACTCGTCGCCGGTCTTGGCTATGTCCCCGGTGTCCTCCACAGTGATCGGCATGCCGTATGTGGTGTCGTAGGTGGTCTTCTGCTTGACCGTGCGGGTGCCGGTAGAGGTCTTGGTGCGGGTCGTGGTCTCGCCGGCCTGGACGATCCACGCCTCGGTAGTACCCCAGCTGTACGTGTGACTGCCGGTTTTGTGGGACCAGGGAGTGTTAATGGTGCCGCTTACTTCTTCGGCACCGTTGTAGGCGATGGTCTCGCGGACGAAGCTGGCGTACTGGCGGGAGTCGTCAATGGCGGTGCCGGTGGAGTCGGTGACCTTCTCCACTCGGGCGGTGCCGTCGAGTTCCTTCTCTCCGTTCAGGCCCCGCATGTAGAGCGTGGACTTCTTGGAGCGCGGACCCTCAGAGTCGCCAGAGGTCTCCACGACCTTGCCGTAGCCGCGCCACTGTGACCAGGTGCGGTTGGATGCCTTGGTCAGGCCCTCGTCGTCGGCGTAGGCCCAGCCGCCGCCGCCCTGGTAGTCGTAGTACGTCTCGCCTGTATCGCCGTGCCCGTAGGGGTCGTCCTGGAAGACGGAGGTGACCACGTACTTATGGAACCAGTCGGTGACCGGGGTCGCCCCAGACTGGGACCACTTGACCGGGTAGCAGCGGCGGGTGTTCTTGTCTACGTTCGCCGGCATGCTCGAGCCCCAGATGCAGTCGGGGTCGGAGTAGTTGGCGGTGATGGTCGAGCCGGTCTCGGACTTGATGGTGCGCACGCGCCACTTGATGTAGCGCAGGGTGTCCGGGCCGCTGCCCTCGACGTGGTTGGGCATTTGGATGCCGCCGAAGACGACGGGCGGCATTGCGGCGGTGGTGGTGTTGGCCTTGCCGGTGTTCTGGATTGACTTCAGCCACAGGCTTGCCGAGGAGGCGTCACCGGTGTCGGGGAAGTCCTGCTCGAGGTGCCAGGTGTCCACGTCCCGTTGGGTGGTGCCGGTGCCGGTCCATACCGAGGTGGTGACATCGGTCAGGCGTTTCCTGGTGAAGAAGGCCGGGCCGATCTGGGTGGTGCACTTGGTGCCGGACGCGCAGATCATGTCGTAGGGCACGTCGGGCCAGTTGGCCTTGGTGGCCGCAGTCAGGCTGGTGCAGCCACCCGAGACGATGCAGCGTTCGGCGTAGGTGAAGGAGACCTGCTGGGCGGCGGGACTGCTGTAGATCAGGTCGCTGCGCTGGCCGTAGTCGATGTGGTCGAGGTAGCCGCCGCGGGTGTAGGCGGTGCCGTTGACGGTGGTGTCAGCGTTCTTGGAGTAGTAGTTCGTCTCCCGGCCGTACCAGTAGGTGGAGGCGTTGCCGTGGGTGTCCTCGACGTAGTCGAGGTTCCAGCGCCATGCCTGGCTGCAGGAGGAGTCAGCGAAGCCGCTGGACTTGTAGCAGGGCTCGCCGGAGTCGTCACCGAAGACCGGGGCGGACCAGACCGAGTTAGTGACAGGGTCGTCGGCGGCGGTGCCGTTGTCGCTCCAGCCGGGCATCCGGTGCTTGCCGAAGAAGTACTGGGTGCCGGATGCGTCCGTGACCTTCCAGTACTCGGTGTTGTTGTCGCCGTTGGCGGTGGCGCCGGTCAGGTGCTGGACGCGGGTGCCGTCCTCGTTCTTCGTCTTCCACGAGCCGCCCGACGCCTCCGAGAGGGCGGCGCTGTCACAGGCCGCCTTGTCGGCGCAGGTGTTGACCAGCTCGACGGCCTTGCCGTTGAGGACCAAGGTCGAGTTGCCGTATTTCCAGCACAGGTCGCCCTTGCCGGACTGGCCGTCTTCCTTACAGGAACCGTACTTGCGCTCGATGTAGGACTCGGTGATCGAGAAGCCCTCGCCGATCACCGAGGTCTGGTTGTTCTCCCCGGCCGTGCGACCGTCCACCGAGGCAGAATTGTAAGAGATGGACAGGTTCGGGGCCGGGCCGGCCGTCGCCGGGGGAACCCGCAGCGGGTAGTTCCAGGTGAAGTCACCCGTGCTGCCACCGGCCTCCCAGGTCGCGGTCGGCGAGAGCGGGGTGGCGCTATAGTCGCCCCCGCCACCTGAGCTGTCGGCCGTTGCCGCCAGCAGCACTGATGTGCCGGCTGCGAGGGTGCGGGCGGAGACCGTGCCTGTCAGGGTCTGTGATTGCGCGTCGTTGTCCGCGCCTGCTACCGGGCTCTGAGCACGGCAGGACTCCTTCTCCGGGGTGGTCAGCGCACACGCCGGGAGCGTCACCAGGCTAAGACGGGGGCCGAAGTTGCCGCCGTAGACGTCGCTGAAGGAGGAGTAGTCCAGTGAGACCCGGAGCTTGTCGGTATCACCGGCGTTGTCCCCGGGAGCTGCTCCTGACGGGTCGACGGTGAGCAGGACGCCGTTGACGCCCGCTTTCTGTGCGGCCGACTGGGAGTGAACGCTGAGCGCCACCTTTTCGGCCGGTCCGGTAGCCTTCGCGTTCGCCTTACTCCGTGCCAGCTTGGATGTTGGGGCAGCGGACTCCTGAGCCAGCTCCACGCCGAGTCCACCGACGGCAACAACGGCTTCGCCAGAAGCCGCGACCTCGGCAGTGGCCTTGCCGGCCTCTGGCCACGCGGCTCCCTTCAGCCGCTCTCGGGTCTTTTGGGCAGCGGGGGCCGCTTTGTCCTTCGGGGCCTTGGAGGTGCCGGGCTTGAGCACACCCACTTTGTCGATCTTGGCGTCGGGCCGGTCCTCCAATTGCTTCAGGGCGGCTGCGGACTGGGCCTGGGCCTGGGCTGCGAAGTCGTAACCCGCGGGCACCACGACTTGCGGAAGAAGGCAGAGGGAGATGACGAGCCCGCCACGGCCGAGCCAGCGGCGTATGGCCGCCCCTGGCACGCGTCTGCGGAAGGGTGATGAAGACACGGTGATGTCCCGGTTCTCGGAATTTGGCAGGGAGCGTTCGGGCAGCAGCGTCGGTACCCGGACCGCTAGATCTCGGTAGCGCGCGTCCATGGAGACGCATAGGTGTTCCCGAGCAGTACGGCAGGGCGGTTAAGCGAACCCGCCCTGCCGTTCGGCTCTACTGCTGTTCGGCGTTGTACCGGTTGGCGATAGTGTCGGTGGAGGTGGCTCCGGCCCACACGCGAACGCTGTCGATCTTTCCGGGGTAGTAGCGCGCGGCGGCGCCATTGACCTTCGCCCGGCCGATCTCGAATGCCCCGCCCCCTTGCCAGGGGGCTGAGTACGGAACGCCGTCTTCGTCGCCCATCAGGGCGCTGTCGACATAAAGCTTGAGCGCGCCGAGCTTGGAGGTGTCGTTGGGGTCGGCCGCCGCGTGGGCGTCGTGGACGACCGTCAGCATGACTGGGACGCCCAGCTGCGCCGTGGTGAACGCGGTGGACGCGCTCTTGGTCCAGGCTGCCCCGGTGCCGTCCTTGTCGGGTCGGCCGAACGTCCACCGTCCCTGAGTGCTGCCGGCAGGCTGCTCATACCAGACGCCCCAGGAGGACTGGCTCGTCCCTGACTGGCCGAATACCTGTACCGCGTAGGACTTGGTGGTGTCAGCGAGCTTGGCGGGATCCAGCGTCACCCAGGCAGTCGCAGTGAACGAACCGGCATCGTCGACCACCGGCCCGGTGGCGGTGGCGTACGAGCTGCTGCCGTTGAGGGTCATCGTCTGTGTGGTCGTGACTTCTTCGCCGAGCTCCGGGTCACCTGTGGTGATCTTGGTGAGCGCGGCTCCGTTGAGGGTGAGGTCCCGGCCGAAGCCGCTGGTGTCCTTGACCGTGGTACCGGTCGCGTTGGCGATGTCTGCGGCGTCCCACTTGGCAACAAGTGCCGGGACAGGGTCCCCTGCGGTGCCGTCGCTGAGGTCCTCATCTTCCAGCCAGGCATCATGGGCGATTTCGGAGTCCGCGAGTGCACGGGACCAGACCTTGACCTCGTCGATGGTTCCGGCGAAGTTCTCTATGCCCGTTGCCGAAGCCCACAGCCGGCCGACCTGCAGCCCACCGGATGCCTTCCACGGGGTCACTGTGAACGCTGCCGGTTCGCCCTGTGGGACACCGTTGACGTAGAGCTGAATGGTCTGCGTCGCCGCGTTGTAGACACCGGCAAGATGAGTCCAGGCATTCAGGACCGGAGGCTTATCTCCGATCGAGCGAGTGATCGCTGGCGCGGAGACATCCGTCTGGTGCCGGTTGAAGACCCAGGCGTTAGCGCCCGTGGAGTAGTACAACTGGAATCCGGAGGCGTTCGTGCCCGCCTGAGACATAACGGTGTAGTTGACGTCCTTCTTCTCCAGACGTGCCCACGCCGAGACGGTGAAGGACTTGGTGGTGTCCAGTACCGGCCCGGAGGTCGAAAGATAGGCGCTCGTGCCGTTGAACTTCGCCGCGCTGGAACCGCTACGCGCTCTGGCGTCCCAAGTAGCGGCCGATGAGGTCAGCGGGTGCTGGGTCGCGGTGGTTGCATCGGTAAGCCCGTTGTCCAGGTGCCAGATACCTGATGGTTTTTCGGCTCCCTTCACCAGGAAGCTGTAGTAACCGGTGAGCGAGCTGTGCGCGGCTGCGTCATAGCCCCAGACCTGGATGGTGTTCTCGCCGGCCTGGTTCGGCGTGATCGTCTGGGTGGTGGCCGTACCCTTGGCGACGGGGATCGCAGCGGAGACCGTTCCGCTGTTCAGCTTCCACTTGTAGCTGACGACATCCGACTGGATGCCAGCAGTGGTGGAGTTGGTGTCCGCGGGGGTGAAGGTGAATTTGCCCGGCGCGCCCACGCCTCCTGCCGCCGGGTCGGACTCAGCCGGCCTATAAACGCCGTCCGCGCTAGTCACCACCGGGGGCGGTGGCGAATCGGTGTCGACGCGGAAGTAGCACCAGGAAGACCACGACGAGTCCAGGACGCCGGTGGCGCCTCGGTCCGTCTTGTAATACGCCTGCGTCTTCGCCCGCATCCGGTAGTCCGTCTGCGCGGGCAGCGTACTGGACGTCGCATCGCGGATGGCATTGTCGGCCACCCAGGCTCCGCTCGGGGAAGCCGCGTACCAGGCGCGGCTGGAGCCGTCGGCCTTCCATACCTCGAACATGGCACGCAACTGGGCGTTGGAGCCGTCGGCCGACTGCACCGTGGCCAGCATCTTCGGCGTGGCATCACTGGTGGCAAAGGGCAGTGCGGAGGCGTTGCAAGCCCGCCCGGTGGTGCCCTGCTGGACACCGTACGAGGTCGGCTTGCCGGGGTAGGAAATGTAAGTAACCGACAGCTTCGCATCGTTGCGGAACCGCGCCCAGGCACCTGCGTCGGACTCGTCGTGCGCGGCCAGCGAGAAGGTGATCTGCGCCGACTTGTTCGCCGCGTGGGAGGCGAGAGTCGTCGTCAGGTTCTCGTTCGTCTCCTCGCCCACGTTGTCGCTGAAACGCACCCAGTTCGCCGGCTGAGAGGGGTCACACAGGTCTCCCCGCCCGTAGGCCACGTTCCGGTCGCCCATCAGGTCGTCCGCCGTGGGGCGGGTCGACCAGGTGGTGCTGGAGGAGATGCCCTTGTTCACGTGGCTCAGGTCATACCAGTGCGGATCGCAGGTGAATGTCCACTCCTGGTACACCTCCATCGTGGCATCCAGGATCTTCTTTCCGTGGATGGAGGAAAGCGGGTATTCGAAGTACATGCGCTGGGTGTAGGGGCTGTTGGAGCAGAGATACCCGGCGTAGTTGGAGCAGCGCCCCACCCCCTTGTCCCCCTTGAACTCCCAGAACTTGTCACCGTCCGAGGAGAGAGCTGTCCAGTCGCCCAGAGTGATGCCCTTGGTCGGCGGATCGATGTAGAGCGGGAAAACGGTGTCCGCGCCGCGGCTCAGGGCCGGGTCGGGTGTGATCTCCAGGGTCGTATCGGTGACCTTGAGCGGGAGCTCGGCCACCGCGTCACCGCTGCCAGGGCCCTCCGTAGGGACAGGCTCGCCTCCGGCAGCGGGCAGCGGGGCCGGGCTCGTTGTCTCCGGCTCGCTCTCGGTCTTTGATTCTGCTGAGGGCGCGGTAGTGCGGGAGAGTTGCGTAGTGGCTCCGGCCGGGGTGTCGCCGGCCGAGTCCCACATCCGCCCCGCCGGGCTTTCGAAGACTGGGGTGCCATTTCCGTCGCGTGCGACGAAGCCACCGTCCGCGGTCGGGGCGATGTCCAGGCTGCCCTTGGAGACGGTCATTGCGATCGTCGAGAGCGCCGGGTTCTTCGCCGCCTCCGCGGTCTTGACCACGAGCACCGAGGTGTAACCGGAGCTCAACGCGGTCAGTTTCAGATCGACGTCCGGGAGGACTCCGGCGTAGGTGGCCGTGTCGCCGTTGAGTTGGGGCTCGGGGAGCGTAGTGGGCCAACCGAACTGCAGTTTATGTCCATCGTCCTCCAGTGCGACCAGTCCGTCCCCGCGACCGCCGCCTGAGAAGGTGAGATTGGTCGTCGTGTTCTTCGCCCGCACAAAACCATCAGCCCCGCGCGCGAGGGTGGTGTCGATGGAGGCCCAGGTTCCGTCGCCGTTCCGGGCGCGCACCGGAGCCGCGTTCATCTCCTGCGTGAAGGTGCCGTCCGGGTTGGCGAAGACCTCGGACGTCTCGGTGATTGCCTTATCCACGGCCACCCGTTCGCCGGTCTCCGCCGCGAGGGCACTCGCTTCCGACTCCGGAGCCCTGTCCGCCGCTGCCGAAGCTGCCCCGTCATCAGCGAATGCCGGGGGCACCCCCACCCCGACGACCGGAACCGCACTCCCCAGGAGCGTGAGGGCTACTGCCCCACTCCGTACCGCCTGACGCCAGCTGTGCCGCCGTCTTCGCGTAAACACGCCCCACCCACCCCTTAGTTCTTCATGACAAGAATCTGTGAGGATCATGTGACGGTCGAACATGTTGGTCAATGGTGTCGTGCGTCACATTAGGCTTTTTTGCTGCAAGTCAGAGCGATTTTTCGCCCTTTGTTCTGCTCTTTCAGTCAAGTGGCAACTGCGAGCTATCCAGCCGGAGTAGCTGGAATCAGGCGAAATCCAGCCGCGTCCTATTCTGAGTTGTGATCCGCTCCCTCCGCAGTTTCGATCAACTGGGCGGTGGCCAACGGGCGGGCTGCCGCGAAGACCCACCCGGCGTGGTGGCCGTGCAGCAGCGATCGGAGTTCCTCCGAGTGCAGCTCATCGGCGACGGCGGAGGGACTCAGAGAAGGGACCAGCCTGACGGACGTGCTGCGGCCGACAGCTACTGTCGGTGCTGCGGACGGCCCCAGCGCTGCACCATCCCGTGCAGCGTGCTGAGCGACAGTCTTTAACGATGAAACAATGCGACAGCCACGGCGCCAGACCGCTACCCCTAGGTGTATTGATCACGAGCGTTGTTGAACGCCAGACACGCGTTCCCCGCCCATCGCAACAGCTGCTGCTCCTGAGCCGGGTCGTGTCCTCGGCCGTGGTGTAGCCGATCACGGTCCGTCGCTTCCGCTTTGGGACCGTCCGGTACGTGTCGCTGCCAGCCGTCGTGCGATCACCGCTGGCCCCGGTCCGGCGAGCCTCAACAGAGCCTTCGGCGAAGGTGATTCGGTCCGCGACCTGGGAATTCCCTCAGCTTGATCGGCTACACCACTCTGCGGGACTCCATTCAGCGCCCGGGGTGCGAGGCTGACTATGTGGTGGAGATTCCGTCGGGGTGAGTGTTGATCCATGACAGTCCTCCGAGGTCGAGCTGGTGGCGGGCACGGGTGACCGCGACGTAGGCGAGTCGGGCTTCGGCTTCGTCGATGGGGCCGGGGACAGGCTCACCGTTACTGTCTATCTCGTCGCTGTCGCGGGGTGGGGTGAAGTCGTCGGCGATCTTGACGCTGCCCCATTCACGGCCTTTGGCTTTGTGCGCGGTTGAGACGGTGACGTCGGCGGTGTCCTCGCTTTCGAGGCGGTTGACAGCGCTGAGGATCGCTCGGGTGCCGTGCGTGTCGACGAGGTCAACGAGTGGTTGGATGTCTCGTCCGGCAGGGTCGTTTCCTGCGTAGTCCTGCAGGTCGCCCCAGGTGGGGAAGAGTAGGAGCTCGGGGTGGGAGGTGCGTCGGCCGTCTTTGAGGTCGTTGGCCGCTCGAGCGAGTGCTCGCAGGGATTCGCCTCCCCCGGTCAGGGCTACGCGGTGTCCTGCCTCGATCAGTTGCATGACTTCGCGCATGGCGCCGACGTTGGTGCGGCACAGGATGGCGTCAGAGTACTCGGCCGGTCCGAGGCCGGTGGGAATCGTCTCGGTGCCTGTGAGGCGCAGGGGCGCGTCGGCGATGCGGAGCCAGCGGTTGGCTTCGGTAGCGAGTCTGGGGCCGAAGCGGAAGGACTTGGTCAGGGTGAGGGCTGTGCCGCGGAAGGTGGTCATGACATCGCGGGCGCCGCGCCACTGGTAAATGGCTTGGGCTGAGTCTCCGACCATGACGAGTTGGGCGTGGTCACGTTGCGCGTTGAAGATCTGTTCGACGACGGGGTTGGTGTCCTGGGCTTCGTCGAGGAGGAGGAAGTCCGCAGGAATTTTCGGTTCGGTCAGTGCCCAGATTTTGAGGTAGTGGTCGTGATCGAAGCGGACTGTGCCGGCGTCGGGGTTCTGGAGGTCAGCCCATGCCCTTTGGGCGAAGGGCATGACTTCTGCGGTCAGTTGACGGTGGCAGCCGGCATCTTCAAGGCTGCGGAGTTGAGGAACGTGGTGGTCGGCGAGGACTGGGTCCGCGGAGTGGCAGAAGCGGGTGACGGTGCGCAGGGTTGCGTAGGACAGAACGCGGGGTGAGAGGTCTCGGTCCCCGATACGGATGGTTTTTGTGATGCCGAGGTCCTGTCCGGTTCTCCAGCTGGGCTGGCGGGGCCCGTTGAGGCGGGTGCGGTAGCGGTGGCCGATCGCGGCGTAGGCGAGGGCGTGGGCGGTCTTGCAGGTGACGGTTGTGGGGAAGCTCGCGGCGGCGTCCTGGGCGATGGCCTTGTTGTAGGCGAGGTATCGGCCGGTTCGGCTGGTGCCGTGGGCAAGGAGTGCCAGGGTGCTGGTCTTGCCGGTGCCTGCTCCTGCTTGGAGGGTGAGGTGGTCGCCGGCGTGGAAGCGGTCGGCGGCGGCGGTCTGTTCGTCGGTGAGGGTCAGCACCGGGGAGGCTCCGTGGGTCAGTGGTGTGCGGTGGGCGCGGCGTGCTGGTGGGTGGGGCGCGGTGAGCTGGCCGCGCGGTGCTGTTGCCGAGCGAGCGGCTGTGCAGGGATGGTCATGGCCGGTGGCGTGTGTGGGTGCGGGCGGGCAGCTGGGTGTGGATGTGCTGGTGGTGCAGGGCTGGGTCGAAGGGCTCCCATTCGGCGAGGCTGAGGTCGGCTGGCCCTGGGGCGGTGTGGTCGGGGCAGTGCTGGTGGCGCCATCGCAGTTGCTCCGTGTAGGGCAGTTGGGTGAGGTCGTAGACGGCCATCAGGCTCAGGCCCGGACGAGGCGGCCGGGAGCCGGGTGTGGCGACGGAGAGAAACGTCCAGGTGCCGCTGGGGATGTCGGGGTTAAGGACCGGACGGGTGCAGCGGCGGCGCTGTCGGGTCTGTGAGACGCATTGGACGGTGTCGATCGGGTGCGCAGCGAGGTAGCGGGAGCACAGGAGATGAACGACGGGCCTGGTCGGCCCGCACGGATCTGCAGGCGGTGGGGTCGGTGAGGCGGCCTCCAGGGGCGGTGTGAGGGTTCCGTTGTTGATGAGGTGTCGGGTGTACAGGGCCAGGTGGCGGCGCAGTGCGGTGATCTGCGGAGTGAAGGTTGCAGGGGCGGGGCGTGCGGGGCACAGGGCTGCGTGCGGAATGCGGCACCAGGGGGTGCCGTCGTGGGCGGGGTGGGCAGTGCCGGAGCTGATGTGCCAACGGTGGATGGCAGGGACAGCGGCTGCAGGGAGCTCCTGCGGGTGGAGACTTACGGGGCTGTTGTTTGAATCGACGCGGGGATAGCGGTCGATGCGGTTACCGCAGTGGCCGCGGTGGCCCGGTTGGGCGCTGCGGACAAGGCAGGTGGGGCTGTCGGAGGTGACGCGCAGGGCGCGTGAGCGTGTGGGGCGGGCGGGGGTACCGTCCCATCGGCGGCCGGATGAGGCCGTGGCGGAGCACATAGCGGCGAAGGTGGCAGGTGCCACGCCAGGACTGTGGTGAACGTGCCGGGATGTCCTGCGAACGGCCCAACCTCGCGGAACGCCTATGCGATGGCTCGTACGGGTATTCCCTGCGGGCTACTGGATCGGGTGATCTCTCGACTGAACGCCTGGGCGCTAAGCGGTGGGTTCGGCCGGCGGCTCGTGGCCTTCGCAGAGGCGGGCGATGAGGTGGTCGACGGGGACGCCGAAAGCGTGGGCGACGGCGTGCCAGGTCTTGAGCGATCCGATGGTGCGGCCCTGCTCGATTTCGATGAGGGTGCGCCTGGCCAGGCCGGTACGGTCGGCGAGTTCGTCGTAGGTCCAGCCGCGCTCGCTCCTCAGCCGGGCCAGCTCCAGGCGGAGGGCGGTGAGGTTCGGGTCGGGCGGGAAGGTTGTCACCCCACCATCCGAAGGTGCAGACACCTGCCCTGTCAGTGCAGACTTCTGCCCTATTTCCGCAGGTCGCCGCATCGCCACACAGGGCAGAGGTCTGCACTACGGTGCGTTCACCGCCTCGCCCTGGCGGGAGGTACGGACTCATTGACATCACGGCCAGGAAGACCGGAGGAAGACGCGCCCCATGAGGCAGTGCACGATGCAGCAGGTGCAGCGCACCTGGATGGTGGAGCTACGCCCCGAGCGCGGTAGTGCCGTGCTCGTCTGCTCGAGGTGCCCTTCGTCCGGCACCGCACCCGTTCGTTCCTCGGCACAGGAGGCGATGGCGCATCTGGCCCAGCACGCGCGCAGCGACGCGTTGCCCGCCCACTTGCGCACCTGTCAGTGCCACGCCCGCGGCTGCAGGTGGCACCCCAGGCATCGCGGCTGCGCCGGGGACATCCTGCTCGTCCTGGCCTGGGAGCGCGGCGGCCGTCAATGGCGCCTCGCCGATACCTGTGCCGCGTGCGCGGGGGCCACCGAACACGCGGCTGTCGTTCCGGACACTGCACCGCATAGTGCGCCCTCTGTTTTCCCGTCCCGGCGCCGCAGGACGAACGGTCTCGCTGTAGAGGTTCGGGTGCGCGAGATGCTCAGCTACCTCACTGTCGCTCTCCCCGCCAGAGCGTCTGCGGCTTCCCGCTTGCTTGCGCTGCAGTGCGCTCTGCGCTCGACTTGTAGTGGCGACGTGCGCATCCCCACCGGCCTGGTACGCGGGATGCGGCTGGGGTCTGATGTCGACCCGCATCAAGAGCTGGAATCGGCAGGTTGGCTATGTCTCTATGACGTACGGCCGAACAGCCCGCGGCAGGGATTTACCGGGCGGTTGCTCGATCCCACCGTGCGCACTCAGGCGCCCGGATGGCAGAGCCGGGCCCGGGCAGCGGACTGGGCGCTGCGCGTCTGTGGAGGGCGTCAGCTCCGCCCGCTCGGAGCGGCCCCCAGGCTGCTCGCTCTGGCCCTCGGCGCCCACCATACTGCCGACTCTGCTCACGCAGCAGTCGATCGGGAGATGCTCGGCCCCTTGTCCGGTCTTGCCCCGCCTCAGCTGTACAAGGTTCTTGACCTACTGATCGACACGCGGTTCTTGCAGTCCTGGACGTTCGAGACCGTCTCTGGAGACGTTCGATGGACCCTCTCGTCACCGAAGCCTCTCGCTCAGGACAAGCTGTGACAGGGGGACGCGGCGGCTGGGACCTACGAGTTGCGCCTCTACGGCCCGAAGGGACTGCTGCACCGGATAAGTGACCTTGACCTGCAGCAGTCCCGTCTTCGCTCAGGGCCATCGCAAAGTGTCCTTGGCGAGTGCGAAGTTACTGCTGGGAAGTTACCCGCATGGATGTATGCGTAGCATCGAGGGATCACTCCACTCACATTTCCGAAAGATGAAAGCCTTATGTCTGAAATCGCCGCAGCGTCCACAGTCACCGCAGGTTATGCGCAGAAGGTCACCGAAGACCTTGCGGCCACCAGGAGCGAGCAGGAGCGGGTGCGTGCGGAACTGACCCGGCTGGAGGGCGAGCTCCGCCAGCTCGAGGAGGGCGAGCAAGTCCTGGTCAAGATGCAGGTCGTGCTCGGCGGTCCTGGTCGGCCGGCCGCGGGGGGTGGCAAGGGCAGGAAGAAGGCCTCCCTGCCTGCGGCACGTGGGAAGGATGTGACAGCGCGGCAGAAGATGTCGGGCAAGGTAAAGCCTTCGAAGAAGATCAACCCCAAGGCTCCTGCTGGGAAGGCCGCCCCCGCCAAGGGTGCGGGCGAAGAGACCTGGGCTGCGCTGGCCGCCAGTTACCTGGCCGGGCAGAGCGAGCCGAAGTCCGCCGCCGAGGTCTCCGCCGCCCTGACCGAAGCCCACCCACAGCGCAGGGTCCAGGCCACGGTCGTGCGCAACGCGCTTGAGCAAGGGGTGGCCCGCGGTCTCCTGGAACGCTCCAAGCAGGGTCGCTCCGTGTACTACACCCCTGTCACCACCGCGCTGGTCTCTGAGCCCGCTGCTGCTCAGTAGGGAGGCAGCGTTCAGGCCCGGCGAGGGTGTATTGCAAGGGTGACCGTGGTAAGGCGTGAAGAGGCCTGATGCCGGTCTGTGACGGGGCATGACGGCCATGCAGCATGGCAACCGTGAATCCGAACCGGTGGCGTGCGAGCGTGAGCAGGTTGCCCTTTCGGGGCCTCAGATCACCTGGTACCAGTCTCCGGGAAACTGCCAGCCGTCGGTCCCGTCGCCGATGTCTTCCACAATGATGTCGTCGATGAAGTACTCCTCGAATACTTCGCCGGTCAGCTGGCCGGTGAGCCAGGCCTGCTCGATGCGCGACCAGGCGCCGTTGCGGCCGTCAATTCGCAACGGGGCTTCGCCCCGGGTCCCGCGATCTCGGATGTCGCGTGCGATCTGGACCGTGCCAGTGATACGGAACTGGTGAACTACGAACTCCGGCGGCACGGGTGTGGGCGGGATCGTGGCCGCGTCTTCGTAGGCGGACCTGATCTGTTCCTGATAGCTGCGGCGCACGGCGTACTCTGGTTCCGCCAGCCAGTTGACCAGGGTCCGGGCTGTCACGTTGACGCCTGCGCGTTCGAGTGCTTCGTAGCCGCGGTGGGTTCCGGTGAGTTGTACAAGCTGGGCGTGCCAATCCTTGGCCCTGTAGGACTTGAGACGGTCCTGGGGGCGGGCGCCATGGTCGCGCAGGAGGCTGCTGAGGGCTTCACCGAGGGTGGCTCCCTGGGCCATCAGGGGCTCTCCTGACCATGCTTGACCTTGACTTCACCGAAGCCCGTGCCGACCTTGTAGGTGTCGGGAGCGGCACCGTCGGGGGTATGGAAGACGGCCTCGTCGACGTTGCGCAGGGCGATCAGAGTGTGTCCGGCCTGGACGGCCTTCCACGCGGTGACCCAGTGGCGGACGGATGCTTCGGCCACCACGCTCATGCGCCAGTCGGGACGCCAGAACGGCGACTTCACCGTGTCGCCCTTGGGCCACAGCAGGCGCAGCGCGATGGACAGGCGGCGTTTGTAGTCGGCGTAGGGTTTGCCGCCGGTCTCGACGAGTTCGGTGCGGGCGCGTCGGGCTTCCTTGTAGAAGTGCTGGAAGAGGCTTTCGTTGGCGCGGCCGGTCCAGGAGTCGTGGATGTGGAGGGGTTCGGTGATGTGGCCGGACTTGATGAGGCGCTCGATGAGCTGGATGTGAGAGGTGACGGCCCAGACCCGGCCGTGGGGGTCGGCGCGGTCGGCGAGTCGTCCCAGGGGGTGGGGCATATGAGGGTGGGCCCAGGTGGGGACGTCGATGTAGAAGATGCCGGCCTGGTCGCGGGTGCGTTCGGGAAGGGCGCCGGTATGGAGGAGCTTGTTGGGGGCGAGGGGGACGGCGGAGCAGGCTGAGGGGTAGGAGCCGTTGCGGTCGATGGTGCACAGGGCGCCGGGGGCAAAGCTGTCCGGGACGATGAGGGTGTCGCGCTGGCCGGCGCCGTTGCGTACGCGCTCGATCTCGGGGTGGACCCAGCGCGGTTCGCCGTCCATGAACTCGCGGAACAGTGTCCAGGGCTCGGCTTCGCGTTGGTCTGCGCGGACTGTCGGCAGTGGGTGCATCTTGGATCGGCTGATGCTTTCTTTCAGGATGCTCAGTCCTGGGAAGATCGCGTCGTTTGGCTCGTGCTCGTCACCTGGCTGCAGCTCTCTTGACTGCTCCTCCCCCGGTGCCGAGTGCTCCTGCCGTGGGGTGGCCACGGCTTGCGCGCTGATATGGGGCACGTCGGCAGTAGCTGGTGCTTGATCGACGGATTGCGGCCGGGTCTTTGCCGCAGCTGAGGCGTAGGTCTCCAGCGCAGTGCGCAGTTGCTGTTCCT
Organism: Streptomyces sp. NPDC102441; assembly: GCF_044765585.1. Lineage (NCBI taxonomy): Bacteria > Bacillati > Actinomycetota > Actinomycetes > Kitasatosporales > Streptomycetaceae > Streptomyces > Streptomyces sp. NPDC102441. Next base: position 24,145 of record NZ_JBIWKH010000030.1, read on the forward strand.
GCGGGCCGCCATCGAGTACTGGCGGGTTGGCAGCCAACGCGGCCACGGACTCCCGCAACGCGGGCAGCACCTCGTCATGGTCTTGGTTTACCGCATCCCGGAATGCGGCCAGGATCTGCTGCGCCGGGGCGGGCAGGCCCTGACGGGCGCCGGAGGTGAAGGGCAAGGCAGCGCGCAAAACTTGCTGCTCGGCCTCGTCCGCGGGAATGTCCTGGAGGGTAGTGAAGCGGGCGTGGGCGAGGTCCTCGCCGAGGTATGCCGTAGTCAGCGGCCCGAAGTCCCGCTCCGCAACCGTGATCTCGGCAGTGCCAGCACTCTTGTGGAGGGCTAGGTGCATGGTGACATCCGCGTCCAGTCGCTGCACGAGGAGCGGGTCGTCGGTGTCGATGACCGCGAGGACGGGCACATGCGCCTGCCGTGCCAGGTGAGCCAGAGCGCGGGTGGCCGCTGGGAGTTGATCCCCTGACAGAGGGATGTGTGCGGCTGGTGCGCATTGCAGCCGGTCCACGACAATCAGTGCCAGGTCGTTGACGTAGGGGGCGGTCTGAGCGATCGCCTCGACCGTCAGACCGCTGCCGTCATCGATGAGGAGCGGCGCCTGGGTAAGTCGGGCGTCGGCCTTCTGAGCCTCGGTGCGTTCGTCGTCGCTGAGAGCATTGGTGGCCAGGCGGCGATAGTCGGTGCCTGTCTCTGCGGCAACGATCCTGCGAGCAATGTCCGCGCGAGTCAGGCCGGAAGCGGCGTACAGGACCCGCTGGTTGGCCGCGAGTGCGGTGTGCCGTGCGGCGGCCAGGGCGAGCAGGCTCCCGCCGGCTCCCGGGGCTGCGGCGATGAGCACGAGGCGGCCGGGCTGAAGGCCTCCGACGGCGTCATCCAGGCTTACCAGCCCGAATGTGGGCGCTGTGGGTGCGGTCTGCGTAAGGACCTCGCCCACGACGTCGCCCAGGGCCGCGAGTCTGCGGGGGCCTGCACTCTCAACCGAGGAAGGCGTAGAGGCAAGGCCCTCCGACTGCCGGGGAAGGGCCGTATCGCCGGCACTGGCCTGCTGCGACTTAGTGGTGGCCACTGAGCCGGTTGAGCCAGGTCGATGAGTGTGAACTGGCAGGAGCACCGCCACTGGCGCGGCGCGGCGCAGCAGAACCTGGGGTTGCCCTGCTGCTGCGGCTTTCACCAGGTCGCCCAGATCTCTTTGTGCTGCGGCGAGGGTGTGCGTGGCCAGCCCCGCGGCGGCGTCGCGAGCTGCGGGCAAGTGGTCCAGGGGAGCCAGAACTGCTTCTTCGTGGCGTCGGCGTACGTGGGTGATCTGGCCTTCCTCGGCGGCCTTCACTCGTGCATGCAGAGCGGCACGGGCCTGTTCCACCGTGAGGACCTCAGGTGTGGCTGCCTGCCGACTTGCATCGTCTCGGCTCATGCTCGCCGCCTCCGCATCACGCTCCATCAAGTACTAGCAAAGATAGCACTATCGAAACTGATAAGGGCACTTCACCATAAGCTTATGGAGCTTCATCAATGGGAAACGCATATTTTTTGATTGAGTTAGCGTGCCGCTCCATCACTTGCACGAACGTGGGGTCCTACCGACGAGAGGGGCCAAGAGGCATCCAATCCTCGCCTGGTCGGCAGCCGGTCGCCCGGCCGGAATGGAGCGTCGACAGCCGCCAGTCGGCAAGCCCAGTGGGTTCGGCCGGCCTCTGAGGGGGCGCTCATGTCATGACTGCTGCACTTTTGCGCCAATGTCAGGGGGTGAGCCATGTCGGGTGCATCACGGGAAGGTGTGAGGTGCTGAACAGCGTGTGTGCATGGTGCTGGGCAGCCCCATTTGACGCCTTCCCCCACTGTGGATCCGGGTCGTAACGGTTCCGACCTGGCTAGGAGGAAGTCGTGTCCGGAACACACGATGGAGTGGAAGACGCCTTGCACATCCTGACTGGGGGGCAGCTTCGGGTCAGGGGTGCCGAGATGTTCATGGAGGTACAGCGGGCCGACGTGAAGGCCGCAACTCTGTGTGCGGTCGCGGGAGGCCTGTTGGCGGTCGCATGTGCCGCGCCCTCGGTGCTGCCCAAAGGGGACAGTCCGCCAGTAGCCGTCCTGGCGTGTTCCTGCGCCTTGTTCGGTTTGGGCCTCATCGCAGCTCTGGTCGCCATCCGCCCCGTGCTGCCCGACGGCAGCAGGCTGACAGGGTTGGAGGGTATCTGCACTGGGACAACGGCCGAGGACGTCGTGGCAGCGTTTCAGGACATGAACAGCCGAGATCGCGTACGGGTGGAGGCTGACCGCTTGTCGCTGTTGGCGAGTCTTGCCTGCAGGAAGTTCCAGACGCTGAAGGTGGCTTCAGACCTAATTGTCGCCGGAATTCTCGTGGCCGGAATTGGGCTGTTGATCACCTATCTTACCTCTTGAGAGCATCCCTACCACGATGGGCACCACGCATCAGGGGGGATATGTACCAACCGCATGTACATCTCATCGGCGACCAGTTGTGGGCGAAGCTGCGCGATCTGGCTCCCGAACGCATGCGTCCGGCCAGGAGCATGCTTCTACGTCAAGGAGACCCTGGAACCCAGGTGGTTCTGCTGGTCTCCGGATCAACACTCATCACCTTGACCGGGACGAACGGCCAGCAGACCATGCTGGCGGTCCGCGGGCCAGGGGAACTGCTAGGAGAGCTGGCGGTCCTGGATGCGCAGCCGCGCACAGCTTCCGTCATCGCGGCTGAACCCTGCCGTGTGCACATCATTCCTGCCGCCGACTTCGTCGCCTTCGTTCGACAGCACGATCTTCTGACGCCGTTGCTGCGTCATGCCATTGCGCGAGTTCGCGAAGCCGAGGCGGTCCGTCTGGAGCTCGCGACTGCTCCGGTTCCCGTGCGGCTTGCCGCGGCCCTTCGCCGGCTGGGAACTGTTTCCGCCTCAGGCTTCCCGTGCCTGGTGCGGTTGACTCAGACGGAGTTGTCCCAGCTCATCGGTGCATCACGCAATGCCGTGGGTTCCGCCGTTAAACCGTGGCGGGAGCAAGGGTGGCTCGACACGGAGGCAGGCGGCGGTCTAATCATCCGCGACTTGCGGTCAATCGAGGCGCACGCCGTCAGTCAGAGGTGACGGAGCACACCGGCATGGTGCCCAGCAGTGGGCACCACCGTGGTCTCTGCCCCGACAGCATGGGCCTCCCAGCGAAACCCTTCTGGCTGAAAGGCTGGCCCTCCCGATGGCAGCGACCGATGGGTACGACGAATTCGACGTTCCGCCGGAGCACTCACTCTTCGTCGTCGACATGAAGAACTACAGCCTCGTACCCGAGGTGAAGATGGCCGTGGTGCGCTCGGACCTGGACAGCATCCTGTCCAACGTGTTCACCCATATCGGCTTGCCCGACCCGCAGTCGTTGGGCGATTCCTACGAAGGCACCGGCGACGGCGCCATCATCGTGCTGCCCGCCCGGCACACTGCACGGCTGGTCGATCCACTCCTCGGGCTTCTGCACGATCACCTGCTCCGTTACGACAAAGTCCGGCTGGCCAGCGCCCCGCCTCTGCGGTTGCGGGTGAGCGTGCATGTCGGGCCCGTGCCCGTGATCGACCGCAGTTGTGAGGCCATCGTCGAAGCGTGCCGCTTCGTCGACAGCGAGAGCACCCGCCACGCCTTGGACGTAGCCGTGGACAACGGCTGCTTCATGGCAGCCGCCCTCTCGGAAACCGCGTACCGCCGCAGCGTGCGGGCGGGGCGCACTCCAGATCTCACGAAGCACCACTTCCTCAAGACCATGGCGCGCGTCAACGGCAAGCCCGGCTTCGAGGAACCGGGCCGACTCTATACGCCAGGGGTGTCCCCGGCAGTTGTCGGCTCGTATCTCGCCAACCATGACAGCAAACGACCCGCGTCGGCACAGGCGCCTTCCGCGCAGGTCCCTGCGACGAGTGGGGACGCCGCCGGGCGCCCCGCAGGCGTGAGACAGAAGGGCAAGGCCAGCGGCAAGGCCCGGATCGTGCAGGTAGGCAGGAACTACACCACGGGAGCGGAGTAGCCATGACAGAACACGAGGAGAGCGCAGTGGCCGCGGAGGATGGGGCTGCTGCACTGGGCACCGTTCAGCATGCCAAGGCCTCCGGACACGCCACGGTGACCCAGGCCGGCCGCGACTACGTCGAACAACAGTACGTGCGCGGTTGGCAGTTTCTGCGCGGGGTCAGTGTGGACGACCACGAGATGAACCTCGTAGAGAACGCCTTCGTCGACGTCCCCGGCGTCCACGGGACTGGGCAAGTAGAACGTGCTGTCACCAAGCTGACCCGTCCGCATGGACGAGTTCATGCCCTGGTGTTAGTGGGCGAGGCAGGCACGGGAAGACGCACAGCCGCGCTGAAGGTACTGCGCGGAGCGGGGGTGCCCCGGGAGAGGATCCGCTGGCTGGTGCTGGACTGGGATCAGCCAAGGACCGAACAGATCCCCCACGCCACGGGCCACGGGTACGTCCTCGACCTGGCAAGCTCACCTGCGCTGCCCGAGGATTTCTACACGGGGCTGGCCGACTACCAGAAGAAGGCGGAAGAGTACGGGACCTTCCTGATCATCCTGGCGGCTCCGGGCGCCTGGGATCCCGGCGCTTTCGCCACTGTTCCGAGCGCCCGTCTGGTCCGACCGCCGGCGAGGGAAATCGCAGAGGCCCATCTGCGTCACCTGGTTCCCGGGCGACTGGACTGGCTCACGACTGCTCCACTCGATGAAGTTCTCTCGAAGACGGCCCAACCATCGGAGGCCGCACGTCTGGCCCGGCTGGTCGTCCGCGCGACCAAGGACGACAGAAAAGCGATCAGTGACGAGTTCTCGGACTGGAAACAACATCTGCAGGACTGGTTCGCGCGGTTGTCAACATCGGACGACCTTCATGAACGGGCGCTTCTGATCGCTGCGGCTCTGTTGGAAGATGTTCCGGCCAGCGTCGTACTCAACGCGGCCGACCAGCTCTTCGCGGAGGTCGGAGGCGCTCTGCCAACGGGCAAGGCATTGGCCGGGCGAGATCTGGACAAACGGCTGGAGGCGATCGACGCGTCGATCGTGGGCGAGGAGAACATCTCGCTGAATGCCGAACGCCACGGCCTGGCCGGAGCTGTTCTGCGCTACGTGTGGAAACAGCGACCGCAGCTGCGACGGGGGCTTCTGGAATGGGCCTCACGAATCAGCGCGCCCAATGGAATCGCGGTGCGCCACCTGGGCCGCATCGCCACGTCACTGGCGCAACTGTCGTTGCTTCCAGGCGGGTCGACGGTGCTGTCCGTTGCGAGCGATTGGATCGACACGGGGCGGAGCGCTCACCGACAGCTGGCCGTCGAAATCCTGGAAACCATGGCCCTTGACCCGGTTGCCGGCCCCGGCGTCCGCAAGCAGCTCTACGACTGGGCACATCAGAAGAGCACCAGTGAAGCCCTGGCCACGGCGGTAGCGGAGATCTGCTCCGGCAGGTTGGGCGAGGTGTATCCACAGATAGCGCTGACCCGGCTGCGCCTGCTGGCTTCACGTTCCGACGGGCGGGGCCGCGAAGCGGTCGCTGACGCGGTGCGTTCTCTGGCCGGGGCCGCCGAGCAGCGTGCCTTGGTGCTGTCTGAGATCGTCGTCTGGGCCGAATCGCGGGAGTGCAGCATGCGCCAGGCCGGAACACGTACGTTCCTCGCGCTGACGGACATCGACAGTGACGTCCTTCTCCCGATGCCGGTCACACCAGAGGAGGTGGAGAGCTCCTCCGTTCCGCTGCCCGACCAGCTCTTCATCCGCGGCTGGCGGGCTGCCTTGGGCGAACCGGCAACTGCCGGGCTCGCTCACGATCACCTGGCAGCTTGGTTGGACTCACTCAAACTGGATGACGACCAGGTCCTGCCGCTGGCGGCAGCGGTACTGCGCGGGCATCTCGGACACGAGGGAGCCGCCACATTGCTGGTGGGCTCTGCCTCCAGTTCCGATGTGGGGCGTTCACGACGTCGGCTCCTGCTCGACCAACTGATCTCCGAACAGACCGCCTTCATCGACGAGCCCGGGGCTGCTGGGCCCGCCGAGACTCGTACTGACAGCGTTCTCACATCGGGGTGAGGTTCCCGCCGCGGCGCCGCAGAAGCCGACCTGTGCTTTCTGCGGCAGGCGCTGATTGGGTGCGTATGGTCGCCATGAGCGACGAGCGGATGCCCAGCCGCATCGCCAGCGTGTTCTTCACCGTCCGGGCCAATGGTGCGTGGCGCCCAACTACACAAGCACCGGAGCACTCGGACCCGGCAACCGCCACCCGCCACCACCTGCGCCAGGCCATCGCCCGAGTCCTGAGCCGTCACTCCGTCCTCCATCTCGAGGCAGCCCAGGACGCGGCCAATACCGCCCTGTTGCAGAGTCTTCGTCCTACGGCCGGCCTGGAAGTCACCGGCACCGTGGCGCTGCGTGTTTCGGCTGCGGACCGTGATCTGGCACAGGAACACGCCCAACGACAACAAGCCTTTGATCTCGAGCGAGAAGAGGAGTTACGTCGCTTGGCTCATCTGCAGAGCGTTCTCGCTGATCCGGACCTGCGCAGAGTGTGGTGGATCGACCGCTATCCCGACCGGCACAGTGAGCTCGTCACTTTGAGGACAGCGCTGGAGGACATGCCTCGGCCGTACGAGATCACGGCACACGACTCCGGCGGTGCCATCAGCCGCTTCACCGAGCAGTTCCTCACCACCCTGCACACGCCGCAACAGCGTGAAGTCTTCCTCGAAGCCCTCATCAAGTCCCTCCAAACCCTTGGCCACCAAGAACTGACAACCATGGCCACCCACTGGCAGACGTCCCCCAACGAAGGCGGGAGCGCACCGGAATGAACGTGAGCACCAGGCGATGGCTCCTTGCGCCCCTGAGGCAACTACATACCCGCCGACTCGTGACCCAGCACGGGCACACGCTGCCCTACGACACCGCGTGGGCTCTCATCGCCCTGTCACGCGCACCGCACGAGATCGCCCTTGTCCGGGCGTGGGTGGAGGAGAATCCTGGCGGGCCGCCGGGTGTGGTCCATGATTGCTGGGACGGACTCAGTATCGCGGAACAGACCCGCCGCCAACGCTGGCTGCAGCGCCACGGCGGCTCCCCCGTACAGCTGTTACGAGTGGCGGACGACCTCGTGAAGGCGTCGGGGATCCACGTCGTCGACTGGGGCCCGCCTCGGCTCCACAGAGCAGAGCGATCATGCCCTTCATTTGACCTGTAGAGAAGAAGGTGACACCGCTTCCGCTTAGGTACCCTCCTGACTCAAGTTCGCGCCCTGCCCGCCGCACAACGTCTGCCACTGGCTCAGGGAGGCGGACAGACGGAGGCCTGCCCTGCTACAGACCCTCAAGCCGCCACTCGACACCCACGCCGATCAACTGATCAAGGAGATTGACTACGTCTGGCCGAGTCGGATGACAGCCACAGCACGGGTTCAGCACGGCGTGCCTATTCCGGAGCTTCCGGCCCCTGGGATCGTTCGAATGATTGCAGGCGAGACCATGAGGACGTCCTCTGCGGCAACACACCTGCCTATGTGACACCTATGGCGCTTCGGCCCACCCTCCTAGGCTAAGGATCGGTACAGGTGGTAGCCGCTAGATACGGATGTCAATGTAGTCGATCTCGTGGAGCTCCACTCGGAGGCCAGTGGCGCGGTGCCCGCCGTCTCGGAAGTAAGAATCTTGCAGCCCGGCTGCGACGAGCTCGACCAACCGGCCTTCGCCGGCCCTTTGGGCGTGAGCCTGGAGAAGGGGTGTCGCATATTCGGGGGTGAGTCGCTGTGTGAGGCGGCGGGGGCGGCTTTCGTCGGTGGTTCCGCGGGCTGCCGTGTAGCCGAACGTGGCGCGTGTTTCAACGGTGAGGCCGGTGACGGCCGCTTGTCGGGCGGCGGCGTGGTTGCGGGCGCGGGGTTGCCAGTGGGTGTGTACCTCTTGGCGGAGACGTGAGGCGAGGGCGGGGCGCGGCTGGACGGTCTGCCCGTTGAGGTAGCGCCGCACGGTGCGGGTGGTGATGTTCAGTCGTGCTGCGGTCCGGCGGTGGTGGCCTTTGTCCATCTTGAGGAGATAGCGGAGTTGGGCTGCGGGGCTGCGGGGCACGGGGCGGGTGAAGTGTTGAGCGGTGGCGCGGTTGAGGCTTTCTCCAACGGGTCCCATGGGCCTGTTCTCCTAGTCTCCTTGCTGTACGGCGTCTGTTCCCAGGATGTGGCGTGCGGGGTTTCCGCCTTCTTGTAGCAGGGCGACTGCCCAGGACATGGGCTGTGTTCCTTCGTGTTTGGCCATGCCTGGGGAGACGCCGAGGCGGAAGGTGCCGGGAAGGGGCAGGCCGGTATCTGCCATCAGGGGAAGCAGGTCCAGCGGCGAGGGGCCGTCGCTGGGGTAGACGACGCAGTCGGACAGGACGGCGAGGGGGTAGTGGCTGGCTTCAGCCAGTTTCTGAATTTTGCGGTGCATGTTGGTTCGGGCCTTGGAGATGACTGCGGCACGGATGTCGGGCCGCCAGGTGGGCCGATCGAGGGCAGGCCACGGTTGTCCGGGCCGGTGGTGGGCTCCTTGGGGGCGTTCTCGGAGTTTCCCGAGACCTCCTTTGACGGTGGCTTTGATCGCCCTCAAGACGGCTACTTGGACGGGGTCCTGGTGGGTGTGGCGGGTCATAGCGTCGAGGTACTGCGCTGCGTCGAGGTCGGTGGTGACGCCGAGTGCGGCCATTGTCTGGACGTAGGCGTTGCGCAGGTGGGTGTACCAGGGGCTGAGGTAGGGGCCGTGGTCGGGCCGGATCCATGCCTGGAGGGGCTCGGGGCTGAAGCCGAGCTCATAAGCGTAGGCGAGGGTGGGTGTGGAGTACCAGGCGGCCTGCTGGGGTGGATGGCCGTCGGGGGTGAACGGGCTGGGTAGGCGGGGGTCCTGGGGAATGTGGGAGAGGTCGGCGAGCCAGCAGCCGGGGGTCTTGGGGTCGAAGTCGGGGTGGCGGACGTGGGTGGCGGGGCCGAGTCCGACGGTGAGTCCGTTGGTTGCGGCGAGGAAGGCGGTGTTGATATCCAGGCCCACGGCGAAGGGCTGGGCGGATTCTCGTTCGCTGATCAGACCGGGGGCACGTACCCAGTCGTATGCCTCCTCGTCGGGTACGTCGCTGTCGTGGCGGTCAACGGCCGCGGGGTGTTCTGCGGGAGCTTCCGGAGGAGCGGGCGGGTGAGGCGCGGTGAGGGAGCCGGGGACGGGGCCCGGGCGCCAGGTGCCGGTGGCTGGGTCCTTGACTGCGCGTGTCGACGGTCGCAGCGCTGTCATCAGTTCTTGGCCGTTGACCGCGGTGGAGCCGCGCGGGGTGAGGACTCGGTGGGCGTAGTCCCCCAAGGCCTGTGCTAGTTGAGCGGGAGGGAAGGAGGCGATGTTGTCCCAGGACCGGGCTTCGAAGGCCCCCCAGGGGAGGATGGCGAGTTGGACGCACTGGCGTTGTCTGCTGCTGGTGGGGCGGTAGATCCGGGGCCAGGGGCCGAAGCCTCGCTGGGTGAGCTGCCAGTTTTCGCGGACAAGTTCGGTCACGGCGGGATGGTCGTCGGGAAGGCGCAGGGAGCGCCGGTCCTCGAGGAGGAGGGGTAGGCCGAAGCGGGTGGTCGCGCCGGCGGTGAGCACGATGAGGGGGTCGGCGTCCTTGCCGTGACGGTGCAGGCGTGAGGCTCCCAGGTGGGTGCGGTGGAGAGTGAAGTTGACGAGTCCGCTGAGGGTGGTGGCCGGGCAGGGCAAGGTTGTGCCGTCGCTGAGGTAGGCGGTTTCGTCGCCGTCCAGGACAGCGAGGGGGCCGTGGCCGGACCGTTGTGCGGGAACGGCAGAGTGGGTGGGTGCGGGGGCGTGGGCCGATGTGAGGTCGGTGGCGCCGGTTCGTCGGGACGCTGCGGGTGTCTGTGGGCTCGAGGCCTGCGCGGGAGCTGGCGGGTGCAGCAGTCTGAGGCGGTCCAGGAAGCGGGCGTAGGCCGCTCGTTGCTGCAGTCGCGGTTGGGCGCGTCCGCTTTCCCAAGCTTCAACGTCCTGGATGCTCACTTGGAGGGTTGCCGCGAGTTGGCATTCGTCCACGCCTGATGCTTCGCGTAAGCGTCGTCGTTCGTGCGGGTCTGGCAGTGCGTCGAGCTCTGCCTGCGCCAGCAGGGCGTCGACTGCGGCGAAGAGGTCCGGCTGCTCGTATGTCACGGGATCACCTGGGGTCGGTTGTTTCTGCGGCGGGGAGGTCGAGTGCGTAGAGGACGTCGGGGTGGGGTGCGTGATGCTGGGTGTCGCTGGTGGGATCCAGGAGGCGTCGTTCGATGTGTGCTGAGAGGTCCTCGGCGGGTGTGAGGCCGTGGCGGGGACCTTGGAGATGGTGGTGCAGGACGGCGAGGAGGTGCGCGGCTTCTTGTGGGCTGAAGGCGGTGGGCCGGTGGTTGTGGCGGAGCAGGGATGCGGTCTGGTGGGGGGTGAGGAGTTTGGGGACGGAGGTGAGCTGCAGGTGTTCCTTGGTGCGCACCAGCCTGTGGGGGCCCGGTGTTGATCGCAGGCGTTTCCCGAGGTCGATGGCGGCGTGTTCGGTTCGGCGTGGGTGCCACAGCAGTACGTCGTTCACGGTGGTGCGCAGCAGCCGGTGGCCGGTTCCGGTGAGAAGGGCGGCGTGCAGGGTGGTGGGGTCGTCGGCTTTGGTGGGCGGTTCGGTCAGGGGGTAGGGGGCGCCGTCAGGGGTGTCAGGGATGGCGAAGAGGTTCTGCGGTGTGGTGTCGAGGGCTTGGGCCAGGTGCAGGAGACGAGTTGCGCTGGTCGTGGCGGGTATCAGGAGTTGTTCGAGGCTGGCGGTGGGGATGCCGGTGATGTGCTGCAGGTCCGTGGAGGTGAGGCCGGCTTCGCGAGCGCGTCTGCGGATGTACGCGTACCGGAATGAGGGTGCGCTGAAGGCGTCGTCGGTGTTCTTCGGTGTGCGGGTGGCTTTCGTCATGACGTCTGCCGTGCGGCGGTAGTGGGCAGAGGCGCGGTGATGTGCCAGCACCGGGCTTGCTGGTGCCAGTCGGGTGCCGGGTGCGGGTGCACGAGTGTGGGGATGGGCAGGGCAAGGTCCTCGGTTAGGGCGGTGAGGCGGTGTCCGAAGGTGTTGGAGAACAGGCGGAAGTGTGCCGGGGCCTGTTCGCGCTGTCGGAACAGCAGGGCGGCATGCAGGAGTGGACGGGCACGCGGAGGTACGGCGTAGACGGTGGTGGAGCCGGGTTCTCCTTCTGAGGGGTCTTGGCCGGTGGAGTGCCCTTGGATGTGGCCGTAGGCGGGCAGGCGGATGCGGGTGGCGCCGGCTGTCACGGAGTTGATGGTGGCTGCGGCGACGAGGTCGGGGTGGGCGCCGGTGAAGAGGAGCGTGGCAAGGCCGGCGGCCTGGGCCGGGCCGGGGATCGCGGTGAGGTGCTGGACAGCTTTCGCCGTGCAGGGGCGGGTGGTGACGCCGGGGCCGCCGGCGGCGTCGAGGTCCTCGGGGACGTCCAGGAGCAGTCCGTGTCGCAAAAATCCTGCCTGGGCGCCGCGGATGCGGATGAGGGTGTGTTGGGGTGTGGGGCTGTTGTGGGTCAGGCGGGATAGGAAGTACTGCAGGCTTGGAATGTCGTTCCAGGGGGTGCCGTGGTCCGGTGGGTGCTGCCGGCTGCTGTCGGGGTGCTGGGTGAGCCAGAGGGCTGCGGCCTGGAGGGCGGCCCGGTACTGGCCGTCGGCCTGGTGGTGGTCTTCGGGCAGCAGGCGTCGTCGCAGGTCGGCCCGGAAGCCGGTCATGGGGGTGGTCGGCAGGTTTGGGAATGTGTGGTGGTGGTCGGGTCCGGCCTTCTTGACGCGGGTGGCTGGTGTGCCGTGGTGGGTGATGGCGGCTCGGGGCTCTTGCTCGCTGTGCAGGCCGGTGTGAAGGTCGGCGGAGGTGAGCAGGGCGAGCAGTGCCTGGCGGGGCCGGTCGCCGGAGGGGTTGGCGTGCAGGACCAGTTGGATGCCGGTGTGCAGGCGTAGCGCTGCGAGTTGCTGGGCCCGTTCGGGGGTGAGCAGATGTGCGCGCAGGATGGTCACCTGGTGGATGTTCATGGCGGTGATCCAGCAGCCCACGGCTCGCCATGCGTCGGCTGCGGGCAGTGCGGGGGCCTTGGCTGCCGTCTCCGGGCGGAGGCGGCCCAGGGCACGCAGGAGGTCGCGGGCGAGGTAGGCGGAGTCTTTCGTCTGCGGAGTGGGGTCGACGGCGATACGCCCGGTTTGCGGGTCGGATGCGCGCAGGGCGGCGCGCTGGGGGCGTGGGTCGTCCGTGGTGTCCAGGAACAGCAGGACAGGAGGTGCTGCTGGTGCGGGTGTCGGGTTGTCGGGGTGAAGGTGTGCCTCGGGGTCACCGAGCGAGTTTGGCGGCGAGACGGTCCAGGTGGTGCTGGCGAGGATGAGTGTCTCCGGTGCGTGTGAGGAGGCGTTGCAGGTGACGGGTGACGCCGGCCCAGCGGCGCAGATTGCCGCGGCCGTGACGCAGGTCGAGGTCGCCGAGGGCCGCTGGGGGCACGTCCTCCCAGATCGGGTGGAGGAGGGTGGCCGCGTGGGGCATGTCGGCGGCGGCGATCGCCTCGGTGGTGAGCCATGCGCAAGTCCGGGTGGCCAGCATGGGGTGGACGTCCACTGCGGTGCGCCGGTCGGTACAGCTGTTGAGGATGATGCACAGACCTTGGGCTGCGTCGAACAGGTAGCGCAGGTACTCAAGGCAGGAGTGGGACATCTGGTGGACCTCGTCGAAGAGCAGCACCGGCCGCCGGGTGTGCAGGACGTGTTGGATCAGGGCGTCGGCGAGTCCCGGGTCTTTGGGGGGCGTGCCCTCCAGGCCGAGGGCGGCGTGCAGGACGGCCCGCAGGTCTTGCGGGGCGGGGCGGGCGCGTTCGGCGCCCAGGACGTAGTGCGGGATCCCCAGGACGTCCAGGAGTGCTCTGGTGGAGAAGGTCTTGCCGGTGCCCGAGGGTCCTGACAGGTGGAGGAAGGCTTGGTCCCGTTGGGCTTGTTGCAGGCCTTCCCGGACGGCATGGACGGCAGGGGTGTGAAGCGGTCGGATGCCCGGGACACCCAGGAAGTGCAGCTCGGGCTGCACGGCGGTGGGCAGGAGGGCGTAGAGGGGGTGTGGTTCTGGAAGCCGGCCCCGCGGTACACCTTTGTTGAGGTCCTGGCCGGTGTTCAGCACTTGCGGAGAATCCACTCGACGAGCTCGCTGTCGATGGTCTCCTTCTTCAGGAGCTTCTTGCCCTTGATGGCATGTGCGGTGACGCTGACCCAGTTGCGGAAGCCTCCGCGGGTGAAACGGATGTCGAGAGTCCGCAGGTGCTCAGGATCGACGCCGTGCCAGACCGGATGGAAATTCGGGATGGTTCTCAGAACCTCCTCTTCGGACATGGCCAGGACCTCCTGGCGGATGTGGATGCGCGACGCGAGGGCGGGGTCGCTCTGCATGGTGTCGTAGGCTTCCTTGCCTCCGACGAAGATGATGGTGGCCCGGGTTTTCTCCGGGCCGGTGTCCCAGAGCCTGCGGATGTACTCGAAGCTCTCCCGCTTGTACTGCTGCGCCTCGTCGCACACGATGACGTAGGGACGGCGCGGGAGTGCCTCGGTGAGGACTCGGTACATCTTGGTCGGCTCCCCGGGCATCACGCCGGGCAGGTGAAGCTGGTGGAAGAGCGCTTCTCGAACGTCCTTGGGACCTGGACGTGACCGGGTGAACTCCAGCGTCAGCAGGAGTTGGGGATCGACCTGCTTGAGCGCTGCTTCCGTTCCGTAGGTCTTTCCCAGTCCGGCGTCACCGTAGATGACGCTCATGCACCGTGCGTCGATGGCGTCGCGGACGTTGTCCTGGATTTCCATGAGTGTGTCGGTGGCAACGGTCACCGTGTCCTTCAGATCGAGGAAGGTCCGCGGCTGCCCGTTCTGCAGCTGCTGCTCATCGGGAGCGGGGGCGGTCGGGCTCATGCATCGGTGTCCTCTGCTGACGTGGGTGTTCCCGGTAGGACCCAGTCGGGGGCCGCCGGGTGTGCCGGGGTGTAGGGCGTGGAGCTGCGCCTGAGAGAGGGCGCGAGTGGGGTGGACTTGTTCAGCGCGGTCTTCGCCTGGTGCACAGTGAGGACTTTGGTGAGTTCTTTGGCTTCCTGGTCCGGCTGGGTCATGGGGGCGAAGCGGTCGCGTCGTTCTTTGGCTGCTTGATTGAGGACCCTGCGTGCCCGGGCTTCCTGGTCTTCTCGGGCACGTCGCACTTCGCGGATGGTGTCGGGGTTGGCCCGGTCGGACAGTTCGCAGGTGCCCAAGTAGCGGCCGTCGCCGTCGTATTCGTACACCTCGATCTCGTCGTGGTGGTGCGGCAGCCAGAACACCCGCATGAGATCCCCGATGCGCCCGGTGATACAGGAGCCCATGTAGTAGCGGTTTCCCAGTTGGATGCCCTTGGCTGTGACGCGGTGTCCTTTGCGGTCGCTCTCGAGCATGAACTGGTGCAGGGCCCGGGCCGGTACGTCACGCACCGGTGCGGGATCGCTCTCCCATGCCTGGTCGGGGGTCATGCCAGTGCTTGAGTTGATGTGGGAGCTGTTGTAGTCCCGGATCCACTGGTCCAGGAGCGTGATGAATCCGTTGAGCGTCAGCGGAGGGTCGGCGTCGCCTGACCTGCTGCGGTGATCGAGCTGCTGGCTTTTGGTGTAGCGGGGAAGGTCGGCGAAGAACCTTGTCGTAACGGTCAGATTCATGCGCTCGACACCACCTTTGAGGTGAGCTCTTTTCACAACGTGGACAGGAATGCCGAGGAGAGCGAAGGCCGCGGTGGCGGTCTTGGAGAGAAAGTCGGCGCCTCTGTCGATCCGCACAAGGTCGGGGCGGCCGCCTGCCGGCCCGAACTTTCCGTCTCTGCGCATGGAACTGTGCATCGCTGACAGCACGGAGCCCCGGTGTGCCGAGACGGGTGTGACGGCGTATCCCATGACCCTGCCGGAGCCTCGGTCGATGAACCAGGTCAGCCACGGGCGGACGAGCCGCCGGTTAGGCAGGGCGATGTCGGCGGGCACCTGTTTGTGGTCGCCTTCCCAGACCTCGTTACGGTGTACGGCCGGGCGCTGGAAGCGTGGGTTGTACGTCTCGGCTGCGGGCAGCCCCAGGCGGAGTGCTGCTTTTTGGGCCGGGGTCAGGTCGCGTCGCACCGCGCGCCGCACGACGGACAGAGAAACGGGCTTCTCGCCTCTGGCCACCGCATCGGCGGCCAGCTCTTCGTGGGTGCGCTTCACATTGCCGCGGTGATAGGCGAGGAGGACCTCGATGTCCTCGGTGATCTCGAACCGCTGACGTGGTTTGCGGTCGAGGCGACCTTCATTCTCGGCCTCTTCCAGCCAACGCCATACGGTCCGCTCGGATTTTCCCAATGTCCATGCGCAGCCCTGCACTTGTCCGGTGGACAAGGTGTGCGCCTGTCGCTCTGCAAGCAGCGCTACCACGGCGGAAGCGCGCAGCGAGGCAGGGCTGATTCCGAGGTCTTCCTCGACGGGTGCGGTTGGTTTCACCATGCCGGCGGCCGCGTCGTGCAGGAGACGGGTGATGAGGCATGCAGTGGCACTTCGCCGGGCGGGTTCGATACGCATGAGCGCAGTGCGGGAGGGGTGGTATCTGACGGAACGGCGCGTCCGGGCATCGCATGGCTCAGCGCAGCAGTAGGGGGCATCAGTCTCGGTGGTCTTTCGTGGCAGGCGTGTCACGCGCCCTAGCCGGATGGCACCTGAGCGGTCAGGCAATTTGATCAGCTTGATCACCCGAATCGGCCTCGTTGATCACTGTTGTCGTGAACCGTCTGCTGATGCCGTGATGTAGCTGGCTACGCTTCTAGGTTCGGCCGGTCTTGAACAGCCGAGTGGGCTTTGGTTCCGTTTACTCAGCCTCAGGCCGATGTGTCGCGGACAGGTTCGGGCACCCACCCCTTGGCCCCGTCTGCCACACCTTCAGCAGCGGCCATGAAGTTGGCCAGCCCGTGTGACAGCAGGCAACACGGTCGACGAGGCAGGGCCGTGATTTCTCTCCCCCACCGTGGGGCCTGCGACGCCCGCAGTTCCGTGATCCTGGCCAGCACACGGCTCACAAGGGCGCCGAGTGCTGGGCCGGAGAGCCGCCACCAGGGGCGAGAGCGCGAGAAGAGTCCTCCCTGCGGCGCTGCGCAGACTGTTCGCGGACAGCTGCGAGGGTTTCAGGATGGTCGTAGTCGGCAGCTGTGCAGCGCCTCTTCGACGGCCTCGTACTCACGGGGCATGAGGCTGAAGACAGACGATTGGCCGGGGGCTGCGGTCAGCTGCTGGTAGCGGCTTGCCGCGGCCACCAGAGGCTGTGCCCACGCCGGCGCCCAGGCGATCAGCTCTGCTTTGGGCAGGCGGATGAGAGTGGCCTGGCGGGTGGTGCAGCCGGTCAGGAAACGCACTGCGACGATGGCGGCGTAAACCGGATGAGCAATATGAGCATGGATGCGATCAGCGGCCACGCTGTCCTGGCGGACAGAGTCGGCTGTCTGCTTCTTCCTGGCCACGACTGGCTTGTAGGGCCGGATGCTGTCAGAAGCGGGACGTCGCGGCGGCGGGGGCAGATCACACCAGGGGGCATTCGGACTGGCGGGGTAGACCGTGCCTGCATGCCGCCATGGGATGGGTTTGCCGGAAGAGGCGGCGCAGTTGGGTGGAGCGAGGGCGTCCGCGCTGTCGATGCTGCAGTGGTCGAAGGAATCCAGGAGCCGCTTGAGCGGTGCCGGCGCACGCCCATGGATCACGAGGACGAGGCGTATCCCGGGCAGCGCACGCAAAGCCAGGAGCCCGGTCCACTGCGAGGGGCTGATCCCCTGTGCCCGGCAGATGACGAGGCGGGTGATGCCGAGTACGGAGATCCAGGCTGCCACCGCTCTCCAAGGGAGAACCGATCCCGACGCCCAGAAGTCGTACTGGGGAGCGTTCGCCAGGGGGGACTTGCCGAGCGCACGAAGGACATCGTGGGCGAGAGTGGCCCGCATGGTGCTGACCGGGGTGGGGTGGACGGTGATCTGGCCCCGGCCGGGGTGATGAGCCGCAAGAGCTGCAGCCATGACGCTGCGCTCGTCGCCGGGATCGTGCAGAACCTCGACCGGTGGCAGACCTGCCTCTCCCCCGCCTGGCGCCCAGTGCACACCCCAGGCGTCTCCTGTGTCCTGCTGGAATTCGGTAGTCACAGTAGTTCCTGTGCGTGGCGGAGGCCCCACGGGCGGTCTGGCTTGGGCCACGGCTCGTGAAGGTGAGAACGCACTGTGGTGGGTCGTTTGGTCGTGAGGTTGCTGGCCGCGGTTGCTGCGTGTTACTTGCTTCCGGTTAACTGGCAGGAGCTGGGCAGGAAGTACAGGCAGTGGCTTCCGCCGCGTGCCTCTTGGTGGCGCGGAGGGCTGGGACGGTCGGTCGCGGGGGACAAAGCTCGAGTTCGTCAGGAACGCGGCTACGGTCTGACCAACCGCAAGCACCTTGTAGACAGATCGGTGCTCGGATCCTCGCACTGGATATCTGCAGTGGTGCGGTCAGTCGATCATTGCTTCCACTAGGACCGCATTGAGCGCGTCGCGTTGCGCAGCGGACCCGATGTCGGCGGGCTCGGGGTCACCGCTCAGCCCGCAGCACAGCACGACTGACTGCAGCTTCTCCGCCATGTCCCACATGGCCGACGTCATCGGAGTCGGCGGGACATGCAAAGCGACCGACTCGCCGTCTCCGGGAGGCATGCGGAAGAGCCCTCTGAAAGTTCGGCGCTTGCTGTCGAAGATCGCTTTCCACTCGAAGTTTCTGGGCGGGACTGCCGGGGCTGGCCAAGCCGGCCAGCCGAAGTACTGCACGGTTTCCTTAAGTTGCTGCGCCTGCACGGCACTCAGAACGATGAGTACCACCCTTTCCTCCGCAAAGGTGACGGTGACCTCCCGCCCACTAGGGACGGCGCTCTCCAGGCCTCCGG
Source organism: Streptomyces sp. NPDC102441 (assembly GCF_044765585.1). NCBI lineage: Bacteria > Bacillati > Actinomycetota > Actinomycetes > Kitasatosporales > Streptomycetaceae > Streptomyces > Streptomyces sp. NPDC102441. Next base: position 42,116 of record NZ_JBIWKH010000030.1, read on the forward strand.
TCTCCACCGCACAGTGCGTGACAGTCAAATTGACGGGATACGGAAAAGGCTGCGGGTGAGTCATAAGCCCAGCATGGCGCAGCATCCCGGGCCGCCCGCACTGGAAGACACATACGCACGGACATGACCGAAACGGGCGCCGAGAGGACCGAGTTCGAGTCACTTCATGCGTCTGTTGGACCAGTCGCATGCGTAACCGGGGGTCGTCCCTGCCAACCAGGGCCGGGACTGGTCGTGCCGACCGGATCGCACCGAGCCGACCCGCAGGACGGGCTCATCAGGGAGATGCGACCTCTACCCAAGGGGAAAGTGTCGGCGTCTGGCTGTGGCAAGTTCCCAGCCACATCGTCGGCCAAGAGCCTGGGCAGGTGGCTCAGCTCTACCGCCGGTTCGCGCTCCCACTGTCTACGCTGGCAGCTCAGGCGGATTCGCGACGGAGGCATGTTGAGCATCGACTACGAAGCGGCACTACCGCACCTTCGCGTGAAGTTCGCGGAGATGGGTCTCTCGTTCACAGACGGCACCTTGGCTCATGCGGCTGCCATGGGGATCACGCAACTGGTCTGGCGCAACGGTCCGATCGAGAACGCTCATGCCGGGGAGCGCGGGATGAGGAACGGTCTCCATGACGGCGTGATGTTCGCGCGGAACACCTGGGTCTTTCACCAAGCGTTGGAGGCTGTGCGCAGCACGGACCAGTACGCTCTCCTCAGCTTCGAAGACCGGATCCTTGACCGTAGTCTCGTCTGGCCGGGCACCCGCAGCACACTCAGTCGCTTCGGTTACGGAGCGCTGGGTGACATCAGGAAGCACGCCAAGGGCCGGGTCAACTATCTCCTCGAGTTGGAGGATGTTTACGGGCAAGGCAGCGAGGATTTCCTCCTGCTTGCAGGAACCGGAGCGCTGTTTCAGCAGGATCGCTTCGGTATGCCCGGCTGGGAGCCGGTTGTCGAGCGGATAATGGTTCACCTGGAACCCCGTACTGACCCACAGGGCTACGTAGTCGAGGTCCGAGGCCGTAGTTGTCACAGGCAGGCAGTTTGGAAGCACTCGCTCATCCAGCAGCGCCTGCAGGCCGCCTGGCCCCGGAGCAGTTCACAACAGCCAGACCGAATGCAGGACAGCACCGCACTGGTGGGTGCCGATGAGCCCGAAACGCAGCCTCGGGCAGCAGGCCGTGGCTGATGCTGTGACCGAATGCGGATCTCTGCCCTCCCTTGTCCGCCTACGATCTCTCCAGAATCTCGGCTCAGCGGCTCTAGGCTTACTGCTGAGCAGTAGGACTGAGGGGGTACATGGTGGCCACGCTAAACCACATGAAGGAACGCACGGTTGGCTTTTACGAGGTGGTGGTCGTCAAGGGCGGGGCAGCCCAGCGCATCCCTGAACCGATGGACTGGGACGGGGCCCTCGCAGATCTGGCACAGGCGCCCGTCGGCGCCCGCTCCCACGAGGGTGAATCACGGCTTGTAGGCACCACATTCCCCCACAATATGGAAGACCATCTGCTGCTGCACCGGGTGAAGGACGCCGGCGAATGGCTGTCGGTCATCAACTTCGACACCGGTGACCTCCGCGAGCTTGAGCAGTCGGCACACGAGGGCTACCTCGACACGTCCGTAGTGTGCTTTCTGCCGTTCGGCAACATCGTGGGCATCATGCCGGGCGGCGTCTCCGCCCCCAGCCACAAGTCCCTGGAGACCTGGCTCAACGGCATTGACATGTTCCCCGGCAGCCAGCTGCGGCTGCTTCCCGTCGTCGCACATTCCGAGATCGAGAAACTCAAGACAGCGGTGGGGGCAAGCCGCGTCGAGGTGAAGGTCCTGGGCAACAAGATGGGCGCGCTCAGCGAACGTGAGAGGCGAGGCGGACTCGCCCGGCTCCTGCGCGTCGCCAGCGAAGAGTACGGAGAGATCACGGTCACGATGGTCATCGCTGTCCCCCGGGGCAAGGAACTCAACGAGCACCGAGAGCACCTGCTGGCAGACCTCGATGAGATCGCCGACGTCGTCACCGGAGCTGAGCGGGCCCGGGCACGGCTGGTGTACTCCGACCCCGGCGGCCCTGAGCAGACCCGTCTCGTGGAGCTGGTCGAGCACAGCATCACCGCCAAGAAGCGGGTTCCGGCCACCGACGCGGAAGGCAACTCGATCCGGATCGTGTCAGCGGTGGATGCCATCCTGGCAGCAGCGGCCGAGCATGAAGACGCGCTTCGGCTCGCGGTGGACGCGGGGCAGTCATGACATAGGCGGGGGATCGTGTGGGCGTCCGTACGAGCATCATCGACAAGTGGGCCGATCGCACCTGGGTCGACTACCTCATCGCGGTTGCGGTCATCGGCGCCCACCTGGCCATCGTCCGGGCAACACGGTCGGGAGACTGGCTCGCCTGGATCGATTCCTCGCAGCGTACGGACATGTACGGCGCAGCGATCGGTGCGGTCTCCGCGATCGGCGGTCTTAGCGCCATCGCCATCGCCATCTACACCAGCGCGAACGGCGAGCGGCTCCAGGCCGTGCGGCAGCAACGGCGAGGCGAGCTCCGGCGGACCTGGCGCAGCCTGCTCCAGGGCACCGCACTGGCATGCGGCCTGCTCCTGACTGCCTTCTCGCTCGACCGGGACGCGGACCCATTCTCGGTACGCTTCGTCTTCGAATACGCCATGGCCTTCGCTGCGATGCGGTTCGCCCGGTTCATATGGCTCTTCGACAGAATCATGGCCGTCTCCGATGCGGATCTGGTGGAGGAAGGATCCTCCGCAGTGGTTCCTGTGCGCGATCCCAACTGGCTCGCACGCCGTCGCAGCCAGTACGACAGCAGCACGTGACCTGAGGATCCACCTGTGTACCTGATGGGCGACAGCACTTGGCAGGTATCGGCTATTGACGGCGAACCTCTCAATCGGCAAGAACGCTCTACCTCCGTGTCCATCACCGTCGCTGCAGGTGCGCACCTTCAGCAGCAATGGCACCTCCGGAGAGGCGCACGCTGGACACGGTCGAGGAGGCGGGCGAGGAGGAGCGGAGAAAGTCGCAGACATGGTCCTCCCCCAACACTGGCACCGCCACCACATCGCTCACTGAGCGCTATGCCGACACTCGGCGGCGGTGGGAGTCGAGGGGGACCAGCAGATGCTGTGTTTCCGTGACAACTCGGCGAGGCAGGCCCAGCCGAGCAGGGTCCCCGCCCACTCCGGGACCAGAAGGGTGGACGGGTTCTGGCGCACCCGCCTCTGCTGTTTCATGCCGGTGACGGGGGACTCCGGCTCTGCATCAGAGCTCCCATGGGCATCGCGAGGCCGACAGCAAGGGCCGGCCCTGAATTGACGTTCTGGTGTGCCGCCCTGCTGGGCAGCGCACCTGAGCGCCTCTCATACGACGTGCTGGCAGGTGGGCTTGAGCGGACTTGGTGCCGAAGGCCGCCAACTACAAGAATCCTGTCAGGAATATTTGGTGCGATCAGCGGCGTGGGGCCAGTATCCGTATCTTCCTCATCGATGGGACTCCTCAGGGGATGAGGCTGGTCGAGCGCATCGGCTGGACCGGCTGCTGCCTGAGTTTCTCGCGCTCCGACTACGACCGGGCTCGCCACCGCGCTGAGCTACAGCGCTCCGGCGTCTACGTGCTGGTGGGGGCTGATCCCCAGGGAGCGCGGCCGGCGAGAATCTACATCGGCGAGGGAGAAGAGGTGCGGATCCGGCTCGATGCGCACGTCAGGGAGAAGGACTTCTGGTCCAGCGCCTTCGTCCTGACGACGAAGGACGACTCCCTGAACAAGGCGCACATCAGGTACCTGGAGGCGCGTCTGATCGCCATGGCCCAAACGGCGCAGATCGCGGGGGTCGAGAACGCGACCAACCCGGCCGCCCTGGGCAGGCTGTCCGAGCCGGAGACCTCGGACATGGAGGCCTACCTCGACGAGGCGCTGATCCTGCTTCCGCTTCTGGGGGTCACAACGTTCGAGATCTACGACGAGCCCGCCGCGTCCACGGCGGCGCAGGTGACGAAGAACGATCAGGCGCGGATCGCCGGCCAGCGCTACCGCTTGACGACCCAGCTGACCGAAGCCGAGGGATACAGCGACTCACGGGGCTTCGCCGTCCTCGCAGGTGCGCTCGCCCGTAAGGAAACGAAGGTCATGGTTCCGGGCTACCAGAGAATACGTGAAGAGCTCGTCGCCGAAGGCATTCTGGTGAGCGTCAACGACCGGCAGTACCGGCTGGCCAGAACCTTCATCTTCGACAGTCCCTCCAGCGCTGCTAGCGTCCTGGCCGGCGGCAGCAAGAACTCAACAACCCAACCGGATTGGAAATGGGCTCACTGTGACAGAGGCCAGAGTCACCTACGACAAGTCCGTGGACGCAGCGTATGTGTACTTCACCGAACCTCAGGTCCGCGTGCGGTCTGCGCACACGTATCCCTGCGATCCGGTGGACGTCGACGGCATGATCAACCTCGACTTCGACGAGCACGGCCGCCTCATCGGCATCGAGGTGTTGGCAGCGAGTTCAAAACTGCCCGAGTACCTGCTCAAGTCCGCGGAGCGGCTGGACGCCGACGGCATTTGAAGCAGTCAAGCACGGAGATCGCGCCACCCGCCGTACTCTGCCGCAGGTTGGAAAAGGCTCAGTGGCTCGGAGAGGGTTCCCGGCCCATTTGGCCATCTCCTGGGCCAGGGAATGCGCAGCGAAGGGCAGGCAGCGCCGACCCCTGGCGGGAACTCGACCCAGGCGTGGGTCCACTGCGCAGATCTGCGGGCCTGCGGCTGCTCTCCTGTGCTTTCGCGGGTTCAGCGCTCTTCGGGAAGCAGTGTCTGAAGGCTGCACCAGGACTGCATCTGGGACAGCTCTGCTGTCGCCTTGGCTTTCTTACCGAGCCGCTTGTACCGGATGACTCCGGTGAGCGCCCAGACGAGCTCGTCATCGCCTGCGAACCGTGCCAGTTCACGGAAGGCGCGCAGACGGGTGATGGCTTCCGCGGGCGTCTGGTTCATGGTTTGCGCGGCCTGCAGGGCGGTCCACCGGCGCACGTGATCGGTGGACAGGACGGGGGTGTTGTCGTACGTCCATGAGAGCTGGGCACGGAGGTAAGCCATCATCTGCGCCTCGCTGTGCTGGGGTGCTGTCGTGAACGCGTGCCAGGGAGCGAGGGGGCCGGACAGTGTGTGCACTTCGTCTTTCCGGTGCACCGTGAAAGTGAGCTTGTCCACGTGGCGTGGCAGGTAGGTACGGATAAGGGCCACGTGGGTGGAGAGCGCGGGTGCTGATTCTGTCCGGGCTTCCACCGTCCAGTGCCTCTCCCCCGATGTGACAGTGACGTCCTGGTAGCTCGAGCTCTCCAGCATCATGGTGATCATCTGCTCGGGGGTGAGGCCCAGCGTCTGCCACAGGTCTTCGGTGGCGAAGTTGGTGTATCCCAGCTCGCCCATGGCCTGCCACAGGGCTAGTTGGCAGGCGTGGATGCTTTCATAGCCCTTAAAGACACCGTCGATGACATCGCGCCACGCGATGGTGCGGGTGTTCTTCTTCCGCTCGATCACCACGCCGGCGTCGTCGTAGTGGACCAGGGCATGGGCGCGGCCGGTGCGCAGGTCGTTGTCCAGCCCGTCGAGGAGGCCGTGCAGGCTGGGCTCCTGCTGTGCGGCGGTGATGAGCTCGGTGGCGTTCTTGTGCCGCAGGTCCCTGTATGCGGCTGTCTTGCGGCCGCAGGCCAGCAGGAGGGCGGTGGCGATGACCTGGCCTGGTCCTTCGACCTGTGCCAGGGCGATGCCGAGCAGGGCTCGGCCCGCCTGTCGGGAGTGGGCGGCATGGTCGACGGCGTGGACGGCTTCCATCGTGCCGTCGAACAGTTCGTGCAGGGCCCGCGTGAAGTCACCTTCGAAGACCGGTTCTTGTGCGAGTGCGCGCAGAACCTCGGGGTTGGAGCGGAACACGTCGTAGGCGAGGCGGATGACCTCACAAAAGCGGTCCGGGTCGAAGATGCTCTGGGCCAGTACCTGCCCGACGGCGAGCATGACGCCGGAGCCGTTGACTCCGCGTGAGGAGGTGATTTCCTGCAGCTGGTCCCGGGCTGCTGCGTCCAGGGCCAGCAGATCGGGAACCTCGAAGGTGCGTAGTGCGCGGGCCAGCAGGATGGTCTGGATCCGCGCGGTGTCCCGCTCGGCAGCGAAAAGTTCCGCTCCCTCCGCAGCAGCGTTGGCGGTCTTGATGAGGTCCACGGCGCGGTCGAGGTGGCTCTGGGCTTGTGTCCCGTGTTTCTGTGCCTGGAGCGGGGTGGCGGCCAGCAGTGCGGCAAGGTAGGCGTCGATCATCGAGGTCAGCTCGGCGACAAGCTCACGCAGGATGGTGAGCCGTACTGTCAGTGGGCGTCTGGCGTCCGTGTTGTGCACCAAGGCGCGAAGTTCGGTGAACTCGGCGACGCAGGCCTTGAGGTCTGGCGCTCCGCGCTCGGTGGTCTGTGCTGCCTCTGCTACGGCTGTGAAGAAGCCGCTGTGCCATGTTGCGAGACGCTGGAACAGATCAGCGTGCAGGGTCTCGGGGACTCCGAGCGGGCCGGTGGGCAGTGGGGCGACGGGCTGCGCCAGCAGCTTCCGCGCCTCGGCAGCGGCCTCGCGGCGTGCTCGGCCGGCCGTGTCGATCTCCCACGGCTGGGGACGGTGGCCGCAGTCGGGGCAGATGATTCCCCGGATGCGGCTGATACCGCATCCCGAGCAGCTGATCTGCGTGTAGGACAGTCTGAAGGCGTACGAGGTCATGGGACGGATCGCTTCTGTCTGAGCGGGTGCTGACTGCGGCAGACGGGTTCGCGGTCTGCGGCGTCAGCCTGAGACTTCTTCGACGGTGCGGAGAATGAGGCCGGGAAGGAAACCGATGGCGCGCTTGAGTACGCCTTCGATGGGGACGGCGTGGTGGCTGCCGTCCACGCTGATGAGTCCGGCCCAGGCGGCTGGGTCGTAGCGGGCGAGCATGGAGAGCGTGTACACCACCGACCACCACACCATCAGTAGATGCGGTTGTCGGCCTGTCGGTTCGATCGCCGGCAGGAACCAGCGCGAGTCTCCGTGGCTGCGGGAGAGGCCACGCAGGTGTTTACGGCGCTCCTCGACGAGCGCGTTGCCCTGGGGCATGAGCCAGCTCACCCGGAGTTCGCCGCCGCCGTGGTCGTAGCGGGTGAAATCCGGTGGGCCGTCGGGGTTGGGTGTCCGACGGGCATACTCGTGATGCTGAGCGAGCCCGGGGTACTTCGCGAAGAACGCGTTGGCCGCCCTCCGACTGCCGTCGTCGATGACCCAGTCGGGGATGTCGCAGACGGGGACGTGCAGCAGGGGGTGGGGGTCGCCGTGGATGCTGCGATCGTCCGTGTACAGGGCGGGGTGCCGGTTCCGGTCCGTGAGCGGGTACTCGAGGTTGACCGGCAGCATGTCCCAGAGGTCTTCGAGACGCACCGGGTCCTTGGCCCAGACCGGGGAGTCGAGGAGCTGGCTCAGGCGCACGAAACTGCTCCGCGATGTGGCAGGGTCGGTGCGGATCTCGATGTCGGCGAAGGGCTTGTCGAATCCGCTGGCCCTGACGCCGTGCCCCTCCAGGCGCCAGCCCTCGCCCTTGACGTCGACCGCGGCGGCGGCGATGGCCCGGCCGGCCTGGCTCAGACCGTAGAAGACCTGCAGGGGGCGAGTGGCGGGGCCTACCACGGCGGCCGCGCGGAACATCTGCTCTGCTTGTTCCAGTGCCGCCGCGTACGTTTTCCGGCGCGTTCCGCTGCTGGCCTTGCCGGGCGGGTTCGCCCGGCTCGCACGCAGCTTCTCCCACGCCTCGTCAGGCTCCGCCTTCATGTACATGCGCCGACGCTACCTCCGCGCACTGACATCGGTCAGACCGGTGTCCGGCGTCGAGGGCGTGAACCGCAGCGATCGTCCAATCGGCCAGTCACAGCACAGTCCAGCCTGCCGCCCCGGTACGCCTGGGATGGTGCGCGCTTGGTTGCTGTGGCGCCTCTACCGGGCCAGTCCGGGGCGCGGCGTCGGCGCGGCCTCGGTCAGTCCTTGACCTGAGCCCACGGGGTACCCGCCTGTACCTGCCTAATCAGGTAGCGGATGCCTTGGTTGTCACCGGGGTTAGTCCACAGACTGTTGCTGAAGACTGTCGCGGCCTTCGCGTGCTCGCCCAGGCGCCACCATGTCAGCCCGAGGCCGTGCATGGCCCGGTGGAAGGGCCGATTATTCAGCTCTCCCCAGGCGAGGACTCCGTTGAAGGCCGGTGGGAGGGACAGCTCGGCGACGGCGACGGCAGTCTGGTAGTGGCCGAGGGCCTCAAAGACTGCGGAGTCGTCGACCCCGGCACGGTCGACCGCCTCGCTTCCCAGGTGCGCCCAGCAGTCGATCTGCCGTGGGTCTTCGCGGACCGCTGCTGTCAGTGCCGCGCGGCAGGCGTCTGCGTTGCCTGTCCGGTGCAGGCCCAATGCGCGGTCGACGGGAGGCGCACCCTGTCCGACATACGGGTCGGGCATCTGGTAGAGCGGGCGCGAGCCTGCTGCGCGGACCGCACGCCACCAGGCCCAGTCCGGCTTGTCGCCGTAGCTGTCGGGAGCGGTTGAGGGACGGGCGCCCCACCCCTCCTCCGCGTGGGGGTCGTAGTCGTCGCCGCCGAAAGCACCGGCCGCCATGGTTACCCCGCAGCGAGAAATGCGTTTGAGGATGTGGCGGGTATCTCCGCGCTGATAACGGTCCGTGATCTCAGACAGGTACACATACCCCTGATCCGGGCGTTCCTCGCGCGGGGGAGGCAGGACCCGGCGAAGTTGGTCGAGTAGGTCGGACAGCACCCCCTCCGCCCGGTCTGCGGTCAGCGGCCACGCGAGGCCGAAGGTGCGCGCTACCTCAGAGACGGGGTACCAGAGCACGTCCTTGTCCATGCCGCTTCGCTCGGCCAGCATCGTACGCAGATCGCTTTCGGTCACCGACGCAACGGTTGCCATGCGGATTCCCACCCCTCCGGTAGGCCAACAGCTCCAAGGAGCCAGCCTAACCACGGGTTTCGCCCCACGTCGTTCCCTCAAGAGAGTGAGCGACGCTGATGGATCCGGTGCTCAGGAAGCCGCCCGGTTCCGGCCCGGCGAGCTGGAACTCGACGGGTACGACCAGCAGCTGCGCGACGAGGCAGCAGCCAGCTTGCAGCGCTGGACCATGATGGCCGAGGTAGCCCCCTCGACGAGCTCCCGGACGAGAGCGCTGCACACCGGCCCCGGCGCCACTGCGGCGGGTTCCGCAGGCAGCAGGGCGGGGGCAGCGGCTGGCACATCTCCGTACTTCCGGAACGAAGATGCGTGGGGTTTCGGCGAGGAGCCTAGAACCGCCCGGAGCGGGTCCACGCCCTCCACGCGGGCCATCGACACGATCGAGGCCTCGAAAAGGTATAGGAGGCGCCACTTAAATGACAGCGCAGAAACGCCACATCTTGTCAGTAAAAGCGCCACCGCCAGCCGCGCCTGATGCAGCAGATGACAATGCGAGAGACCTATTGACTACGGATCGCCACTGCCAAATAAGTGGCTCTTTGACTGACATTTTGAAGGCCTCTCACATCAGGTGGTTCCTTGGGAGCATCGGCAGGAGGTTCGCAGGGGTAGGGGCGGACGGGTCACTGGTAGAGAAAGTCCGCTCCCCACACCTGGAGTCCGTCGACCAGGGCGGCGGCGGTGTCCGCCGCTTCCCGGCGCTGTTTAGCTGTGCACGCGTCGTAGATGGCGTTGGTCGGTCCTGAGTTGTGGTACTCCGCAGCGAGCCGACGGAAGGTGGCCGAGGGGCGGAAAACGGTATCCGCTGACGCGTCTTCATCGACGAGTTCCGCGGGAAGCCCGCAGTACGTCTCCGAAGTGATCAGGCATGCCCAGTCAATCAGTTTGCGTGTCGACCATACGTCGCTGGCGACGTGGTCGAGGAGCGTTGACCGGCACTCGTGGCATTCGTCCACCGTCGCGTAGAACAGCTGGTCCAGCAGGGCAGTGTCGGCCCTGGTCGCAAGGTCCGGATGCAACTCGGACGGCGGAATGAACTGCCGTTGCCGGCGGCGGACCGTCTCCGCATTGTGTACATGGTCAGCGCTGATCACGATTCTTTCCACGACATCCTCCGGCAGGCTCATTTCCCCGGCATCACGGTTCAGTTCATCGTCGCGCGCCCTCTGTACACGGCGGCCGCAGAACAACGAACACGCCGCGCGGCAGTAGATCTTCTAGTAAGGAGGGCGCCGCCCGCTCCCCCGCCCTGCGGCGCCTCACCCAGGCCACCGCGCCCCTTCTTTGACCGCACGTCCGGCTTCGTTGCATGGCATGCGCAGGCGGACGCCTCAGGGTGATACAGGATCGGGCTGAGGCTGGGCGGGCACTGGTTGGCTGGCCGCGGGCGTGGCGGTCTGTTCGGCGAGTTTGCGATAGCCCGTCGTGGTGAGAGCACGCCAGACACGGTAGAAGCCGAAGGCGGTCGCCAGGCCGAAGACGGTGGTGGCGCAGAGGATGAGCAGGCGGTGCTCGAAGGAGTAGCGCAGCATAGCCAGGACCGCGGTGAGAGTCAGGGCCAGGGTGTTGAGGGTCCATCCGCGGCAGATCCGCATGCGGGAGCGTGCGTAGTCCGCCCGGGCTGCCAAGACCGGGAAGTCGGCCAGGCGCAAGCGCGCTTGGGCGTAGGCGGTGTTGGAGGGGAAGAAGCGGGTGCGCAGCCGACGGCGGTGTGGCGTGAGGGCGGTATCGGCCGCCCGGTCGATGAGAATGCCCAGGGCGTAGGCGGCGGCGAGCGCTACTCCGGCCACCGCGGAGGAGCCCGCTAGGGGGGCGAGTTTGGCCGTGATAGCTGGGCCGATCAGAGCAACGAGGAGGAGCACAGCTGCGGTGAGCGCGCCGATGCCGACCACGAGGACCTCGATGAACATCGCCGTGGCGGCCGCGAGGGCTGGGGGCTCGGGCTGTGTTGGGCCCGTCATAGGGCGACTCCCCAGATCTGGGCCATGTCGGTGATCATGTTGTCCGGTAGCTCGCTGTTCTTCCAGGCGATGTGCAGGTCGAAGCGGGAACGGATCTGGGATAGCCGTTCAAAGATAATCAGGCTTTCTGGCTGGCTGGCCAGCAGGTAGCGGCCGTGCTTGAGGAAAAGGACGCTGGTGGGTCCGTACTCGGTGTAGGCACGTTCGAGACGCTCGCGGAAGCGTTCGGTGAACTGGGTGAGTTGCTCGCTGTAGGCGGTGGGGTCGTCGATGGTCTGGGAGAGGGTGTCGATGACTTCGTGGGACAGGTCGGTGCTGTAGGGGTGGTCAGTGAAGGTGCGGTAGATCTGTGCGGCCGTGTTGAGGAGGTGGTTGCTGCGTGCAAGGTCGGGGTGCTGTGCCATGGCTTCTACCCCCCGTTCGACCTCGAGGTCGAATAGTTCGACCAGGGCAATCAGACGGTACAGCGAGCGTCTGACATCGAGGGGTGGGGTGACGCCGGGCTTGTAGAGGAGCTTGTGGGACATGCGTGACCACAAGTCGACGGCCTCGGTGCGTAGTTGGATCTCACAGTCGTACGGGTTGCCGTCGGGGTCTTCTTCTCTGCCGACCATGACGGCTTGGATGTGCAGGCGGGGATAGCGCAGGTGGTCCTCGTCACCGGGGGTGTCCCGGTCGTCCTCTACCCACCGGACGTCGAGGCACTCTTTGATCATTTTCAGGGCGGGGTCAAGCAGACCTCTGTGGGGCACGATGACGCGTACGCCAGCTTTGTCGGTGATTTCCTTCCAGGGGTCGGTGTAGCCCTTGCGGTACATCTTCGTGTTGAAGCTGCTGACCTCCTTGGCGCGGGCGGTCACCTCGCAGGCGATCCCGCGAAGGGCGGTGTGATGCTCCAGGTGTGTCTTGGTCGCCTCGGCTGCCTTTTCGATGCGGGGTCGTTCGTGTTGATAGCGCTGGAATGCCTCATCGGCGCTCAGGGGCACGGCTGACCCAGCCAAGCGTTGGGGAGGGTGCCGCGGAACGTCACGTCTGGGCCGGTGGGAGCACGTGTCCGTTGTGGGCAGGCGTGGCTTGTTTGGGGAGGGCGCGGATTGTCTCGAATCCAGGAAGTGTCTCGGCCTGGATGGGCAGCTCAGGGCGCTGAGTGGGTGGTTTGGGAGGGCGGCCCGCTGTTGCTCCGCTGCTGGTCTTGGTGACGGTCGAGGTGACTGTCACCGTCGTCCGGCCGTCGCCGAGGTCCTCTACTTGGATGGTTCCGTCCTGCATGGCTTCTACCGGGGCGACGAGGAAGGCACCGTTGGACAGGTCCACCCGCATCTTCTGGAGCCTGTTACTGATGAGCTCGGTGTTCTTCTCGAAGGTGCCGATAGGGACGTCGTTTTCGGCGAGGAACGCGGCAAGGTCGGCCTGGTGCGCGTCGCGCAAGTGGGTGCGGATGAACTCTGTGGGGTCCAGTGTCGGGGTGGGGCTCTGGAGTTCCACCATAGTGGCCAGGACGTAGTTCATACGGGTGTCTGAGTCCGTGCAGCGGCTGTTGACCCAGTTCATCGCGGTGTCGTGGAAGCGGCGGGTCAGTTCCCTGGGGTCGTTTTGATGCCGGCAGCCCAGGAACTTCTCGAGGAAGAAGCGGGCCACGTCCTTGCCCGATGTCTGGGGGTCTGCAGCCCATCCCTGAAGTCCTGGTTCAGTCAGCCCCTCTTCGGAGAAGAGGGCGACTTTGTACACCTTGGATTTCTGGGTGAGCAGGAGGTCATCAAGGTACTGCATGGCGAAGGTGCGCAGGCCGTCGGTGACGATCTCGTTGGTCTGCATGCCGGTCTCGTGCTCGAGTTTGACCATCAGCAGCGCCTGCTGGCCGTCCAGGCGGGCGGAGGCGACCAAGAGAAGCCCGGCCGGGCTGTTTCCTCCTTGGCTGTCGCGCAGTGCGTGTGCCAGTTCCCCGGAGACTTGGACGAGGTCCTGTTCAGCGCCAAGGAAGGCGCGGACCGCGTCGGGCAGGGGGGACTTGAGTTCCGGGTCCTCGATGACCTCGCGCCCCAGGCGGGCGAAGACGTCACGCAGTTTGCCCTGGAGTTCGTAGCGCACGTCTTCGTCCAGGCGGCAGAACGTCTGGCTGAGCTGGAGCGGAAAGAGTTCCTCGTTCTGGGCGCGCCTGGGCACGATGTGGACGATGGCCTGGTCCACGACAAGGTCCCCGAAGTCGGTCCGCACTGCCCACCCCACGCATCCCGCCCGCACCCCCGTAGGTCGGACGCATTGTCGCCAGACGCAGTCCGGAGCGGAGCTAGCCCCGTCCCGCGGCGTACGTCTGTGCGGCATCACCTGGCCCGGGGCAGGGCGGGCCTGTTCTGGGCCTGTCCGTGTCACGTGCCAACAATCGTGCCGCTCATCGTAACGGAGCGTGCGAAGGCCATACAGGGATACCGGGAGTGGTGGCTGAACTTCAATGGTGCGCCAGGGTCTGTGCGAACTGGCCTGCGCTGGGACCGCACAGGGAGGTCCTCTACGCGCCTGCGAAGCCGAGTAGCTGACGAAGCGGCATGGGCGGACTCAAGGCCACACGGGGCTCATCACTACGTCGGGAAGGCATGCATGGTCGTGGCGGCTGCTGCCCCGTGCCTAGTGACCTGGTTCGGAGATGCGTGAGCAGTAGCGGCAGATCCGGTCGAGGATCTGGTCGGCGGTCTTGGTCCACTTGAAGGGCCGGGCCT
>NZ_JBIWKH010000031.1:0-37649 GCF_044765585.1 Streptomyces sp. NPDC102441
ACCGCAGCCAGCCGGCTCGCGGCACCCAAACCCGTGAACTGGTGCGGAAAACGACTCACGTGGTGCCAGAGCAACTCACAACCAGATCACTAGGTGAGCTCCGCCGGGCGGTCCTGGCGCGGGCCGAGGTCGGTCTCCTCGAACACCAGCAGGGTGCGGGTGGACAGCACCTCGGGTATGGCCTGGATCCTGGTCAGGACCAGCTCGCGAAGAGCCTGGTTGTCCGGGGTGTGCACCAGGAGCAGGACATCGAAGTCGCCGCTGACCAGTGCGATGTGGGTGGCGCCCGGGAGCGCCTGGAGCTGTTCACGCACGGTGCGCCAGGAATTCTGGACGATCTTGAGCGTGATGTAGGCGGAGGCGGCCTGTCCCGCCCGTTCGTGATTCACGCGTGCGCTGAATCCACGGATCACTCCGTCCTCGACGAGCCTGTTGATCCGGGCGTACGCGTTGGCCCGCGAGACGTGGACGCGTTCCGCCACCGCCCGTATCGAGGCCCGTCCGTCCGTCTGGAGGATGCGCAGGATGGCGCGGTCGATGGAGTCCAGCGGCCGTGCGGGTGGAGTGCGGTCCGCGGCCCCGGCCCCGTCGGCCATTTGTTCAGCTGCCATGTGCCCGCGCCTCCCTGTTGTGGACGACCTGTCTCTATCCCAGGCTGTGGAGAACCGTTTGTCCACAGGCTGAAGGTGCCTGTAGCCAAATTGCCCCCGCGACCGAACAATCGGTAGGTGAGGCACACCACATCCGCGCCCCGCTCACGCCCGACATTCCTGCAGATTTCGACACCCTCGATATATCTCGATGCCAGGAGGTGCTTGTCATGACGGTCCAGGAGCTGCCCGGCGCAGCCGCCTACCGGCCCACGCCGCCCCCGGCCTGGAAGCCGCTCACCGATCCCGCGCCGCTGCTCCCGGATCCCGAGCCGTACCGCGTGCTCGGCACGGACGCCGCGGCCGACGCCGACCCCGACCTGCTGCTGCGGCTCTACGCCGAGCTGGTGCGCGGTCGTCGGTACAACGCGCAGGCCACCGCGCTGACCAAGCAGGGCAGGCTCGCGGTGTATCCGTCGAGCACCGGTCAGGAGGCCTCCGAGATCGCGGCGGCGCTCGTGCTGGAGGACCGGGACTGGCTCTTCCCCAGCTATCGCGACACGCTCGCCGCAGTGGCGCGTGGCCTGGACCCGGCCGAGGCTCTGACATTGCTGCGGGGGGACCGGCACACCGGATACGACCCGCGTGAGCACCGCATCGCCCCGTTGTGCACCCCGCTGGCCACCCAGTTGCCGCATGCCGTGGGCCTGGCACACGCGGCGCGCCTCAAGGGCGACGACGTGGTGGCTCTCGCGATGGTCGGCGACGGCGGGACGAGTGAGGGTGATTTCCACGAGGCACTGAATTTCGCGGCCGTCTGGCGGGCTCCGGTGGTGTTCCTCGTACAGAACAACGGCTTCGCCATCTCCGTGCCCCTGGCCAAGCAGACCGCGGCGCCGTCCCTGGCCCACAAGGCCGTGGGATACGGGATGCCAGGACGCCTGGTCGACGGGAACGACGCGGCCGCGATGCACCAGGTGCTGGGCGAGGCGGTGGCACGTGCCAGGCGGGGCGAGGGACCGACGCTCGTCGAGGCGGTCACGTATCGCATGGACGCCCACACGAACGCCGACGACGCCACCCGCTACCGCGGCGACAGCGAGGTGGAGGCCTGGCGGGCACACGATCCGATCAGGCTCCTCGAACGGGAGCTGACCGGGCGCGGGCTGCTGGACGAGGACGGTATCGGGACGGTGCGGGAGGCGGCGGAGCGGATGGCGGAGGGGCTGCGGGAGCAGATGAACGCCGATCCGGTGCTCGACCCGATGGATCTGTTCGCCCATGTCTACGAGCAACAGACCGGCCAGCTGCGGGAACAGGCGGCGCGGCTGCGGACCGAGCTGGACGCCGAGCACGGGGCGCACGACGAGAACGGCGCGGAGGCGGGCCGATGAGCACCGCTGCCGCGACGGCCGGTGAACGGACCGGCAGGGCGAGGCCGGCCACGATGGCGCAGGCCCTCGGGCGGGCGCTGCGCGACTCGATGGCTGAGGACCCGGCGGTGCACGTCCTCGGCGAGGACGTCGGCACGCTCGGAGGCGTCTTCCGCGTCACCGACGGCCTGGCGAAGGAGTTCGGCGACGACCGCTGTACGGATACGCCACTGGCCGAGGCGGGAATCCTCGGCGCGGCCGTGGGCATGGCGATGTACGGACTGCGGCCCGTGGTGGAGATGCAGTTCGACGCCTTCGCGTATCCGGCGTTCGAGCAGCTGGTCAGTCATGTCGCCAAGATGCGGAACCGGACCGGCGGCGCCATGCCGCTGCCGATCACGGTGCGGGTGCCCTACGGCGGCGGGATCGGCGGGGTCGAGCACCACAGCGACTCCTCGGAGGCGTACTACATGGCGACACCCGGCCTGCATGTCGTCATGCCGGCCACCGTCGACGACGCGTACGGGCTGCTGAGGGAGTCGATCGCCTCCGACGACCCGGTGGTCTTCCTGGAGCCGAAGAGGCTCTACTGGTCCAAGGCCGACTGGTCGCCGGACGCGCCGGCCACGGTCGAGCCGATCGGGCGGGCCGTGGTGCGGCGCCCCGGCCGCAGCGCGACCCTGATCACCTACGGCCCGTCCCTCCCGGTGTGCCTGGAGGCGGCCGAGGCGGCCACGGCCGAGGGATGGGATCTCGAGGTGGTCGACCTGCGCTCGCTGGTGCCCTTCGACGACGAGACCGTCGCCGCGTCGGTGCGCCGCACGGGACGTGCGGTGGTCGTCCACGAGTCGTCCGGTTTCGGCGGACCGGGCGGTGAGATCGCGGCGCGGATCACCGAGCGGTGCTTCCACCATCTGGAGGCGCCGGTCCTGCGCGTCGCGGGGTTCGACATTCCGTATCCGCCGCCGATGCAGGAGCGGCACCATCTGCCGGGCGTGGACCGGGTGCTCGACGCGGTCGCCCGTCTTCAGTGGGAGGCCGAGAGCTGATGGCGCAGGTGCTCGAATTCAAGCTGCCGGACCTGGGCGAGGGCCTGACCGAGGCCGAGATCGTGCGCTGGCTGGTGGAGATCGGCGATGTCGTCGCCGTCGACCAGCCGGTCGTCGAGGTCGAGACGGCCAAGGCCATGGTGGAGGTCCCCTGCCCCTACGGGGGCGTGGTGACGGCGCGATTCGGTGAGGAGGGCGCGGAGCTTCCGGTCGGCGCACCCCTGCTGACAGTGGCCGTCGGGTCGGTGGACGGTCAGGGGGCTACCGGTGATCCCTCCGCCGACGGAGCCAGGAGCGTGAGCGGCGACGGCGACGGGAGCGGGACGTCAGGCAATGTGCTGGTCGGCTACGGCACGGGCGCACCGGCCGCGCGGAGGCGCCGGGTCAGGCCTGCACCGGTCGCGGAGCGGGGGCACGCAACGGCAGGACAGCCTGCTCCCGCCACGGCACCGCGTCCGGCTCCGGTCGAGGCCTCCGTCCCGGTGGCTCCGGTCGAGGCCTCCGTCCCGGTGGCCGCCAAGGAGCCGGGGCTCGGGGCGGCGGATCCTCAGGGGCCCGTCGCCGTCATCTCCCCTCTGGTCCGGAAGCTGGCGCGGCAGCACGGTCTCGATCTCCGGAAGGTCGTCGGGACGGGGCGGGACGGACTGATTCTGCGTACCGATGTGGAGTCCGCTGTCAGAGCCGCTGAGGAGAACGCCGCCGGCGCACCCCCGGTCACCGGTCCGGAGCCGGACACACAGGCCGAGCGGATCGCGCTGCGCGGGGTCCGGGGCGCGGTGGCCGAGAAGCTGTCGCGCAGCAGGCGGGAGATTCCCGATGCCACATGCTGGGTCGATGCCGATGCCACCGAACTGATGGCGGCGCGGGCCGCGATGAACGCCGTCGGCGGTTCCGCCGCAGGGCCGAAGGTGTCGGTGCTCGCCCTGCTGGCTCGCGTCTGCACGGCAGCTCTGGCGCGGTTCCCCGAGCTCAACTCGACGGTGGACGCCGAGGCCAGGGAGATCGTGCGGCTGCCCGGGGTCCATCTGGGCTTCGCCGCCCAGACGGAGCGAGGCCTGGTCGTTCCGGTCGTACGGGACGCGCATGCGCGTAGTACGGAGTCGATCGGGGCGGAGATCGCCCGGCTGACCGAGGCCGCCCGGGACGGGAAGCTGACCCCGGCGCAGCTCACCGGAGGGACGTTCACGCTGAACAACTACGGGGTGTTCGGCGTCGACGGCTCGACGCCCATCATCAACCACCCCGAGGCGGCCATGCTCGGCGTCGGCCGGATCGTGCCCAAACCCTGGGTGCACGAGGGTGAGCTGGCGGTCCGCCAGGTCGTCCAGCTCTCGCTCACTTTCGATCACCGGGTCTGCGACGGCGGCACGGCCGGCGGCTTCCTGCGCTACGTCGCCGACTGTGTGGAACAGCCCACGGTGCTGCTGCGCGCGCTGTAGCGGAGCTGGACCGTGGACCGCCGGGAGCCCGGGCATCGTGTGAGTTCGGTCCCCGCCGGGGCCGTCATGGGCGGGCGGCCCCCATACTCGGGGCATGACCGCGTATGACGCCATCGTTCTTGCCGGAGGGGCTGCGAAGCGCCTCGGAGGGGCCGACAAGCCAGGGCTCCGTGTGGGTGGCCGTGCGCTGCTCGACCGGGTGCTCGCCGTTTGTGCCGACGCCGGGTCCACCGTGGTGGTGGGCGGGCGCAGGCCCACCGTGCGTCCGGTCACCTGGACACGTGAAGTTCCCGAGGGCGGAGGCCCCTTGGCGGCCCTCGGAGCCGGTGTACGGCACACGGCCGCGGAGAGCGTTCTGGTGCTCTCCGCGGATCTGCCGTTCCTGGGGGAGGAGACGGTTCGCTCGCTGCTGGCCGCCGCGGAGCCGGGAGTTCACGAAGGCGCCCTGTGCACGGACCAGGACGGCCGTGACCAGCCGCTGGTCGCGGTCTACCGGGCCGAGCCACTGCGTCGTGAACTCGCCCTTCTCGCCACCGAGCACGGCAGCCTCGCCGGTCTCCCCCTGCGGTTGCTGACCGCCGAACTGGATCTGGCCCGGGTCCAGGCCGGCCCTCTGGCTTCGTTCGACTGCGACACCTGGGAAGACATTGCTGCCGCCAGGGCGCGGATCAGGGAGCATGGGACCGTGCTGGACGAATGGATCACCGCAGTCAAGAACGAACTGGACATCGAGCTCGACGTCGACACCGGCGTCCTGCTGGATCTCGCCCGCGATGCCGCGCACGGCGTGGCCCGGCCCGCCGCGCCGCTGACCACCTTCCTGGTGGGGTACGCGGCGGCGCTGGCGAGCAGTGGCAAGAGCCCGGAGGCCGCAGCCGAAGCGGTGGCTGAAGCCTCTCGCAAGGCCACCGCCCTCGCGCTCCGGTGGGAGGAGGAAACGGCGGCGGGCAGCGGACCCGGCACGCCATGACCCCACACGGACGTGACGCGCGGGCTGCCGAGGAAGAGCGGGCAGCCGAGGAGGAGCGGGCTGTCGAGCAGGCACTGGCTCTCGTCGGGCGCCGGCCGCAGGCTCCGCACCCCGCAACTGGCCGGTCCGGCGTGACGGATCCGACGCCCTCGCCGACGCCGACGCCGACGCCGACGCCGACGATGCCGACTCCGACTTCGACTCCGACGATGCCGCCGCCGACGGCCCCGGGCCGGCGTACCGGCCCGACTCCAGCGGGTCCGACTCCGAGCGAGCCGGATCCGGACTCCCTGGCCCCGGCCCCCTCCAGCCATCATGGAGCTCCGTCGGCCCACAGCACCTGGGCCGGAGCGCGGGCTCTGGCTGGCCGCCTCGGCCGCGCCACCCCCCTGGCCGCCCACCGGCTCCCCCTGGACAGGGCGCTCGGGCATGTCCTGGCCGAGGCCGTTGTCGCGCTCACCGATCTTCCGTCGTTCGACACCTCGGCCATGGACGGCTGGGTCGTCGCGGGGCCGGGCCCCTGGTTCGTGGAGGGAGGGGACGGGCTGCTCGCCGGGCGCGGATCCACGGAGCCCCTTCCCGACGGGCACGCCCTGCGGATCGCCACAGGCGCACGCCTCCCGGCGGATGCCACCGCCGTGATCCGCAGCGAGCACGCACGCTGTGACGAGGCCAAGGGACTGCTGTACGCCGCCCGTGACGTCGTACCGGGTCAGGACATCCGGCCCCGGGGCCAGGAATGCCGGTCCGGCGACGAGCTACTGCCCGTGGGAACCGTGGTGACCCCGCCTGTCATCGGACTGGCGGCTGCCGCGGGGTACGACGCCCTTGTCGCCGTTCCCCGCCCCCGCGTGGACGTCTTCGTCCTCGGGGACGAACTCCTCACGGCGGGGCTCCCGAGGGAGGGGCTGATCCGCGACGCGCTCGGCCCCATGCTCGCCCCCTGGCTCCGTGCCCTGGGGGCCGAAGTCGCCGAGCCAAGGCGGCTCGGTGACGATGCCGAAGCCCTCCGCCAGGCCCTGGTCTCCTCCGATGCCGATCTGATCCTCACCACTGGCGGGACAGCCGCCGGCCCGGTGGACCATGTCCACCCGGTCCTGTCCGAGATCGGGGCCGATATCCTGGTCGACGGGGTGGCCGTACGTCCGGGTCATCCGATGCTCCTGGCGCAACTCGCCGATGGCGGCGGCCCCTGCGTGGTCGGTCTGCCGGGCAACCCCCTCGCCGCTGTGTCCGGACTGCTGACGCTGGCCGAGCCCCTGCTCCGGGGAATCGCGGGGCGGCCCGCCCAGGACGGCTACCGCGCGCCCGTCCACGAAGAGGTGCACGGACACCCGCACGACACCCGGCTGATCCCCGTGGTCCATCGCGACGACAGCGTCGTCCCCCTCCATTACAACGGCCCCGCCATGCTCCGGGGGATCGCCGCCGCGGACGGGCTGGCCGTGGTGCCGCCCGGCGGGGTACGGTCCGGCACCGAGGTGGAGATCCTCGATCTACCGTGGGCCTCGGCGTCGCCGTGGACGGAAGGGTGTTTCACGTGAAACTTCCCGGCCAGGACGCGATGGCCCGACGCGCGGACGAACATGTCGTCCCGACCCGGGTGCTTCTGCCACGGCGGGTGGTCGACAGGCCGCTGCGCCAGGTGGCCAAGCGGCTGGCGATGGCCCTCACGGTGCTGGCCATCACGGTCTTCATCGTCTGGGCCGACCGGGACGGCTACCACGACAACGCCGACGGCAAGGTCGATCTCCTCGACGCTGTCTACTACGCGACGGTGACACTGTCGACGACCGGCTACGGCGACATCGTCCCGTACAGCGACCCGGCGCGGCTCGTCAACGTGGTGCTGGTGACACCCTTGCGCGTGCTCTTCCTGATCATCCTGGTCGGCACCACCCTCGAGGTCCTGACGGAACGGACCCGGGAGGACTTCCGGCTGAACCGTTGGAGAACCAACTTGCGTGAACACACCGTGGTCGTCGGCTTCGGGACGAAGGGCCGTTCGGCAATCCAGACGCTCTGTGCGACAGGTCTCAAGAAGGACCAGATCGTCATCGTCGACCCGGCCGGCAAGGTGATCGAAGCGGCCAACGCCGAAGGTTTCGTGGGCGTGCTGGGCGATGCCACGCGCAGCGACGTGCTGTTGCGTGCCGAGGTCCAGAAGGCCCGTCAGATCATCATCGCCACTCAGCGCGATGACACAGCCGTACTGGTCGCCTTGACCGCGCGTCAGCTCAACCGGGGGGCGAAGATCGTGGCCGCCGTCCGCGAGGAGGAGAACGCGCCGCTGCTACGGCAGTCCGGCGCCGATGCCGTGATCACCAGCGCGAGCGCGGCGGGCCGTCTGCTCGGTCTTTCAGTCCTGAGCCCCAGCGCGGGCACGGTGATGGAGGACCTCATCCAGCAGGGCAGCGGACTGGACCTCGTCGAGCGGCCGGTGATAAAGGCCGAGGTGGGCAAGAGCGTCCGCGAGACCGACGACCTGGTGGTCACTGTCCTGCGTGGTCACCGGCTGCTCGGTTACGACGATCCGGCGGCCAGTCCTCTGCAGCTGACGGACCGGGTGATCACGATCGTGCGTGCCTCACCGCTCCACACACCGCAGATGAACCACCCGCAGCCGCCCAATCAGTGGCCTTAGGGGCAGGGTTCCGGACGCGGCGCAGACGCGTACGCCCCCGTCAGGGACTCTGCACGGAGTAGCCTCGCGGCCATGTATGCGATCACGATCCCCGAACCCGGCGGTCCCGAAGCCCTCGTATGGGCCGAGGTCCCCGATCCCGTACCAGGCGAGGGCGAAGTTCTCGTCGAGGTCGTGTCCAGTGCGGTCAACCGGGCCGATGTCCTGCAGCGGCAGGGCTTCTACAACCCTCCGCCCGGCGCCTCCCCCTACCCCGGCCTGGAGTGTGCCGGCCGTATCGCCGCGCTCGGCCCCGGGGTGACCGGGTGGTCCGTGGGTGACGAGGTGTGCGGACTGCTTTCGGGCGGCGGATACGCGGAGAAGGTCGCCGTGCCGACCGGCCAGTTGCTGCCTGTGCCCGACGGCGTGGACCTGGCCGAGGCGTCGGCACTGCCCGAGGTGACGGCGACGGTCTGGTCCAACGTCTTCATGGTGGCCCACCTGCGGCCTGGTGAAACTCTTCTGGTCCACGGCGGGTCCAGCGGTATCGGCACGATGGCGATCCAGCTGGCCAAGGCGGTCGGTGCGCGCGTCGCGGTGACGGCCGGAGGCCCCGAGAAGCTGGCGCGCTGTCAGGAGCTGGGGGCCGACATCCTCATCGACTACCGCGAGCAGGATTTCGTCGAGGAGCTGCGGCAGGCGACGGACGGTGCGGGAGCGGACGTGATCCTCGACATCGTCGGGGCGAAGTACCTGGACCGGAACGTGCGGGCCCTCGCTGTGAACGGCCGTCTCGCCATCATCGGTCTCCAGGGCGGTGCCAAGGGTGAGCTGAACCTGAGCGCCCTGCTGAGCAAGCGGGCCGCCGTCACGGCGACGTCGCTCCGCGCACGGCCGCTCGCGGAGAAGGCCGCGATCATCGCGGCGGTACGTGAGCACGTGTGGCCGCTGCTCGCCGACGGCGTGGTCCGGCCGATCGTGGACCGCACCATGCCGATGGCGGACGCGGCGGAGGCCCACCGGCTGATGGAGTCCAGCAGCCACATCGGCAAGATCCTCCTGGCCGCGCCGAAGGCCTGACGCGGGCGGACCGGACCCGAGCCCCGAGCAGGCCCGACGCCCGAGCAGACGCCGGGGCCCGGCACACACCGTGTGTGCCGGGCCCCGATGCGTACCGCGGTCGGTGGACTCAGGCCCTCAGAGGTACGGGCCGGAGCGCGCCGGTCCGTGCGGATCGACGCCGCCTTCCTCTTCCTCATGGCCGACGCCCGGCGGGAGGGCCCGGCGCATCTGCTCCAGCTGCGCGCGGGCCGCCATCTGCTGGGCGAACAGCGCCGTCTGGATGCCGTGGAAGAGGCCCTCCAGCCAGCCGACCAGCTGGGCCTGCGCGATCCGCAGCTCGGCTTCGGAAGGGACGGACTCCTCGGTGAACGGCAGCGAGAGGCGTTCCAGCTCCTCCACGAGCTCCGGCGCCAGTCCGTCCTCGAGTTCCTTCACAGAGCTCGCGTGGATCTCCTTCAGCCGGACACGGCTCGCCTCGTCGAGAGGAGCCGCCCTGACCTCCTCCAGAAGCTGCTTGATCATGCTGCCGATGCGCATGACCTTCGCGGGCTGCTCGACCATCTCCGTCACCGGGATCTCGCGCGACTCGTCGTCACCGCCACCACCGCCGATGGCCATTCCATCCTGTCCCACTACGAGGACTTGGGGGTGCTCCTGCGACCGTTCATTCCTCGGCATCTCCATGACGCCATTGTCTCGCACACGGGCGTGACCACATGGTGGTGCCCCCGGAAAGAGATGATCACCCTTTTCGGGGGCACCGGAACCTCGGCTCAGAGGCAGGCGCTCACCCAGCGCGCCGCGCCAGGGCGAGGCGCGACCCGGCGAACGCGGCGGCCAGCAGCCCCGCCAGCACCGGAACGACCAGGGCCAGCAGCCCGATGGTCTCCCACGGCATCACGATGGGTGTGTACGCGGAGTCCATGGGCTCCGCACGCATCGCTTTCATCGCCTCCCGCAGGTCGACCAGGCGAAGGGCCACCGCGGGCACGACGCCCGCGGCCGTTCCGAGCAGCACACCGGTGAGCGCGACGACCACGCACTGGAATCCGGAGAGTGAGCGCCGCACACCGGGCGGTGCCCCCACCGCGCTGAGCGTGGTGAGATCGGCCTCCGCGTCGGCCTTGGCGAGACCGGTGGTGATGGCGGCCGCGCCCAGGGTGACGATGCCCGCGAAGAGGGCGAGGATCAGCAGGATCACCTCCTCGTCGCTCGTCCCCTCCTGGTCTTCCGACTGCAGGTAGACCCCGTTCCCGGCCTGGGTGAAGGCGGCGGCCACCGCCTGCCTCTCCGCGTCCGTCGGCGGATGCGTGACGGTGTAGACGGTCCCGTAGGCCGCGGTGTGCAGTCCGAGCCGGTCCGCGGTCCGCTGCGGCAGAATCATGCGGATCCCGGGAGTCGCGGCGTACTTCGCGGGGGCGACGTACACCTTCAGCCGGTCCGTGGTGGTCCTGGCCTTGCCCGGATGGAGCTTGCGGTTCTCCTTGTCGCGCTCGTTGTACGTGTGCACGGCCTTGAGCGTGACCTGGCCGTCCTGCGCGTACGCCGAGTTGAGCAGCACGGGGGTACCGGCTGCCAGAGCTTCGACGGCCGCCGGGTCGTCGAGCTTCACGTACGACCTGAGCAGTGCGGCGTCCCCGACGACGATGTGGCTGTCATCCGTGTAGATGGCGCCGCCGGACATGTACTCATCGGTGCAGGGGGGAGAGCTCATCAGCTTCTTGTGCGCCTCGGCGGAGAGGTTCTCGGCGAGCTTCTCGGCACCCTCCCCCTGCAACGGGCAGCTGTGGCTTCTGCCGGTGGGCTTGACCAGTTCGAGCGTGCCGCAGCCGTTCTCCTCCTCGTAGTAGACCGAGCAGTCGGAGCCGGCCCAGGCCCGCCCCATGTCGGCCCGCCCGCCGCTGACCGCCAGATTCTGCTCCGCGGCCGCCCTGGCCAGGGGCAGCTGTCCGACGCCGGTCGGCTCGGAGGTCACGAGCGCCGCTGTTCCCGGAGTGAGCGGTTGTACGTGGTCGTAGTCGTGTTCCGCCATGACGCTGGTGGTGTACGTGGCGATGGCGACGGTGCCCGCCACGGCCGCCATGACGGCGGCGACTGCCGGAGCCGTACGCCCCCGGTTGCGTGCCGCGTCGCGCAGTGCCATACGAGGGGAGAGCGGCAGCCGGGTGCCGAGCCGCCCGAGGAAGCCGACGATCACCGGGATGCAGGCGAGCACCCCGAGTTCGGCGGCCACGGAGCCGCCGGCGACGAACTGGGTGTCGCCGGCCGTGCCCCCGTACACGGCGACCGTCACGCCGCCTGCGAGCGCCACCCCGCCCAGGACGGGAAGGACGCGGGAGCTCCGGCGTGTTCCGCGGCGCCCCGTGAGCGATTCGAGCACCGACTGACGGCCGGCCACGATCGCCGGTGCCAGAGCCGCCAGGACGCCGGTGACGAGGCCGATGACGGCGATCGCCAGCAGTTCCTGGGGCCGGATCTCGAGCTCGCCGAAGCGGCTTCCGCTCCAGCCCTCGATCATCGGACGGAACAGAACGGTGAGGCCGATCCCGGCGGCGACACCGGTCACGGCTCCGACCGCGCCGAGCACCAGCCCCCCGGACAGCACGACGGCCCGCACCTGGCTCCGGTCACCGCCGCAGGTGCCGACGAGGCCGAGCTGCCTGCGTGAGCGCCTCGCACCGACGGCGAACGCGGGGCCCGCCAGCAGGACGATCTCCAGGACCGCCATGGCGACCACGGTCACCAGCGCCGTGCTCAGCTGGGACGAGCCTGCACCGGAGGAGATGTCCTGATGCGCGAGAAGGGGGACCTCGGAGTCCGGGGGCGGATCGAGAGCGACCTGGCGGGACATCACCACGACGCCCTTCTTGTTGGCCGCGAGCACGTCTGACCAGGGGATACCGGCACCGGCAGGGCCCCGGACGAGCCAGCTCATGTCGCCGGGACTGGGCGGGGCGATCTTCTTGTCACGGTCGGCAGCCGCCTTCCACGGGGCGAGTACCGCGCCCGGGTCCGCGTACAGCGCGCTCTTGTCCAGTTCGCCCGGCAGCTCGACGCTGCCGGTGATCGTGTACGTCTGCTCGGGTCCGCGCAGTGTCGTGCGCGAGCCGACCGCGAGTCCGGCGGACTTCAGGAAGTACTCGGTCGCGACGATCTCCCCCTCACCGTGCGGATACGCCCCGTCGACCAGGTCGAGCTTGCCCCGGACCGTCGGATCGGAGGTGCGCAGCTCAACGATCTCGGTGTTGGCGACCCCGTGCCGCGTGGTGACCACGGCGGGAACGGGCTGCTCGGAGAGGTACCGCGAACCCTTCGGGAACGTGCCCCGTACGTCCACGGGCGCGCGCTCCTCCTCGGCCGGGATCTCCGCCTCGTCGTCAGGAGTGCCCCACGTGCTGGCGTCGGGCATCTGCTCGAGGGGAACGGGACCGATACCCGCCGAGCTGAACACGGCGTCCGCCGCACCCATCTCGGCCGTCAGGTTCTCGGCGACGGTGGGCGTGGAACTGCGGTACGTCACGTCGGCGGCCGTCACACCGAGGACCGGCAGAGCGATCATCGAGACGACGAGAGCGCTGCGGCCCTTCGCCCGCAGCGCGTCGCGCCGGGCGATGCGGAGGGCGGCGCGCCACCCGCTGAGAACGCTCACTGGGCACCCTCCGCGGTGAGCAGGGATTCGGCGCCGGAGGCCAGTGTCTGGTCCACGATCGACCCGTCCCGGAGGAAGACCACCCGGTCCGCCCAGGCCGCGTACCTGGGCTCGTGCGTCACCATCACCCCGGCGGCACCCTGGTCGCAGCGGTTGCGGAGCAGGGCGAGCACGGCCTCGCCGGTTTCGGAGTCGAGTGCCCCGGTCGGCTCGTCTGCGAGCACGAGGCGGCGGTCACCCACGAGGGCGCGGGCGATGGCGACGCGCTGCTGCTGGCCGCCGGACATCTCGTCCGGGAAGCGGTCGGCCACCTCTTCGAGGTGCATCTCCTCCAGCGCGGCCATGGCCTCCTTGCGGGCCTTGCGTACGGAGACGCCGTCGAGTTCGCGCGGCAGGGCGATGTTCTCGGCGGCGGTGAGGGCGGGGATCAGGTTGTAGTCCTGGAAGACATAACCGACGCTGCGGCGGCGCAGACGCGCGATGCCCTTGCGGCCGAGCGCGGAGATGTCCTGCCCCTCGATGACGACCTGGCCGCTGCTCGCGGTGTCGAGACCGCCGGCCAGGGTCAGAAGCGTGGACTTGCCGGAGCCTGAGGGGCCCATCACGGCGACGAGTTCACCTGTGTGCACGGACAGGTTGATGCCTCGCAAGGCGTGCACCGTGGCGATGCCGGAGCCGTGTGTGCGGGTCAGGGCCCTCAGCTCGAGGACGGGAGCGTCCACGGAGAGGCCGGTGGGCGGGGCGGGGACGGACGAGGACATGGTGAGCTGTTCCCCCATGAGGACGGTGATCGGAAAACCCTGAGACGGGTGGTCGGAAAACCCTGAGAAGGGTGTGCGGAAAGTGGTCGGAGCGGCCCTTCGTGGCCGGTGGTCAGCGGCGGGCGGACGGCCGCGTGGCCCCACGGCTCGTGGACGTGGCGGGCCGGGCGACGGGCTCCGTCGCGGCGGCGGCGGCGAGGCGCACGAGGCGGGACTCGCAGTGATCGAGCCAGCGCGCCTCCGCCTCGGCCTGGAAGATCAGCTGCTCCACCACGAGCAGCCAGGCGACCTCGTCCCGGTCTGAGGGAACGTCGGCGAGTGCCTGGGCCTTCAGCCGCGTGTAGTCCTGCATCGCCTTCAGCGTGTGGCTCCGCTGGGACTGGATGACGGCACGGATGTCGACCCCGGGAGCACCGACCGCCATCGCGAGCTTGATCGCCAGCTCGTCACGGGGCGGGCTGCTGCGGTCGACGGGGGTCTCGAACCAGTTCCTCAGCTCGGTGCGACCGCCATCGGTGATCGAGTAGAGCGCGTGGCCCGCGTCGTCCTCACCGTCCTGGGCGACCATCCCGTCGCGTTCCAGCCGGTTGAGCGTCGTGTAGACCTGCCCGACGTTCAGCGGCCAGGTGGAGCCGGTGCGGGACTCGAATTCGGTACGGAGCTGGGAGCCGTACCGAGGCCCCCGCTCCAGAAGGGCCAGCAGCCCGTGGCGGATCGACATACTGAGTATGTATACCCAGTATGTTGCTTTACGCAAGCGTCCCTGGCCAGGGGTGCGGCCCGGTCGGCCGGGTCAGTTCGGGCGGCGCATGCGAACGGCCAGAAAAGCCAGCCCCAGCCCGACCAGGGCGATACCGATGCCCAGTGACACGTCCCGCACCTGCTTCAGGGAGGGCTCGTCGAGCGCGTGGCGCTGCCGTGCTGATTCACCGGGCTCCGGGAACGCCCCGGGCGGCGGCGTGAACGCCGGCACCTTCACGGGATCCGGATCCGGGGGCATCTCGTCCTCCGCCGTCTCGGATTCCGTGGCCTCCGGAGGGGGGAGGGGGCGCCCCGGACGAGCCCGCCCCTCCCCGGCCTGGCGCCCGGCCAGGGGTGACTCCTCGGCGGAGGAGCTCGCGGTCGGGGAGGCGGCCGGCGAAGGGGAGCCCGAGGGCTTGGCCGGAGCCAGGTACCCCGGGCGTGCGGACGCGGCGGTTCCGTCGTCCCCGTGTGCCCAGGCGGGGGGTCCGAGTGCCACCCCAGCGGCTATCACCAGACAGGCGACGCACCGTGACGACCGTGAAGCCGGGAGTCCTGGAGGCATGAGATCAGCGTCACATGGCCGGATATGTCCGGCATCCCGGGTGCGCCCGGACGCCGCGCCTCCACCGCGCGCGGGACCAGTCCCGGCAGGAGCCCGGCAGAAGGCGGAGCTACGGCCGGATCAGGCCGGGTCGCCCGTCGCGATGCGCAGCTCGAAGTGGGCGCCCCGCTCGGCCACGGCCGCTCCTGCGGTCGGGAACTGGTCGACGACCTGGTCCTCCGCGTAGGTGTTGCCCTCCACCTCGATGACCTTGACCGTCCAGCCGGCCGCGGCTGCGCAGGACTTCGCCGAGATGATGTCCTTGTAGACGAAATTCGGCGCCTGGACCTTCGCCGGGTCGTCGGAGTCCTCGGTGGCGTCCGTGCACTTGTCGGTTTCCATCGTCCGGTTCCGCTCCGGGGGCTTGTGCTCGCCCGCCACGGCGGACTCGCCGGAGCCCGGGTCGCCGCCCTTGCCGTTCTCCGGGTCGCCGTTCATGTTGAGGAACACGATCAGGCCGCCGATCGCGACCAGTGCGACCACGATCGACCCCACGACGACCGGCATGTTGCGCCTGGATGCGCCGCCGCCGGCCGTCACCGTCTGCGGGGACATCGCGTACGGAGGCGGGGTCTGGTGCGCCATCGGCGCCGGAGTGCCGTACGGCTGGGCCGCCTGCGGGTAGCCGTAGCCCGGCGTGGGCGCGGGGGTCGGCGCACCGTAGGGGCCGGGCTGTTGCTGCTGGTGGGGCTGCGGCTGGTAGGGCGTCTGCACACTGTGCGGTGCCGGAGCGGCCTGGTCGACAGGCGGGAAGACCGCCGAGCCGACTCCCGAGCCGCTGTTCGCCGGGTTGCCGCCGCCGATGATCACCGGGGCGCCCGCGGGGCTGCTCGCGCTCAGCACGCGCATGATCTCGTCCTGCATCGCGGCGGCGCTCGGGAAGCGCTCGTTCGGGTTCTTTTTCAGTGCGCGGGCGACAAGGGCGTCCATCGCGGGCGTGACCGACCGGTTGACTGTCGAAGGGGCGACCGGCTCCTCCTGCACATGCGCGTACGCGATGGCGAGCGCGGAGTCCGCGTCGAACGGGATACGGCCCGTGAGCAGCTGGAAGAGCATGATGCCGACGGAATACAGGTCGGAGCGCGCGTCGACGGCCCGGCCCAGCGCCTGCTCGGGGGAGAGGTACTGCGGGGTGCCGACGACCATGCCGGTCTGGGTCATCGAGGTGACGCCCGACTGCATGGCACGGGCGATGCCGAAGTCCATGACCTTGACGACGCCGCGCTTGGTCATCATCACGTTGCCGGGCTTGATGTCGCGGTGGACCAGGCCCATCTCGTGACTCGTCTCCAGGGCGGCTAGCACGTCAGCCGTCACCTTGAGTGCCTTCTCGGCCGGCATCGCGCCGTGCTGCTGGACGTCCGACTGGAGCATGGAGCCGAGCGGCTGCCCCTCGACGTACTCCATGACGATGTACGGCATCAGCGCGCCGCCGAGCTCGTCCTCGCCCGTGTCGAACACCGAGACGATGTTGGTGTGCTGCAGCTTCGCCACGGCCTGCGCCTCGCGCCGGAACCGCTCGCGGAAGGACTGCTCGCGCCCCAGCTCCGTGTGCAGCGTCTTGATGGCGACCTGGCGGTCGAGTGCCGTGTCGTACGCGAGGTAGACGGACGCCATGCCGCCCTCGCCGAGCAGGTCGCGCAGCTGGTAGCGGCCGCCGGCCACGGAACCGCCCGCGTAGCGCCCCTGTGCGCCGTCGTGGCTCATGACTTGCTCCCCCTCGGCGCCCGACGGACGCGATCATCCCTGTTACAGGCCAAGTCTGCCCGAGGGGTACGACACGTCAAGCCGGGTGCCCGTTCCGTGACCCTACGCACAAGAAGCGTCTCGGAAGCGTTACAGGAAGCGCATGGAATTTGCGCGGACGGCGCGCGAGCCGATTGGATGGTCCGTCACTCTGGAAACCGGTGTGTCGGACAGAGGCTGTAGCGTGACCTGGCAATGCAGCAAGGCACCGTGAGAACCCGCGGACGCGCGGACAGATACGACGGCGAGGACTGATGGCACCCGGATCCGAAGCAAACGGCGGCGGAGTTTCGGATGGCACCGACTCCTGGGGTGTCGGCGGTGTGGTCGGGGACGGCCGTTACCGCATGACCCACCGGCTCGGCCGCGGCGGCATGGCCGAGGTCTACGCCGCGGAGGACGTCCGTCTCGGCCGCACGGTGGCGGTGAAACTGCTCCGCTCCGACCTTGCCGAGGACCCGGTCTCCAAGGCCCGTTTCACGCGCGAGGCGCAGTCGGTCGCAGGGCTCAACCACCATGCGATCGTCGCCGTGTACGACTCCGGTGAGGATGTCGTGGGCGGGGCGACCGTGCCGTACATCGTGATGGAGCTCGTCGAGGGCAACACCATCCGCGATCTGCTGCTCGAGGCCGAGGCGCCCCCGCCCGAGCAGGCGCTGATCATCGTCTCGGGTGTCCTGGAAGCCCTGGCGTACTCCCATCAGCACGGCATCGTGCACCGTGACATCAAGCCGGCGAACGTGATCATCACGCACTCCGGTGCCGTCAAGGTGATGGACTTCGGCATCGCCCGCGCGCTGCACGGCGTCCAGTCGACGATGACCCAGACCGGCATGGTCATGGGCACGCCCCAGTACCTCTCCCCGGAGCAGGCGCTCGGCAAGGCGGTCGACCACCGCTCCGACCTGTACGCCACCGGCTGTCTGCTCTACGAACTGCTCGCCCTGCGGCCCCCGTTCACGGGCGAGACCCCGCTCTCCGTCGTCTACCAGCACGTCCAGGACATCCCGGTCCCGCCCTCGCAGGCCGCCGGGGAGGTCCCGCCGGAGCTGGACGGCCTCGTCATGCGTTCCCTCGCGAAGGACCCGGACGACCGGTTCCAGAGCGCCGAGGAGATGCGCGGCCTCGTCCAGTACAGCCTGCAGATGCTGCAGGTCCAGGGCGGACACACGGGTACGTGGAACACCGGCCCGGTCAATCCGCACGACGGCGGTCACACGGCTGCGATGAACGTCGGCGGCAGCACGGCGGCCATGGGGCACCCCACGCACGGGGACACCTCGCAGGGCCCGATCCTGCCGCCCATGAACCCCGACGACGGGGCGTACGCGGGCGGTGGCCATCGCAACGGCGGCGGTCGCGGCAAGATGTGGCTGTTCGTCCTGCTCGCGCTCATCGCGATCGGTGCGGGCGTCGCGTTCGCCCTCCAGGCGGCGAACGGCGACGGCGGCAACAAGAAGTCCCCGACTTCGCCCTCCACCTCGGTCTCCCCTTCGCCGACCCCGTCCTCACCGGAGCCGACGGACGAGGAGACGCAGGAGACCGAGGAGCCGGGCGATTCCTCGGGCGGTCAGACATGGCCGACCGACGACCCGACCTGGGCCCCGTCGAACGACCCGACCGAGCCGACCAAGGAGCCGACGGTGACACCCACGTCGCCGGCGCCCGGCACGGGCGGAACGGATGACGGCGGTACGACGACGGATGGCGGCACCGGTGACGACGGCGGCACCGGTGCCGACGGTGGTACCGAGGACGGTGGCACCGGCGACGACGAGGGCGCGACGACGGCGGGAACCAACGCCGGCACATCGGCGGGCGCCGCGGCGGGCGCCGCGGAGGGAGCGGCGGGCACCACCGGCTGACCGAGGGCCTGAGGGCCGAGGCCCTCACCCCGTGAAGGCCTCGCCGACCGCCTCGTACTCGCGCGTCCACCACACCGCCAGGGCCGACACCGCAGGGAACTGCGGGTCGGCCCTGCGGTCGTGCAGGCGGTAGCGCCAGCGCAGTATCCAGAAGTCGTTGAGGCGCTCCCACCACACCCGGTGCACAGCGGCCGCCAGCTCCGCCGCCCCGGCGCCCGCCGAGCGCCGATAGGCGCGGGCGTACGCCCGGACCTTCTCCAGGGCCAGCTCGCCGTCCGGCCGGACGAAGAAGATCGCCGCCGCCCGTACGGCCTCCTCCGCGCGAGGCTGTACGCCGAGCCGGTCCCAGTCCACGATCGCGACGGGGTCGGCGCCCCGGTAGAGCAGATTCAGCGGGTGGAAGTCGCCGTGCACCCATCCCCTGGCGGAGCCCTCGGGCGTGGGCGGGCGGCGGTGGGCGTGCTGCTCCAGCAGGGCGCGGCGTTCCACGAGACGGTGCACGGCGAGCTCGTCGAACGCGTCCCGCGGGCTCATGTGCCGCGCGGCCGTCAGCAGTTCGTCGATCAGCGTGAACGTATCGGCGGGATCAGGGCTCCGGCCCCGTACCGGAGGCGGCGGGTCCGCCTCCATGACCTGTTCCAGACCTGTGTGTACGGCTCCGAGGAGTGCCCCGAGCCGACGGGACTGGGCGGTCGTCAGCTGGGCGCCGTCCCGGTGGAGGCCGTCCACCCAACGGTGCAGGGCGTAGCGCTGCCCGTCGATCACCGTGACCGTGTCACCCTCTGTGTCCGAGAGGGGCGGGGCCACCGGCACACCGAGGGAGTGCAGCTGCTGGGTCGCCCGGTGCTGCCGGACGATCGTGGCGTGATCACCGCTGGCGTCGTCGAGGTGGTGCTTGTCGAGGTGGTGCTTGAGGAAGTACGAGCCGCGGGTGGTGGACACGCGGTATCCGTGGTTGAGCAGGCCCTTGCCGATGGGTTCGCAGGCGAGGGGTTCACC
This sequence comes from Streptomyces sp. NPDC102441, assembly GCF_044765585.1. Lineage (NCBI taxonomy): Bacteria > Bacillati > Actinomycetota > Actinomycetes > Kitasatosporales > Streptomycetaceae > Streptomyces > Streptomyces sp. NPDC102441. The sequence continues at coordinate 19,472 of NZ_JBIWKH010000031.1, forward strand.
GGCGCCCGGGTAGCGGCGCAGAACCTCGCCGACCGGAGGGACAGGCGGGAGGGTCACAGATGAGCGCAGCACTCGACACATGTTAGGTGACGCTATGTGGCCGGTTCTACGGACTTGCGTCGAAGGTCAGAGTGTGCATATGGGTGAGGTGCGGATCGAGCCGTAGATACACCGGATCAAAGCCTTCGCCGTTCACCTCGGCCGGGCCGGTCCCGAAGCGTTCGCGCTGGTCGGAGGCCAGGTGCACGATCTCGGCGGGGCCGGTGAACTGCACCGACCAGAGGTCTTCGGCAGGGTCGGCCGCGGAGGAGCTGAAGTTGTCCGCCCCGTAGGCGATGACGCTTCCGTCACAGGACTCGTGGAAGCCGAGACCCCTGTGCATACGCAAGAAGACACGGCCCTCCATCACCAGGTGCCGGGCCACCGCCAGGAAGGGCAGGGCCCGCATGCTCATGGCCAGCCGGCCGTAGCGGACACTGCCGAGCAGCTCGATGGCCCGGAGCTTGTCCGCGGCCGATGGGGCCGGGGCGCGGCACGGTCCGGAGGAGCCGGCGCCGGCCGCGGTTCCGGCGTCGGAGGGGCGGGAAGAAAGCATGCCCCCCACTCTCCGCCTCCAGGTAGGAGCCGTGTAAGGGTCCGCCGCCCCGACGGCCAGGGACCAAAGTCCCCTGCCGGGAACCGAGGTCGCCTTGCCGCGCCGGCCGGTCCTCGGCGCCCCTCAGCGCTTCTCGGCCTGAAGCCTCGCCACGTACGCCGCCGCCTGTGAACGCCGCTCCATGCCCAGCTTGGAGAGCAGGCTGGAGACGTAGTTCTTGATGGTCTTCTCGGCCAGATGCAGCCGCTCGCCGATCACCCGGTTCGTCAGCCCCTCGCCGATCAGGTCGAGGATCCTGCGCTCCTGGTCGGTCAGCCCGGACAGGCGGTCGTCCCCCTTGCCGTCCTTGCCCTCGCGCAGCCTTTCCAGCACGCGGGCGGTGGCCGCGGGGTCCAGCAGGGACTTGCCGGCCGCCACGTCGCGTACGGCGCTGAGCAGTTCGTTGCCGCGGATGGCCTTCAGTACGTACCCCGAGGCGCCGGCCATGATCGCGTCGAAAAGGGCCTCGTCGTCGGCGTACGAGGTGAGCATGAGGCACTTGATGTTCTCGTCCCGCGAGCGGACCTCGCGGCAGACCTCCACCCCGCTCCCGTCCGGCAGCCGTACGTCCAGGACGGCGACGTCGGGCCGGGTCGCGGGGATCCGTGCGAGCGCGTCAGCGGCCGTGCCCGCCTCGCCCACGACCTCGATGTCCTCCTCGGAGGACAGCAGCTCGTGAACCCCGCGCCGGACGACTTCGTGATCATCGAGCAGGAATACCGTGATTTTTCCTTCTTCGCGCACATTCGAAGTCTCACACACTCCTTTGTCGCCCGCCCTTCCCTGCGCCTGCCGGCCGGGATAACGTGCCGTTGTTCCGGCCGCCTGCAAGGCTGTTACCAGTGCTGTGACCAGCGGGACTTGGCGATTTTCTGGATTTACTTGGAAATCCAAGCAAAATCGCAGGTCACAAGGTGTTTCGCAGTTATGCGATGCACTGGGTAACGTGCTTATGGCAGGACGCTCGCCGGGGCACCTGTCACGCCTGTTCCCGGCCGAGTTGCACCCACCCCGTGCACGGGTCCGGACACAGGCGAGCCGCACTGGTTCCCGGCCACCCCGGGGGCCGGACCGACGGAGGAGCACGCACGTGACCGTGGAGAGCACTGCCGCGCGCAAACCGCGACGCAGCAGCAAGCGGACCAGCGCCGCGAAGACGCCCGCGAAGACGCCGGAGAGTTCCGAGCCCCAGCTGGTACAGCTGCTGACGCCCGAGGGCGAGCGCGTCGAGCACCCGGAATTCGAGATCGACCTGACCGCGGACGAGCTCCGCGGTCTCTACCGGGACATGGTCCTGACCCGTCGTTTCGACGCCGAGGCCACCGCGCTGCAGCGCCAGGGCGAGCTGGGCCTCTGGGCCTCGCTGCTGGGCCAGGAGGCCGCGCAGATCGGCTCCGGCCGGGCGCTGCGCGATGACGACTACGTCTTCCCGACCTACCGGGAGCACGGTGTCGCCTGGTGCCGGGGCGTCGACCCGACCAACCTGCTCGGGATGTTCCGTGGCGTGAACCACGGCGGCTGGGACCCGAACACCAACAACTTCCACCTGTACACCATCGTCATCGGCTCGCAGACCCTGCACGCCACCGGCTACGCCATGGGCGTCGCCAAGGACGGCGCGGACTCCGCGGTGATCGCGTACTTCGGTGACGGCGCCTCCAGCCAGGGCGACGTCGCGGAGGCGTTCACCTTCTCCGCCGTCTACAACGCCCCCGTCGTGTTCTTCTGCCAGAACAACCAGTGGGCGATCTCCGAGCCGACCGAGAAGCAGACGCGCGTGCCGCTCTACCAGCGCGCGCAGGGCTTCGGTTTCCCGGGCGTACGGGTCGACGGCAACGACGTACTCGCGTGCCTGGCCGTCACCAGGTCGGCGCTGGAGCGGGCCCGACGGGGCGAGGGGCCGACCCTCGTCGAGGCGTTCACCTACCGGATGGGCGCCCACACCACCTCCGACGACCCGACCAAGTACCGGGCGGACGAGGAGCGGGCGGCCTGGGAGGCCAAGGACCCGATCCTGCGGCTGCGTACGTATCTGGAGAAGCAGGACCTCGCCGACGCGGCGTACTTCACCGCGCTGGAGGAGGAGAGCGAGACCCTCGGCAAGCGAGTACGCGAAGCGGTGCGGTCCATGCCCGACCCGGACCGGCTGGCGATCTTCGACCACGCCTACGCCGACGGCAACCCCCTCGTCGACGAGGAGCGCGCCCAGTTCGCCGCCTACCAGGCATCGTTCGCCGAGGAGGGCAACTAGCCATGGCCGCTGAGAAGATGTCCATCGCGAAGGCGCTCAACGAGTCGCTGCGCAAGGCTCTCGAGACCGACCCCAAGGTCCTCATCATGGGTGAGGACGTCGGCAAGCTCGGCGGGGTCTTCCGCATCACGGACGGGCTGCAGAAGGACTTCGGAGAGGGACGGGTCATCGACACCCCGCTCGCCGAGTCCGGCATCGTCGGTACGGCGATCGGGCTCGCCCTGCGCGGTTACCGGCCGATCGTCGAGATCCAGTTCGACGGTTTCGTGTTCCCCGCGTACGACCAGATCGTCACGCAGCTCGCGAAGATGCACGCCCGCGCACTCGGCAAGATCAAGATGCCGGTCGTCATCCGCATCCCGTACGGCGGCGGCATCGGTGCCGTCGAGCACCACAGCGAGTCGCCCGAAGCGCTGTTCGCACACGTGGCCGGCCTGAAGGTGGTCTCGCCGTCCAACGCGAGCGACGCCTACTGGATGATGCAGCAGGCCGTCCAGAGTGACGACCCGATCATCTTCTTCGAGCCCAAGCGGCGTTACTGGGACAAGGGGGAGCTCGACACCGAGTCCATCCCCGGCCCGCTCCACAAGGCCGCGGTGGCCCGTGAGGGCACCGACCTCACGCTCGTCGCGTACGGCCCGATGGTGAAGGTCTGCCTGGAGGCGGCCGCCGCGGCGCAGGAGGAGGGCAAGTCGATCGAGGTCCTGGACCTGCGGTCCATGTCCCCGATCGACTTCGACGCCGTACAGACCTCGGTCGAGAGGACCCGCCGGCTCGTGGTGGTCCACGAGGCGCCGGTGTTCTACGGCTCCGGGGCCGAGATCGCGGCCCGGATCACCGAGCGCTGCTTCTACCATCTCGAAGCGCCGGTGCTGCGGGTCGGCGGCTACCACGTCCCCTATCCGCCCGCACGGCTCGAGGACGAGTACCTGCCGGGCCTCGACCGGGTGCTCGACGCCGTCGACCGCTCGCTGGCGTACTGAGGAGAGGGTCGTGACGACGATGACCGAAACGTCTGCTCGTTTCCGTGAGTTCAAGATGCCCGACGTGGGCGAAGGACTGACCGAGGCGGAGATCCTCAAGTGGTTCGTCCAGCCCGGCGACACCGTCACCGACGGCCAGGTGGTGTGCGAGGTCGAGACGGCCAAGGCCGCCGTCGAGCTGCCGGTCCCGTTCGACGGGGTGGTGCACGAGCTGCGCTTCCCCGAGGGCTCGACCGTCGACGTCGGCGAGGTGATCATCGCGGTGGACGTGGCGCCGGGCAGCGGTGACGCCCCGGCGGCTCCCGAAGCCGTGCAGGAGCCCGTGCCGGAGGCCGAAGCGGAAGCGCCCAAGGGCCGTCAGCCGGTGCTCGTCGGCTACGGCGTGGCCGAGAGCTCCACCAAGCGCCGGGCCCGCAAGGGGCCCGAGATCCCCGGTCCGGCCGCCGCCGCGATCCAGGCCGAGATCAACGGCCACGCCGCGAAGGCCGTGGAGACCCGTCCGCTCGCCAAGCCGCCGGTGCGCAAGCTGGCGAAGGACCTGGGAATCGACCTTGCCACGGTCACTCCGACCGGCGAGGGCGGCGTCATCACCCGTGAGGACGTCCACGCGGCTGCCGCCCCGGCCCCCGCCGAGGCCCCCGCCCGGACCGAGGAGGCCGCTCCGGCCCCCGCACCCGTGGCGGCACCGGTGGACCGGGCGGCCCGGGAGACCCGCATCCCGGTCAAGGGCGTACGCAAGGCCATCGCGCAGGCCATGGTCGGCAGCGCCTTCACCGCGCCGCACGTCACCGAGTTCGTGACCGTCGACGTGACGCGCACGATGAAGCTCGTCGGTGAGCTCAAGGAGGACAAGGACATGGCGGGGGTCCGGGTCAACCCCCTCCTGATCATCGCCAAGGCGCTACTCGTCGCGATCAGGCGCAACCCGGAGGTCAACGCTGCCTGGGACGAGGCCGGCCAGGAGATCGTGCAGAAGCACTACGTCAATCTGGGTATCGCCGCCGCCACCCCGCGCGGTCTGATCGTGCCGAACATCAAGGACGCGCACGAGCAGACGCTGCCGCAGTTGGCCGCGTCGCTGGGCGAGCTGGTCACCACCGCACGGGAGGGGAAGACGTCCCCGGCCGCGATGGCGGGCGGCACGGTGACCATCACCAACGTCGGTGTCTTCGGCGTCGACACGGGTACGCCGATCCTGAACCCGGGCGAGTCCGCGATCCTCGCGGTCGGGACGATCAAGCTCCAGCCATGGGTCCACAAGGGCAAGGTGAAGCCCCGCCAGGTCACCACGCTGGCGCTGTCGTTCGACCACCGGCTGGTCGACGGTGAGCTCGGCTCCAAGGTGCTTGCGGATGTCGCGGCGGTCCTGGAACAGCCGAAGCGTCTGATCACCTGGGCGTAGGTGTGTGCGATGGGCCCGCGTGAATGTCGCGCGGGCCCATCGGCATGTCCGGGCCCGGCGCGCATGTAACAGCCATGTATTAGGCGGTGGCCGGACGGAACGGCCGGGCACTCCGGACCGCTCCTGTTGATCAGAAGCGCTCGCCGGTACCGACCCGTACCGGGCGACCGGCACTGTCAACCGATGCTGAGGAAGAAACGATGCGTGCTCGCAAGCTCACCTTCGCCGCCCTGGTCGTAGCCGCCGGTCTCTCGCTCACGGCCTGCCAGGAAGACGACGGTCCGGGACAGACCGACCCGTCGTCCGAGTCGTCCGCGTCCGCCGCGCCCTCGTCCGGCGCAGGCTCGGATGGCTCGGACCAGGACGGCGGGAAGGACTCCGCCGGGTCGGAGTCCGGTGAGCCGGACTCCGCCGGATCGACCTCCGGCGGTAGCGGGAGCGGGTCCGACGCCGAGGCCGGCAAGTGCACCACCGACGAGCTCGAGATCACGGCGCAGGACAACTACATCGACGGCGACCCCGACGGCACCGTCGTGGTGGAGCTGAAGAACGGTGGAGGCGAGGACTGCGTGATCTCCGGGTTCGCGGGCGTCGACCTGAAGACCAACTCGGGGACGATCTCCGCCGAGCGTACGGGTGAGCCCGGCGACCCGTACGTCCTCAAGGACGGGAAGGCGATCTGGTTCCCCGTCGAGTACCCGCTCAATGACTCGGGCGGCTCCGGCGTCCGCATCACCGGGCTGGTGGTGACCCCGCCGAACGAGACGAAGTCGGTCACCCTCGACTGGCCGGGCGAGGGCTCGCTGCCGGTCACGGACGGCTCCGGTTCATCGGTGAAGGTCGGCCCGATCGGAAGCGCCGGACAGGGAGGCTGACCGCTGAGGGCTGTCCCGGGAGTCGTCGGAACTGATTCGGCGCGTTGTCGGACACGGAGGAGGGGCCCCGCGGCGTGGTGTGCGGGGCCCTCCTCCGTCGCGCCGGACCCGGCTACTTCTTGAAGGCGTGGTCCAGGAGCTTCTTCGCGTCCGACGTGCGGTTCGCCGCCGAGGAGGAGGTCAGGACCGTACCGATGACCGTCCTGCCCTTACGGGTCGCGGCGAAGACCAGGCAGTACTTGGCCGACGGGCCCGAGCCGGTCTTCACACCGATCGCGCCGCTGTAACTCCCCAGCAGCGGGTTGGTGTTCGACCACGACATGTAGCGGTAGCCGCCGTTCTTCGTCGTGACCTTCTGCTTGGTCGACCTCGTCTTCACGATCGCCCGGAACGTGGAGTTCTTCATCGCGCTGCCGGCGATCTTCGTCAGGTCGCGCGGCGTGGAGTAGTTGGATTTGCCGCCGATTCCGTCGAACGAGTCGAAGCGGGTGTTCTTCAGGCCGAGACTCTTCGCGGAGGCGTTCATCTTGCCGATGAACGACTTCACCCGGGCCGCACGGGTGGAACCGGAGCCGAACCTGTCGGCGAGCGCGTACGCGGCGTCGCAGCCGGACGGCAGCATCAGGCCGTACAGGAGCTGGCGGACCGTGACCTTGTCGCCGACGATCAGCCGGGCCGACGAGGCGGTCTTCGAGACGATGTAGTCGCTGTAGGCCTTCTGGACCGTGACCTTGGAATCAAGGTTCAGGTTCTTCTGTGCAAGCACCACCTTGGCGGTCATGACCTTCGTCGTGGAGCCGGTGGAGCGGCGGGTGTCAGCGGCTTTGCCGTAGAGCGTCCTCGCGGTGGCGTTGTCCATCACGAAGCCCCCCTTGGCGTTGATCGTGGGCTTCGGCGGTGCCGCCGCCCCGGCCGCCGGGGCGAATACCCCGCTTGCGAGGACGGCGCCGGCCGCCAGGGTGACCGTGGCCGCGACGGAGGCGCGGCGGATACTCGTAATGCCGTTTTTCAACGTGAATACTCCAAGTGTCCCTGAGGGGGCTGCCGCACGGGAGTGCCGCCCTGGTCATGAGACTCATGAGGGCACCCGAGGGCTGTGCACCCGTAAGAGTGACAGCGTGCTGCGTGGCCGCCCCGAGGGGTCCGGATCGCGGACGGGGAGGCGGACGCACCCATCTTGTATCTATGCTGTGTGCATGCCTGCCGCCCCCACAGCCCCCAAGCCGCCACCCGCAGCCGAACGCGTCTACACCCACATCAAGGAAGCGGTCCTCGACCGCCGCTACGAGGGCGGCACGCTCCTCACCGAGGGCGACCTGGCCGAGGCCGTCGGCGTATCCCGGACCCCGGTGCGGGAGGCGCTGCTCCGCCTCGAGGTCGAAGGGCTGATCAAGCTCTACCCGAAGAAGGGCGCACTGGTGCTCGCCGTCTCCGCGCAGGAGATCTCCGATGTGGTGGAGACCCGGCTGCTCGTGGAGGAGTTCGCCGCACGGAAGGCCGTGCCCGCGCCGGCAAGGCTGATCGCCCGGCTCGAACAGCTCCTGGAGGAGCAGCGGGAGCTCGCCGAGGCGGGCGATCTGGCCGCCGTCTCCGTCAAGGACCGCTGTTTCCACGCGGAGATCGTGAAGAACGCGGGCAACGAGATCCTCTCGCGCCTCTACGACCAGCTCCGTGACCGGCAGCTGCGGATGGGCGTCGCAGTGATGGAGGCGCATCCCGGCCGGATCGCCGCCAACCTCGCCGAGCACGGTGACCTGCTGGAGGCCATCAGGGCGGGCGACGCCGAAGGCGCCGCGCAGGTCGTCCGGCGTCATGTCAGCCGGGTCAGGGTGCTGGTCAGGGGGGATGACCGATGACCTCCGCCGCGCCCACCCTCTCCCTGCCCGGAGACCCGCCCGGCGGCCGGCGTGCCCTGTGGATCTGGGGCATCGGCGTCGCCGTCTACTTCGTCGCCATCATCTTCCGTACGAGTCTGGGCGTCGCCGGACTCGACGCGGCCGACCGGTTCGACGTCAACGCCTCGGCCCTGTCGACGTTCTCCATCCTTCAGCTGCTCGTCTACGCCGGTATGCAGATACCCGTGGGCCTCATGGTCGACCGGCTCGGCACCAAGAAGGTCCTCACGATCGGGGTGGTGCTCTTCACGCTGGGGCAGCTGGGCTTCGCGCTCTCCCCCTCGTACGGCATGGCGCTCGCCTCCCGCGCGATGCTCGGCTGCGGTGACGCGATGACGTTCATCAGCGTGCTGCGGCTCGGGGCCCGGTGGTTCCCCGCCAGGCGAGGACCGTTGGTCGGGCAGGTGACCGGGCTCTTCGGTATGGCGGGCAACCTCGTCTCGACCCTCTTCATCGCCCGCGCGCTGCACGGGTTCGGCTGGACCACGACCTTCGTCGGCAGCTCGCTGGCCGGTGTGGTGGTGCTGGTACCGCTGCTGCTCTTCCTCAAGGACCACCCCGAGGGTCACGAGCCGCCGCCCGCCGAGCACGCCGGAGCGGCGTACGTGCGTAAGCAGATCGCCGCTTCCTGGCGGGAGCCCGGCACCCGCCTGGGTATGTGGGTCCACTTCACGACGCAGTTCCCCGGCATGGTCTTCCTGCTGCTGTGGGGCCTGCCGTTCCTGGTCGAGGCACAGGGACTGAGCAGGGGCACCGCCGGTGAGCTGCTCACCCTGGTGGTGCTCTCCAACATGGTGGTGGGGCTCGTCTACGGGCAGGTCATCGCCCGCCATCACGCGGCGCGCGCACCGCTGGCACTGGGCACGGTCGCGATGACCGCACTGCTCTGGGCCTGCACGATCTTCTATCCCGGCGACCATGCGCCGATGTGGCTGCTGATCACCCTGTGCGTGGTGCTCGGATCCTGCGGTCCCGCCTCGATGATCGGCTTCGACTTCGGCCGGCCGGCCAATCCGCCGGAACGCCAGGGAACCGCTTCCGGCATCGTCAACATGGGCGGTTTCGTCGCCTCGATGACGACGCTGTTCGCGGTCGGCGTCCTGCTCGACGCGACCGGGGACAACTACCGCGTCGCGTTCGCGTCGGTCTTCGTCCTGGAGGCGCTCGGCGTCGTGCAGATCCTGCGCCTGCACGCCGGTGCCACGCACAGGGAACGCGATCACCATGTCGTCAGCCGGGTCGAAGCCGTGCACGTGCCCGCCTGACAGCGCCCTGCCGGCGCGCCCGTCCCGGTTCCCCGCCGCCGGACGGGCGCCGACGGACGGGCGCCGCCGGTCCGGTGCTACGGGGTCACGGTGAAGTGGCGCAGGATCTCGGCCGCCAGCTCCTGGTCGCCCTCGATCTTGATCCGGTCCTCCACGGCCTGGAGCCGGACCCGGCCGCAGGCCAGCCGGTAGTACGTCTCCCAGTCCATCGCCAGGGTCGCCGCGGGGCCCAGCGACGGAGCGCCGTCGACCGAACCGCGGCCCTCGCCGTCGACCCTGACCGTACGCAGGAACTCCAGTGGGCCGTGCACATCGAAGACCACGGCCGAATTGGGCGGTGCGCCCGCGCCCTTGGCGACCACCTTCGCCAGTCCTGCCAGCAGCGTGTCCCGGACGACCAGGGCGCCGGGGGAGTCCAGATTGCCGGGCTGCCCCAGCGTGGTGCGCAGATCCTGTTCATGTACCCAGACGTCGAAGGCCCGCATGCGCAGTGCCAGCTCCAGCGTCTGCTCGGTACCGAGGGGCGCCCGCACCATGGTCTCGGGGGCGCGCGACTCGTTGCGCAGCTGACGCATGCGCCGGATGAGCGTGTACTCCAGCTCCGAGGTCATCTCCGGCGCGGTGTGGTGGCGCCGTACGTCGACCTGCATCTCCATGTAGCGCTGGTTGTCGTTCTGCACGTGGTACAGGTCGCGCGGCAGCGTGTGGATCGGGCGAGGATCGCCGAGCTGCTCGCACTCCATGCCGATGACGTGCGAGACGATGTCGCGTACCGACCAGCCAGGACAGGGCGTCCGGCGGTTCCACTCCCCCTCGACGAGTGGCTTGACCAGCTCGGCTATCGACTCGACGGACTGGGTCCAGGCATCGGCATAGTTCTGGAGGCTGGGATGGACGGTCACGGGACCCCTCGTGCGGTTCTGCGGTGCGTGGGCTGGCGAGCAGGGAGTGCCGGACGGGACGGCCGGCACCGACGGTGCTGTCTGCGGTCTGCTGTCTGCGGTCTGCGTGGGGAGTTCGCTCGCTAAGTTACGCTGCGAGCAGGCACCCCGGCAGTGCTTTCGTGTGACGATCGTAGGCCCGCGTTGACGGCTTCCATGCCAGGACGGTGGTAGTGTGCTCGCCTCCCTCATCCAGATCGCAGTAAACCCGGATGAATCGGTCAATTCCCGTAGAGAGCGCGCGGCTTCGCTGGTCGTGGCGCAGCGGGGAGCGGACCTGGTCGTCCTCCCCGAGCTCTGGCCGGTCGGTGCCTTCGCCTATACCGCGTTCGCCGATGAGGCCGAACCTCTTCAGGGCCCCACGTACGACATCATGGCGAAGGCGGCGGCCGAGGCCGGGGTCTGGCTGCACGCCGGGTCCTTCGTCGAGCGCGCCGAGGACGGCACCCTCTACAACACCTCGCTGGTGTTCTCGCCCGAGGGTGAACTGGCCGCCTCCTACCGCAAGATCCATCGCTTCGGCTTCGACAAGGGCGAAGCGGTGCTGATGGGGGCAGGCGAGGAACTCGTCACCGTCGCCCTCCCGGAGACCACGCTCGGCATCGCCACCTGCTACGACCTCCGCTTCCCCGAGCAGTTCCGGGGGCTCGTCGACGCGGGGGCCGAAACCCTGATCGTCGCGGCCGGCTGGCCGGAGCGCCGCCGTTCGCACTGGACGCTGCTGGCGCAGGCCCGCGCGGTCGAGAACCAGGCGTACGTCCTGGCGGTCGGGTCGGCGGGCACCCATGCGGGGGTCGAGCAGGCGGGCCACAGCATCGTCGTCGACCCCTGGGGTGAGGTGCTCGCCGAGGCAGGTGGAGCCGAGGAGGTGCTCACCGTGGAGTTCGACCCGGCGAAGGCCACCGCCACCCGGGAGCAGTTCCCCGCGCTCAAGGACCGCCGTCTGGGCCTCGCGCCGCGGCGCCTGGCCTGACCCGTACGGACTGATCGGACCGTGGGCCCTGTTTCACGTGAAACAGGGCCCGCGGTCCGAGTGCATCGTTCAGTCCTCGCCGTGTTCCTTGTCGTGCTCCTTGTCCGCGAGGACGATGACGCACACCGCCACGGCGAGAAGCAGCGGCACATCGGCGTCCTCCCGCACGATGTCCACGCCGTAGGTGTCGCGGACGGTCAGCCAGCGCCGGGAGATCTGGGCGAGCAGCTCACCGTCGTAGTCGACGGCGAACTCGCGGTCCAGGATCTTGCCGCTGACGTCCAGCTCGGTGCCGTCCACCAGGGTCACCCGGTAGTGGTTGCGCAGGAGCGAGAGCCGCTTCCGTTTGATCTTGGCGAGTTCCTCGCCGTCCCGCTCGATCAGCATCGTGTCGCGCAGGCTGATCAGCTTCTGGCGGATCTCCACCAGCACCCGGCCGTCCGCGTCCTTGAGCTCGAAGGTGTCACGGAGGCGCATGGCCTTGCCGTCGACCAGGAAGAGCTTCCGCCCGTCCGTGTCCTCGATCCAGTAGTCGTCGCCGACGCCGAACAGTCGCTCACGTACGAGAAGTCTCATGGATCACAGGTTCCCCGACGTCCTGCCGGAATGCGCGCAGGGCGCAGTGCTGTTGACTGGTGTCATGACAGCACGTGCACGTGTCCGCGCCCCCGAACTGATCGGCAAGGGCGGCTGGCTCAATACAGGCGACCGGCAGTACACCCTTGCTGACCTGCGGGGACGCATTGTCATTCTGGATTTCTGGACATTCTGCTGCGTGAACTGTCTGCACGTGCTCGATGAGTTGCGTGAGCTGGAGGAGAAGCACCGCGACACCGTGGTGATCATCGGTGTCCACTCCCCGAAGTTCGTGCACGAGGCGGAGCACCAGGCCGTGGTCGACGCCGTCGAGCGGTACGAGGTGCACCACCCCGTCCTCGACGACCCCGAGCTCGCCACCTGGAAGCAGTACGCCGTCCGGGCCTGGCCCACGCTCGTCGTCGTGGACCCCGAGGGCTATGTCGTCGCGCAGCACGCCGGTGAGGGGCACGCGCACGCCATCGAGAAGCTGGTCGAGGAGCTGGAGGCCGAGCACACCGCGAAGGGCACCCTGCACCGCGGCGACGGCCCCTACGTCGCTCCGGAGCCGGTCGCCACACACCTGCGGTTCCCCGGCAAGGCGCTCGTGCTCCCGGACGGCGGATTCCTGGTCTCGGACACCACCCGGCACCGCCTGGTGGAGCTGGACGCCGACGGCGAGACCGTACGGGGACACTTCGGTGCCGGTGAGCGCGGATTCGCGGACGGCGGTCCGGACGACGCCCGGTTCAGCGAACCGCAGGGCCTCGCCGTCCTGCCCGACGGCCGGATCGCCGTCGCGGACACGGTCAACCATACGATCAGGGCGCTCGACCTCACGACGGGCATGACGACCACGCTCGCCGGGACCGGACGCCAGTGGTGGCAGGGTTCCGCCACCAGCGGCCCGGCCACGGCGGTGGACCTGTCGTCGCCCTGGGACATCGCCTGGTTCGGCGACCGGCTGTGGATCGCGATGGCCGGGGTGCACCAGCTGTGGACGTACGACCCCGAGCAGGGCACGGTGCGGGTCGCGGCCGGTACGACCAACGAGGGCCTGGTCGACGGGCCGGGGGACGAGGCGTGGTTCGCGCAGCCGTCCGGTCTGGCCGCGGCCGGGGACCGGCTCTGGGTCGCCGACTCCGAGACCTCCGCGCTGCGCTATGTGGACCGGGACGGAGCCGTACACACAGCCGTCGGTACGGGTCTCTTCGACTTCGGCCACCGCGACGGCCCGGCAGGGGAGGCGCTCCTCCAGCACCCGCTGGGCGTCACCGCCCTCCCGGACGGCTCCGTCGCCGTCAGCGACACCTACAACCACGCGCTGCGGCGCTTCGACCCGGAGAGCGGTGAGGTCACCACGCTGGCCACGGACCTGCGGGAGCCGAGCGACGCGGTGCTGGTGGACGGCGATCTGGTGGTGGTGGAGTCCGCGCGGCACCGGCTGACCCGGCTGCGGCTCCCCGAGGAGGCCGTGCGGGTCGCGGACCGGGCCCACCGCACCCAGCGCGCGGCCACCGAGGTCGCCGCCGGCACCCTGCGGCTGGACGTGGTCTTCCAGGCGCCCGCCGGGCAGAAGCTGGACACCCGGTACGGCCCCTCCACCCGGCTGCTGGTCTCCTCGACCCCGCCGGAACTGCTGGCCGAGGGGTCGGGTCAGGGGACGGATCTGAGCCGTGACCTGGTCCTCGCGGACGGGGTCACCGAGGGCGTCCTGCATGTGTCCGCGATGGCGGCGTCCTGCGACGACGACCCGGCCAACGAGTACCCGGCCTGCCATGTGCACCAGCAGGACTGGGGCGTCCCCGTGAACGTCACCACGTCAGGGACGTCCAGGCTCCCGCTGGTACTTGCCGGGATGGACGAACAGGGCTGACGACGGCCTCAGCCGCCGGCGCCGTACGGCCGGCCCCGGCGGCTCGATCCGACGGGCCCGCGCCGTCCGTCGGACTGTCAGCTCACTGGTAGCGTCGCTCGTCCTCCGAGACGACCGTGGTGGTGGGCGGCACGACCATGCGGCGGCGGCGCGCGATGCTCACGTAGACGAAGACCCCCACGAGACCGACGATCATCATGATCCAGCCGACCAGGTCGACGTTGACGGTGTCCATTTCCCAGTCGGTGGCGAACGCCAGAATCGCCCCGGCACCGATCAGGAGAATGCATCCTCCGAGTCCCATGATTTCCGCCTCTCGACGGCCCGGTGAATCCGGGCCGTGTACAGCTCGCGTACCCGGCCCGGTAACAACCATGTCCACAGAGGCGGTTGGAGCGGCGGAGGGTCAGCCCGCGAGGAAGGCGCTGAGCGCGTTGGCCAGGAGATAGGGGTCGTCGGCACCGCACAGCTCGCGCGCGCTGTGCATCGAAAGGATCGCCACACCGATGTCGACGGTCCGGATGCCGTGCCGGGCCGCGGTGATCGGGCCGATCGTCGTGCCGCACGGCATCGAGTTGTTGGAGACGAACGTCTGCCACGGCACGCCGGCCTTCTCGCAGGCCGCGGCGAACACGGCGCGGCCGCTGCCGTCGGTCGCGTAGCGCATGTTGACGTTGACCTTGAGGATCGGCCCACCGTTGGCAACGGGATGGTGCGTCGGGTCGTGCCGCTCGGCGTAGTTGGGGTGGACGGCGTGGCCGGTGTCCGAGGAGAGGCACACGGTTCCGGCGAAGGCCCGGGCGCGGTCCTCGTACGAACCGCCGCGGGCGTACACGGAGCGTTCCAGGACCGTGCCGAGCAGCGGGCCGTCCGCGCCGGTGTCGGACTGGGAGCCGTTCTCCTCGTGGTCGAATGCGGCCAGCACGGGGATGTACGGGATCTCGTCGTCCGGCTGTGCGGTCACCGCGGCCAGCGCCGCCGTCGCGGCGTGCACCGAGAGCAGGTTGTCCATGCGCGGACCCGCGAGGAGCTCGCGGTCCCGGCCCAGGTAGGCGGGCGGCTCGACCGGGTGCGGCATGAGGTCCCAGCCGGTGATCTCCGCGGGCTCCACGCCCGCCTCTTCGGCGACGAAGCGGATGAGGTCGCCCTCCTCGACGTCACCGAGCCCCCAGATCGGCTGCATGTGCTTCTGGCGGTCGAGCTTGAGGCCGTCGGGGTTGGCGGACCGGTCCAGGTGCACGGCCAGCTGGGGAACCCGCAGCAGGGGCCGGTCGATGTCGACCAGCCGGTGCGTGCCGTCGCGCAGGGAGAGGCGGCCGGCGAGACCGAGGTCCCGGTCGAGCCAGGTGTTCAGCAGCGTCCCGCCGTAGACCTCGACGGCGATCTGGCGCCAGCCGTACGCGCCCGTGTCGGGCAGCGGCTTGACCCGCAGGTTGGGGGAGTCGGTGTGGGCCCCCACGATCCTGAACGGGGTGTGGGCGTCGGCGCCCTCCGGCACGTACCAGGCCACGATGGCCCCGCCCCGCAGGACGTACTTCCCGCCCGTGGAGCCGTCCCACGCGTCCGTCTCCTCGACCTGCCGGAATCCGGCCTTCTCCAGCCGCGAGGCGGCCGTGGCCACAGCGTGGTACGGGGAAGGTGAGGCCATCAGGAAGGCCATCAGATCGTCGGTGTGCCCGCGGTCGAAGCGGAGGGGAGAGCTCATGTGCCTCACTGTAACGACGGCAGACCGGGACGTTTCACGGTGTACGGAGGCAGTCGGCGGGCTGTGTCCGGAAAGTTGTCAGGGACGCCGACGGCGCCGCCACCCGGAGGATCCGGATGACGGCGCCGGGTGACGGCCGGGAGGGGCGATTACCAGGGCCCCTCGTTTGGATCATGCTGGGCTCGCGGGGTCTGGCACCGCACCTCGCGGCGTTGCCCGAACGAAAGACCCTAGAACGCGGCCTCGTCCAACTCCATCAGCGAGTTGTCGACGGCCTCGGCCAGCGCGCGCTCGCCGGAGACGCCGGGCAGGACGTTCGCGGCGAAGAACTTC
This sequence comes from Streptomyces sp. NPDC102441, assembly GCF_044765585.1. NCBI lineage: Bacteria > Bacillati > Actinomycetota > Actinomycetes > Kitasatosporales > Streptomycetaceae > Streptomyces > Streptomyces sp. NPDC102441. The sequence goes on from NZ_JBIWKH010000031.1 coordinate 35,181, forward strand.
GCGGCGGCGATCTTGCCCTGGTAGAAGGCGGTGTCCTTGGCGGAGGCGTTGCGCAGCTTCTCGGAGGCCACGACCGCGCCCTTGAGCAGCAGGTAGCCGACGACGACATCGCCGGAGGCCATCAGGAGGCGGGTCGTGTTGAGACCGACCTTGTAGATGTTCTTGACGTCCTCGCTCGTGGCGGTGAGGTCGGTGATCATCGTGCCGACGATCGCCTCCAGGTCCACCGCGGCCTTGGCGAGGTTGTCCAGCGAGCCGGACAGCTCCTCGTTGCCCTGGGCACCCGCGAGGAACTTCTTGATCTCCTCGGAGAGGGTGTTCAGCGAGGCGCCCTGGTCGCGGACGATCTTCCGGAAGAAGAAGTCCTGGCCCTGGATCGCCGTCGTGCCCTCGTACAGGGTGTCGATCTTGGCGTCACGAATGTACTGCTCGACCGGGTACTCCTGGAGGTATCCGGAGCCACCGAAGGTCTGGAGCGACTGCGCGAGCTGCTCGTAGGACTTCTCGGAGCCGTAGCCCTTCACGATCGGGAGCAGCAGGTCGTTGAGGCCGTTGAGCGCCTTGGAGTCCTCGCCCGCGGCCTCCTTCACCTGGATCGCGTCCTGGACGGAGGCGGTGTACAGCACGAGGGAGCGCATGCCCTCGGCGTACGCCTTCTGCGTCATGAGGGAGCGGCGCACGTCGGGGTGGTGCGTGATGGTGACCTTGGGGGCCGTCTTGTCCATGAACTGAGACAGGTCGGTTCCCTGGACGCGCTCCTTGGCGTACTCCAGCGCGTTGAGGTAGCCCGCGGAGAGAGCCGCGATGGCCTTCGTGCCGACCATCATGCGGGCGAACTCGATGATGCGGAACATCTGGCGGATGCCGTCGTGCTTGTCACCGATCAGCCAGCCCTTGGCGGGGTGCTGGTCGCCGAAGGTCATCTCGCAGGTGTTCGACGCCTTGAGGCCCATCTTGTGCTCGACGTTCGTCGCGTACACGCCGTTGCGCGCACCGATCTCGCCGGTGGTCCAGTCGAAGTGGAACTTCGGGACCAGGAAGAGGGAGAGGCCCTTGGTGCCAGGTCCGGCGCCCTCGGGGCGTGCCAGGACGTAGTGGAGGATGTTCTCGGACATGTCGTGCTCGCCCGAGGTGATGAAGCGCTTCACACCCTCGATGTGCCAGGAGCCGTCCTCCTGCTCGACCGCCTTCGTGCGGCCGGCGCCGACGTCCGAGCCGGCGTCCGGCTCGGTCAGCACCATCGTCGAGCCCCACTGCTTCTCGACGGCGATCTCGGCGACCTTCTTCTGCGCCTCGTTGCCCTCGTCGAAGAGGATGCCGGCGAACGCGGGACCGGAGGAGTACATCCAGACCGCCGGGTTCGAGCCGAGCAGCAGCTCCGCGTAACCCCAGATCAGGGAGCGCGGCGACGTCGTGCCGCCGATCTCCTCGGGCAGGCCCAGACGCCAGTACTCGGAGTCCATGAACGCCTGGTACGACTTCTTGAAGGAGGCCGGGACGGGCGCGGTGTTCGTCTCGGGGTCGAAGACCGGCGGGTTGCGGTCGGCGTCGGCGTACGAATCGGCGAGCTCGTTCTCCGCGAGGCGGGTGACCTCGTCCAGGATGCTCTTCGCGGTGTCGACGTCCATCTCCGCGAACGGACCGGTGCCGTACAGCTTGTCGCGCCCGAGGACCTCGAAGAGGTTGAACTCGATGTCGCGGAGATTCGACTTGTAGTGCCCCATGGGAAGGCTCCGTAATCAATAGCAGTGGCGCGCAGCGCCCCGTGGAGGAGTGAGGATCGGGCGACGGACGGCCTGGCGTGGGTATATCACCTGACCCCCACGATGATGCTACCCGTCAGTAATAAGACGCAACCCCTCAAGGCACAGATGTGTCCGATTACTCTTTGCGGCATGTATGGCTACGACCAGAACCAGGGCGCACAGCAGCAGATGGGCGGCGGCTACGGCGAGCAGCCGTTGTACCCCGAGCCCTCGCCGCCGTCCCTGGCCGACGCGGTACGGGCCTTCACGACCGGATCGCTGTCCGCGGAGGACTTCCAGCAGGTCTTCGCCACGGCGAAGGTCTACTGCCCGCGCGGCGACAACCCGGGCTTCCTGGCTCTCCACAACACCCAGCAGCCGGTGATCCCCATGTTCACCACGCTCAAGGAGCTGCGGAGCTATGCGGGCAAGGAGTCCAAGTACTTCGTGATCACCGGCGCCGAGGTGATCGACCTGCTCCCGACGGGGTACGGCTTCGTCCTGGACATGGAGGGCGATCACCGCATGGTCTTCGACGCCAAGGCGGTGGAGCAGATGGTCGACTTCGCGATGCGCCGTATGTACGGCTAGCCGTACATCGCCTCGCAGTGACGGAGGGCCCACACCGTTGGCGGTTTCTAGCGATCGTTGCAACACGTGGTCGGTTGTCTAGGCCGCGAGGAGTTTAGCCAGACGCTCGGCTGGGGTTTCCCAGCCGAGCGTT
>NZ_JBIWKH010000032.1:0-13378 GCF_044765585.1 Streptomyces sp. NPDC102441
CGGCGATCCGGGCCCTGACGCCTATCGCAAGCTGCTCAGGGCGGCCGTGCTCACCCGGCCCGGCACCACGCTGACCGAATTCGTCCAACTGCCGCGGGTCCACGGGATGGCCCAGACACTGAAGAGCGTGCCGGACCTGGATGACAGGGCTCGCAGCATCCTGCGCCTGGACGCCGACGCGGTGGTCGGGGAACCCGAGCTGTCACGGCTGTTCTGGGCGTCGGTGAAGGCCTTGGAATTGTTGAACCGGGTCTCAGACAGGGCCGCCCTCGAAACCAAGGTCCTTCATCTGAAGCCGCGGGCATCGGCTGGGCCTGCCGAACTGCTCGAACTGGCCGCCCAGGCGGCGGCCGCGGGACGCGACCTGGACAACCCGACCGCGCTGGGCGCATTCCACCTGGTGACGCTGGGAGCCTACGACCCGGAAACCGAGCTGGTCGACCTCCAAGGAAGGGCGTCGGGCCGCAACTGGGGCTGGGCTATGACCAACTTCAAGGTGGTCGACACAGCCACGGCCGTCACATCGTCGGGCCGTCAGGGCGCCCACAGCGCCGTGATACCACCGGGCCTATGGCCTCGTGCTATGTACCTGGTGCGAGGCCTGGCCACAGCGAAAATCCAACCCACGCACCTGCATATGGGCCTGCCCCGGAGCTTCAGGGGTGAAGTGCCCTGGGACGAGGTCGCTGAGCTGTTGTTGCACGACCCGAAGATGAACGGGCTCAGCCTGGAGGTCGATGTCGCTCTTACTGCCGAGCTGGCAGCTCCGCCGGAGGGACCAGAGGGCAGCGAGGCCCGGAAGAAGGACCCGCGAGGTGTCATCAGTGCGGCGATCGGTCGCATCGTGCACGCCGCAGGTGCCGGCATATCTCTGAAGAACACGAAGCTGGGACACGCCCGCCTTCGCCTGTCGATGAACGACAAATTGTCGTCCATCGGGCCGCGCGATGGGCTTTCACCGGCGGATGCCGCGCTGGTGGACGGTAAAGGATGGTCGGTCAGCGCACCGCGCGGTCTGGCCTCCTCGGACGTCTCCACGTCTGACACCGACGAGGTCCAGCTTCCCTTCGCGGATGTGGATGGGGTCGCAGCTCCTGCCGCCCCTTCCATCGGCCCCGCCGCCGATCCCGGTACGCCGACCGTTTCGCCGAGTGACATCCGCAGTGACGTGTCCACGGACGCGCCGACAGAGACCCGTGCGGCGGCCCAGCCGTTGTTGTCGTCGGCCGTCTCCGAAGAGTTGGGCCCCAGATCCTCTGGGTTTGCCGAGATGTTCTTCACCCCGTCCTTGCCCGGTTTCGTGGACGACGACGTGCTCATGGTCGATGCTCCTGCCGGGCCGTCCACCCCGATCGGCGTCAGGGAGTTGCTGGAGGAGCTGTACGGCTCTGACATCGCGTCAGACGAAAAGCAGAAACCGCTCTACGAGGCTCTCCTGGCTGCCGTTGTTCGGCTCAACGGGCTGCGGCAGGTGGAGCCTGTTCTGCGGGACGGTCCGTTCGATCTGGATGCCCTGGATGCCGTGGTCCGTCATGTGTTCATGCTGGACACCGCAGTCAAGGTGGCTGCTGAACACCGCGGCCCGTTGTTCTGGCTGGCGATGGACGAGAGGGCGAAGTCGGCGAGCAGCCTGGCCGTCTTGTCCGCGCTTCATCTCCAGCGTGTGGGCGCGCTGGCGCCCGAATACGCTCTGGAGACTCTTGATGACAAGATCTGGGGCCGTGATCTTGGGGGAGTCTCGTTCCCGGTTCTGGACCTGAACCTTTCCGGGACGGCGACACGTCGGCCCGATGGCACGCTGGAGTTCGGTGAGGTCGGTCCGGCCGACTGGCACCGAACGGGTGAGGATCCGCCGTTTGTGATACGGGCCGAGGGCGGCCATGACCATGTGATGGTGTTCGGTCGTCGGGTGTCGATCGATGTGTTCGTCGAGCTGATGGCCATCGATCCTGCGGTGGCCGCGCTCCCCGCGGGTGTGGAAGTGCTGCTGTGTATTTCCGGCGCGGGCGCCAGGCAGGTGGAGTTGGCGCGCCGGGTGGCGGACCGCCTGGGGCGGCCCACCTGGTCGACCAATGGCACCCTGCATGAGTTCGCGCTACCGGAGGACCCGTCCCTGCGGCACGTCATCTACCTGGAGGTCGGTGACCCGGCGGACACGAGCAAGCTGCGCCCCGAGTGGATTTTGAGCCCTCCCGGTCTGTTGCCCGACCCGGCCGATACGGAGGCCGACCGGGCTTTGGACCGCGCACTGCTGAGTAACACCGTTGTGGACCGCGAAAACCTGTCGACGGGTAGATCCTTCTTCGGTCCTGGTGAGGAGAAGTTCGCGGAGCAGGACCGGCATGCGAGGACGGCGAGGGAGACCTGGCACCGGGACCCGGTCACGGGCATCCTGACCAAGGACCCTCACGGTGTTCCGTTCGGTGACGATGTGTACACCTATGGCGTGCACGGCCGCGAGAGCATGACGACGGTGGCGACAGAGAAGAACCCGAAGCATGTGCTCCGGGACGGTGCGTTTGGTGGTGTGCTCCGGCGGCGCCCAAGCCTGAAGAACCTGGACAAGAAGTACAAGGTAGTGGGTCTGGCCTGCCTTACCCCCCGCCGGGGAGGGACGACCCACCGGTCCGGAATGTATGGGCCTGCCCCATTCGTCCCTGATCCGCTGGCGGTCACCAGCGAACTCCAGCACGTGGCCAACGAGACCGGGCGCGTCTCCTTCGGAGTCACCGCCCCGCACCGGCTCATGTATAACGTGGCCGAAAAAAAGTGGGCACACGTCCTGGACACCGATGTGCGGGGGCGGCGTGGCAGGTGGGTGGAGATCCGGCCGGAGTCCTCGGGTGACGCCCTCGACGACCGTGCCCGCGTCGCCGGTCTGCACACCGGTGACGGGCCGGTCTCGGTAGAGGACCGTGAGCGGGCGTTGCGGCTGGTCCGCGCCCTGCGCGAGGCCTTCGGGGTGGCCATAGAGGACCACAGTGAGTACGAGGAGCTGCTGCGTGGCATCGGCGCGCTGGAGATTATGCGTGCGGCCGATCCGGCGCTCAATGGCTTCGGGCCGTTCACCATGGACCTGTTCGATCGTGCCGCCCACGCGCACGTCGCGCTGGTCGGCGGGCAGATCATTGTGGACGGTGACCCGGGGCCCGACGCCTACCGCGCTCTGCTGGAGAGTGCGGCCGCGACCACAGGGTCCGGCACCACTCTGACCGAATTCGTCCAACTGCCGGCGGTTGTCGAAGTGGCGCAGCGGCTGGAGGGCACCGCGGACCTGGTTGCCGAGGCCCGTAACATCCTGCGCCTGGATGCCGACGCGGTGGTCGGGAAACCTGAGCTGTCACGGCTGTTCTGGGCGTCGGTGAAGGCCCAGGAATTCTTGAACCGGGTCTCAGACACGGACGCGCTCGCAATCGTGGCCCTTCATCTGAAGCCCCGGCAATTGGCCCGGCCCGGCGAACTGTTCGAACTGGCCGCCCAGGCGGCGGATGCGGGACGCGACCTGGACAACCGGACCGCGCTGGCCGCGTTCCACCTGGAGACGCTGGGAGCCTACGACCCGGAAACCGAGCTGGTCGATTCCCAAGGCGGGGCGTCTGGCCGTAACTGGGCCTGGGCTACGGTGAACGCCAAAGAGGTCGACACAGCCGAGACCGTCGTGGAGCGGGGCCAGGGGATCGGCAAGGGCCCCCTGATATCGACGCCATGGCCTCGTGGTGTGTACCTGGTGCGAGGTCTACCCCCAGCGACGGTTCAACGCAATCCTCCGTACCTGAAGATGTCCCTGCCCGGGGGCTTCACGGGTGAGGTGCCCTGGGCCCAGGTCGCTGAGCTGTTGTTGCACGACCCGGAGCTGAACAAGCTCGACCTGGAGGTCGATGTCGCTCTCACTGTCGGGATGGCAGCGCCGGAGTTGGGCAGCGAGGCCCGGAAAAATGACCCGCGAAGTGTCATCAGTGCGGCGATCGGCCGCATCGTGCACGCCGCACATAACGGCATAAGACTAGAAAAGGTGGCTCAGAAGGGACGCCTCCGCCCACGCTTCCGCCTCCTCCTGAAGGCGGACAAGGTGAAAGCCGGCCTGCCGCCAGCACCGTCGGCCCGGCTGGAGGACTTGGCGGCGGCCGTCGGGCCGCGCGATATGCTTTCACCGGCGGATGCGGCGCTGGTGGACGGTGCCGGCTGGTCGGACAGCGCACCGCGCGGTCTGGCCTCGCCGGACGTCTCCACGCCTGACACCGAGGACTGGCTCCCCTTCGCGGATGCGGACGGGGTCGCCGCCCCTGCCCCCTCGCCCACCTCTGCCCACACCTTCACCCCCTCCATCGCCCCCGTCCCCGATCCCGGTGCGCCGATCGGCCAGGATTCCGCAATGGATGTGCCGTATCAGCCCGACAGCGACGACACCGCCTCGTCTTTCGGTGACCGCAGTGACACCGAGTCAATGTTCGGCGAGGCCAGCGGCGTTTCATCCAACGTCTCGGACTACGGCTCCGACGACGAGGCGCGGCAGGGTGCGCTGACTGCCGACAGCCCTCCAGCCGTTGGAGGCCGAGACGGCACGGGCAAGGGCACGGCGCAGCTCCTGGGCGGCGACCCGGATAGGCGGGACGCCGTCGGCCCCGATGCCCGGATGCTCTCGTCCGAGGAGGACCCTGAGCAGGGCCGCGCGGAGCGGGGGGCCGCATCCGAGGTCTCGCCGTTGTCGTCGGCCGTCTCCGAAGAGTTGGGCCCCAGATCCTCTGGGTTTGCCGAGATGTCCTTCACCCCGTCCTTGCCCGGTTTCGTGGACGACGACGTGCTCATGGTCGATGCCCCCGCCGAGCCGTCCACCCCGATCGGCGTCAGGGAGTTGCTGGAGGACCTGTACGGCTCTGACATCACGTCAGACGAAGGTAAGAAACCGCTCTACGACGCTCTCCTGGCTGCCGTTGATCTGCTCGACCGGCTGCGGCAGGTGGAGCCTGTCCTGCGGGACGGCCCGTTCGAACTGGATGCCGTGGTCCGTCATGTGTTCATGCTGGACACCGCAGTCGAGGTGGCTGCTGAACACCGCGGCCCGTTGTTCTGGCTGGCGATGGACGAGAGGGCGAAGTCGGCGAGCAGCCTGGCCGTCTTGTCCGCGCTTCATCTCCAGCGTGTGGGCGCGCTGGCGCCCGAATACGCTCTGGAGACTCTTGATGGCAAGATCTGGGGCCGTGATCTTGGGGGAGTCGAGTTCCCGGTCCTGGACCTGACACTTTCCGGGACGGCGACACGTCGGCCCGACGGCACGCTGGAGTTCGGCGATGTCGGTCCGGCCGACTGGCACCGAACGGGTAAGCATCCGTTTGTGATACGGGCCGAGGGCGGTTATGACCATGTGATGGTGTTCGGCCGTCGGGTGTCGATCGATGTGTTCGTCGAGCTGATGGCCATCGATCCAGCGGTGGTTGGGGTCCCCGCGGGCGGGGGACTGCCGGCGGTGGCTGGGCTCCCCGTGGGCGTGGAAGTGCTGCTGTGTATTTCCGGCGCTGGCGCCAGGCAGGTGGAGTTGGCCCGCCGGGTGGCGGACCGCCTGGGGCGGCCCACCTGGTCGACCAACGGCACCGTGCATGAGCACGGGGACCCGGCCCTGCCGTCCGTCATCTACCTGGAGGTCGGTGACCCGGCAGGCACGCGCAAGCTGCGCCCCGTGTGGATTTTGAGCCCTCCCGGTCTGTTGCCTGACCCGGCCGATACGGAGGCCGACCGGGTTCTGGACCGAGAACTGCTGAGCAACACCGTTGTGGACCGCGAAAACCTATCGACGGGTAGATCCTTCTTCGGTCCTGGTGAGGAGGCGTTCGCGGAGCAGGACCGGCATGCGAGGACGGCGAGGGAAACCTGGCACCGGAATCCGGTCACGGGCATCCTGACCAAAGACGATGACGATGTTCCGTTCGGTGAATTTGTGTACAGTGTCGGCGCGCACGGCCGAGAGGGCAGTATGCGCGCGCCGACAGAGAAGAACCCGAGCAATAGGCTCCGGGACGGTGCGTTTGGTGGCGTGCTCCGGCGGCGCCCGAGCTTGCAGAACCTGGCCAAGAAGTACAAGGTGGCGATTCTGGCCTGCTTTACCCCCGGCCGGATTGGGACGACCCTCCGGGCCGGAAGTTATGGGCCTGTTCCTTTCGTTCCTGACCCTCTGGCGGTCACCAGCGAACTCCAGCACATATCCAATGAGACCGGGCGCGTCAGTTTTGGAGCCACCGCCCAGTACCGGCCCGCGTACAACTTGGCCGAAAAAAAGTGGGTACACGTCCTGGACAGCGATGTGCGGGGGCGGCGTGGCAGGTGGGTGGAGCTCCGGCCGGAGCCCTCGGGCGACGAGCTCGACGACCGTGCCCGCGTCGCCGGTCTGCACACCGGTGACGGGCCGGTCTCGGTAGAGGACCGTGAGCGGGCGTTGCGTCTGGTTCGCGCGCTGCGACTGGCCTTCGGGGTGACCATCGAGGACCACAGTGAGTACGACGAGCTGTGGCGTGGCATCTGCGCGCTGGAGACCATGCGTGCGGCCGATTCGGCGCTCAATGGCTTCGGGCCGTTCACCATGGACCTGCTCGAGCGTGCCGCCCGTGTGGGCCGAGCGCAGCTGAGCGACAGTGTGACGCTGGTGGACAGCGACCCGCGCTCCGACGCCCACCGCGATCTGCGGACCGCCTGTCGCGCTCTGCTGCACCGGGCGGCCGCGCCCGCCAGGTCCGGTATCGCTCTGACCGAATTCGTCCAACTGCCGTCGGTCAGCGGGGTGGCCCAGGTACTGAAGAGCGCGTTGGACCTGGATGGCATGGCCCGCAGCATCCTGCGCCTGGACGAAGGCGCTGTGGTCGGGAAACCTGAGCTGTCACGGCTGTTCTGGGCGTCGGTGAAGGCCGTGGAATGGTCGAGCCGGGTCCCATACACGGACGTGCTCGCAGCCGAGGTCCTTCATCTGAGGCAGCAATCGGACTCGCCTAGTGACCTGCTCGAACTGGTCACCCAGGCGGCGGCCGCGGGACGCGACGTGTACAACCCGACCGCGCTGGGCGCTTTCCACCTGGAGATGCTGGGAGCCTTCGACCCGGAAACCGAGCTGGTCGATCCCCAAGGCGGGGCGACGGGCCGTAACTGGGACCGGACTACGGTGAACGACCCCAAGGTGGTCGACACAGCCAAGACCGTCACATCGCGGTACCACAGTGCGAGCAAGCCTCTGACACCGCCGCCATGGCCTCGTGGTGTGTACCTGGTAAGAGGTATAGGCGCAACTCAACTCACAGTCCATCCCTACCACCTGCATATGCGCCTGCGGGGGCGCAAGGTCATGGTGCCCTGGGCCCACGTCGGCGAGGTGTTGCGGCACGACCCGAAGCTGAACGGGCTCGGCCTGGACGTCGATGTCGCTCTCACTATCGCGATGGCAGCGCCGCCGACGGGACCGGAGGGCAGCGAGGCCCGGAAGAAGGACCCGCGAGGTGTCATCAGCGCGGCGATCGGTCGCATTGTGCACGCCGCACATAACGGCATAATGCTGGATATTGCGGATGATCCGGGACGCTACCTCCCCCACCTGAAGGACAAGCCGAGAGCCGGCCTGAAGCGGCGAACGCTGGCCCCATTCGAAGACTTGGTGTCGGCCATCGGGCCGCGCGATGACCTTTCACCGGCGGATGCCTTGCTGGTGGACGGTAAAGGATGGTCGGACAGCGCGCCGCGCGGCCCGGTCCCCCCGGACCTCTCCAGGCCTGACCAGGAGGCCGAGGCCCCTGCCGCGGGAGTGGCGGCGCCGGCAGGGGACGACGTGGTGCGGCCGTCTGTCGCAGGGCGTCAGGTGCCCTTGACCGGACCTGGGTTCGACGGTACCTATCTCCGTTTCGAGCCCGGCGCTCCGCCGAGTCTGGTGCGTTGGGGTGCGGTGGAGCCCGGCGCGGTCGTCCCGCTGACGGGCGGGAAGGTTGCGGCCGATACGTTCGTCGTCACGCCGGGCGTTGGCATCGCCGCCCTGTTCCGGGGTGACAAGCGGTTGCCGGCTCGTGTGGCGATCAGCGAACAGGCGATCTCGGTGCGAGTCGACGACACGGTGTCGTTCTATGGCCGCGATGGCGTTCACCTTGTGGATTGGAGCGACGGGGACGAGCCGTTTCTTCTGGCAACGCAGATCCGCCTGGGCCTCGTGAGGGCGGCGGACGGCCATCACCCGCTCGGTGAGCACGGGCTGCTGGTGGAGGTGGACCGTGGCCGCGCTGTGGTGAACGGCGACACCGGGGACCGCACCCACTATGCGGTCCGGCTGCTGGACGAGCACGATACCGAGACCGATCTGCTCGTCATCATGCCGGTGGGCGGCTCAATCGGCAGCAAAAAAGCGGTGTTCAGGGATGGCGGCGAGTCGGCGCCCGACAAGGTGCGGATGGCCAAGGACGGCACGTTCACGGTGAAACAGGGTGGCATCGCGGTCATGGATGCCCCGGACGCCGAGGACGGCACGTTCACGGTGGAACGGGGCGGCACTGCCGTCACGTATGCCCCGGACGGCCGCCTGCTGGCCCAGAGGCACGAACTGCCGCCCGGCTCCGCGGGCAGCTACCTGCTGCGGCCCACCGGCGGCCATCCCAAGGTGCACGGGGCGGACGGGCTGCCGCTCCCGAGCGCGTCCGCCGTGGATCTTGGAGATGCCGGGTTCCTGGTGCGGCTGCCGGGGGAGACCGACCTGGTGATATCCCGGGCCGGCGTGCACCACAAGGTTGTTCCGCTGGTCATTGGGGACAAGGCGACCAGCCTGTTCGTCATCATGCCGGTGGACGGCCGCGGCATGGCGGCGGTGTACTCGAACACCACGTTGGAAATGGCCGGTCAGGCGAGTGTCGAACCCGATGCCGGCTGGATCATCGTGACGGGTGACTCATCGTCCGTCCACGATCTGACCGGCACCCAGCTGTTTGACGCACGGCCCATCAACGGCGGCCCGCTGAACGGAAACTTCCTGCTGACCTCCGTCAACGGTGGTCCGCCGCTGGTGCGGAGCAGCGAGTGGGCACCGATCGAGAACGTCACCGCGTCACAGCTCGCGCTCGCGCCCGGCATGTTCACCGTGCGGACCCCCGAAGGCAGTCAAGTGGTGAACGGTGCCGGGGACACCTACACCATGATCACGCTGAGCGATGAGAGTGGTGCCCCGACCGGGTCCCTCCTCCTGACGTCAGCGCTCCGGGGGCGCCCCTCCACGCTGTTCGTGAACGGTCGGCCGGTGGACCATCGCTCGTCCTTCGATGAGAGCTCCAGCTTCAAGCTGGGGCGGAACGGCTTGTTTGAGTTCTACAACGAGCAGGGCAGGCTGCAGCGCACAGTGTTCCAGGTGCGTGGGCCGCTCGAGGGTCGCGAGCTGCGTGTGGTTCTCCCCGCTGGTGGTACGCCCTACATGGTTGACCCCCGCGGGACGAGGCACGAGGTGCGAGCGCTACGGGACGTCGGGTTCCTGGTGCAGAGCGACGGGATCGCCATGGTGGTGGACCGCGCCGGGGTCCATACCCACAGGGCTCTGGCGCTCGTGGACGACGTGGTCGTCGTCGTGCCGGTCCGTGGCCGGGGCGGCAGCGCGATGGCGTTCAGCGGCAGTGAGCCGGCGGGCCCAGTGCGGGTCACCCTCGGTGGGGCACGGATCGAGCTGGAGAGTGACGGCAGGGTCCACGTCTTCGATGGCTCGGGCAACGAGCTGGGAGACTGGCCCGGTTCTCTCGAAGGTCCGATGGCCGACAATTCCCTGGTGCTCTCCGAGGACGGGCGGCCCAGACTGCTGGGGGCCAATGGTGTGACGGTGCCGCACTCCAGCGTGACGCGGTTGCTGGATGACCGGTTCCTCGTCCACGCGCCAGGGCACTTCCGGGTGGTGGTGAACGAATCCAAGGCAGTCACCCACGTCGTCATCTCGCTGGGCGGCCAGACCGCCGCCGCCGGCGCGTTCATGATCGTGCCGGTGGACGGTTCGGCGGGCGGCATCGAGGTGTTCCGCGACGGCGAGCGGACGCCGGACCTGGCGAGGGCCCGCGACCAGGATTCGTTCGAGGTGGTCGGCGAGGGCGGGGGCCGGACAGCCGTCCACGACGTGGACGGCTGGCTCGAGGGCTACATCCACAGCTACACCGGCGAGCTCCAAGGCCTCCACGTCTACATTCCCCAGGACGGCGGGCCGCCCCGGCTTCATGGCTTGCCCAATCCCGAAGACGGTGAGCCCCGGGCGGTCGGCTTGTTCAACCCCGAAGACGGTGGCCCGCCCCGGCTGCTCAGTCACCCTGCCCTGGGGCGCGTGACGCCGCTGAGGGGCGGCGTGTTCCTGATCGAGAGGGCAGAGGGCACGGGCGCCGTGATAGACCGCACGGGGGCGGTCACCCACCATGCCTTCAAGATGGACGACGAGCTCGGTGTGGTGGTCACGATTCCGGTGCGAGCCGGCGACCCGGTGGGGCGGTACCAGGACGGCGTGCCGTTGCCCGAGCGGGTGAGCGTCCACGGCGCAGGGGACGCCCGCCGGATCACGGTATGGTCCGCGGACCGGCATACCGTCTACGGGCCGACCGGCTCGCGGCTCCACGTCGTGCACACGCCCCGAACCGGACCGCTGGGCACCTTGCTGGGCGGCAACCAGTTTGTGACCTACGGCGACGACGCTCGCGGTCGCGTCAGATCGCCCGTTGTGTGGCAGGCGGACGGCGCAGTGGCGTCGAACGTGTCCGTCGTACGGCTGCCCGATGAGTGCTTCGCGGTGGAAGTGGACGGCCGCGTCGGGGTGGTGGACGGCAATGGGGTGTACGTCCCCCACATCTCGCTGACCGGCCAGAACGGCGCCGTCACCGGTACCTTTGTGCCCGGCCTCAAGGTGGTGTTCCGGGCCGGTGATGAGCGAGTGGACCGGGCGCAGATCAGCTTCAACGGCAACCGGATCGCGGTGGAGCGGGACGGCACGGTCACCCTCCACGACGGGAACGGCAACTGGCTGGGCATCAGGCCCGGTTCCCTCGGCGGTCCGCTGCGCGGCAATTCCCTGGGCTACGTCGGGGAGCCCGGCCGGCTCGCGGTGGTGGGAGCGGACGGACAGTCGGTGCCGGGTTCCTCCGTGACGCCTCTGCAGCCCGATGGCGATTTGGGGTACCTGATCCAGGTGGGTGGGGTCCTCGGGGTGGTGGACGAAGGCGGTGCGTTCGTCCACGACGTCATCCGGCTGACCGGCAGGAACGACGTGGCCACCGATACCTTCGTGATGTCCCCGGTGTTCTGGCCCGGCGGTGCGCAGCTGTACCGGGGCGACGGCGAATCGCTGGACAACGCCGTGGAGATCATCGGCTCGAACTCGTTCTCGGTGGCGCGGGACGGGGGCGGCGTCGATGTCTACGACATGGTCGGCCGCCTGCTGCGCAGCGGGTATGCGATCCGGAGCGGCCCGCTCCAGGGCCTCTTCGTGCACCTGCCCGAACACGGCAGCGACATGTGGGTAACGGACGCCGATGGCAGCGTGGTACCGGACGCGTCCGTTGTGCGCTTCGGGAACGTGGCGTTCCTGGTCGAGGCCAACGGGGCCCGCGGGCTGGTGGACATCGAGGGCGCGCACATCCAACACGGCACGGTCCAGGACGAGGCGGACCAGCCCAACGGCAGGCTGACGGCCTCACTCGATGCTTACGACGGCAGCCCTCAGCCGCAGGAATACAGGTGGCTCGACGGCGCCTTGATTGCACTTGACGACAGCGTCGGCGACACCTGGTTCTACGACACCACCGGCTCCCCGATGGGCGTGGTGCGTGTGATCGACGGCGGCCCGTTCGGCGGTTTGCTCAACGGAAACCGGCTGGTGTTCCTCAGCGGCGGCGGCCTCCCGTACGTCGTCGATCGGGATGGCGACCGGCAGGACGACTTCACCGTGACGCGCCAAGGGCACAACCGATTCCTGATCGAGATGGACGGAGTCCGGGGGGTCGTGGACGCAAGGGGGGTCCATATCGACGACATCATCCCGCCACAACGGCGGAACGTCGTGCGATCGGCCTTCGATGTGCGGCGCTTCACTCACGGCGGTGAGAGCGTCACCGATCTGACCGTGCGGCTAGCCTTCCACCCGGGCGACGGGCGGGTCGATACCGAAGCTGTGATGGCGCGGGTGCGCCAGGGTGTGGAGTGGTTCTACAACCGGCCGGGGAGCCAGCCGGGAAACCGGGCGGGGAGCCAGCCGGGAAACCGGGCGGGGTACAAGCTGCCCAACGGTGACCGGCTGCATGTCACCGTCGAGCCGGTCGGGCCGGACGACAACCCGCATCTGACGGTCGAGTTCGTCGGCCGGGACAAGCGGATGAACCAGCGGGCGTGGTGGGCGGATGCCGACCCGGTGGAGTTCGCGCATGAGCTGGCGCACCAACTGTTCCTGCGGGACGAGACGCGCAACGCGAGCAACCCCAACCGGCTCCACGCGCCCGGCAGCCTGCTTGGACCGTTCGACGAGCAGGCCCCCGACGGCCTCGCGCAGAGCGGTCTGCGCGAGCGCCACCTGCACCTGTGGGGTGCGGTGGTCGGGGACATCGCCGCCCACACCTCGCCGGAGGGGACGAGCTGGGCCGATGCGCGGAGGAATGCGCCTGCGGAGCTCCGGGAGCAGGTGTGGGTCGATCCGGTGTCGCTTCCCGAGGCTTCCCCGCAGATGGAGCCGGACGGCTCGGTGCCACCCCCGCTGCCACCCGGACGTGGTCTGCCCACGCCGGCGGAGGCGTCGGATTCCCGCCTGGATGCCGTCAGCGAAACTCCGTCCTTGCCCGGTTTCCAGGACGGCGTGGTGCCGGACGACGTGGCCATGGTCGATGCCCCTGCCGAGCTGACCGCGATCGAAGTCGAGGTGTTGCTGGAGGCCTTGGAGGCCGTGCACGGCCCTTTGGTGGAGGAGCTGTACGGCTCTGACATCACGTCAGACGAAAAGCAGAAACCGCTCTACGACGCGCTCCTGGCTGCCGTTGCGGGGCTCGACCGGCTGCGGCGGGCCGAGCCTGTTCTGCGGGACGGTCCGTTCAATCTGGTCAAACTGAATGCCGTGGTCCGTCATGTGTTCATGCTGGACACCGCAGTCGAGGTGGCTGCTGAACACCGCGGCCCGTTGTTCTGGCTGGCGATGGACGAGAGGGCGAAGTCGGCGAGCAGCCTGGCCGTCCTGTCCGCGCTTCATCTCCAGCGTGTGGGCGCGCTGGCGCCCGAATACGCTCTGGAGACTCTTGATCGCAAGATCTGGGGCCGTGATCTTGGGGGAGTCCCGTTCCCGGTCCTGGACCTGACACTGTCCGGGACGGCGATACGTCGGTCTGACGGCACGCTGGAGTTCGGTGAGGTCGGTCCGGCTGACTGGCAC
>NZ_JBIWKH010000033.1:0-7750 GCF_044765585.1 Streptomyces sp. NPDC102441
GCAGCAGCCGGGCGGCCTGCTCACGCAGCGCCGGTTCGCTCTTCGCGGAGAAGACCAGCGGCAGCGGCAGGGGCTCCGCCGCCCCAACGGCCGGCTCCGCCGCTCCGACGGTCCCGGTGATCACATCGGCATCAGGTGCCTGCTCCAGGATCACATGCGCGTTCGTCCCGCTCATGCCGAAGGAGGACACGCCCGCGCGGCGCGGCCGGTCGGTCTCCGGCCACGGCTGCTGCTCGGTCAGCAGCTCCACCGCGCCCTCGGACCAGTCGACGTACGACGACGGGGCGTCGATGTGGAGGGTGCGCGGCAGGACGCCGTGACGCATCGCCATGACCATCTTGATCACACCGGCGACACCGGCCGCGGCCAGCGTGTGTCCGATGTTCGACTTCGCGGAGCCGAGCCACAGCGGCCGGTCGGTGGGGCGGTTCTGCCCGTAGGTGGCCAGCAGCGCCTGTGCTTCGATCGGGTCGCCCAGCCGGGTGCCCGTGCCATGTGCTTCCACTGCGTCCACAGCGTCGGCCGTCAGACCCGCACTCGCCAGGGCGGCCTGTATGACGCGCTGCTGCGAGGGGCCATTGGGGGCGGTGAGGCCGTTGCTGGCGCCGTCCTGGTTGATGGCGGAGCCCCGTACGACGGCCAGCACCCGGTGGCCGTTGCGCTCCGCGTCCGACAGCCGCTCCAGCAGCAGGACCCCTACGCCCTCGGCGAAGCCGGTGCCGTCCGCGGACTCCGCGAACGCCTTGCACCGCCCGTCGGGGGACAGGCCCCGCTGCCGGCTGAAGTCCACGAATCCGGAAGGGGTGGCCATCACCGTCACCGCTCCCGCCAGGGCAAGCGTGCACTCGCCCCCGCGCAGCGCCTGGGCGGCCAGGTGCAGGGCGACCAGGGAGGACGAGCAAGCGGTGTCCACCGTCACCGCCGGGCCCTCCAGCCCGAAGGTGTAGGCGACTCTGCCCGACAGCACGCTGCTCGCGGTGCCCGTCATCCGGTACGCCTCGATTTCCGCGGGCGGCTCGGTGAGCATGAGCTGGTAGTCGTCGCTGACGGAGCCCGCGTAGACGCCGGTGTGCGAGCCGCGCAGGGTCGTGGGGTCGATGCCGGCCCGCTCGAAGACCTCCCAGGACGCCTCCAGGAACAGGCGCTGCTGCGGGTCCATGGCGAGGGCCTCGCGTGGGTTGATGCCGAAGAACTCGGCGTCGAACCCGCCCGCGTCGTAGAGGAAACCGCCCTCCCGGGCGTAGGCGGTACCGGGGCTCTCGGGATCGGGGTCGTACAGGCCCTCCAAGTCCCATCCGCGGTCGGCCGGGAAGCCGGAGATCGCGTCCCGGCCGGCCTCGACGAGTTCCCACAGGTCCTCGGGGGACCGGACGCCGCCGGGGTAGCGGCAGCTCATTCCCACGATGGCGATCGGCTCGGCAATTCGCTCCTGCGCTTCCTTCAACCGGCGGCGGGAGTCCTGCAGTTCGGCCGTCACGCGTTTGAGGTAGTCCCGGAGCTTGGTTTCGTCGGACATGCTCTTCCTCGCTGTCGGTCTCGGGGCGGGCGGCTTCACGCGGTGGTGCCGAGTTCGCGGTCGATCAGGGCGAACAGATCGTCGTCCGTGGCGGAGTCGAGTTCGTCCGGTCGAGCCGGCTCCTCCGCCTCTTCCGGCTTCGAGGCGGGTGCTTGCGGTGCCCGGGCAACTGCCTCCCGGTCGAGACGGGTGCGCAGGTACGACGCGATCGCCGCCGGAGTGGGGTGGTCGAAGACCAGCGTCGCCGGCAGCGTGAATCCGGCCACCTCACCGAGTCGGTTGCGCAGGGTGACGGCGGCCATCGAGTCGAAGCCCATGTCCTTCAGCGACCGATCCGCGTCCACCTCGTCGCGGCTCGTGTAGCCGAGTACGGCGGCGATCTCGTCCCGTACGAGGTCCGCCACCCACTCGTCCTGCTCGGCCGGCGACAGTCCGGCAAGGGTCGCGGCGAACGTCGGCTCGTCACTGGTCTCCGTGTCCGTCTCGGCTTCCCCCGGTACGTCGGCCGGCCGGTCGTGCCGGATTCCGCGCCGCCAGGAGGCCAGCAGCGGCAGAGCGCCGCCGAAGGCGTCCGCGTTCTCGACGCCGAGCGCGGAGGCCAGTGCCTGGAGGTCCTCCGTCTCCACCGCGTCCCAGAAGCGGGCCTCCACGGAACCCGGGCGGTGCGTCTCGCCGCCTCCTGGCGGTGCCTCGAGCCAGTACCGCTTCCGCTGGAACGGGTAGGGGGGCAGGAAGACCGCGGTTTCCCCGGCCGGCGCCGTCAGCGCCGTCCAGTCGAGTGCCGCACCGCGGGTCCACGCCTCGGCCGCCGCGAGCACGGCGGTCTGCGCCTCGTCCCGGTTGCGTCGCAGGGCGGCCGCCAGAGTCGTGGGACGACCACCTGTGGGGAGGGTGTCGCGGGTCATGGCGGTGAGGGTGGCGTCGGGTCCGAGTTCGAGGTAGGTGGTGACTCCGTTGGTGTGGAGTGTGGTGATGCCGTCGGCGAAGCGGACTGTTTCGCGGAGGTGTCTGACCCAGTAGTCGGGTGTGCGGAGGTCGTCGGGGTCGGCGAGTGTGCCGGTGAGGTTGGAGATGAGTGGTGTGTGGGGGGTGTGGGGGGTGAGGCGGGCTACGACTTCGTGGAAGGCGTTGAGCATGGGGTTCATGTGGGGGGAGTGGAAGGCGTGGCTGACGTGGAGTTGTTTGGTTTTGCGGCCGTGTGTTTTCCAGTGGTGGGCGACGGTGAGTACGGCGTTTTTGTCTCCTGCGATGACGGTGGATGTGGGTCCGTTGAGTGCTGCGATGGAGGTTCCGGTGGGGAGGGTGGTGCGGACTTCGTCTTCGGTGGCCTGGATGGAGAGCATGGCGCCGCCTTGGGGCAGTGCTTGCATGAGCCGGCCGCGGGCGGTGACGAGTTCGCAGGCGTCGGGGAGGGTGAATACTCCGGCTGCGTGGGCGGCTGTGATTTCGCCGATGGAGTGTCCGGTGACGTAGTCGGGGGTGATGCCCCAGGAGGTGTAGAGGTGGTAGAGGGCGGTTTCGATGGCGAAGAGGGCGGGTTGGGTGTATTCGGTGCGGTGGAGGAGTTCGGCTTGGGGGGTGCCTTCGGGGGCGAACATGATTTCTTGGAGGGGGTGGTCGAGGTGTTGGTCGAGTTCGGTGCATACCTCGTTCAGGGCGTGGGCGAAGACGGGGTAGGTGGTGTGGAGTTCGCGGCCCATTCCTGCTCGTTGGCTGCCTTGGCCGGTGAAGAGGAAGGCGAGGGATCCTTCGTCGGCTGTGCCTTGTACGAGGGTGGCTGAGGGTCGGTTTTCGGTGAGTGCGGTGAGGGGGTTGCGGGCGTTGTCGGTGTCGGTGGCGATCACGACGGCCCGGTGTTCCAGCGCGGCCCGTGACACCGCAGCCGCATACCCGACACCGGACAGCGATGTCCCGGGATGGGCGTCCAGATACGACGAGAGGTTCACGCCTTGGGCCCGCAGGGCCGCATCGGACCGGGCGGACAGTGGTACGGGCACAGGGACCGGAACCGGGACCGGGGCGTCGTCCCGCCGGGTCTGAGGCCCGGTGTCCGGTGCCTGCTCCAGGATCACGTGGGCGTTCGTCCCGCTGATCCCGAAGGACGAGACCCCCGCTCTGCGCGGCCGGTCCACCTCAGGCCACTCCCGCTGCTCGGTCAGCAGCTCCACCCCGCCCGCCGACCAGTCGACGTACGAGGACGGGGCGTCGACGTGCAGCGTCTTCGGCAGCTGCGCGTGCCGCAGCGCCATGACCATCTTGATGACTCCGGCGATGCCCGATGCCGCCTGGGCGTGTCCGATGTTGGACTTCGCGGAGCCCAGCCACAGCGGCCGGTCGGTGGGGCGGTTCTGCCCGTAGGTGGCCAGCAGCGCCTGTGCCTCGATCGGGTCGCCCAGCCGGGTGCCCGTGCCATGTGCTTCCACTGCGTCCACCGCGTCGGCCGTCAGACCCGCACTCGCTAGTGCGGCTCGGATGACGCGCTGCTGGGCCGGGCCGTTCGGGGCGGTGAGGCCGTTGCTGGCGCCGTCCTGGTTGATGGCGGAGCCCCGTACGACGGCCAGCACCCGGTGGCCGTTGCGCTGCGCGTCCGAAAGCCGCTCCACCAGCACCACACCGACACCCTCGGACCAGCCCGTGCCGTCCGCCGCCTCCGCGAAGGACTTGCACCGGCCGTCCTTGGCCAGTCCCTGCTGGCGGCTGAACTCCACGAACGTCCCCGGGGTCGCCATGATCGCGACACCGCCGGCGAGGGCCATGGTGGTCTCGCCGCGCCGCAGCGACTCGCATGCGAGGTGCAGCGCGGTGAGGGAGGAGGAGCAGGCGGTGTCCACGGTCACCGCGGGTCCTTCCAGGCCCAGGGTGTAGGCGACCCGGCCGGAGAGGACGCTCGCCTGACTGCCCGTCAGGCGGTGCCCCTCCACGCCCTTGGTGGCCTCGTGGAGGGCCGGGCCGTAGTCGTGGTACATCAGTCCGGCGAAGACTCCGGCCTTGGTTCCGCGTACGGAGGACGGGTCGATGCCTGCCCGCTCGAACACCTCCCAGGACGCCTCGAGGAACAGCCGCTGCTGCGGGTCCATGGCGAGGGCCTCGCGGGGCGATATGCCGAAGAACTGGGCGTCGAACTCGCCCGCGTCGTACAGGAACCCGCCCTCCCGTGTGTACGAGGTGCCGGGCCGCTCCGGGTCCGGGTCGTAGAGGCGCTCCAGGTCCCAGCCGCGGTCGTCCGGGAACCCGGAGACCGCGTCGCGGCCCTCCAGCACCAGCTCCCACAGGTCCTCCGCCGACCGCACGCCGCCGGGATAGCGGCAGCTCATGCCGACGATCGCGATGGGCTCGTGAGCGGCGTCGACGAGCTCACGGTTCTTCTGCCGCAGCCGCGCGGTCTCCTTGAGCGAGTCCCGCAGCGCGCCGACCACCTTCGACAGCGAGTTGTCCGTCATGTCCTTGCCATTCTCAGAACTCATCGGGATCAGAAACTTTCCTGTGCCAGGCGGACCAGATCGTCGACGTCCATGTCGTCGATCAGGTCCACTGCGTCTGCGACGGTGGAGGAAGTGGAAGAAGAAGGATCGGAACCGGTGCTGGTGCCGGAGCGGGCGGCCGGGGCGGCTGCGATGCCGTCGGTTCCGTCCCGCCCCGCGTCCGGGCCGTTCGTCTCGGGGACCAGCTCGGCGCGCAGCAGCGTGGCCACTTCGACCGGTGTGGGGTGGTCGAAGACGAGTGTGGCTGGCAGTCGCAGGCCGGTGGCCTTGTTCAGGCGGTTGCGCAGTTCGACCGCGGTCAGCGAGTCGAAGCCCAGCTCCTTGAAGCCGCGCCGCGCCTCCACCTTGGTGGTCGTCCCCAGCACCGCCGAGACCTCGCTCCGTACGAGATCGACCAGCGCCTTCTCCTGTTCGCCCGTGCTCAGGGCGGCCAGTCGGCCGGCGAGTGACAGCTCGGGAGCCGCCGTGGTGGTGGCGGCCCGACGGACCTGTGTGCGGGCGAACCCGCGAAGCACGGCGGGGAGTTCGGTCGCGTTCCGTGAACGCAGCGCCGTCACGTCGAGCCGGGCCGGGACCAGGTGGGCCGTGTTCAGGGAGGTCGCCGTGTCGAAGAGCTCGATGCCCTCGTCCGGCGGGAGCGCGCTCATCCCCGTGTTCCGGACCATCCGTTCCCGGTCGGCCTGGTCGAGGTCAGCTTCCATGCCGCCTTCCGCCCACAGGCCCCAGGCCAGGGAGGTGGCGGGCAGGCCCTGGGCGTGGCGCTGTTCGGCGAGGGCGTCCAGGTAGGCGTTGGCGGCGGCGTAGTTGGCCTGGCCGGGGCCGCCGAGCACCCCCTGTACGGAGGACAAGAGGACGAAGGCGGTGAGGTCGAGCCCCAGTTCTCGGGTCGCGTGGTGGAGGTTGAGGGCGCCGATGGCTTTGGGTGCGAGTACGGCGTCGAGTCGTTGTGGTGTGAGGGTGGTGAGTACGCCGTCGTCGAGTACGCCGGCGGTGTGGACGATTGCGCGTATCGGGTGTTTGGCGGGTGCCTTGGTCAGGAGTGTGCGTACGGCATCGGGGTCGGCCACGTCGCAGGCGACCAGGGTGACGTGGGCCCCGAGGGACGTGAGTTCGGCGGTGAAGTCCGCTGCGCCTGGAGTGTGTTCGCCGCGTCGGCTTGCCAGGAGGAGGCTTCGTACGCCGTGTTCGGTCACGAGGTGCCGTGACACGAGTCGCCCCAGTGCGCCCAGTGCGCCGGTGACCACGACTGTGCCTTCGGTGTCCCAGGGTGTGCCGGCCGGTGTGCCGGTGTCGGTGGCTCTGGTGAGCCGGGGGACCAGGGGGGTGTCGGAGTGGGCGGCGATCTGGGGTTCGTCGAGGCCGAGTACTGTCGCGGCGTGTGCGGGGTCGGCACCGGTGGGCAGGTCGACCAGGGTGATGCGGTCCGGGTTCTCGGTCTGGGCCGAGCGCACCAGGCCCCAGACCGCCGCCGAGGCGGGGTCCACGTCCGCACCTGTGGCGCTGTGTGTCACGACCACGAGCCGGGCGTCGGTGAACCGCTTGTCAGCCAGCCAATTCTGGACCAGTTCGAGCAGGGGGTGTAGGGCGTCGTGCAGGTTCCCGGTGGTGGTGACCGGGACGATTACCGCGTCGGGCACCTCGGTGAGCGCGGCCAGACCGTCATCGCCCAGGACCGTCCACGAACCCGTGAACTCACCCGAACCGCCGGCCGGCACCCAATCGACCTGGTAGAGGCCTTCGTTATGGCTGCCACGTCCGGCCGCGGCGAGCTGCTCCGGGGACACAGGCCTGCGGGCCAGCGAATCCACCGTGGCGACCGGGTCGCCGGCCCCGTCGGCGAGGTGAAGGGTCACGGCGTCGGGGCCGGCCTGCGCGAGGCGGACCCTGGCGGCCGTGGCACCGGTGGCGTGCAGCCGTACACCGCTCCAGGCGAACGGCAGCCGCGTGTCACCGGTCTTCGGCAGCACACCCAGTTCGATGGCGTGCAGCGTGGCGTCCAGCAGTGCCGGGTGGAGGCCGAACCGGCCCGCGTCCTCGGCCTGTTCGGGAGCCAGGGCCACCTCGGCGAAGACCTCGTCGTCCCGCCGCCACGCTGCCCGCAGGCCCTGGAAGGCAGGGCCGTACTGATAACCGTCCTCCGCGAGCGACTCGTACCAGCCCGCCAGGTCCACCGGCTCCGCACCCTGCGGCGGCCACACCGACAGGTCCACATCCGAGGCCGTGCCGCCCCGCACGAGCGCTCCGGACGCGTGTGTGGTCCAGCCGGTGCCGGGCCCCGCGCTCTCCGGCCGTGAGTGGATCGAGAGAGGCGCCTGTCCGGTCTCGTCGGAGGGACCGACGACGACCTGGACCTGTACGGCGCCGTCCTCGGGCAGCACCAGCGGCGCCTGGAGCGTCAGCTCCTCCAGGACATCGAGTCCGGTTTGCTCACCGGCGCGCAGACCCAGCTCCACCAGCCCGGTGCCCGGGAACAGTACGGTCCCCAGGGCGGCATGATCGGCCAGCCACGGGTGGCTGCGCAGCGACAGCCGGCCGGTGAAGACAGTGCCGGCGTCACCCGCGAGGGAGAGGGAAGCCCCCAGCAGCGGATGATGCGCCGACTCCTGGCCGAGGGCGACGGCGGCCTCTTCGCCGCGCAGCCCCGACTCCGCCTCCAGCCAGTAGTGGGTGTGTTGGAAGGGGTAGGTGGGGAGGTCCACGGTCTGGGTGTTGTGTGTGGTGTTTGTTTGTTGCCAGTTGACGGGTGTGCCGT
>NZ_JBIWKH010000034.1:2014-5261 GCF_044765585.1 Streptomyces sp. NPDC102441
GTCCCTTTGGTTGCCGGCCCCAGTGAACTCGCCTGTAAGGGTGGGGTGATGGGTGGCTGGTCGTTGTTTGAGAACTGCACAGTGGACGCGAGCATCTGTGGCCAAGTTTTTAAGGGCGCACGGTGGATGCCTTGGCACCAGGAACCGATGAAGGACGTGGGAGGCCACGATAGTCCCCGGGGAGCTGTCAACCAAGCTTTGATCCGGGGGTTTCCGAATGGGGAAACCCGGCAGCCGTCATGGGCTGTCACCCGCTGCTGAACACATAGGCAGTGTGGAGGGAACGAGGGGAAGTGAAACATCTCAGTACCCTCAGGAAGAGAAAACAACCGTGATTCCGGGAGTAGTGGCGAGCGAAACTGGATCAGGCCAAACCGTATGCGTGTGATACCCGGCAGGGGTTGCGCATACGGGGTTGTGGGATCTCTTTTTCACAGTCTGCCGGCTGTGAGGCGAGTCAGAAACCGTTGATGTAGGCGAAGGACATGCGAAAGGTCCGGCGTAGAGGGTAAGACCCCCGTAGCTGAAACATCAACGGCTCGTTTGAGAGACACCCAAGTAGCACGGGGCCCGAGAAATCCCGTGTGAATCTGGCGGGACCACCCGCTAAGCCTAAATATTCCCTGGTGACCGATAGCGGATAGTACCGTGAGGGAATGGTGAAAAGTACCGCGGGAGCGGAGTGAAATAGTACCTGAAACCGTGTGCCTACAAGCCGTGGGAGCGTCGCTGTATGTGCTTGCACATGCAGTCGTGACTGCGTGCCTTTTGAAGAATGAGCCTGCGAGTTAGCGGTGTGTAGCGAGGTTAACCCGTGTGGGGAAGCCGTAGCGAAAGCGAGTCCGAATAGGGCGATTGAGTTGCACGCTCTAGACCCGAAGCGGAGTGATCTAGCCATGGGCAGGTTGAAGCGGAGGTAAGACTTCGTGGAGGACCGAACCCACCAGGGTTGAAAACCTGGGGGATGACCTGTGGTTAGGGGTGAAAGGCCAATCAAACTCCGTGATAGCTGGTTCTCCCCGAAATGCATTTAGGTGCAGCGTCGTGTGTTTCTTGCCGGAGGTAGAGCACTGGATAGGCGATGGGCCCTACCGGGTTACTGACCTTAGCCAAACTCCGAATGCCGGTAAGTGAGAGCACGGCAGTGAGACTGTGGGGGATAAGCTCCATGGTCGAGAGGGAAACAGCCCAGAGCATCGACTAAGGCCCCTAAGCGTACGCTAAGTGGGAAAGGATGTGGAGTCGCAGAGACAACCAGGAGGTTGGCTTAGAAGCAGCCACCCTTGAAAGAGTGCGTAATAGCTCACTGGTCAAGTGATTCCGCGCCGACAATGTAGCGGGGCTCAAGCGTACCGCCGAAGTCGTGTCATTCATACACATATCCCCAACGGGAGTATGGATGGGTAGGGGAGCGTCGTGTGCCGAGTGAAGCAGCCGCGGAAGCGAGTTGTGGACGGTTCACGAGTGAGAATGCAGGCATGAGTAGCGATACACACGTGAGAAACGTGTGCGCCGATTGACTAAGGGTTCCTGGGTCAAGCTGATCTGCCCAGGGTAAGTCGGGACCTAAGGCGAGGCCGACAGGCGTAGTCGATGGACAACCGGTTGATATTCCGGTACCCGCTTTGAAACGCCCAGTACTGAATCAGGCGATGCTAAGTCCGTGAAGCCGGCCTGATCTCTTCGGAGTTGAGGGTAGTGGTGGAGCCGATGAACCAGACTTGTATTAGGTAAGCGATGGGGTGACGCAGGAAGGTAGTCCAGCCCGGGCGATGGTAGTTCCCGGGGTAAGGGTGTAGGCCGTGTGGTAGGTAAATCCGTCACACGTTAAGGCTGAGACCTGATGCCGAGCCGATTGTGGTGAAGTGGATGATCCTATGCTGTCGAGAAAAGCCTCTAGCGAGTTTCATGGCGGCCCGTACCCTAAACCGACTCAGGTAGTCAGGTAGAGAATACCGAGGCGTTCGGGTGAACTATGGTTAAGGAACTCGGCAAAATGCCCCCGTAACTTCGGGAGAAGGGGGGCCATCACTGGTGATCCGATTTACTCGGTGAGCTGGGGGTGGCCGCAGAGACCAGCGAGAAGCGACTGTTTACTAAAAACACAGGTCCGTGCGAAGCCGTAAGGCGATGTATACGGACTGACGCCTGCCCGGTGCTGGAACGTTAAGGGGACCGGTTAGTGCACTTTCGGGTGTGCGAAGCTGAGAACTTAAGCGCCAGTAAACGGCGGTGGTAACTATAACCATCCTAAGGTAGCGAAATTCCTTGTCGGGTAAGTTCCGACCTGCACGAATGGCGTAACGACTTCTCGACTGTCTCAACCATAGGCCCGGTGAAATTGCACTACGAGTAAAGATGCTCGTTTCGCGCAGCAGGACGGAAAGACCCCGGGACCTTTACTATAGTTTGATATTGGTGTTCGGTTCGGCTTGTGTAGGATAGGTGGGAGACTTTGAAGCGGCCACGCCAGTGGTTGTGGAGTCGTCGTTGAAATACCACTCTGGTCGTGCTGGATGTCTAACCTGGGTCCGTGATCCGGATCAGGGACAGTGTCTGATGGGTAGTTTAACTGGGGCGGTTGCCTCCTAAAGAGTAACGGAGGCGCCCAAAGGTTCCCTCAGCCTGGTTGGCAATCAGGTGTTGAGTGTAAGTGCACAAGGGAGCTTGACTGTGAGACCGACGGGTCGAGCAGGGACGAAAGTCGGGACTAGTGATCCGGCAGTGGCTTGTGGAAGCGCTGTCGCTCAACGGATAAAAGGTACCCCGGGGATAACAGGCTGATCTTCCCCAAGAGTCCATATCGACGGGATGGTTTGGCACCTCGATGTCGGCTCGTCGCATCCTGGGGCTGGAGTCGGTCCCAAGGGTTGGGCTGTTCGCCCATTAAAGCGGTACGCGAGCTGGGTTTAGAACGTCGTGAGACAGTTCGGTCCCTATCCGCTGTGCGCGTAGGAATATTGAGAAGGGCTGTCCCTAGTACGAGAGGACCGGGACGGACGAACCTCTGGTGTGCCAGTTGTCCTGCCAAGGGCATGGCTGGTTGGCTACGTTCGGAAAGGATAACCGCTGAAAGCATCTAAGCGGGAAGCCTGCTTCGAGATGAGTATTCCCACCACCTTGAGTGGTTAAGGCTCCCAGTAGACGACTGGGTTGATAGGCCAGATGTGGAAGCCCGGTAACGGGTGGAGCTGACTGGTACTAATAGGCCGAGGGCTTGTCCTCAGTTGCTCGCGTCCACTGTGTT
>NZ_JBIWKH010000035.1:0-1541 GCF_044765585.1 Streptomyces sp. NPDC102441
GGGGGGTGCCTCTATGTCGTTCGTCAATCCCGCGCTGTCGGTTTTAGGGGTGCCGGTCCCGTTTATGCGGCGAGGGTGACGGCGGGGGTTCGGGACTCGTAGAAGGTTCCGTCGCGGAGCATGGCGAACAGGACGCTGATGCGCTGGCGGGCGAGGCGAAGGAGGGCTTGGGTGTGGGTCTTTCCGCGGGTGCGTTGCTTGTCGTAGTAGGTCCGGGAGGCGGGATCGGCGTTCATGCAGGCGAAGGCAGACAGGAACATGGCCCGCTTCAGCTGCCGGTTTCCGCCTCGGGGTGCGTGTTCGCCGTGGATCGAGGTTCCCGACGATTTCGTTGTGGGGGCCAGGCCCGCGTAGGAGGCGAGGTGGGCGGCGGTGGGGAAGCTGGTGCCGTCGCCGACGGTGGTCAGCAGCACGGCTGCGGTCCTGACGCCGACTCCCGGCATCGAGGTCAGGACCTGGGAAAGAGGGTGTGCCTCCAGCAGGGTGTTGATCTGGGCTTCCAGGGCCCGGCGCTGTTCGTGGACAGCGGCGAGGGAGCGAGCCAGGGAAGGAACGACGATGTCGAGGGTGCCGGTCCCCGGCACGATCACGGTCTGTTCGTCCAAGGCGTCGAAGACCTCGTCGATCAGCCGGGCGGCCATGCGCGGTGCCTTGGGCCGGATGAGCTCGACGAGTCTGCGACGGCCGGCCTTTCGCAAGGCGGCCGGGGACCCGTGGCGTTCCAGCAGCCAGGTGACAGCCTGGTGGTCCAGACGCGGACCGAGGACGCGTTCCAGGCTGGGGTGGAACTGGGTGAGCAGGCCGCGTATCCGGTTGCTGGTGCGGGTGGCCTCGGCAGCGAGGTCCTGGTCAAAGCCGACCAGGACGGTCAGCTCGGCGGTGATCTCGTCGGTGAGTTCCAGCGAGCGCAGGGTGTGCGGCAGGGTGCGGGCGGCGTCCGCAATCACCGCGGCGTCCTTGGCGTCGGTCTTCGCCTCGCCGGGATAGAGATCGGCGATCCGGCGCATCGCCAGGCCGGGCAGGTAGGCGACCTTGCAGCCCGCGTCCCGGGCGACGGCCAGAGGCAGGGCTCCGATGGAGGCGGGCTGGTCCACGATCACCAGCACCGTGCCGAACTTCGCGGCCAGCTTATCGAAGACGGCCCGCAGCTTCGGCTCGCTGTTGGGCAGCTGCTTGTCGAAGACCTTCTTCCCCGCAGGAGTCAGCGCGTGCCCGTGGTGGGCGCTCTTGCCGACGTCCAGGCCAAGGAACACGCCCACGTCTTCGGTATCGAACATCGCGCCCCTCCAGGCGAGTTGAACGTGCCGGCCTCGGCATCGGTGTCGTACGCGCGCATCCACGTTATGCAGACCTGCCGCCCAAGGGCTGCCCGGCATTGCGCCGGACCGGACGGTGGCCGGACCTCTCATCAGCGTCTCCGACGGCACCTCCCGGGCCCGGCGACACCACCCCCCAGGTCATTCGTTCGACAGGGGGACACAGTCATACCGGGCCCGGAGGCCAGCGGCCCCATTGCAGGACCGCGAAAAAGATAACGGGGA
>NZ_JBIWKH010000036.1:0-1302 GCF_044765585.1 Streptomyces sp. NPDC102441
CTTAGGTTCTAGTGGTTGTCGCAACACCCCAGCTCAAGGGGTGCGATGGACTTCGAGATCCGCAAGGTGCGGACCACGGCTCAGGGGCCGGTGAAGTTGCGCCGGGAGCGGGAGGCATACTCCCGGCTCGTGCAGCAGGGATACAGCAACACGGAAGCCTGCCGGATCGTCGGGGTTGACCGGCGAACCGGCAACAAGTGGCGTAACGGCCGCAGCGCCGACCGTAGGCAGAAGGCGGTACCACCGATTTCCGCGGTGGTGCCGCCTTCCGGCACATCCAGGTACCTGTGTGAGGACGAGCGGATCCATATCGCGGACCGGCTGCGGGAGAAGGCCACCGTGAGGGCGATCGCCGCGGAGCTGGGCCGCAGTCCGTCCACGGTCAGCCGGGAAATCCGGCGCAACCGCCACTCCGGCAGCGGGGCCTATCGTCCGCACGCGGCTCAGGCCCGCGCTGATGCCCGACGGCCCCGCCCCAAGCTCCGCAAGATCACCCGGAACCCGGAGCTTCGCGACGCCGTCCAGGCGATGCTGGACGAGAAGTGGAGCCCGGAACAGATATGCCAGGCTCTGCGGGCACAGTTCCCCGACCGGGCGGAGATGCACGTGGTCCACGAGACCGTCTACCAGGCGCTCTACGTTCAGGGCAGGGGCCAGCTACGGCGCGACCTCGCCGGCGCCCTGCGCTCAGGGCGGGCCCGCCGCAGGCCCCAGCGGCAGGCCAACTGCCGGCAGCCGCGCTTCACCACCCCGATGATCATGATCAGTGAACGGCCTGCCGAGGCCGAGGACCGGGCGGTGCCCGGCCACTGGGAGGGCGATCTGATTATCGGCAAGGACGGGAAGTCCGCGATCGGCACCCTCGTCGAACGCGCGACCCGCTACGTCATGCTCCTGCACCTGCCCGGCGATCACGCAGCCGAGGCCGTCCTGACCGCGCTGACGGCCACCGCCCAGACCCTGCCCGCACACCTCAAGCGGTCCCTGACCTGGGACCAGGGCAGCGAAATGGCCCGGCACGGCGAGTTCACCCTCGCCACCGACATCCCGGTCTACTTCTGCGACCCCGCCAGCCCCTGGCAGCGCGGCTCGAACGAGAACACGAACGGGCTGCTGCGGCAGTACTTCCCCAAGGGCACCGACCTCTCGGTCCACAGCCCCGAGCACCTGGACGCCGTCGCTGACCAGCTCAACCGCCGCCCACGCAAAACGCTCGGCTGGGAAACCCCAGCCGAGCGTCTGGCTAAACTCCTCGCGGCCTAGACAACCGACCACGTGTTGCAACGATCGCTAGAAACCGCC
>NZ_JBIWKH010000037.1:0-1256 GCF_044765585.1 Streptomyces sp. NPDC102441
GCGCGCCGTTGCCTCCGGCAACATGACGCGCCGTCACTTCGCGACGGAATGTTGTTGTGTTGCTCCGCAACACCGAGGAGAACGGTGGGCCGGAGTCCGTTACTCTCGGTGGTTTTCTGTCGGCCGGCGGGGGTCACGGTTTCGGGGTCCGGGGTGCCAGCCGAGTTTGCCTGTTCGCCTCTGACGTGTGTTTTCGCTGGTCAGTGGCTTGTGTTGTTGTTCTCGGTGGGCCCCGCGTCGCCCTCCGGGCTCCTTGGTCCCGCTCTGTTGTGGTTACAGTATGGCAGCAACAAGAGGGGGTCCGCAACTTGCCGGGCGCCGTTACTTTCTGATGGCCCATCATAAACACACGAGACAGCGGGTTGCAAGTGGTCTACACCAGATTACTTATGGATCGGCATGGGTGGCATCTGAAAATGCATTTCTGGACCCACATTTGGGGAAATCTGACGGGCATTCAAAAAAGGCCAGCGATAAGGCGCCGTGCGGCCTCAACTATTCACCGTCATAACCGTAATGGAAAGCGTAACAGAACAGGCCCCGAAATGTGTTACGTAATGTCCCTCGAATTCGACATGTAACACAGGCACAAAGCCGCGGAATTCACCTCCTCGCACAACAGCGCCCGAACCACGGCCCGGACCACAGGGCCACCGCCCGGCACAGGGCCACCAGAACGTCCGCCGGCAGAACCCCAGCGCCCTGCCGGCGGACGGGAGCAGCGGGCACGGGGCGGCAGGACCCGGGCCGCAGGGCGCGGAGAACGGCCCTGGGAACGGGCGAGGAGCGGCGGGCGCCGGACCGACGGGACGGCGGAGGTGCGGCCCGAGGGCGGGCGGGGCGCGGCGATGCTCGGCTACGGAGCGACGGACGGTACGAACGCGACGCGGCCCGAGACCAGCTGCCCTGCGGACGGCCTCAGGGGCACAGCCGCCCCTCCGGAGGCCGGGGGGCCGGCGGGCGCCCAGGGCACGGCCACGGCAGACGGCGGCACCCGCCGCGGGAGGAAGACGCGCAGGGCCAACAAGGCGAGCCGCCCCCAGCAACACCCAACCACCCTCAGGGTGTTCAGCCACGTTCAACAGTGTTCACCGATGTTCAGCGAACATCCCCCGAACGCCCAAGACGAGACGACGAGCACCAGGACGACAACCACCCCGACCACACGACGGCGACCAGCACGCCACGGACCAGGACACCGCACGGCGCGGCCGCGGCCGCGGCCGCAGGCGCGGCGGGGGGCGGCGGGACGGGGC
>NZ_JBIWKH010000038.1:0-1191 GCF_044765585.1 Streptomyces sp. NPDC102441
CTAGTGACCTGGTTCGGAGATGCGTGAGCAGTAGCGGCAGATCCGGTCGAGGATCTGGTCGGCGGTCTTGGTCCACTTGAAGGGCCGGGCCTCGTCGTTCCAGACCTTGACCCAGTTCTCAAGTGCGGCCTTGAGGTCGTCGAGAGAGCAGAACACCCCACGCTCGAGGCAGCGCCGTTCCAGCTCGGCGAACCACCGTTCGACCTGGTTGATCCACGACGAGTACGTCGGCGTGAAGTGAAGCTGGAAGCGTGGATGCGCCAGCAGCCACTTGTGGACGACCGGCGCCTTGTGGGCGGAGAGATTGTCGCAGATCACGTGGACCGCCAGGCCCTTGTCGGTCTGGCGGTCGATCTCGTCGAGGAAGTCCCGGAAGTCCACGGCCCGGTGCTGCGCGGACAGCTTCGTGATCACCTTTCCGGTCGCGGTATTCAGGGCGGCGAACAGGTCCACGGTTCCGTGCCGGACGTAGTCGAAACTGCGCCGCTCAGGCACTCCCGGGACCATGGGCAGCACCGGCGCGGTCCGCTCCAGGGCCTGGATCTGCGGTTTCTCGTCCACCGCGAACACCGCCGCGTTCGCCGGCGGGGCCAGGTAGAGACCGACGACGTCACGGACCTTGTCGATCAGGAACGGGTCCGGGGAGACCTTGAAGGTCTCGGTCCGCCATGGCTGCAGGCCGAAGGCGTGCCAGATCCGCAGCACGCTGGCAGGAGAGATCCCCACGACCTTGGCCAGCTCCCGCTTCGACCAGTGTGTACCGCCCGCGGGTGTCTCTTCCAAGGTGCGGACCACCACCTCTTCGACTTGGGCGTCGGTGATGGTCCGCGGCACCCCGGGCCGTGGTTCGTCCGACAGGCCGTCGAGGCGGTCCCGCAGGAACCGGGTCCGCCACTTGGCGACGGTGCCCCGGTTTACATCCAGCCGGGCCGCGACGGCCAGGTTCGGTCCGCCCTCCGCACACGCCAGCACGATCCTCGCCCGCAGGGCCAGCCCCTGCGCGGTCGTACGGCGCTTGACCCAGTTGTCCAACACCCGTCGCTCGGTCTCACTCAGGACCAGCGGCTCCAGCCTGCTGTCACCCACAACCGACAGCACACCGCAGCCAGCCGGCTCGCGGCACCCAAACCCGTGAACTGGTGCGGAAAACGACTCACGTGGTGCCAGAGCAACTCACAACCAGATCACTAG
>NZ_JBIWKH010000039.1:0-1047 GCF_044765585.1 Streptomyces sp. NPDC102441
CCAGTAGTGGGTGTGTTGGAAGGGGTAGGTGGGGAGGTCCACGGTCTGGGTGTTGTGTGTGGTGTTTGTTTGTTGCCAGTTGACGGGTGTGCCGTGTGTCCAGGCGTGGGCGAGTGAGGTGAGGAAGCGTTCTTGGCCGCCTTCTTTGCGGCGTAGTGAGCCGAGGGTGAGTGCGTGGGTGTCGGCGTCTTCGGCTGTCTGGTCGATGGCGAGGGTGAGGACGGGGTGGGCGCTGGTTTCGATGAAGGTGTGGTGGCCGTTTTTGAGGAGTTGGCGTATGGCGGGTTCGAAGAGGACGGGGCGGCGGCAGTTCTCGTACCAGTAGTCGGCGTTGAGTTCTGTGCCGTTGAGGATGTGGCCGGTGACGGTTGAGTAGATCGGTATGCGGGCCTGTCGGGGGGTGATGAATTTCAGGAGTTGGGTGAGTTTTTGGCGTAGTGGTTCGACTTGGGGGCTGTGTGAGGCGACTGTGGCGGCGATGATGCGGGCTCGGGTGCCTTGGGCGGTGGTGTGTGCGACGAGTTCTTCGAGTTGGTCGGGTTCGCCGGCGACGGTGACGAGGTGGGGGCCGTTGATTCCGGCGATGGTGAGGGAGCTGTTGAGTTGGGTGAGGTGTTTTTCTACTTCTGTGGGTGAGAGGGCGATGGAGGCGACGCCGCCGTGTCCGGTGAGTTCGTCGGCGAAGAGTTGGGAGCGTAGGACGATGAGTTGGGCGGCGTCGTGGAGGGTGAGGGCGTCTGCGACGCAGGCGGCGGCGATTTCGCCTTGGGAGTGTCCGATGACGGCGTCGGGGTGTATGCCGTGGTGTTCCCAGAGGGTGGCCAGGGCGAGGTGGACGGTGAAGAGGACGGGTTGGACGACTTCGATCTGTTCGATGGATTCGGTCGCGGTTCCGCGTAGGACGTCTTCGACGGTCCAGTCGACGTGTTGTTCGACGGCTGTGGCGACCTCGCGCAGTCGTTCGGCGAAGACGGGGGAGGTGTCCAGGAGTTCCAGTGCCATCCCGGGCCACTGCGAACCCTGACCCGGGAAAACGAACACCCGCTT